>JBFFBV010000056.1:0-27564 GCA_041560205.1 Candidatus Sulfomarinibacter sp.
CGGTGAGGGCGACGCCGGCGATGACAAGGATGGCGCCGATGAGCATATTCAGGGTGATGATCTCGCCCAGGTAGAGGGCGGCGATGATAGCTGTCATAGGCGGAATTGTGTAGAGGTAGACCCCGACCTTTTGCGACTCGGAGAGGCCGAGGGCGACGAAGTACAGCAGGGTGGCGAAGAAGGAGCAGGCGATGCCGAGGAAGGCGATCGCTACCCAGGCATCGACGGAAGTATCGGCGGCGGAGAACTCGGTCGCCTTCGCCTCGTACCAGCCGACCGGGATCATCGTCACCGCTCCGATGATCGTCACCCAGGCGGTCACGCGGAGTGCTCCGAGCTCGTCGGTCATTTTCTTTCCGAAGACCGTGAAGAGCCCCCACATGACGATGCTGGCGAGGATCAAGAGATCGCCCTTGACGTTCCCGAGCTCGAATGCGGACAGGGTCTCCCAGCCCATGACGACGAGCACGCCGATCATCGCAACAACAACGCCGAAGGCCTTGCGGAGGGTGATGCGCTCGCCGAGCACGAGGGCCGACAGCAGCAGGATCGTAATGGGACCAGTTGTCGTGTAGATGGAGCCGTTGGTCGCGGTTGTGAACTGCAAGCCGATGGTCTGGGACCCGTAGTGGAGACTGGTACCGAAGAGGCTGAGAAGGAATAGGCGGCTCAATCCGCGGGCACCGATCCCCTTCGTACCGCCGGTGGTCGCGACCAACGGTAGGAAGCAGAGAGCGGAGATCAGCAGGCGCACCGTCACGACAACGAGAGGCGGCACCTCGTCGAGCGCGACCTTGACGGCAACGAAGGATACCGCCCACAGAAAGGCTGCGGTCATCAGGGCGATGCGGGCGCGACTCGGCATGGGATGGGAGTGTAGCCCAGCCATGGAATTAAGAGTTGAGAGTCAAGAACTCCGCCCGCCCTCCCTTTTTGGATTTGTCGGCCGCCCGCCCGAAATTGCTGTCATCCTGAGCGGAGCGTTCCGGAGAAACGCGCAGTCGAAGGATCGCCTGACTTCCCCGGAGAGTCTCGAGTTCGGGACACTCTCTGGTTTTGGGGGGATCCTTCGACTCGGCCCCAGGGGGGCCTCGCTCAGGATGACAGAGAGCTACGAGTCGGAGACGCCGTACATCTGGTCGGGGGTGAGGGTATCGGGGAACTGGTCCCGAAGCGATCCGCGCATCTCGTAGCACAGGTGGCAGGCGTCGGCGTAGGCCTCCTTGTGCGTCAGGTCGAAGCGGCGTACGAGCTCTGCGGGCCCGCCGGCCAACAGCGGTCCGATGACCGGGTGCTTCTCGGGGTCGTAGGCCTCGCACATCTCTTTCAGCGTCGTCTCGAAGACGTTGCCCATCGAGAGGCCCTGGCAGATGTGGACGTTGCCGAGGGGGTCGAGGTGGACCCGGCCCGGGTCTCGGAAGTCCTCGCTCGGGCACTCGGTGAACCCCTCCCAGGGTCGGTGGGCCACGCCGTCGACCAGCTTCGCGGCCGCGCGGCCCCGGAACTGGACGGCGGTCTCGCCGATTGGCAGCTGGCCGACCACGGTTTCGGCGTCCGTCTTTGTCGGCTGCGCGATGCAGATCTCGCCCACCGGGATGCCCAGCTGCTTCGCGGCCTCGGCGGCATTGCGGGCTGTGCGATCCATCTCGTCCGTGTGGTGGAAGAGATCGCTCGAGACCGAAAGGTCCTGCACGAGCCCGGCCAACGGGCGCAGCCACTCGATGGCGTCCCGCACTTCGGTCGCCCAGTAGGCGTTGCTGACCAGGCCGACCTTGAAGCCGGCGTCCGCCGCGTTTTTCACCGCCTTGACCAGGACCGGCTGGTAGAGGAATGGCTCCCCTCCCTCGAAGTAGATCCACTCGACGGAGCCGAGCTCGACAGCCTGCTCGAGGATCTCGTCGATCTGATCCAGGGTGAGGGTCCCCTCCAGGAAGGGGCTTCCCCACGCAAAGCAGTGGTCGCACTCGTAGGTGCAGCTGTAGGTGAGAAGGATATGGACGCCGCTGAGCTGGATTGCCATGGCCCACCTCCACCGGCATGATACTGCGGCCGGCGAAGCATATCGCCGTGCAATACTGATTTCACGATGGATCACGACCCGAGGTACCCACAGCAGCCCGACCAGGACCCGCTCCAGGGCATCCCCGAGCCTCAGCAGCGGCGGGGACTCCAGATCTTCGGGTTCCCATTGCGGATCGACCCGTTCTTCTTCGTCACCGCGTGGCTGATCGGCGGCCGCCAGGAGCCGCAGTGGATGCTGATCTGGGTCTTGATCGTGTTGGTCGGCATCCTCGCGCACGAGCTCGGCCACGCTTTTGTCGGCCGGCGTCTTGGGCTCGAGCCGTGGATCCAGCTGATGGCCTTCGGGGGGATGACCGGTTGGATGCGACCTCGCCCACTGACCGCCGGCCAGCAGATCGTGATCAGCGTCGCCGGACCGGCCGTCGGAATCACAATCGGTGGCGCCGTGCTGTTGCTCGGCTCTGCCGGCGTGTTTGCCGGCGCGCCGCCGGCAGTCCTGCGTGTGGTCAACTCCGTGCTATGGGTGAACCTGGGATGGGGGATCCTCAACCTGCTGCCGATATTGCCGCTCGACGGCGGCCACATCACAGCGTCGGTGGCCGGGATGGTGGCCGGCCGCAACGGACACATCGCGGCCCGCATCTTCTCGATCGTGCTCACGGTGGTCATCGGGCTGTGGGCCCTGACAGCCGGCGAGTGGTGGATCCTGATCCTCGGCATCGTGCTGACCTTCGCCAATGTGCAGGGGCTGAGGGCGGAGTTGGCCGCGTCCTGATCAAGGTACAATCGGTGCCCGCCGTTCGTATACAGTTCGGCAGTCGCGGTTCACCATGTACGAGGAGTTCTACGGCCTGAAGGCCCCACCGTTCAACATCACGCCGGACCCGGCATACCTGTTCTTCAGCAGGCGCCACCGGCAGGCCTTCGAGCACATCCTCTTCGGGGTCTCGGAGCGCAAGGGCTTCATCCAGATCACGGGTGAGGTCGGCGCCGGCAAGAGCACGATCTGCCGCAAGGTGCTCGAGGAGCTCCGCGAGGGCTTCGCCACCGCCCTGATCCTCAACCCGGTGATGACGCCTATTCAGCTCACGCGAGCGGTCTTGCGCGAGCTCCACCTCGACGACAGCGGCAACGACCGCATCCGGCTGGTCGACCGGCTCAACGAGTTCCTGCTCGAAAAGGCGCACACCGGGGTGATCGTGGTCTTGTTCATCGACGAGGCGCAGGACATGTCGGACGAGCTGCTCGAGCAGGTCCGCCTGTTGTCCAACCTCGAGACCGACCAACACAAGCTGCTGCAGATCGTGCTCATCGGGCAGCCCGAGCTTCGAGATCGGCTCGAACGCAACGAGCTGCGCCAGCTCCGGCAGCGCATCACGGTGCGCTACCACCTCGGTCCGATCGATCGGCAGGAGACCGTCGCTTACATCCAGCACCGGCTGCTCATCGCGGGCTCCAATGGGCGCCCGACCTTCAGCCGCCCAGCCTATCGGGCGATCCACCGCTATTCCCGTGGGGTGCCGAGGTTGATCAACGCGGTCTGCGACAAGACGCTGCTGTGTGGCTACGTTCAGGGGCGCGACCACCTCGGGTGGTGGTAGGTCCGCCGCGCCGTCCACGACCTCGAGGGGCAGGGCTGGTGAGCCTGATCAACGAAGCCCTCCGCAAGGCCCGCCAGGCCGCCTCCGAGCACGACTCGAAGCAGGCGGACGGGCCGTTCCAGCCCCCCAAGGCCTATCCCTCGCGAAGCTCGGGACGCAGGAGCGGCCTCCTGACGATGGTGCTGATAGCCGTCTTCGCCGGCGTCGTCGGCGCGGCGGTCGCGTGGTGGACTCTCGGTGGCCGACAGGAATCATCGCAGGCCGGGTTCGCCACCGAAGGGGCGCCCGAAGCGGTGATTACAGAAGAGCCCGCGCCAGACCTCTCCCCCACTCCGGGGGAAGCTCCAGACACCAACGAAGCGACCGCGCCACCTGTCGTGACGGCGCCGACCCCGGTCGCGGATCGGACTGCGGAATCCGCCGCCGAAACTCAACCCTTGGCAGAACCTGTTGCTGCCGAGTCGGCGCCGCAAGCAACGACCGACAGAGGAACGGCCGCATCCGACGGAGACCGGGTCTTCGTCATGGAGGCCGAGCTTGGCGAAGTGACGCTCAGCCTCGGTTTCATCGTCGCGCGACCCAACAACCCCTTCGCCGAGATCAACGGCATCGAGGTCTATGTCGGCTCGGAAATCGAGGGCTTCGTCGTCGAGGCTATCGAGGCGGATCGGGTGACCCTCCGCGATGACCAGGGCCCGCTGGTGTTGCGGGTTCCGTAGACTCTGTCATCCCGAGCGAGTGCAACAAGCCGAGGGATCTATGGGTTGGTCGGCGTGTTTCATTCACCTCACAGATCCCTCGACTCGCTCGCTTCGCTCGTTCGCTCGGGATGACACCTGCGGCAAACCCTCAGGGCCAATCAGGAACCCGGTACACGTACACCTCGTGGATCTCGCGGTCGTAACCGGGGTAGAGGCCCTTCGGCATGCCGAGGACGATCCGCTTGCCGCGGTTGGCCAACACGAGCATCTCCCCCGCTTCCCGGTCGAAATCAATGCCCTCGATCTCGCCCGCCCGCCGGAACTCGGTGAAGGCTTTCTCGAGGGTCACGTAGGCGTCCGAAGCGGAGGCGGGGTCCGACACCCGCCACAGATGGTCGACCTCATCGAGCTCGGCGTCACCGTCGTCAGCGGTGATGAAAAGCGATCCGCCGTGCGCGGCGATCCCCTGCTGCCACTGCGGCACCGGACGGAGGTGGACCTTCCCCTTGTACCTGTCAGTGGCCATGTCGTAGGCATAGATGTAGCTTCCGTTGACCCAGTCGGTCATCCAAACCGTTGACCTTTCGGCGTCGACCGCCAAGGCGCTGACCTCGACCTGGCCGGACTCGGGGCTCCAATCGCCCGATTTCTTGTAGCGGAGGGTGTCCGCGTCGTAGACCGCGATCCGAATGTCGGTACCACGGCCGTCCTCGAACCACTCGATGCCGGCGAAGAGCTCGCCGTCGTGCACGCTGATGTCACCAATGTGGTTGGCGGGCTTCTCGAGGTCGGCGAAGGGCTCGGTGTTCTCGGCCAGGAGCTCGCCTTCCTTCGAGTACACGTAGAGAGCGGTGCTCCCGCTGTTGAAGTAGCGATCGCCGTCGGTGGCGATGCCCTGCCGCCCCGCGACCTCGAAGACCCTCAGCAGCTGGTATTCGGGCAAATCGTGGTCTTCCCCGGGAGGCAGGGAACACGGCGGACAGGTGCAGCCCACGACGACGAGAAGAACCGCTCCGAGTGCGGCCCTCATCACACCAGGCGCTCGCCTCCGGATTCTCATGGGATACCCCCGCCGGCATTTTCGCACGGTCCGGCTATGATCGACGGCGATGCGGATGCTCCTCGTCCACAACCCGTCGGCAGGCCACAGCAGGGCCGGCCGTGCCCTGGAGGAGATTGGGGCGACCGGTCGCGAGCTCGGACTCGAGCTCGACACGCGCCTCACCGAGCGACCCGGCCACGCAACTGAGATCATCGAAGGGGAGGATCTTCGGGTTTTCGACGGCGTCATCGCGACCGGCGGAGACGGCACCGTCTTCGAGGCGGTGAACGGCCTGTTCAGGAATCCCGCCGGCCCGTGCATCCCATTCGGCGTGCTGCCCCTCGGAACCGGAAACTCATTTTCCCGCGACCTCGGGCTCGAACGGGGCAACATCCGTCAGAGCCTCGAAGTGGTCGCCGGAGGTGCCACGCGCAAGGTGGACGTCGGGCGCTGTCGCACCGAGGGTCGCGACCTCCACTACCTCAACATTCTCGGTCTCGGCTTCGTCTCCGACGTCACCGAAACGGCCGCGAAGCTCAAGCTGCTCGGAAGCGTCTCCTACACGGTCGGCGTGGTCTATCGGACTGCCTTTCTCGGCACGAGCAGGCTCCGGCTGGAAATCGACGGCGAAACCGTCGAGCGCGACGCAACCTTTCTCGAGATCTCGAACAGCCGCTATACCGCCGACTTCCTGATGGCGCCGGATGCACAGATCGACGACGGCGTCCTGGATGTGACCTTGCTCGGGAGGATTTCGAGGCGGCGGCTGCTGCGTCTCTTTCCGACCGTCTTTCGGGGAGAACACATCCAGTATCCCGAGGTCGAGACCTTCAAGGCGCGCAGCATCAAGGTCAGCAGTGACCAGCCGAAGATCCTGTCGCCCGACGGCGAGCTCGTCGGCACCACTCCGGCCGAGATCACCTGTCTGCACCAAGCACTGGACGTATTCGCCGATTCAGCTCGAGCAGACTGACTGTCTGTCATCCTGAGCGAGGCGCCCTTGGCGCTCCGTTCTTTTCTGTCATCCTGAGCGAGGCCCTCCGAGGGCCGAGTCGAAGGATCCCCCGAACTCACCCTCAGCAGCCATCCGTGGCCGTTGCCATGGGGGTCTCCGAGAGGGAGGTTGGTTGGCTTACGGCCACTGGCTGATGAGGGTGAGTCACGTCGCCCTTTGGGCGACAGTAATTCCCCGGACAGTGTTGTGCTCGAAACACTCTCCGACGGCGGGGGATTCCTCGACTCCGGTGTCGCTTCCGCTCCACCTTCGCTCGGGATGACAAAAGGGGAATTCGCTCGGAATGACACCGTTACGGAGGGCGTGCTCACCCAGAGTCCACCTTCTCGTTGATCCTTGCCTCGATCGCGGCGAATTCGTCGCGCAGGTGGTTCTGGAAGATGGTGAACGACTGGTCCGCCAGGAGACGCTCTGAGACCAGGTCGGAGAACGCACGGTGACGCACCTCGTCGAGCGCGTTGCGGTGTTTGATCAATTCGTCGAGGGAAAGCGAACCGAGGTCGGCGGTCTGCTGATCGATCTCGATCAGATAGGCGTCAATCCGGTTCTTCATCCGCCGCCGCATCCATTCACGGAATGCGATCGAACCGGAATAGACCCCCACGAGGAGCGTCAGCCCGAGGCTGATGGCCTCGGCGTACTCGACGAAAAACGGAGGTTCCTCTCGGTGGTAATAGGCGACGGCACCGCGGTGGTATGGGACAGTCACAGCGGCCGGGCGGTAGTCCTCGCGGATCCGCGTCGCCACCATGAGATCGGTTCCTTCGAGCCCCCCGTCGCCGGACCTGTTTTCAAAGACGGTCGTGGTGATGGTGCGGACCAGGTCCGTATTGAGATTTCGGCGGGCAATCAGCATCGCGGAAACCTCGATGGTTCGCACCGGTTCCAACGGCAGCCGCACATAGGTCCCCCTCGGGATCGTGGTCCCGCGAATGCTTGGAAAGACCAGGGCGAGGGCATCAGCCTCGTTGCCGTACTCCTGGGCGTCGCCGAGCGAAAGGAAGCGGATCGCATCTTTCTCAGCCAGCCCGGCCACCGTTCGGGACGGAATCGCGGTGAGGACGAAGGCGGCTTCGATCGAGCCGTCTGTCAAGCCAGCTGCCACTTCGTCGGGCAGCAACTCCAGGTCCTCGCCGACCTCGACTCCAAAGTGATCGAGAACCCGCTTCGAGAGCTGGCGGGTGCCGGATCCGACGGCTCCAAGAGAAACCCTTCTTCCACCCAGGTCGTGGATGGAGCGGATCTCGTCGGCGTGCGACGTGCTGACGAGAATGTGGAGCACCTCGTCGTAGAGGGCCGCCACCAGGCGCGCGTTGGTGCTGGGCGGGGTGTCGCTCTGGACAAAGGCGAGGTCCGCGCCGCCATTCTCGATGAGGTCCATGTTTTGCACGCTGCCCCTGGTGGTCAAGACCTCGGTCTTTTCAACGACCTCCGTGCCCTTCAGAACCCGCGCTAGAGCGGCGCCAAGGGCATTGTAGGTGCCGTCCTCCGCACCGCTCGCGATCACGATTTCGTGACGCGCCTTTTCACCGGTCAATGTGCGATAGGTGTAAAAACCGCCGACGATGACCGCGAGCGCGACACCTGTCGCGACAATCGCGACGACCGGGATCGAAGACCCGACGTCCTGATCGGTTGTTTTGCTCTCCATCGATGATCTCCGAGTTGTCAGTCGGAGAAGCCTAGCACACGGTTCCACTCACAGGGTACTTGCGACGAACGGGGTGATAGACTGGGTACACGGTTTGCCATCCGGAGCAACACTCGCGAGCTTGGCAGATCAACGTCTCAACGAGGTCATCGTGGCAAAGAAGACGAGTCAGGGATCACGACCGAAGTCGCGCAAGGGCGCGCAGGCCGCAGCGGAAAACGTCAGCCCGATGCCGGCCCGTAGCCGTGCGACCCCTGTGGACAAGCCGGTCGCATTCCCGAACGTGCCGACGATCGTCGCCAACGCAGCCCGCGCTGCGATCGCAACCGACAGCACGAACCGCATCCTGCACTGGAACGATGCCGCGATCGAGCTTTTCGGTTTCACCGCCGAGGAGGTCATGGGGCGAAACCTGCAGACGGTCATCCAGGCACGCGACGTGCACGGCAACCGGATGTCGGCGGACTACGGCGCATTCCATGAAATGGTGCGCATCGGCGAAGCGCCGCAGAGCTTCGAAATCGCCATCATCACGGCCACCGGCAAGATGATCAGGGTCGCGGTCTCGGTGGTTGTCGTACTCGGTCCGAAGGCCTCGGAGTACACACTGATCTACCTGATGACGCCGATGCATCGGCGACGGCGCGCCGACGAGGCGATCGACCGGCTCCTCGCCCAGACAAATCTCCCGGGCGTCACCATACCCGGAGCGCCGGTGGCGACCGGCGCCGAGCAGCGTGGAGCCGCCTCACAGCCTCACCTGACGCGACGCCAGCTCGAGGTGTTGCTCTTGCTGGCCGAAGGCAAAAGGTCGGGCGAGATCGCGAAAGAGCTCCACATCAGCGTCCACACGGTGCGGACCCACATCCAGGGGATCCTGCGTACCCTCGGCGCGGCCAACCGTCTCGAGGCGGTCTCGCGCGCCCTCCACGAGCGGATTATTTGAGCGGCTCTTCCTGTCACACAGATCGACAACTGAATGGTGCTGTGTATCGCTCTGGATTTCGGCGTCTTGTGGGTTCCGAAGGAGCGATGTATCCCTCACCTGGGGCATTTCGCTCCAGACCAATCATATGTCGCCCCCTCCGGCGGCTTATCTGTGTCATGCATCGTTGTCACCCGGGGGCTCACGCCCCAGGAAGAGAGTTTCAAAAAAATTGAAGAGTCGCAGAGCGGCGACAGACGATCTTCACTTCTGGCTGTGGCCAACGCGCCGGCCCACGATCCGTCGCACCTTCGCGGCTCGGACCGGGATCCTGTAAACCGCCCGCCCTCGACTACCGGATGCTTTTGGGAGCGCTGACGATGAGCTTTTTGTCCGAAGCCGTGATGTCGACGGCAACCGTCTTGGTGCCTGGAACCGAGGATGAACTGAAGCGCAGGGCATAGCTGCCATCGATGAGGCGGCCGAATCGGTCCGCCGCACTGTCGAGCTGCGCGCTCCCCTGAACCAGGAAGAGGCTGCCACCCGACTCTTCGGTCAGCACCTTGAGGTTCTTCCTCGTCCTGTGGCTGAAGCCCTCGTCCCAGAGCGCGATCACCAGGATCGGCACCCCGGCCGCTGCCGCAGCTTCGCGTGCCTCGTTCCATTCGTCCTTTGTGGGCTCGTTGCGCCCGTCGGTCAGGACGACCAAAAAGGTCCGTCCGCGCTGACCTGCAAAGGGCTCCAGCGACGCCACCACCATACGCGCGACGTTGCTGCCCACCGAAGCTCCTTCGCCCGGCGCGGGCGGACTCGGTTCGGCTCCCCATGCACCGACACCCTGAGCGGTCGCGACGAACACCCGCCCGCGACCACCTCCGGCTCGCTTCGCCAAAGACGCCAGGGATCCCCTCGCCCCCGACCATCCATCGACCTCTTCGGAGCCCACGTCGACCGCGAGCCCGAGGAGGAGCGGCGCCATCGCGGCGTTCCCGAGCTTCTCGATAGGTACGTCGGATCCTCCGATCCGCAGGCGGAGGAGCTTTTGGTCGATGTCCGCCACCGGCTCCCGACCCCGCGTGACCACGAAGGTCAACTCCCGAGTCTCTGCGTCCGAGCGCCCCCAATCAGCAACGAGCGCAGCGCCCTCGGCCGAAAGAGGCACGGAATTCGGCGACTGTTCCAGCGCCTCGATCACGGGTTCGGCCTTCGGCGTCACCGCGTCGGGCGAGGGTTCCGCCCGCAGGGGCTCCACGATCGGCAGCTCTTCTTCCGCCTCGGTTGGCTCTTCAGTTAGGGGCGGTTCGGCCTCCTCCTCGGCCTCCACCGTTTGCCCCACCTCCGGTTCGGGCGCCACCTCGGCCTCGGTCATTTGACCGCTCTCCGCTTCGACCGGAAGGGGCCCGGGCTCTTCATCACCAACCGCGGCCGTCGGCTCGGGTTCGGCCTGTGAGACCAACTCGGCTTCGCCTGGTTGGTCAATCTCCGGTTCGGGCTCGACCGCAGGCGGTTCTTCAACGACCGGCGGCGGGACGAGCTCAGAGTCCGGTTGAGCTGCCGTCGCGGCCTTGTCGGTCCGCTCGATTCCCGTTTCGGCCCGTGCCGTCGGCGCCGGAGCATCGGCGATCACCGCCGCGCCCGCCGCTGCAGCTCCTGCGGCTTCGGGCAGGTCGGGAGCGGCAGGCTCAGGCGGTGCTTCCCTTTCGACTCCAGATTCCGCGGCGACCGATTCGATCTTCGGGGCTTCCGCCGACTCGGGCTCGGCAGCCGGCTCGGCGTCAAGCGGTTTCGGCGACTCGGGCTTCGCAGGCGAGATTTCCGGTTCCGGTGGAGTCGATGTTTCGGGAACGGGAACGGGCACGGGAACGGGAACGGGTGCTTCGTCCTCCCGTACAGGTTGGCCCGATGAGAGGTCCGGGATACGGACGGTGCCGACCCAGAGACCGGTGTCTTCCCGGCTCGGGTCCTCGATCGCGACCCTGAGATCGTGTTCGCCGGGCGGCCACTCGACGCTGAATCTGGTGCTTCCGTCACGCTCCAGGCTGAGAGCACGCATCGGGCTGCCGGAGCTCACGGCCCCACCGTCCAGCTCGATACGAACGATGACATTCGAGCCGAGTCGACCCCTGTCCTCCGGCGAAACCTGAATGATCACAGCAACCTCTGTCAGGCCATCGACGGTCCGCAGGGGCTCCAGCTCGACTCTCATGGCAACCGGCGCAGTGGCGGCGATACCCAGAGCACCGGCCAGCAGCGAACCCACGATCCACGAGTACTTCTTGTGCACGGAATACTCCCGCGGCGATTGTCTCACGAAATGGATGTGCTTCGATCAGCCCGACGAGTGAATGGCGAAGAGCGCACCCTGCGGGTCGAGGCACTGGGCGATGAGATCGCCGTCCGGGACCTCGATCGGCCCGTTGATCACCTCGCCGCCGAGCTCCTTGACCTTCTCCACCGATGCGTTGACGTCGTCGACCGAAATGTAATAGAGCCACATCGGTGGTCCGGGCATGCCGTCCGGTTTGTTGAACATGCCACCGAACGGTGGGCCTCCGCGGCCGTAGATCTGATAGATGTTGCCCTCGCCCATGTCTATCGCCTCCTGCGGCGACCAGTCGAAGAGACCCGAGTAGAACTGGAGCGCGCGCTTGTAGTCGGACGTCGCGAGCTCGTTCCACGAGAACCGGCCGACCTGCTGCTCCTCCGAGCTTGCCTCTTCATTCTCGCTCGTGGAACTGTAGATCGCGAAGGCGGCGCCCTGGGGATCGGCGAGCACGGCGAAGGAGCCCGCCTCGGGGATGTCGGTCGTGTCCTTGAGGACACTCCCGCCCGCCTCCTTGACCTTCGCCACGGTCGCCGCGACGTCTTCGACCGACACGTAGGCCATCCAGTGCGGCGGAGCGCCGGCAGCGCGTGCCTCCTCCGGGATCTCCATCACGCCTCCGACCGGGGTGTCGTTGTTGGTCCACATTGTGTAGGGCTGATCGCCGCCCTCCCACTCCTGGGTTCCCCAGCCGATGAGCTGACCGTAGAAATCCTCCGCCGCCTTCGGGTCACTGGTCATCAGGTCATACCAGATGAATTTCCCAACCTTGACTTCCGGCATCGCTCACTCCTCTCGGGGCTGTGAGTTTCAAAACCGAGCCCGGCACACGCCGTCTCGATTGCAGATGAAGTTCAACTTCATCAACAGCCGGAGGCGGGCTTTCATTCTCGCGCGACGGCGAGAATCAGTCGTCGACGAGAAAATACTGGACGGTCGTCACGACCCTGACCTTTTTGAATTGAGGCGAGAACGCGTCGCGATCAGTGATCGAGAAATACCCCTGCTGGGCGTTGCGGATGCCGCCCACCCGACTCCCCGAGTCTTCGGCAAACTGTTGGGCGGCGCGACGGGCGTCCTTGGTCGCTTCCTGGATCATTTCCGGCTTGATCTCGTCCAGTGATGTGAAGAGGTATTCCGTGACGGCCTCGTAGCTGCGGATCAGGGCGACGCCCTGCTTGACGAGCTCGCCCGTGCGCTCCATGGCCGTTCGCACGGCATCGATGCGAGGCGTCCTGACGGTCACGGTGGATTCAGCCACGTATCGCTCCATCCGGCCCTGTCCCATCATCCCTTGCGCCTGTCGGTCATCGACCCGAGCAGCCGAGACGCTGATCTCGTGGTCTTCGAAATCGGCCGCCAAGAATTCCTGGATCTTGGCGGCGCCGTCGTCGGTTCGCCGCTGGAGGGTGCCGAGATCGTCCGCGGTCACGGTGTATGTGATCGGCCAGATGACGAGGTTTGCAGCCACCTCGCGCTCCGCGAGCCCTTTGACGGTCACATATCGATCGGCAGAGCGAGCACGGAGCAAACCGTTGCCGATGAAATAACCGCCGACCGCCAAACCGATCGCGATCAGTGTCCCTGCGATGACGGTGTTTCGTTCGTTCATGAAGCCTCCCCATTCTCGATCTCTGCTCTGTCAATCTTCTCATTTCCAATCTCGGCCCTGGCCGCGAATCCTGGTCTAGAATGTCCCCGGCGCGTCTCGGACTGGAGGCATTTCATGAGAGACTTCGCACCTGTACTCCTGTTCCTCGTCGTTCCCGCCCTCGGATGTGGTGGCGGCGGAGCGCCCGTCGAGCAAGCTCAGGTGACGGTCGACCTCGATCCCGATGACCCGACAATCCTGCAGCGGCCGTTCACCGCGGAGGAGATCCGCGAGGAGTGGGTCCCCGGGTTTCGTCTTCTCATGCGTCGCAGCTTTCCGGAGGAAACCAGAATCGAGAGATGGACCGTCGTTGCCGCGGACGAGGAGGGGGCGGAGATCGAGAATGCCGCAATCGCCGAGGACGGCTCGGTCGAGGGGGAACCGTCGGTCTCCCGCTCGAGCTGGACCGAGCTCCGCAACCATGCGAGCTTCCCGGCCACGCACTCGACTCGCGAGTGGGTCAGCCGATCGACAGCACTCGGCGAATACGAGGGCTGGCTCTACACGGTCGCAGACCCGGAAGCCGCCACCGTCCAGGAGTTCTTCTTCGTGCCTTCATTGCCGGGAGCGCCCGTCCAGATGCGCATCCTCGATGGCGAGGCGACGGTCCTCGAGCTGGAGCAGACGGCGCGTCTCCGACCTGAGGCAGGTTGACCCAGAGCTCAGATTCCGGACCAGTCATCGCACCTACGGAGACTCATCGCCAAATGGTCTGAGCTGCAGATACGGGCGCGACGCGCCGCACGACGTCGCGCCGCAGGCGCGGTCCGAGGTACAGCACGAGACCGTCGTGATCGCTCGATCGCATTGAGGTGGTGGCGTCGAACTCGAGGTCGTGGGGGGCATCGGCATTGGCGCGTGCCGCCGCGATGCCGCGCACCCACGGAGTCGCGGCGTGGTTCGTGAGGATGTGGTCGAGGACCTCGGCCGAACACTCGAACACGAACGAATAGCGATCATCGGCTGGCAACCGGAGGACCCAGTTGACGAGCTGCGGTTCGACCTCCTCGCTGGCCGCGAGAAGCGCACCGTCCGGATCGAGGTCCCCCGTCACCTGACCCACGACATCGACGTAGCCGTCGGAGAACTCGAAGGCGTTGAGGTCGCCGAGGACAACCAGATGCCCGGTCGGGTCGGCGTTTTGCCAGGCCTGGATCCACTCCGAAAGCCACACGCTCTGCTCGTGGCGTTTTCGCCGCACGCGCTCACCGATCTCAGGGTCCTCGATCCCACCGAGGGATCGGAGGTGGACCGCAATCACCGTGAGCTCGATACTCTCGCCAGCGCGTGGAATCGCCGCCTCGAGCACCAGCGGCGGACGGTCGAAGAGCAACGAGCCGTCCCAGGTGAACCGCACATCCGTCCCGATCTGCGCGATGCTCCGCGCGACGACCGGATCGCGAATCAGATACCCGACATTGATGATCGAGTCGGGGTCGTTCTTGACGAGGTAGGCTTCGTACCGAATGCTTGGATCATCGTCCGCGACGCGGTCGGCGAGGTCCTGGAGGACCGCGAGATCGAAGGCCTCCTGGACGGCCAGCAGGTGGGGTGATCGGAGCACCTCGCGGACATGCCGCGAAAGCTTGGTCAGCCTGGTCGCGTAGGGCACGTCAGCGCCGGGGCCGCCGAAATGAAACAGGTTCTGGGTGCCGATGGCCACATCCCCAGGCGACGCCAAGGGCACGGCGCGCGGAAGTGCGGAATCGTCGAAGCCAGTGAAGGTGACCGGCCACAGCTGGTATGCACCGAAGGCGTACGCGAGGACACCGCTGGCCCGGAAACGGGTGCCGGCCACGAGATCGAACCCAGCGCCGCCCAAGCCGTAGGGATCGAGCTCGAAGCCTTCCGGGTTACCGTCCCAGACCGCGAGACCGGCAAGCCCGGGCCAGATGATGCCAGGCTCGCGGAAGAGGCGACGCGGTCCGGTGGTGACGCACGCCTCGCCGTGGTCGTCGGAGGGAGCTGAAACGACACCGGATCGCACCTCGACCCACATCCCTTCGAAACGCTCGAGCTCGGTCTCGGGCCACGGCTGGAGCGGCGTCGGCGTCTCACCATCCAGGAGGACGGCCCTCGGTCTCGGATGACCCGTCGAGGTCACGGTGACCGTCGGCCCGCCGGCGATCTCGGTCTGCCCGAACTCCTCGCGAACAGTGCCCGTCACGTCGACCATGTCGCCGACCGCCACCGGCGGCGATGAGCCGAGGGCAACGACCATCCCGTCCGAGGTCCAGGCGTCGCCGTCACTCCGTGCGTCCGGCGTCTGGATGAAAAAGAGGCTGCCGCCGACGGCGGTGACCACGTTGTCCGTGGTGGTCACGCGCTCTCCCTCGAACGGCGATGTCAACCCGTCGCCCTGGATCTCCCAGATCTCCAGACTCTGCGCACCGCCGATGTGCGCGAACACGATCGCCCCGCACCCAGCCAAATACCTGAAAAAACTCCTCAACATCCGGCCCTCAGGAAGAAGTTGCGGTCTCTCCTGCTCCCCTACTCCCTTTCTCCCCTGCCCCTCATTCACGCCCGAAGTCTACACCTCCAACGACCACCCCCTTGACAAACTTCTACAAACGTCATAGATTCTTCTACAAACGTAGAAAGAGGTGTTCGATGCGACTCACCAAATCCGAGTGGCAGATCATGAAGGCCCTCTGGGAGAGCCATCCCGCAACCGCACGCGAGATCTCGGAACGGCTTCCCGAGGACACCACCTGGGCCTACACCACCATCAAGACGATGCTCACGAGACTCGTCGGCAAGAAGGCAGTCAGCGAACGCAAACGGGCCAACACGAGCGTCTACGAGCCGCTGATCGAGCGTGACGATGCGCAGCGCTCGGCCGTCGCGACGCTGATCGAAAGCGCTTTCGACGGCGCAGTGGAACCCTTTCTCGGTTTCGTCGCCAACAGCACTCTCTCGTCCAAAGAACGGAAGCGTCTGCTCGAGATGCTGGACCGCGAGGACGCTTCGGCCAAGGAGCGATGATGCTCGATACACTGAACCTCATCGCCGAACTGTGGTGGGGCTGGATGGGCCCGATGCTGTGGCAGGCCAGCCTCCTGATGCTCATCGTCGGTCTGATCGATCGGCTGATCCGCAATTGGGCGTGGCCCGAAGTGCGCCACGCCCTCTGGCTGCTGGTGCTCATCAAGCTCGTGATCCCACCAACATGGTCCGTGTCGGGCGCCGTCATCCCGCGAGTCGTGGGGCCCGCGAAACACCGGTTGGAGGAACGGTGGGTCGCGAAGCAGCCCAACACCGCGCCCACGAAGGCCGAAGGCGAATCCTCCACCAAGGAGGACCACATCACGTCGTCGTCACCGGGATTAGCAGGAGCCATTCCGACGACTCTTCATGACGAGCCTGTTGGCGTGACGTGGAGAACCGTAGCTTTTGGCGCCTGGCTGGTCGGCATGGTCGGCATCGCCGCCCTTCTCGTGAGCCGCACAGCGCGTCTGCGCAGGTGGCACCGCGAGCAGGAGGAAAAGCGGACCATTCCGCCATGGTTCCTCGACCTCATGGTGTCGACCGCCGAGCGCCTCGGGCTGAACCGCTTGCCCGCCATCGTCTTTTCGGACGAGGTGGCGGCGCCGGCGGTGTACGGCATCTTCAACCCGGTGCTCCTCCTCCCGGCCCACTCCGCGTCGCTGGATCGGGCCGAGGCGGAGCACGTCCTCATGCACGAGCTCGCCCACCTCAAGCGTGGCGACCTCTGGCTCCACGGGCTGTGCCTTGTCCTGCAGATCGTCTACTGGTTCAACCCGCTGCTGATCTGGGCACGGCGGCAGCTCAAGCACGTCCGCGAGCTGTGCTGCGACCTCACGGTCGCCAACCATCTCCGGGAGCAAACGATGGAATACCGACAGACCCTGCTCGAGACCGCCAGACGCCTCCTGAGCGAGACCACCGAACCCGCACTCGCCCTGCTCGGCGTCTTCGAGGAACCATTCCGCCTCGTCTCGAGGCTTCGCTGGCTCGAGAAGGAGACCTGGCGCCGCCGGACGCCGGCCCTGTTCGCCGCGGCCATGGTGATCATCATCGGCATTCCCGTGCTGCTGCCGATGGCCTCGGCCGACGACGCCGGTTCCTTCGATCCGCAATTCTCGTACTCGGGGGAGCGGCCGTATCTCCAGACTGATGGCGCAGGTTCCGGTGCGCGCGGCAACGAGATGGCGGTCTACGTCCGCAACGAGTTCGTCGCGCAGGAGTTGATTCTGGGTTTCCCCGTTCACACGCAACTGATGGCGGTCTCAGAAACGTGGATCGGCGACGACATCATCGCCGGAACTGAAAACAGGCGGACCGTCATCGTCGACCGGAGGCGACAGCGCCTGACATACATCGACCACAAGCACCAGACCTGGGTCGAGACCCCGTTGCCCCTCGACCCTCCAAATGTCTTCTGCGAGCACTCTTTGAGCACCTACCACAAGATCCGGTCATCGGGAGAGGTCATTCCGACCAGCAAGAGCCGGCGCATTCTCGGCCGCAAATGTCGTCAATACGGCGTTCACTCGTGGCGCGTCGGCGGCGGCCGCGTCAGCAACGAGTCCTGGATCACGGTGTGGGCATCGACCGACGTTCCCTTCGATCTCTCGCTCCACGACGTGATGCTCTACAACATGCGCGTCATTTACAACCGTGACGCCGTCTACCGCAGTGAGCTGGAAAAGATCGAGGGCCTGCAGATGGGTCTCGAGCTTCGCGAGGGCAGCCTCCTGAGAGCCAAGCGGTTTTACGACGAGACCGTGAGGCTCGAGCCTCGCGTCGCTCCACCCGGCACCTTCGAACCGCCGGCTGGGTACACGCGGAAAGAGCGGATCGAGGACTTCGAGCCGTAATCCCCATTTGGTTCACCGAATCAAATCACCTGGAGGGGCGGCACATTTGCCGCCCCAACCCGTGCCCGTTCCCGTCTCCGTCTCCGTGCCCGAACGGCAGTGCGAGTGTCCTCAAGGGCGCGACATGTCCGCCCCTACCAGAATTAAAATTGCGGTTCCTGCTTCGCGGGCGGATAATGCCTCGCCAGGGAGGCCCGCGATGGCACACCGTCCACCCCGCGACCAACGCCCGCGTTCGAGCCGATGATCGAAGGTTTTGCCGCAGCCTTCGCAGCTACGCTTCCCGCAATCGCGGTCATCTTTCTCATCATCCTGGTCTCCGTCGTCATGTCCAGACACGGTCTGATCACCCAGGCCCAGATCGACGGACTCTCTTCCGCCACCGTCAAACTTTTCCTGCCCTGTCTGATCTTCGCCAAGGTGGTCGAGCATTTCCGACCAGCGTCGCAGCCCGGGTGGTGGACGCTCCCGCTCGCCGGGATCGCCATGGCGCTGGTCGGCACCGGCATCGGCGCGTTGGCCTTCGCCGGTCAACTCCCCGCCAAGAGGGACATGCTGCCGATCGCCGGTATGCAAAACGCCGGATACCTCGTGCTACCGGTCGGCCTGGCTCTTTTCCCTGGTCGATTCGACACCTTTGCGGTCTACGTATTTCTCTTCGTCCTCGGCTACAACCCGGTTCTGTGGAGCATCGGCAAGATCCTGGTCACCGGCAACCGCGGCCAGAAGCCACAGCTTCGTGACCTGATCACGCCACCACTGGTGGCCAATCTCGTGGGGATCGCCGCCGCCCTGGGCGGGGCGGGGCGGGTCATGCCGGCGCCGGTTCTCGACGCCATCGATCTGGTCGGCACGGCCGCGGTGCCCGTGGCCACCATCGTGCTCGGCGCCGTTCTCGGAAGCGTGTCGGTCCGCTTCCGATCACACCTCGGCGACGCCGCGCGAGCGATGACAGTGAAGTTCGTCATCCTGCCGGCGATCACGGTGATCGTGTTGCAGGCGGCACGGCTCCATGCCGCCAATCCGCTCCTCGCCGAATTCTTCGTCATCGAGGCGGCCTCGGCCCCCGCCGTCGGCCTGATCCTCATGGTGCGAACCTATGGCGGCACCGAGCAGCGCGTCGGCACCGTCATGCTTCTGTCGTACATCGCGTGCACGCTGGCGCTCCCTGCGTGGATTGCCGCCTGGCGCTTGATCGTTCAGTGACACGTCGGCCGACAAGGCTGGTTGTGGAGGGGCGGGACATGTCCCACCTGTGTGCGTTCAATCCTTTTTTGATGCACAAGGGCGGCATCGATGCCGTCCCTCCACGAGAAAACCCCGGGGCGGGAATCCGCCCCGGGGTTGATTTCACATCAAGGTTCTTCGGTCGCGCCGGTGGTCTCGAACGCCGGGTCCGGCTCGACGACCGGGGCCGCGTCGGCAATCAACGGCATCACGGTCTCTTCCACCTCAGGCTCGAGTTCTGCCGTCAACACGGGTTCCGCGTTTTCGGGCCACCCCATGGCATCACGCAGCTCGCGCAGCTTGGCCTGGACGGCGACGACATTCTGCGGTCCCATCCGAAGCAGGTGCTTCTGCGCATCGGTGAGGTTCTCGAATCGATCCTCCGCGTACGCGTAAACGATCGCCCGCTGCTCGACCTCGACCTGTCCTGTCGGCGCCGACACCTCGAGCAGATGGTCCACCGCCTCGCGCAAACGGTCCTCGAAACCGTCGTTCGCCCATCCCACCTCGTGGTAGATCTCGTCGAGCCTCGGAGAGAACTCGCGGAAGATCTCGATCGCGCCGTCGGTTTCGAGCGAAGCGAAGACCTCGCTCACGATGTCGTATCGCCGGTAGGTCCCGGCGGCGACGACCAGCCTTCCCCCGTCCTCGCGGACGATGAACGGCCGTTCCGGTCGCATGAAATCCACCTGGTCCGACGGGCTGTAACCGCCTGCGATCGCGTCCACCGCGAGGACGAAACGCCTCAGCAGGCGGTCGTTGAGCACGTAGGAGGCGAGCTGTGGATGGCTCGACAGTCGTGCCACCGCGGCGCGGAACAGGCTTTCCTCGCTCTCGACCGGGGTCCCGACCTCGACGGACTCTGACACCGAAGCGAGGGAGGCCTCCGGCGTCGGGACCGTCGGGTCTGGCACAACGACTGTCGCCCGCTGAGGGGCATCGACAGTGATGCCGGAGCTGAGCCACATCAGGGCCGCGACCAGGGCCACGGCGCAAACAACACACGCGCCCACCGCTGCAAATATCCGGTCGTCCTTTTGCATTGGGGACCTCCTTTCGCTTACCACTGTGGGAGCGCGATGCGTTTCGGAGGGGGCGCCAATGAGGAATTGCTGTGGAAGATCGTGGCCGAACCGAGGCCCTCGCCATCAGATCCCGATCCCGTTCCCGATCCCGCTACCCCGACGTTGGTCGGTCCAATCTCGTCGGACGCAACGGCACCAGCGCTGTGTTCGACGGACTATTTGGGATCGGGTTCGGGTTCGTGGCTGCGTTGATGCGCCAGATAGATCATCAAACGCGCTACTGCACCGAAAAGCTCACGGTCACGAGGTAATACACCGCCACCGGCTGGCCCTCGAGGGTCGCCGGTTTGAACCGCCACGAGGACACGGCCTCGACGGCCGCCTCCGTGAGTCCCGACGGGAGACCTTTGAGAACCCTGACGTCGGTGACGTTGCCGAGCTTGTCAATGATGGTCTGCAGGATCACGACGCCCTGCACTCGCGCGTGGCGCGCCTCTTCCGGATAGCGGGGGTCCGGCGAGTAGATCCTGACCGGCGCCCGGACATCGCCGCCGATCTGCATCGGGCCGATCGCCGGGCCGGCGGGGCCTTCAGGAACCACCACCGAATCGCCGATCTCGGGGAAATCGAGGTCGGAGACATCCACCGCCTGGTCGTCGAGGACGAGCGGCTCCGGGTCCTCCGGGGTCGGATCCGGCACGGGGATCTTCCGCGCCTTGGGCTTGGTCACGGTCCGCCGTACCTGCGGTCTCGGCGGCTGCTGGAACTTGACCGCCTGCAGCCTGTATACCTTTGGCGTGCTTCCGATCTTGAGGATCTTCTCTTCGTAGTACGACGGGAAGACGATGAGGAAAAGCACGATGTGGAAAACGATCGCGGCCGCAATTCCCAGGCGGATGGCGCGACGCCGGCTCGGTGCGTCCTCCTCCTCGAGGCGCAGCACCGTCGGATCGAGCGCGTTGTAAGGTCGATTCCAACGGCGCTCCCTCGCCTTCGCCAGCCTGCTTTCACCTATTCGTATCACTGATTCAATCCGTTCCGCCAACTGGGCGGTTTCTGCACTTTCCTACGTGTGGAGGCGGCACCCGGTTACGTCTCTTGATCATCGCCTGTCTCGGTCGCCGTCAGGCCCTCGATCAGGGGCGCGTTCGGCAGGGGAAACCACCGCAGGTGCTCCAACTCTTCCGGGAGCGCGACGGATTTTCTGTCGCCACCGAACTCGTCCTCCGCCGCGGCGACGATCTGCCGTGCCTCGTCGAGGTAACGGGCCAGGGCGCTCTCCGGTTCGGTCACCAGGCGACCGCTGTACTCGAGCCGGCCCGATTGAAAGCTCACGTCGGCCAGGCCGAGCTCCAGGCTCTCGCGGTAGTCTCGATGCCGCCAGAGGCCCGAGTCCAGCGAGAAACGGTAGTACGGCAGGAGCTTCCATCCGGCCTCGGCCACCAGATGCACCGCATCGAGTATGTAGTCGAACACCGTTTCGGAGATGAAGTAGTTGAAGTTGACCCTCACCCATCCCGGTTTGATGCCCTCACACCCGCTGTTGACGGCCTCGCGAAAGCGTGTCGAACGCTCCATATCGATGCCCAGGAGCCGGTGCCCGTAGGGCCCGGCACACGAGCACCCGCCGCGCGCTTGAATTCCAAACAGATCGTTGAGGAGTGCCACCACGTAGTTGTGGTGCAGGAAATGATCGTCGCGTTGGATCAGAAACGAGACGATCGAAAGTCTCGTCGCCTCCTTGTTGCCGAGAATGCGGATGCAGGGGTTGTTCGACCAGGAGTCGATCGCCCGCCGAACGAAGCTGTGCTCGAGCTCTTCGATGGTCTCCTCGCCGACCGCCGACTTGAGCTTGAAGACGAGGCCCGCCCGGATCGACTCGATGATTGCGGGCGTCCCGCCCTCTTCGCGCACGACCGGATCGTCGATGTAGCTGTGATCATCGGCGCTGACATAGCTGACGGTCCCACCGCCCGGGTTCGTCGGCACCCGGTTCGTGACCAGGGCCCTCTTCACGACCAGCACACCGGGCGTCCCCGGTCCACCGACGAACTTGTGCGGCGAGATGAAGATCGCGTCCTTGGCCCCGAGAGTATCGGCGCCATCGCCGCCCGGGTTCATCTCGATCTTCACGTATGGAGCTGCCGCCGCAAAATCCCAGAACGCGAGCGCTCCATGGGTGTGCAGCAGCACCGTGAGAGCATGGATGTTGGAAACGATGCCCGTGACATTCGAGGCGGCTGAAAAGCTGCCGATTTTCAGGGGGCGATCCTCGAAGGCCTCGAGCTCGCGTTCGAGGTGCTCCTCGTCGATTCGTCCGTTGCGGTCCTCGTCGATAACGACCACGTCTGCAATGGTCTCTCGCCACGGAAGCTCGTTGGAATGGTGCTCGTAGGGACCGATGAATACCACCGGTCGCTGGTCCTCCGGAATCCGCGAGCTCAGGTCATACCGGTCGTCGAGATCCGCCGGCAGCCGCAGATTGAGGATGTCGATCAGCTTGTTGACGGCGCCGGTCGCACCCGAGCCGCAGAAGATCACGACATCGTCGTCGGTGCCGTTCAGAGCCTCGAAAATCGTCCGGCGTGCGTCTTCGCGAAATCTGGTCGTCTGCAAACCGGTGATCGAGGTTTCGGTGTGGGTGTTCGCGTAGAGGGGCATCACCTCGCTTCGGATGAAGTCCTCGATGAAGTCGAGCGACCGTCCGGACGCCGTGTAGTCCGCGTAGGTCACCCTCCGCATCCCGAAGGGTCCCTCGATGGCGCGGTCATCACCGATGATACCGCTGCGTATGCTCTCGATCAGTCGTGTGACCGTGTCACCCAATTGCGTGCCCTCCAGATCACCGGACAGGCGTGCACGCGATGATACCCGAGGTTTTGGACCGCCATCGGATACAATGGAGAGCAAAGGGAGATCCGGAGGGCGTGACGCGCGATCGAAAGGAGTCCCGATGACGTCCCAGAATGGAAACGGCGCGGAGGATCAGGGCGATAAAAAGTCCTTCCGGCGGCGCCAGTATCTCGTCGACCGAAAGCGCCAGCTCGCAGCCACCGTACGGGTCGCAGGTCTGGTGCTGGTCCTGCTGATTACTCTCAACGCGACCCTTGCCTGGCAGGCGTACAGCGCCACCAGCTCGGTCATGGCGACGAACCCCGCAGTCGGGGAAAAGATGCGCGCGATCGACAACCGCAACATCGCGATCACAGCGGGCATCTCGCTGATCATCCTGGCGATGGTCGTCGTGCGATCGATCATGCTTACCCACCGGACCGCCGGCGCCGTCTACAAGGTCAGTATGTGCCTCGACGAGGTGGCAGATTTCAATTTCGACGTCAGCCTGAGGTTGCGGAACGACGACAACATCCGTGCACTCGAGGAGCCGTTCAACAAGATGGTCGGCAACCTCCGTCGCCGCGCTATCGACGACTACCAGGCGATGAAGAAGCTCGCCGACGAGATCGAGGATCACGGCCAGCCGGTAGACGCGGAGATGCTGCGCCGCATCGCGGACTCCAAAGCTCGCCTGGTGAAGTAGATCACTTCTTCGGCGGGAAGTTTTTGAGGAGTTTCCTGACCGATTTCTGAACTCTTTTGCCGGGCGGATTCGCGCTCTGGATCTCCTTTTCCAAAATCCCGACCCACACCAGCTGGTGGGTCCGGGCATCGACGATGTCCAGAACCAGGGTCCCCTTCTTGTACGATCGGACCTCGGTGTAGCCATAGTTGAACCCGCCCCAATAGCCGTAGCCCCAAGGCGACATGGGGCCCCACGGGACGTGGTTGATCTGCAGCTCATCCTTGGCGCCGAGGTAGTAGGTGAGCAGGAAATCCGTCTGCGGTGGTGCGGGGGCTGGGTCGAATCCCTTCTCTGCCAGGACTTCCTCGGTCACCCTTCGCAGCCGAATCCGGAGATGATCCGGGAGCTGGCTTTCCACCGAGTTGTCGCGCTCCATCCACGCGTAGGTCGAGTAGGCCGAAAAATCGACCGCGGGGTCGCTGTCGAACCTCACCTTGGCCCAGGTGTAGGTCGCGACCAAGGCGAAGCAACAGAAGATCAGGGCGACGACACGGGCTCTTGACTTCATTAAGTCTCCTTTGCGGGGTCACAGGGTAGCAGAGGCACCGCCTCGAATGGAGGAGGACCCCCCACCCCGTGCCCGTTTCCGTTTCCGTGCCCGAATGAACCGTCGACTGGCTTCCCGCCTACCTGGCAGCCGTCCCGGCTGCCCGGCTGGGGGCTGGGAACATCCAGCTATGCGAAACGTTGCACTAGTGACTACTCATCGCGGAGGATTCGATGGCCGGCAAAAAGCACTTCGACAAAGACTTTTTCGATTACCTGAAGGAGCTCAAACAGAACAACAACCGCGAGTGGTTCCAGGCCAACAAGGAACGCTACAGGTCCGTGGTCCAGGAACCGCTCCTCCGATTCATCTCCGATTTCGCGGATCCACTCCATGGAATCAGCCGCGAGTTCGTGGCCGATCCTCGACCCTCCGGCGGGTCGATGTTCCGAATCTACCGGGACGTCCGTTTCTCGAAGGACAAGAGTCCGTACAAGACGCACGCCTCGGCGCAATTCCGTCACCGTGCGGGCAAGGACGCCCATGCTCCCGGCTTCTACCTCCATCTCGAGCCCGGAAACGTGTTTGTCGGCGCGGGCTCCTGGCATCCGGCCGGCGAAGCGCTCGCAGGCATCCGGACAGCCATTGCCGACAACCCGAAGCAATGGCAGCAAATCCTCGCCGACCCCGGATTCGCCAAACGCCACAAGCTCGTGGGTGAGAGCCTCAAACGCCCGCCGCGCGGCTTCGACCCCGACCACCCGATGATCGAGGAGCTCAAGAGGAAGGACTTCATCTCGGTCGAGAACTTCAGCCAAACCAAGGCCTGTTCCGCGGGCTTCATCGACATGGTTGCCGATTCCTTCCGCAGCGCCGCACCTCTGGTGAAGTTTCTCACCGAAGCCGTGGGACAACCGTTCTAGCCCGTTTCCGAATTGCTGGATCGGAAACGGGACCGGATACAGATTGTCACCGCGACCGGTGTTTCGGGCGACTCAATTCTTGACATACCACCGCTTGCGGGTGGCGACGTACTCGTGCACGCCATGTTGGAGCAGGAATGAGTGCTCGATCCGGAACCCCTTCAGGAGCTTCTCGACCGCCGACGGGGGGAGATTGGGAACACCACGGATATCGCGCGTGCTCGGTTCATAGGCGAGGCGGGAGCCGCCGAGGATCCGATACCGGTTGGGCACGACGGGCATCGTGTCAGTCGAATAGATGATGGCGTGCAGACGGGCTCCCGGAATGCACAGCTCGGCCACCGCACGGACCAACCTCTCAGCCTGCTCGGGAGAAAGATAGTTCAGGACGTCCCACACGAGAGCCAGATGGAAGCTCCGCTGGTGTCGTTTCACGAGATGCGGGAAGGTGCTCAAGCGCCCGAACCCGGCCCCTTCGGCGACATCGGCACCCGGTCCCCGCTCGATCGCGTCGACAATCTGGAGGTAGGATGCGAAGCTCGAAATGAACTCGACATTGTCCGCGACCGACGGGCCGAGGTCGAGGACCTTGCAGCTTCCGTCATCCGGAACCCCACGCAGGGCTTCCTCGAGACCTGGTGAGCCGTGAATCTCGACCGATGGACCCGGAGGCTCGGGCGGCGGTTCTTCGATGCTCACAGTTTCGGCCCGAGAGCGCCACGGGAGCTTCATGATGGGAACAGCCTAACTCATCAGGCCTGGAGGCTTTGACCCGCCCCCTTCTCACCGGCAGCCCCTTTGACCGCCGGTTCGTCCTTTTCGGCGTTGCCCTGTTTTTCGTTCTTGGTAGGTGTCCCGACAAGCGGTTTCCCGTCCTTGGCGCCCCCGTCCATCTCGATACCGCCCCGAAAGACGGCGCCATCCTCGAGGGTCACTCGCGGCGCCGCGATGCTGCCCTCGACCCTGGCCGTGTGACGGAGAATGATCTGCTCCTTGGCGCGGAGATCACCCTCGACCTGGCCTTCCACGACCACCGTGCGACCGTGAACATCGGCTTTGACGCTCCCATCCGGACCGATCGTGACGTTGTGCTTGGCGAGCTTGATCTTGCCCTCCACACGACCCTGGATCAACAGGTCCTCGTCACCCGACACATCACCCTTGATCGTGATCGAAGGCCCGATCGTCGCCTGCCCCCCCCCGCGGCGTGGCGCCGGTGCCCGTCCTCCGGACGTCTGCGGTGCACGAGGCTGGCTTGTCGAGGCCTCGCTGGCGTCTTTTTTGAACATGATCTTCCTCCAATCAAAGAGCAGATCTCCCTCTCATGGTATCGGCGTTGCCAAAGGCCGGAGGTGGCCGAGATCACTTCCGACCCATGATCCTGACGGACCGAAATAGGCCGTTGGGGTCCAGCTCCCGTGGTATCCTGCCCGCGATTTACGCTGAAGAAAGCCGCCTTGGCGGTGGTGGGACCCGCCCACGCGGACCCTGCGCAGAAGGAGGATTGACATGAACGTTCTCAAGAAGATCTTCTATGTGCTGGCAGCGCTGGTCGTGATTTTCGTGGTCGTTGGCTTCCTGCTGCCGAGGCAACGGCAGGTTGAAAGATCGGTGTTCATCGATTCGCCGCCGAGCGTGGTCTTCTCCCAGGTCAACGGATTCAGGCACTTCAACGACTGGTCTCCCTGGATCGCGGTGATGCCCGACGCCGAGTACCAGTTCGAGGGACCGGATTTCGGTGTCGGCGCCACGATGGCTTGGACGGCGACCGAGCCTCGCGCGGAGACCGGAAGCCAGACGATCGTCGCCAGCACCCCGTACGAGCGGGTGGACGTCGAGCTCGATTTTGGGGGCCAGGGAACAGCACAGTCCGCCTTCCTTCTGCAGCCCGAAGGCGAGGGCACCCAGCTCACGTGGTCCTTCGACACCGACTTCGGGTTCAACCTCCTGGGCCGATATTGGGGCCTGCTGCTGGAGCGCCAGCTGGGCCCGCTGTATGCCCAGGGCCTCAGCAACCTCAAACGGATCACCGAAGACCTCCCGAAGGTGGACTGGTCGGGCCTCGACATCGGCATCACCGAGGTCCCATCGACCACCATCGCCTATTTCACGGGGAGCTCGGGCAACGACCCCGACGAGATCGGAGCCGCCCTCGGCGCCGCCTACGGGCGGGTCGCCATGTTCATCTCGGCCAACGGGCTGCAGATGGACGGGCAACCGATCGCCATCAACAACTACTGGGATGAACGGGGATTCGGTTTCGACGCCGGAATTCCGGTCGGCGGTCAGCCCGCACGGGGCGCCGGACCGGACTCGCCGGTGCGGATGGGTGAAACCTACGGTGGCCGTGTTGTACGCGCTGTTCATGTGGGCCCGTACACCGCCCTCGAGGAGACCTACTCGGTCGTCGAGGCCTTCATCGCCGCCCACAGGCTCGAGATGAACGGTCGGAGCTGGGACGTCTGGGTCAGCGATCCGGGCAACACGCCGGAGGAAGAGCTGATCACCGAGGTCTATTACCCGGTGAAGTAAACAAGTCAAGGGTTA
>JBFFBV010000057.1:0-27268 GCA_041560205.1 Candidatus Sulfomarinibacter sp.
CTTCAGCGGCGACGGCGAGGCGGAGATCGATCTGCGGGGAACCGGGAAGGGCTACGCCACGATCGTCGTCGACGCGACGAGCGACCGCCGCAACGTCTGGTGGGCGCTCATCAAGCACCGGGTGTCGGAGAACCTGGACCTGGAGCAGCTGGCCCAGCCCGGATGGGAGCTGCGGGTCGAGGCGCGGATCCGTTCGAGCCACGCACCGCGTCGGGTCAATCTCCACGTCAACACGCAGCGGACGACGGATTTCCACAGCCACCTGATGGAGTACGACATCCCCGAAGCGGAGAAATGGCACACCATCAGCATGACGACGCAGGGCTTTCCAGTCGAGGTGGGTGACTCCGTCGTTGCGCAAATGGCGCTGATGGACTGGGGGCTCGGTCGTTATCGCGTCGATATCGACTCCTTCAAGGTCGACGTGGTGGAGGCCTCTTCGGCTGGGCCCGACCTCGACGAGCCGCTGCCCTACCACCCGCCGATCCCCGAACGGAACTCCTTCGAATACGTCGTTCCCGCTACCGAAAACGCCGTCATCGACGTCGCGGAACCATGGCTCAGCTTTGGAACGTGGTCGCAGATCGAAAAGAACGAGCGACGGCAGCTGCTCACGGTCGGCGGCTCGATGAGGGTGGTCCTTCGCTGGGACCTCGAGGCCTTTGCGGGCCGTAATGTGACAGGACACGGCCTCCTCGAGCTGACGACACACGCGGTCCAAAAGAGCGCCATCGATGCCGAGAATTCCGGTCTCCTCCGGGTGGTCGAGATCCTGGGTGGTGATCCCTCGTGGTCGCGAGCCGATGTCACGGCGGACAGCCTTTTGCAGGGAGAACCTCTCGAGGAGGTGGTCAACCCGCAGATGATCATCGACTGGCCAGTGACGGAAGCTGCGGGTGGAAAGACATGGCTCGTCATCTCTCGCCCTGTCCTCCAGCGCCTGATCGACGGCCGCACGCGCGGCCTCGCGATCAGAGCCTTGGGTCCGATCGTCGCCTCGTTCCCCGCTGGAGGACTGGAGGCGCCCCGTCTGCTATTCAACGTCGAGAATTGAAGTGAGGTGAATGATGCGCGTGCTTTTCATTTTCGTCACGATCTTCGCAGCGGCTGCAGCCGTGGCACAAACGGAACACGACACCGCCTCGCTCGATGAGCTCCGGTCGGGCAAGGGCTTCATCGCGACGCCCGTGTTCACGGCCGCGGAGGACCGGGAGCTGCTGGCGCTCTTTGACGGGCTGCGGGTGGCCGACGTCTCGGACGGGATGGATGCGGTGGGTCTTCCCAACAGGGGCCTGATGGACCCGGCAATCCATCCGTTGTGGAAGGACCCCGAGACCTTCAACCACCGCTTTGTCGGCATCGCCGTCACCGCGCGCTACGTGCCGACCAATCGACCGTACGCGGGCAAGATGTCCACGGAGGACTTCGATGCCTGGGTCGGTAACTGGTACTGGAAGCTGTCTTCGGAGCCTTTCGATGCCTTGCTGAGGCCGGGCTCGGCCCTGGTCCTCGACGACGCCAACGCCGCCGACGTCGGATCGATCGGCTCCTACAACATCCTCGCCTGGAAGAAGCGAGGGATGGTCGGGCTGGTGACCAACGCCACCGCCCGCGACACCGACGAGATCGAAACCCAGCGCGTGCCGCTCTATTTCCGCGGTGTCGGCCGTGGCATCCGTCCCGGGCGCAACGAGATCGAGTCGGTCAACCGGCCGGTCGTGTGCGGTGGAGTGCTGGTGATTCCGGGTGATGTCGTTGTTGCAGATGGGGACGGTGTCATCGTCGTGCCGCGGGCGGTTGCCGCTGAGGTCGCCGGCTACGCCCGCAAAATCCTCGAGGCCGACAAATCCGGCCGGCGCGAGCTCTACCGCGAGCTCGGGCTGCCCGAAGACCCCTCTGTGGAGTGAGCCGCGATGACCGTCGACATCAATCTCGAAGGCCACGTCTCTGTCGTGACGGGCGCCAGCGGTGATCTCGGGAGGGTCATTGCCCGAATGCTCGGAGGGTCCGGCGCCGCAGTGGCGCTCAACTATTACCGGGGTGAGGACAGGGCGAAGGCCTTGCTCGATGAGCTACGGTCCAGCGGCGTCACGGCCATGGCGGTTGCGGGTGACGTCACCGACATGAAGTCGGTGGCCGCGATGCGAGACGCGGTTGGAGCCGAGCTCGGAGAAGCCGACATCATCGTCGACAACGCGGTCATCCAATACGACTGGAAGCCGCTTCTCGAACAGCCGCTCGAAGACTTCGAGAGCCAGTTCCGGTCATGCGTCATGCACAACGTCCACATGGTCAAGGCCTTTGCGCCGGCGATGATCGCGAAGCGGTGGGGCCGGGTGATCGGCATCAACACCGAGTGCGCCATGCAGTGTTTCGAAACCCAGTCGGCCTACGCCAGCGCCAAGCGGGGCATGGACGGGATCTACCGCGTGCTCGCTCGTGAGCTGGGCCCGCACGGGATCACCGTCAACCAGGTCGCGCCGGGGTGGATGATCTCGGACCGGGTGCGAGAAGAGGCTTCGGAGAGCCAACCCGACTACGAGGCGTCCGTACCCTTGCGCCGAAGGGGAACAGATCAGGACGTCGCCAACGCGGTCGCTTTCCTCGCCTCCGACCTCGCCGAGTTCATCACCGGCGCCTACCTCCCGGTCTGCGGCGGTAACGTCATGCCGACGATTTGATGTGATTCCACTTGGAAAATCTCGGACGCCCCTTTGCGTGAGCCCCGGATCTCTCTATGATCGTGGGGACGATTTGACAATCATTCGCAAGCCGCGACCGTCCCGACCGTCGGTCGTTCGCGAAAGGTCGGCGCCCCATGGAGATGTTCTTCGCTCTGTTGGTGATCAGCATTCCGATACTCGCCGTCGCCGGATTGATCACCATCATCGTCGTTGCGGTTCGGACCAACGAGCTCCGCAAAAGAGTTGACGCGCTCGAAAATCGCCAGCCGATCGGACCGAATCACCCGGTTTCGCGGTGGATCCGGGATCTCCAGGAGCGGGTGGCCGCCCTCGAGGGCCATCCACCTGAAACGGCCGAGCCCGCCTCGGATTCGTCACCCGCCGTCCCGCCGGTCGTCCCGCCGGCCGTCCCGCCGGCAGTCACGCCTGAGCCGCCAGCGGAGGTCCCACCGGCTCCCACCGAGCCAGCACCGACCGAGGTCCCGACTCCAGCACCTGCAACGGCAGCCACTGAAGAAGTGTCGCTGGAGCCGCCGCCCACTGCACGGCGGTCAGCGACCCGCCCCCGGATCGACTGGGAACGTTGGATCGGTGTTCGCGGCGCAGCCGCCGCTGGAGGCATCGTCCTCGCACTGGCGGCGTTGCTCTTCTTCCAATACTCGATCGAGCACGGATTGATCTCCCCGGTCATGCGTGTCGTCCTCGGTGTCATCGTCGGCATCTTCTGTCTGATCGGATCAGAGTGGCTGGTGAGGCGGAACCAGGCGGCAGCGGCGAATGCACTTGCGGGTGCCGGAATCGTCATCCTGTACGGCGCGACGTGGGCCGCCCAGAACCTCTATGGGCTGATCGGAACGCTGCCCGCGTTCGCGTTGATGGTCCTCATCACCGTCGTGTGCGTGGCCCTCGCGGTGAGACGTGACGCACCCTTCATCGCGGTCCTCGGCCTTCTCGGCGGTTTTGCGACACCGATCCTCGTGGCGTCAGACGTCGACAGCCCCGCCGCTCTCTTCGGCTACATCCTCCTCCTCGACCTCGGCCTTCTCTGGCTGGCCCGTGGCCGGGGTTGGTCGCTCCTGGCCATCCTCAGCCTTGTCGGCACCGCTCTCCATCAGGCGATCTGGATCTTCGGCTCGATGGATGAGGAACGCGCTGGGCTCGGGATTGCCGTGCTGGCCGTTTTCGGTCTCGCGTTTCTCTTTTCGAGTGTCGGCGAACGCGAGCCCTCGCGTCTGTGGAGGGCGACCCGCGCGGGTGGCGTCGCGATCCCCTTCGCATTCGGCATTCACTTCGCTGGGACGACACAGCTTGCCGAAAATCCGTGGCCGCTCGGGCTGCTGCTCCTGATTCTGAGCGCCGGCGCGTGCTGGCTGGCGCGACGCCAGACCCAGGACGTCGCCGTGGCTGCAGCGGGAGCTTCTCTCGGCATTATGGCTTTGTGGTTTTTGAATCATCGGATTTCGCCGGCTCTCGCCTGGCAGGCGATGGCTCTGTGCGTTGCCCTCGCGACGGTGTTCGCGTTCGCGGCCGAGATCTCACGGCGAAGCTCCAGCGCCGGCCGCATCGGCTTCGCCGCCCTCGGATCGAGCATCGGTTTTTTGGCGCTGTTGGTTCTCGCGACAACCGAAGGTCGGGTCGTGAGGCCATGGCCATGGGTTGTGGGATGGGCAGCCATCGGCGGCATGTTGGTCCGCCACTCTCGGTGGCCGGGGCGCGCCTGGGCCCAACTCGTTGTCGGGCTCGGGCCGGCGATCGGGCTGTTTCTCGCCGTCGAGACGCATGGCAGCAACGCGAATAGCCTCGAGTCCTGGGCGTGGCTGGCGCTCATCGTTGTGGTGGCGGCCGTCTTTCAAGTCCTGGCGGTGCTCACCAGAGACGAGGGAGGACGGATCTGGGCGGAACGAACCGCGGCAGCAACCGCCATCGCGCTCATGGTCCCAGCCTCCGCTGTTTCGTCCGCTGACCGGTCCGCTTCGGCCGCGAGCATTGCGACAATCCTGGTCCTGGGAATCCTGGCGATATTGTCTTCGACCCGGTCCCGGTCCGGCGAGTGGTACATGGCCGTCACGGCCGCCACCGCCGTGTGGCAGACAGTCGTCTACTTCGACATTCATCAACTCTCGATGGGCTCGGCGTCGGGTCCGGTCCTCATCCTGTTGGTGCTCTCAGCCGTATGGTTCACCGCGTGGCCAGCGTTGGTGTCCGCCCCCTATCGAGGAAGCCGACATGCGTGGTGGGCGGCTGCTCTCGCCGGACCACTCTGGTTCCCGGCCTTGAAATCGGCGTTCGTCGACTCATTCGGTGACGGGGCGATCGGCCTGGTTCCGATCGCCCTCGCTGCCGTTGCCTTCGCCTCCGCCCTGTGGTCGAGACCCCGCCTGGCCGACTCCACCGACTCACGGCGCACCGCCCTGGTGTGGTATCTGGCCGTCGCGCTCAGCATGGTGTCGGTGGCGATCCCTCTCCAGCTCGAAAAAGAGTGGATCACCATCGGCTGGGCGCTCAACGGTCTCGCCATCCTCGCGCTGTGGATTCGACTCGAGCACCCCGGGCTCAAATACTTCGGCCTCGCGTTGCTGGGCGCGGCGACGCTGCGCCTGACCATCAACCCGGAGGTCTTGAGCTACCACGTGCGGACGGGAACCTTGGTCTGGAACTGGCTCGCCTACACCTACCTCGTACCGGCCGCGGCCCTGGTGCTTTCTCACCGGATCTTGAAGGCGAGAGAGGTCGACCGGCTGGCTGACTGGGAGGGACAGCTGTACCCTGCGGCCCGCCCCATCGGCGCGGCGGCGTGTGGGCTTGCGGCAGTAGCGGTGGTCTTCGTGTGGATCAACCTCGCCATTGCGGACATCTTCGCAACCGGCGCGAGCTTGGAACTCAGCTTTCAGCGCCTTCCCGCCCGCGACGCGACAACTTCGGTCGCATGGGCCGCCTACGCTCTCGTTCTGCTCGCCATTGGAGTTCGCACGCGCAGCAGCTCGATGCGATGGTTGAGCCTCGGGCTGTTGGTGATCACCCTCGGCAAGGTCTTCCTCCACGACCTCGGCGAGCTGCAAGATCTCTACCGGGTCGCTTCGCTCGTCGGGCTGGCCGTGTCACTCATCATCGTGTCGCTCGTTTATCAGCGATTCGTCTTCAGGCTGGAGCCTGGAGAGGACGATTGACGAGACGCTTCTCTGGCGATCATCCGGTCTGCGGCGGCAATGTCATGCCGGCGATCTAAGGTCCAGCTGTCTGCAGGGGCGGCGCATACGCCGCCCATGGGCGACCGAAAGGGCTTCAATTGACACGGGCGGGATATATCCCGCCCCTACACCTTCTTGTCGATTCGCCATTCCTCGATGATGCGGTCCATGGTCTTGTCGAGCTGGTGGTCGACAATCCTGCGCGAGGGATCGGCGTCGTACCAGGCGATGATCTCCTCGGCGCCCTGGGAGAAGGGAATCGTCGCCGCGAAGTCGGGGACGGAGCGCTTGATCTTGGAATTGTCGAAGATCATGCTGTGTGCCTTGTCGCCAAGCAGGCTGTCCCCCCACTCGCGGTCGTAGCCGTGGATCACCTCCGACGGGACGTGCACGATGTCGGCGGTGGCGCCGGCAGCGTGCGCGAGGATGTGGTGGATCCGGTCCCATGTCAGCCACTCGTCCGAGGTGATATGGAAGGCCTCGCCGACGGTGTCCTCGCGGCCGAGGAGACCGACCAGACCTTTGGCGAAATCGCGGTGGTGGGTCAGCGTCCAGACGCTGGATCCGTCGCCGTGCACGATCACCGGCTTGCCACGGCGCATGCGGTCGATCACGGTCCACTTCCCGTGCGGTGGCAACAGGGTGCAGTCGTAGGTGTGAGAGGGCCGCACGATGGTGCAGGGGAATTTCTCCTCGCGATAGGCTCGGATCAGCCTTTCCTCGCACGCGATCTTGTCGCGCGAGTACTGCCACACAGGGTTGTCGAGAATGGTCGATTCGGTCACGGGCAGGCTCGTGGGCGGAGTCTGGTAGGCCGAGGCCGAGCTGATGAAAATGTAATGCGCGGTGCGGTCCCGAAAGAGCTCGAAATCCGTCTCGATGTGCTCCGGGGTGAAGGCCACCCAGTCGACCACGGCATCGAAGTCGAGTGCGCCGATGGCTGCGCGCGCGGAATCCGGGTCGCGGATGTCGCCCATCAGTCGCGTGACCTCGTCGGGGATCGGTCGCCAGCTCTGGCCCCGGTTGAGGACGTAAAGCTCGATCCCGCGCTCCGCGGCCAGATCCGTGCAGGCCGAGCTGATGACGCCGGTGCCGCCGATGAAGAGAACCCGCATGTCGCTCCCCCTCAGTTTGCTGCCGGTTCCAACTGCCGGATGAGCCGCACCATCAGCACGTCGTGGCCGGCCACGGTCGCCTGGAGCGGCGTCTGGGTGGTGCCCATGTCCTCTCCGGTCCACAGGTCGCGCACCCGGTAGACCCTGAAGCCGAAAAGGGCCTCGCGGTCCGCAAAATCGTCCTCGACCTTCTCCTCCTGCCACGAGAACTCCACGTGCCGCGGCGTCGTGCCTCGGTTGAGGATGCACATCGCCCAGTCCTCGTTCTCGAGCGGCTTGAACCAGATCTCGAGGTCACCGTCCTCGGCGTACGTGAAACCCTGGATGCCGAGGGGGTCCTGGTCAACGGCAATCACGTTGCGGTTGGTGAGAATCCCGCGGGTTTCTTCGGACATGGTCCGGATGTCGTTGCCGGCCAGCAGTGGCGCCGCGAGCATCGCCCACATCGAGAAGTGGGCGCGGTCCTCGCTCTCGCTCATGCCGTTGCCGACCTCCATCATGTCGGGGTCGTTCCAGTGGCCGGGGCCGGCGTGGACGCGCAGACCTTCCTGCATGTCGAGGATGCGCAGCACGCCCCACGACGACCAGCTGCCGTGGTCCACCTCGCAGTCGAAGCAGGCAGCGATATCGCCGGTCGTCCGCCACAGGTGGCCGATCTCTTTGCCCCACTCCCAGGGTTGGTCATTGCCCCACTCGCAGAGGCTGAACACGACTGGTCGGCCGGCTGCGGCGAGGGCGCGGCCCATCGTCTGGTAGGCACCCTCGGCATTCAGGCCCTCGGTGTTGCACCAGTCGTACTTGAGATAATCGATGCCCCACCGCGCGTAGGTGAGGGCGTCCTGGTACTCGTAGCCGCGACTGCCGGGCCGGCCGGCGCAGGTCTTCCAGCCGGCGTCGGAGTAGATGCCGAGCTTGAGACCCTTCGAGTGCACGTAGTCGGCAAGGGCCTTCATACCTGAAGGAAAGCGCTCCGGATGAGCCTGGATGAAGCCGTCCTCGTCCCGTTCACCGTGCCAGCAGTCGTCGATGTTGACGTAGAGATAGCCGGCGTCGCGCATCCCGCTCGCCACCATGGCGTCGGCCGTTTCGCGGATGAGCTCCTCGTCGACGTCACAGCCGAAGTGGTTCCAGCTGTTCCAGCCCATCGGCGGCGTCAGGGCGAGGTCCTCGAACTTCTGGGCGTGGAGAGCCCCGGCGAACAGCATCATGACGATCACAGTGCCGATGCGACGTGTCATTCTTCTGCTCCCATCAACTTGAGGTTTCGGTCGATGAGCTCGATCCGCTGCGTAACGCACTCTGCCGATCGCAGCGGATCGGGTGGGGTGTTCTTGCAGTAGTCGACCAAGCGCTCGACCGTGGTCGTGGCGACGTGGCAACGGGTGTCCGACGAGGCGTAGTAGATGAGGAGCTCGCCGTTGTCGCGCGCGATCCAGCCATTCGAGAAGGCGACGTTCATGACGTCACCGATGGACTCCTCATCCTGTGGGGCGATGAGGTAGCCGCCGGGCTCGTGGATCACGCGCCACGGTTCGTCGAGCTTGGTCATGAAAACGTAGATCACGTAGCGCAGCCCGGACGCCGTGCCGCGGACACCGTGCGCCAGCTGCAGCCAGCCCTCGGCGGTTTTGATTGGAGCCGGGCCGAGGCCGTTCTTGAGCTCGGTGATGGTGTGGTACCTGCGGTCGTGAACGATGGTCTCTTCCTCGACCACCGCCTCCTCGATACTCTCCGAAAGCCCCCAGCCGATGCCGCCCCCGGACCCGGCCTCGATGAAACCGTCCTGCGGCCGGGTGTAAAAGGCGTACTTGGCGTCGATGAACTCGGGATGGAGGACAACGTTGCGCTGCTGCGGCGATCGTGTCCTGAGATCGGCCAGGCGCTCCCAGGTCACGAGGTCGGAGGTGCGGGCGATACCGCACTGGGCGACCGCTGCGGTGAGGTCGCCCTTGGGCGCCGCGGGGTCGGCCCGCTCGGTGCAGAAGAGCCCGTAGATGTGGCCGTCTTCGTGGCGGATGAACCTCATGTCGTAGACGTTGACGTCGGGGTCCTCGGTCTCGGGCATGACGATCGGTCGGTCGCGAAAGCGGAAGCCGTCGACGCCGGTCTCGCTCTCCGCCAGACCGAAGAAGCTCTTGCGGTCCGCGCCTTCGACCCGCGCCATCAAGTAGAACCTGCCTTCGAATTCGATGGCGCCGGGGTTGAAGACCGCGTTGATACCGAGCCGTTCGAGGAGGCGCGGGTTGGTGACCGGGTCGAGGTCGTATCGCCAGAAGGGCGGCGCATGGCCGGCAGTGAGAACCGGGTACCGCCATCGCTGGATGACACCGTTGGTGATCTCGACCGGTTCATTGGGCCGCGTCACCAGCTCCTCGTAATCGCGAAAGAGCTGCTGCTTCCGCTCGTCGAACTCCCGCAACCTCATCGTCAACCTCCGTTGTCCCCGCCATCCAGGCGCCGCAGCATCTCGAGACACATGCGGATGCTGTGATAGGGCCCCTTCCATTCCGAGACCTTCGGTTCGGTCTCGTCGATGGTGCCGTCGGCCCGCACCCTCCAGAACCACTCCCCCCGTTGATGGTCGACCTGGTGATTCTCGATGAACCGCCACGCGCGCGTCGCCGCGTCGGCAAAGGCATCATCCCCGGTGAGCTCGAAGGCGTGCCAGAAGCCAACCACCGCCTCGGCCTGGCACCACCAGTCGCGGTCGCCGTTGATGACCTCGCCACCGCGCCCCTCGAAGGCGAGCCCGCCGTCGGCGTCGAGCCCCTCCGCCAGAGTCGAGCGAGCGAGCTCGATGGCCCAGAGCGTGGTCGTTTCCCGGAGCTCCTCACCGCGGAGCGCATCGGCCGCTTCGCTGAGAAGCCAGGCGGCCTCGATGTCGTGCCCGTAGGTCCGGCTGTCCGACTGGAGATTCCACGCCTCGTCAAAGAAGTGGTCGAGGTGAAAATCGTCGTCTTCGCGGTGGATGATGTGCCTGCCGAAGATCCCGACCAGCTCGTTGAGGCGCATCACCACCCTCGGATCGATGATCGCGAACACGAGGTTGGTGTAGGCCTCGAGAAGGTGGAGGTGGGTGTTCATGGATTTGGCCGCGACCATGTCCTTGGCGGACAGCTGGAGATCGTCGGTGGCTGACCAGTCCTCGGCCCGGGCCTCGATGTAGCCCCCGTGCTCCGCGTCGGAGGCGTGGCGCTCGATGAGCTCGAAGAGCTGCTGCGCGGCCACCAGGGCTTCCTCCTCACCGGTCGCGCGGTGAAACTCGGTCAACGAGTAGATGCAGAAGGCCTGCCCGTAGATCTTTTTCGAACGGTCGAGCGGGCGTCCCTCGGCATCGACCCGCCAGAAGTAGCCGCCGTGCTCGCGATCGCGAAAGCTCGTTTGGAGGAAATCAAATGCGTGCCGCGCGAGCTCGAGATCCCGCTCGTCCGCGAGATGGCGATAAAGGGCTGCAAAGGTCCACAGCAGGCGGGAGGTGAGGATGAGGCCACGGGGCGCGTCTCCACGGACGGTGCCGTCGTTGGCCATCTCGCCGATGAATCCACCGTGGTCGTGGTCGATGCTGCGCTCACGCCAGAAGGGGAGAAGGTTGCTTTGGAGCTCCGATTCGATCTCGTTGCGGAGCGAAGCAGGCTCCACCATCGCTCACTCGCCGTACTCGAGCTCGATGCGGGTCACGCGAATTGGAGGACCTCTGAACTCCATCCGCAGGTACCGCATGCCGAGCGGAGCTTCGTCGATCCGGTAGCGGATCGGTTGCCAGTAGCCGTAGGTGCGGGTGTCTCCCGAGGCAAGGGTGTCCCCCCGCAGGTCGATCGGAGTGAAATCCACGCCGTCGCCCGAAACGCTGAAGAGCAAATGAGAGCCGGCCGATTCCGCGAAGACCCACACGCGGCCGCCGACGATCGGCCCGTCTGTCCGGTAGACCACGACCGCGTCTTTCTTGCCGATCAGGCCGTGGGCGTCCTCCTTGAAGCGGCGCGACTGGCTGGTGCGAAACTCGAGAACGCCCGAGGAGATGAACATCCTGGAGCTGTTCCACAGCTCGTCGACCAGCGTGCGATGGCTGATGGTCACCGGTCCGTACGCGGCCGAAGGGGCCGATTTTCCGGCCTCGTTGCGTGCGACAATCCGGTACCAGTAGCTCCTCCCGGGGACCGCAGTCTGGTCGGCGTGCAAAGGCCGGTACTGCATTGCCGCGTCGGAGACACCGGTGGCGACGGTCCGCCAAGCCTCCTCCAGCGACTCCGTACGCTGAATGTCGTAGCCGCTGGCACCGGCCGATCCGCGCCAGCTCAAGAGACCACCGGCATCGACTGCGATGATCGACGGCGCCGCCGGCTCGCCGCGCGCCGGATCGCGGGTGCCGCGGATGGCGAATGCGCGGCGGCGGAGCTCGCTCAGAAGCCGGGCCTCGTCGTAGGCCTCGCCGATCGGAAAGCCGGGCCAGTGGTATGCCTTGAAGAAGTCGCCCCCGTGAGGCTCGGAGTGCCAGTAGAAGCCGCCGTCACGGCTGTGAAAACGCAGCGACCACACCAGGCCACCGGCCACGCCCTCGTCGATGATGGTGTCCATCACCGCCGTCATGCCGGCGGTGGTCAGGAATCCGAACTCGCCGACGTGATACGGCTTGCGGCCGCGGGCCATGGCTGCGCTGCGGCGGATGTTGGCGATCATCTCACGCGGATCCTTCTCGTAGTGATGGGTCTGCACGAGGTCGATGTTCGGGTCGTCGATGGATTCCTGGCGCAGGACCTGTTCCTGCCTCCCGTCGATGACCAGGTGATTGGGGTCGAGCTCTTTGATGAAGGTCGCGATCTCGTGCGTCCACTCGTCGGGGCAGTGGAGCTCGTTGCCGGTCTCCCAGGCGAGGATCGTCGGGTCGTCTCTGTAGGGAATCTGGTTGCGGGTGTTGACTCGCTCGAGCACGAAGCGCACCGTTTGCTTGTAGTCGTCCATCAGCTGAGGGTCCGACCAGAAGGCGTTTCGCGGTTTCCCTCTGAAGGCTGCGTACTCGGTCACGCCTCCCCACCAGGACCAGTTGTCGATGAACGGGATGATGACTCGGATTCCCTTGGCGCGGGCGAGGTCGAGCACCAGGTCCAGAGCTTCGAAGCCCTGGGGATCGAAGTCCCCCGGGCCGAGCACATGACGCGGCATGCCGGCCGGGTCGTCGGGCTTGCGCACGGATAGCGCGTAGATTCGCACCACGCGCCCTCCCATCTGGCGGATCGAGTCGATGGCATCCCGGATCTCGAACTCGTTCGGCCATCGGAACGGCATCTCCTGGGCGAAGCGCATGTCGTCCTCGATGTAGTGCAGGTTGGGGACGTTGAATGAGAGGAATCGATACTCGTCCTCGCCGTCGAAGAGTCGGTCACCTCGAGCTGTGATGAACTTTCTCTCGGCCGGAATCACGGGCGCCGGCTCGGGCGCGCATGAGACGAGAATGCCAGCGCAGAAGACCGCCAGTGAGGCCTTGAACAGCACAGGGCGAAGCGCTCTGCGAATCATTCATTCTCCAGCTTGTCGTACCAGTTCTTTTTGAGGAAGATCATCGTCACCGCCACGATGACCGCTGTGATCGCCACGGGCATCCATCGCATGAGGACGAAATAGACCGGCAGCGCCACCAGCGCCGTCTGCCAGATCGTGCCGACGACGATGTTGACCATGTCGCGCTTGAAGTTCGTGTTGCGCTTGAAGCCGGGGTTCTCGGCCTCGACCTCGCGGCGGATCGGCCCCCAGAATCCCCACGGCCGCACCGTGCGATAAAAGGTCTTCAGCGTCTCCCGGTCGGTCGCTTTGGTCAGGTAGGTGCCGAGGATGCAGCCAACCAGCGAGATCCCCATCAGGTGTGGGAAGTAGTAGAGCGGCAGCACGTCGGGCCAGATCGTCGGGACGATGAGGGCGGGAACGATGCCCGCCGCCATGCCCCAGAAATAGCCGTGGCCGTTGAAGCGCCACCAGTACCACTTGAGCACGTTGGAGGAGAGGTAGGCTCCCCACAGGGCCGACACGATCCACTGCAGCATGTTGTTGACATTCTTGGCGTAGAAGCCGAGGACGATGCTGACAACAACGATCAGCAGACCGCTCGCGTAGTTGACGATCACGGTGCGCTTCTGCGATGCCTTGGGATCGATGTACTTGTGGTAGAGGTCGTTGACGACGTAGGCCTGGGCCGCGTTGAGGGTCCCCGAGAAGGTGGAGACGAAGGCCGCGGCAAGGCCTGCGAGCAACAGGCCGGTGAAGCCCGCGGGCACGAACTCGTTGATCGCCGACGGCAGGATCTGCTCGAAGTCGAGCTGTCCCCCGGAGATGAGGTCGAGACGTTCGTAGAACAGCAGGCCGAGGACCACGAAACCGGTGATCATCAGATAGCGCGAAGGACTGAGGACGAGGCTGACGAAGCCGCTCATCATCGCGCCCTCGCGCGGCGAGCGGGTGGCGAGAATTTTCTGCATGTCGTAGTTCGGCGCCGGACCGGCGGCGCTGACCAGGATGCCTTTGAAAAGCATCATCATGAAGAAGATGGTGAAGAGGCCGAACTGGTCGTCGACGATCTTCTGGTTGACCTCGGTGATGATGCCGGTCCAATCGAGGTCGAGCTCCCATCCGAACCAGGGGCTCATCCAGCCGTCCGGCACGGCAAGCGGCGTATGGGAGAGCGCGGTCATGGCGATCACTGCGACGACGATCGCCGAGATGGTCATGATCGTGAACTGCAGCACGTCGGCGAGCACGATCGAGCGCATGCCGCCGAGGATCGTGTAGGCCACCGCCGCCAGGGTGAATACGATGCCGTAGAGTTGGGGCACGAACTCCGGCGCGATGTTGATGCCGATGAGCGGTTGCACGACCTCCCAGGGGAGAAAGATCTCGACGAACTTGCCGAGGCCGACGAAGCCGTAGGCGAGGAAACCGAGGCCGCCGATGAGGGCGAAGATCACCACCACGGTGTGCGACAGGCGGGCACCGGTTCCGGTACCGAAGCGGGTCTCGATCCACTGCGCGCCGGTCGTCACGTTCGAGCGGCGCAACCATGCCGACAGGAAGACCATCAGGAATATCTGGTTGAAGGTCGGCCACAGCCAGGGAAGCCAGATGCTCTTCAGGCCGTAGACGAAGCCGATGGTGACCAGCCACATCGTGCCCGAGATGTCGAACATCCCCGACGCATTGGAAAGACCCAGCATGTACCAGGGGATGTCCTTGCCGCCGAGCAGGTAGGACTCGACGCTTTTGGCCGCTCGCCGTCGCATGGCGAAGCCGATCGCGGTGACCGCCACCAGGTAGACGACGATGATGCTCAGATCGAGTCCGGTCAGTCCGAGTTGTTCCATACGTCCCCCGTCGCGGAGAGGTCTCGAGTGAGACTACACGATACACGCCCCATGATCGATGGCGGATCCCGGGCCCGTTTCCGTGCCCGAGCCCGATGCTGGGATTTTGCATTCGGAGACGGAAACAGAGACGGAGACGGGAATAGCCATGAGCCAGGTGGTAGCCTGAGATTGAAACAGGGGGACAACATGGACCTCACACTCCGCGACATCGCCAAGATGATCGACCACTCGCTGCTCCACCCGACGATGACCGATGACGAGCTGCGGGTCGGCTGCGAGATTGCGCTCCAATGTGACGTGGCGTCGGTGTGTATCAAGCCCTACGCGGTGCCGACGGCCGCCCGCCTGCTCGCCGGGTCCGAATTGAAGGTGGGAACCGTGGTGGGTTTCCCCCACGGCAGCAGTCGCCTCGACCTCAAGGTGAGAGAGGCGTCGTCGGCGATGATCGACGGCGCGGAGGAGCTCGATGTCGTCGTCAACATCGGCAAGGTCTTGAGCGGGGACTGGGACTACGTGGCCGAGGAGATCCGGGAGGTCAACCAGGTGGTGGTTGGCGGGGGAGCGATTCTCAAGGTCATTTTCGAAAACGACTTCCTGACCGATGACGACTCCAAGCAACGACTCTGTGCGGTGTGCAGTGAGCAGGGGGTCGCCTTCGTCAAGACATCGACCGGCTACGGCTTCGTCAAGCAGGAGGACGGTCGCTACGACTATCGCGGGGCGACCGACCCCGATCTCGCTCTGATGCGGCGCGAGAGCGCGGAGGCGGTGCAGATCAAGGCCGCGGGCGGGATCCGCACTCTCGACGATGTGTTGCGCGTGAGGGCCCTCGGCGTCACTCGCGTCGGTGCGACGGCGACGGAGTCGATCCTCGACGAAGCGACAGAACGCGGATATGCGTAGTCGTGTTTCGGTGTCATCCGGCGCAAGCTAAGGGTTAAGGGTGAAGAGTCAAGAGTACAGCCCACCCACACTCCCTGGGCGCCTTAACTCTTAACCCTTTACTCTTTACTTCCTCCCCTGCATATAGGCCTTGAAGAAGGCTCCCTGTTGCGTTGGGGTGTAGTCCCAGTCCTCGATGAGCTGCGGCGGCCAGTCGGGGTCGAAGCACCAGGCGGTCCAGGAGATGCCCTTCTTTTCGAAGTAGGCGAGGATCCTCCGGCCGTAGTCCTCGTCGGCGATCACGGGGGTGTGAGCTCCAGGCTTGTCGGCAGCCATGAAGCCGATCTCGGCAGCCATCAGGGGGTAGGTGTCGGCGACGTAGCCGAAGTCCTTCTCCCAGTTCACCTCCCACGGCTGCTGCGCCTTCATCGGATAGGGATGGCTGACGTATCCGATGCCTTCGTAGCCGATGGGGTCGGCGCCGACGTTGCGGAGCTCGTAGGCCCAGTCGAAGCCGCCGACCAGAGGGATGACCTTGGTGTCGTGGGCGAAGATGATGCCGATCATCTGCTCGACGATGACCTTCCACTCGGCCCAGCTGATCTTCCCGAGCTGCCCGCGGTAGGTCGTGGGCTCGTTGAAGAGCTCGTAAAACGCGACCGCCGGGATGTTGGCGTAGCGAAACGAGACGTCGCGCCAGAAGTTGTAGGTCTCCTGCCGGGTCGTGTCGTGCATCGGGTGTTGGAAGACCTCGGTCTGGAGGTTGCCGATGCCGTGCCACTCGATGTTGAGGTAGAGGCCGAGCTCGGAGGCCCAGGTCACGGCCTGGTCGAGGAGCTTGAAGTACTCGACCTTGCCGCGCCCCTTCCAGGCGACGGGGTGTACCGGGACCCGGATCAGGTTGGCTCCCCAATCCTTGATCACCTCGAAATGAGCCTTGCTCCATCTGCCGTTTTGCTCCAGCTTGTCAGGGTCAGAGATATTGACCCCGTGGAAGGTCCGGGTGTTGCCGTCCTCGTCGACAAAGCGGTTGCCCTCGACATGAATGAACTGGAGCTTCGCCGGGAGCTTCGAGGCGTCGAATGGCTCGGGGTAGGGCACGTACCACCAGTCATCGCTCTTCGGCTTGATATCGCCCGCAAAGGTCAACGAAGCCGTCAGTACCAAAAGCCCGCACAGCAATCCAATCGATGTGACTGATTTGTTCATGGCATCCTCTCCATTCCTGCTCCCCTGCTCAATGATTCGCTCGAGGGGCCTCGGACTCTTTTTCCTGACATCCCTCCACCGTCGCGCTCGCCGGCAGCGCCACAGCGCACACCAGGTCAGTGATCGGTTCGATCATGACGAGCTCGGTCTGGCCGTGCGACTCGCCGGCCATCCGCAGGGTATCGAGCCGGTTTTCGAGCCATTCCTTCGTGACGGAAATGTCCGCGGTCGCCAGATCGAGGGCCTCGAGCCCGATCGTCGAAACCTCGTCGAGGGCCATCGACATCGGCTCGATTTCTGCGAGAGTCGGTGAGGACCGGAGCGTCGGCTCGAGGACCGCGTGGTTGTCCCGCCACCGGACCAGCGAGCCGTGCACCGCCTCGAGGTCCTTCCCGTCGGCGAAGTCGGATGCGATCAGTCGTTCCATGGCCCATCCGAACTCGCGTGCCGGTTTGGCATCTGGCCACGCCGCGTCGACCATCCGCGTCAGGGGCGAGAACTGGATGTGCTTGCGGAGCCTGCCGCGGTTGTAGACCTTGACCGGCTCGATGGCCCCGAGCAGGACCTCGAGCGCGGCCACATCGCGGCACTGGCAGAGGCGGCGCAGCATCATCGGCCGGTTGCGCTCGTGCTGGAGCCCGAGCTCCTCGAGCATCAGGCTGATGCGGTCCATCCGCCGGTACATGTCCTCGAGGTCCCGGACGTGTCCCGGAGACCAGAATCGTTCGGCGATCGCGGCCGTGCGAGGCCAGATCCGGGAGTCGACCGTCTCGGGAGAAACGTATTCCGCCCACATCGTGGCCTCGCCGCCGAGAATCCGCGCGGCCTCTTCGTCGGTCAGCGGTGAGTCCGCCGGGAGCGGGTCATTGAGGTAGTGGAAATGGGTCGGCTGGATGAGGTCGATGTAGTAGCCATTCGAAAGGATGCCGACGTAGCCGAGCCGCGCCGACTCGAAGAGCGACTCCCGGCCTCGCCACGACTGGATCACCACGTTCTTCGGCAGTCCCTCCTGAAAGATCTCGTCCCAGCCCACCATACGCTTGCCGTAGCGGGTGAAGATCTCGAGCACGCGCTCGTTGAAGTAGCGTTGCAGGGACAGCACGTCCTCGTAGCCGTGCTTCTCCATGAAGGCCACGATCTCCGGGTTGCCTAGCCAGTGCTTGCCGTTGTTCTCGTCGCCGCCGATGTGCATGAACTCGTCGTCGAAGAGCTCGGCCATCTCGGCGAAAAAGACGTCGAGAAACTCGTAGGTCTTCTCGATGATGGGGTTGACGGTCGGGTCGTAGATCCCCCAGCCGCGCTCGATCTCGTAGGGTCCGGGTGCGCTCGCCAGCTCGGGGTACGCGGTCAGCCACGCGGTGCCGTGGCCCGGGAGGTCGAACTCCGGGACCACGCGAATGCCGCGGTCGGCGGCGTAGTCGATGACGTCGCGGATCTGGGCGCGGGTGTAGTAGTTGCCGTCCGATGCGTGCTCGTGGAGCCTGGGCCAGGTGAGGGTCTCGACGCGGAAACCCTGATCGTCCACCAGGTGCCAGTGGAGGACGTTGAGCTTGACCGCGGCCATCCCGTCGAGGTTGCGCTTGACCATCCCCACCGGCATGAAGTGGCGGCTCGAATCGATCATCAGGCCACGCCACGGGAAGCGGGGCTCGTCGAAAATGGCGATCTCCGGCACCGTCACGCCGCGCTCATCGAGGACCACCAACTGGAGAAAGGTCTCGAGGCCACGGAGAGCGCCGATGTCGGTGGCCGCCTGGAGGGCGACGCCGTCCGTGGTGACGCTAAGTCTGTAGCTCTCGTCCTCGCCGACGACGAGATCCCCCTTGCGAAGCGCGGTGACGACCATCGATGCCATCGATCGCCCCTCGAGCTGGAGGAAGGTGCTCTTGTCGAAGAAGAGGGTCGAGCGGTCCGAGAGGCGCCGCAACATCCGCTGCACGCCGCGACGGAGGCGCGGGGTGGCGCCTTCGCCCTCCATGGTCACGCTGAAGCCCTCGTCGATCTCAACTGCGGCCTCGCCGAGCTCGAGCTGCGCCGGCACCGGCATCAGATCGAGCGTCGGGGAAGCCTCCTCCGCGACGGCCGAAATCGAAAAAAGAAGAACGAGTGCGATCGATGCGCGTTTCATGGCTTTTCCCCCCGAGAACGAGAACTCCTGCATATTCTGGCCCAGCCGGACGGAGCGCGCCACCGATGGGCTAAGATTTATCGAACAGAAGGGGTGTCACCGCATGCAGCTTGCATCGATCGACTGGGTTGTGATCGCCATCTGCCTGGCGGCGGCCTTCGCTCCGGCGCTCTTCTTCGCCCGTCGCGCCGGCAAGGGTACCGCCGAGTTCTTCGCTTCCGGCCGCGCGGCGCCGTGGTGGCTCATCGGCACGTCAATGGTCGCCACGACCTTTTCGACCGACACCCCGAATCTCGTGACCGACTTCGTGCGCACCAAGGGTGTGGCGCAGAACTGGGCGTGGTGGGCGTTTCTCCTCACCGGCATGTTGACGGTCTTCTTCTACGCGAGGATGTGGCGTCGGTCGGGCGTGCTGACCGATCTCGAGTTTTATGAGCTGCGCTACTCGGGCCGTTCGGCCGCCTTCGTTCGTGGCTTTCGGGCGGTCTACCTCGGCCTCTTCTTCAACTGCGCGATCATGGCCTCGGTCACCCTGGCGGCGGCCAAGATCGCCAACGTGATGCTCGGCTGGAGCCGCCTGCAGACGGTGATCATCTGCGGTCTGATCTGCGTCGTTTTCTCGGCCCTGGCGGGTCTTTGGGGCGTGCTGGCGTCGGATCTGATCCAGTTCGCCATCGCCATGGTCGGCGTCTTCGCCGCGGCCTACGTAGCCCTTGCCCAGCCCGAGGTGGGCGGTCTCGCCGGGCTCGTTGCACAGATCGACCCATCGACCCTTCGACTGCTACCCGACTTCTCGGACTGGGGCCTGACCCTTTCGGTGTTGGTCATCCCGCTCACCATCCAGTGGTGGTCGGTGTGGTACCCGGGCGCCGAGCCGGGCGGCGGCAGCTATATCGCACAGCGCATGCTCGCCGCCAAGGACGAGAGGAACGCGATGGCGGCCACCCTGTGGTTCAATATCGCGCACTATGCTCTGCGGCCGTGGCCGTGGATTATCGTCGCCCTGTGCTCGATCCTGGTCTTCCCGAATCTGGCCGACATCCAGACTGCCCTACCGCACGTCTCCGATGATCTGATCGGCAACGATCTCGCCTACCCAGCGATGTTGACCCTGCTGCCGGCCGGGCTCCTCGGGCTTCTCGTCGCCTCGCTGCTGTCGGCCTACGTCTCGACCATGTCGACCCACCTCAACTGGGGCTGCTCCTACCTAGTGCACGACCTCTATCGGCGTTTCCTCAATCCGGGCGCCTCCGAAACACACCTGGTGTGGCTGTCGAGAGTGATGACGGCGGTGCTGATGATCGTTTCCGGGGCGACGGTCTTCCTGCTCTCGACTGCGGGCGAGGCCTTTCAGCTCCTGCTCTCGATCGGCGCGGGCACGGGACTGATCTACCTGCTGCGCTGGTTCTGGTGGCGCATCAACGCGTGGTCCGAGATCGCCGCCATGGCCTCCTCGTTCACCATTGCCCTGGCGTTCTTTTTCGCCCGCAAGACGGGCCTCGAGATGTCCTCGCACGCGGCCCTGGTGTGGTCGGTGGCGCTGACAACGGTGGTGTGGGTGGTCGTCACCTTCCTGACCAGGCCGGCCGATACCGAGACCCTGCGCCGCTTCTATCGCAAGGTCCGGCCCGCCGGTCGCGGCTGGTCGAAAGTGATCGGTCCGGAGGAGATCGAGGGACCGCGTGACAGCCTTTCGCTCGCCCTCGTCGGTTGGGTCTGCGGCTGCACCTTCGTCTACTCCGCGCTCTTCGGGACCGGGGCATTCCTCTACGGGCAACCGATGCAGGGCACGATCTGCCTCCTCGTCTCGCTCGGCGCCGCGCTCGGTCTGACTTGGGTGGTGCCGAAGATCTGGAGGGCCGGCGCGTGAACGGTTTGGTGGTCGAGCCGAAGCACCGACCGCCTCTCGACCCGGACTTCGTTCCTGCCGTGCTCTGGAATCGCGCCTACGATGCGTGGGCCGAAGTCGATCCCGGGAGCTCCCCCCTGGTGATCGCCGTGACCCGACCCGATGGCACGGTCTTTCGGCATGACGCCCGGATTCTCCCGCACGAGGGCGAGGGCGCCGCTCTCAATCTCAAGTACGTCGAGCGTATCGTCAAGCTCCTGCTGTGGATGAAGGGCGGCTCGGGCATCGTGATCGGCGGCAATCAGGAGGTTGCGCGAGCGGTGTCGAGCCTTTACATGCCCGAAGGCGCTCGGGCCTTTGACTGCAACGTCGTCGGCAAGAAGATCTTCCTCGAACCGATGAGCGTCACATCGTGCGATTCGAAGTTCATCCCGCCGGAAAAACCCACAGCGATTCCCCTCGGCGGACACCTGGAGGGCTGTCGCATCGGCTTCGATCTGGGTGGAAGCGACCGCAAGTGCGCCGCAATCGCGGACGGCGAGGTCGTGCACTCGGAGGAGGTCGAGTGGAGCCCATACTTCGAGACCGACCCACGGTACCACTTTGACGGCATCATGGATTCGCTCCGGCGTGCGGCGGCGCATCTGCCGCGGGTCGATGCCATCGGTGGGAGCGCTGCCGGGGTCTATGTCGACAACGAGCCGCGCGTCGGGTCGCTCTTCCGTGGCGTTTCGGAGGAGGACTTCGAGCGCGAAATCCGGCCCCTCTTCAAGAGGATTCGACACGAGATGAACGACGTGCCTTTCGAGGTCGTGAACGATGGCGAGGTGACCGCGCTGGCGGCGGCCCTGGAGTTCGACATTTCGGCCGTTCTCGGGATCGCGATGGGAACGAGCCTCGCGGCTGGATACTGTGATCAAAACGGGCGCATCACGGGCCAACTCAACGAGCTCGCGTTCGTGCCGATCGACTACCGGGACGACGCACCGGCCGACGAGTGGTCTGGTGATGTCGGCTGTGGTGTGCAGTACTTCTCGCAGCAGGCGGTGGCGCGGTTGGCGCCGGCGGCCGGGCTCGAGTACCCGGACCACATGTCGTTCGCGGAGCGGCTCGCCGACATTCAGAGCCTGATGGAGCGGGGAGACGAGAGAGCACGCTCGGTCTACGAGTCGATCGGCGTCTACCTCGGCTACTCCGTCGCCTGGTTTGATCGCTGGTACGAGATCGAGAACCTCCTGATCCTGGGGCGGGTGACCTCAGGCCCGGGTGGAGAAGCGATCATCGATACCGCGAAGGAGGTTCTCAGAGACGAGTTTCCGGAGCTCGCAGATCGGATTCGGATGCAGACTCCGGATGAAAAGTTCAAGCGCCACGGGCAGGCCATCGCAGCCGCAAGCCTGCCGGCAGGTATCATGGAATGATGGAGTACCGCGCGAGGGCCCGGAAAGGCGATGAGATCCGCGAAAGGAATCGAGGATGCAGCTGAAAAATCCTGACGCCGATGTCTACGTCCCCGACGGTTCGACCGTCGCCGAGGCGCTCGCCAAAACGACCCATCTGGCGGTCGGCGCCCATCAGGACGACATCGAGTTCATGGCGATGCACGGCATACTCGAGTGCTTCCGACAGGCCGATCGATGGTTCAGCGGCGTCACCGTGACCGATGGCGGCGGCAGTCCGCGAAGCGGCCCGTACGAGAAGTTTTCGGATGAACAGATGCGAAAGATCCGGGTCTCCGAGCAGCGCAAAGCGGCTCTGGTCGGGGATTTTGCGTGCCAGATCCAGCTCGGTTATCCCAGTGCGGTCGTCAAGGACGCATCGAACGAGGATGTGGTCGTCTATCTGAAAGCGATCTTCGAAGGCGCGAGCCCGGAGGTCGTGTACCTCCACAACCCGGCCGACAAGCACGACACCCACGTTGCCTGTTGCCTGCGTTCGATCGAGGCGTTGCGGGGTCTGCCGGACGACAAGCGACCCCAAAAGGTCTACGGCTGCGAGGTCTGGCGCGGCCTGGACTGGATGCATGACAGCGACAAGAAAATCCTCAAGCTCTACGATCGCGAGAACATCGCCGAATCGCTGTGCGGCGTCTTCGATTCGCAGATCTCGGGCGGCAAGCGCTACGACCTGGCGGTCCGCGGTCGACACCTCGCCAACGCGACCTTTTACGAGTCGCACGAGGTCGACAAGTACGATCGTCTGAGTTTTTCCATGGATCTGACGCCGCTGGTCAGGGACACCTCGCTCAACGTTGCCGACTTCACCCTCGGCCTTCTGCGCAACATGAAGGACGACATCACCGACCGCATCGTGCGGATGAACCGGCAGGGCTAGCGCTCAGAACCCGTGCCCGATTCGGTTGCCGTCTCCGCGCCCGAGTTCTGACGAGAGTCGGTCACAGCGGAAACAAAGACGGATAGGTCACGCGCGCTTCAGGCAGCGGTGACAGACGGTGACTGGTTCTCCGGGAACTCAAGCTTTGGACCCAGGAGCGCTCCCGAGATTGCTCCGTAAAATGCGGATGTCACGAGAATCTGAATCGCGAACACCACGCGCATGGAAATCGGCCACCAGGTGGCTTGGATCAGACCGACCAGGCCCGAGAGAATGAACACGGCCGCACCGAGGGCGATTATCAGCTGAAGCCGCGACCGCCTCCACAAACGGGCGATCGGCACAGTCGCCGCGACCAGGAGGGCGCTTTTCAAAAACATCGTTGCGATCACCGCTGTCCCGCCCGGTATTGAAATGCTGCTCGGCTCGTGCCGGATAACTTCCTCGAATACGGGCTGGGCCACGAGTCCGGTGATGGCCTCGACGGCAGGCAGGGCGAAAATGGCAAGGATCGGCCTCCACCACCACGTCCCAAAGGGTCGATCCGCGACGCCTGTGGGTGGGGTGAACGGCCATTCGACCGGTCGAACCAGCCAGACCGCGGCACCGGCCGCCAGCAGGCAGGGGATGGCGCAGAAGAGCATCATGAGGTTGGCGCCACCGATGGTGGTGAAGACGGCGGCCTGGAGCTGGTTGATGACCGCGAAGGCCACGTAGGTGAAGGCGAAAAGAGCCATCAGCCGTTGCAGAGCCGACCCTTCGAGCCCTCTGGCGAGGGGAAACAGAGCAAGAGCCAACGTGAAGGCACCGACGAGCCCGAGGATCACGATTTGATCGCGGCTCGGATCGCCGGGCATCGTCGGCATCGGTACTCCAATGGCCGACAGCAGCCAGATGCTGATCACGGTCCCGACAAAGTAGGCCACTGCGATGAGGCGAATGCCGCCTGAATGTGTCTTGGCTTCGTCTGCGAGTTCCATCGGTCGGTCCTCCTCAATCGGTCGAGACCTCGTTGGCGGCCATCTGAGCCATCTCTGCAGAGGCTCGGTGCCGGCCGGGAACCAACAACGCCACCAGGACCCAGGCGTGGACGATCGAGTCGGCGATGATCTCGACGCTGTGAATTACCCGCATGGAGGTCGGGAGCCAGGCGGATTCGATCAGGCCGGCAACGCCGACCATCGCCGAAAACGCCGCCGCCAGGGCGATGAAGAGGCTCCGCCGAGATGCGGACCAGGTGGCGAGAATCGGAATGGTGACGAGGAGAAAAAACAGGCTGCGGAGGGTGACGACGGCAAAGATGAGGCCTTGGCTCGGAACCCTCAGCCCGAGCTCTCCACCTTGGTAGCTATCCGCCACGAAGGGGTAGGCGAGCATCCCGAAGAAGTAGTAGATGAACGGGAAGGCCAACCAAGCGAGCACCACCCGCCACCACCACGACGACACCGGGCCGTCCGAGAATACGGTGGTCATCCTTGCTCCATCAGCCGTCGGCTTGACGAGGAGGGCGGCCAGGCCGGCAATCACGGCACATGGAAGAACGAAGAAGACCAACATCGTGCCGTAAGCTCCGGCCGTGGTGAAGGTGGCGCCTTCGATCTGGTTGTTGACGCAGTACGAAACGTAGATGAAAGCGAAAAGAACCAGCCAGCGCAATCCTGACGATCCACCGACACCGCGGGCCAGCAGGTACAGGGTGACTCCGAGCACGATCGAGGCCACGAAGCTGAGCGCCGGGTTGGAGGTGTGTCCGGGAAACTCCGGGAACTGAAGGCCGAGAGCCGTCACCATCGCCCCGCTGATCATGGTGGCCACAAAGTAGGCGCCGCCGATGAGCGGGATCTTCCACAACCAGGCGTAACGACGAGAAGTCCTTTCGGTGGTCATTGTTCTTTTCCTCCCTGTTCCGATCGGAGCTTTTCAAGCTCCTGGATCGATTTCTTGGCCCAGCGGGCGCTGCCGCGGTAGTTCTGGATGCCGTGCTCGAGTGCCAGGCGTCCGCACGGGGACAATTGCTCGCGCATCGATTCGCGCAAACCCTCGAGATGGCCGACATAGGCTTCGGCCTCCGAGTGGAGTTCTTCGAGGAAACGCAGCGCCCGCTCGAGCCCGACCCGCTCGATAAAGGCGAAGCGCAACATGATCGAGTCGAAGTGCCAGATCAGGTCCTCGTGGGTGACCGGTTTTTCGAGCTCGGCGCGGAGGATCGCGTCGCCTTCTTCGGTGATCGAGTAGACGAGCCGTGGGCGGAGCGAGTCCGTCTTGTCTGGCTCTCCATGAGCCCAGCCTTTCTTTTCAAGACTCCTGAGGGCCGGGTAGATGGCGCCCGGGCTGCTGCTGAAGTTCCCCATGGGGGTTGTTTCGAAGACCTTTCGGAGGTCGTAGCCGGACTGGGGACGCATGGCGATCAGGCCGAGAATCGCGAGCCGCAAGGGGGACAACGTGACGTCGTGCTTCATGATACGAATAGTTATAATACGAATCGTTCTATTTGTCAATGCCCTGACGGAAATTGCTTCGATCACTGAAAAGGCTGCGCCGGAAGAACCACAGAGACAGAGGGTTCACAGAGGGATTTGCGAGTTGCCGCTCCCGGCACGTGACGCGCTGGAAATGGCCAACCGCGTGTCCAGTTGCAGCGCGAGATTTCGACAGATTCTCTGCGCGGCTCTGTGTGTCTCTGTGCCTCTGTGATTTTTCGTGCATCCCGCTGAATTTCACCGATACAAAGGGCGGAAAAATGGTGAAGCCCCACAACCCGCGTTAAGATCTCGGAGAACACGATGCGGGGGGCTGGATGAACATCAGCGGTTTTTTTTCTGGGGTGCTTGCATTGGGCGTGATCGCATGCTGCGCCTGTGGGCTTTCGTACGATGAGGACAGAAGCTTCGAGGCGATGAAGTTCCAGTTGGTGCACCCTGAGATCTGGCCGGCGATCGAAAGCCCGGTCCCTCCCAACCCGGAGCTGGAGACCCGCATCGACAACCTGCTGGCCCGAATGTCGATCGAGGACAAGGTCGGCCAGGTCATCCAAGGAGAGATCAGGCATCTCGATCCGGATGACGTGCGCAGGTATCGTCTGGGCTCGGTTCTCAACGGTGGCGGGGTGCAGCCCCATGCCAAGAAGTGGGCCACGGTCGAAGACTGGCTGGCGCTGGCCGACGCCTTCTGGGAAGCGTCGATGGACACCTCGAATGGGGGCGTCGCGATTCCCGTCATCTGGGGGACCGACGCCGTCCACGGTCACACCAACGTCTTCGGCGCCACCGTCTTCCCCCAGAACATCGGTCTTGGTGCCAGTCGCAACCCCGAGCTGGTCCACGAGATCGGGAAAATCACAGCCCTTGAGATCGCGGTTTCGGGCCTCGATTGGAATTTCAGCCCGACGGTTGCCGTGGTGCGTGATGATCGATGGGGCCGTGCCTACGAGAGCTGGTCGGAGGACCCCGAGATCGCGAAGGTTTACGCCGGCGAGATGGTCCGGGGTCTCCAGGGCGACGCGGGCACCGACGGATTTCTCGGCGGCGATCGGGTGGTGGCCTGCAGCAAACATTTCCTCGGCGACGGCGGCACTGAAAACGGCGTCGACCGAGGCGACAACATGTCGAGCGAGGCCGAGTTGCGTGACATTCACGGAGCCGGCTACTTCTCCGCGCTCGAAGCCGGAGTGCAGACGGTGATGGCCTCGTTCTCGTCGTGGCAGGGTCTGAGGATGCACGCCCACACAGGCCTCCTCACCGATGTCCTCAAAGGGCAGATGGGTTTTGACGGATTCGTGGTCGGCGACTGGAACGGCCACGCCGATGTCGGGGGATGCAACAGCCAGAGCTGTCCTGAAGCCTTCAACGCCGGCGTCGATCTATTCATGGTGCCCGAGGACTGGAAAGAGCTCCGTGCGAACACCATCGAACAGGTGCGATCCGGAGAGATTCCGATGGAGAGGCTGGACGATGCGGTTCGCCGCATCCTCCGGGTCAAGATGCGGGCGGGCCTCTTCGAGCGGGGCAAGCCTTCGAGCCGTCCGCTGGCGGGCAAAACCGAATTTCTCGGCTCGGCCGATCACCGGGCAGTGGCTCGACAGGCGGTCCGCGACTCGTTGGTCTTGCTCAAGAATAACGGCGGGCTCCTGCCGCTGGAGAGGGCGCAGACGGTGCTGGTGGCCGGCGACGGCGCTCACGACATCGGCAAGCAGTGCGGCGGATGGACCTTGACCTGGCAGGGCACCGACACCACCAACGAGGATTTCCCGAACGGGTCTTCGATCTGGGACGGGATCCGTGAGGTGGTGGAGGGCGCGGGTGGCGAGGCAGTGTTGTCGGAGGATGGCAGCTATGGCGCCACTCCTGACGTCGCCATCGTCGTTTTTGGTGAAGAGCCCTACGCCGAGTTCCAAGGCGACCGCGAGACCCTTGAATACAGCTTCTCGCGGCCTGACGATCTGAAGCTGTTGAAGGAACTGCGGCAGGCCGGGATCCCTGTCGTTTCTATCTTCTTGTCGGGCCGTCCGATGTGGGTCAACCCGGAGCTCAA
>JBFFBV010000058.1:0-26890 GCA_041560205.1 Candidatus Sulfomarinibacter sp.
GCAGGATCCCCGCTTTCCGCGGTTGAAGGCCAGCGAGCTCGACGGTCTCGAGGTCGAGGTGTCGGTTCTGTCTCCGGCGAGGCCCGTCGCCGGCCCCGACGCCATCGAGATCGGAACCCACGGTGTGATCATGGAGAAGGGCAGGAAGAGGGCGCTCTTTCTGCCCCAGGTCGCCACCGAGCAGGGTTGGGACCGTCGGACGATGCTCGACCACCTGGCGCAGAAGGCGGGCTTGCCGCCCGATGGCTGGCGGGACGGTGCCAGCTTCCAGGTGTTCACGGCCCAGGTCTTCGGGGAGGAGCATTGAGAGAGATCACACGACGCGAGCTGGCGCTGATGCTTGGCGCGGGCGCTCTTGCCGGGACGGCCGGCGGAGAGACCCGGCCGCCGGTGGGGCGTCCGGGTGTGGTTGGCCTGGCCGAGGCGAAGGCCGGTCTCGGCAAAGCCCTTGGTGCGGATACAGCTCGTCGTGCGATGGCCGAGGCGCTGGCGGCTTCGGTCGGCGCGACCTCGGGCAAGAGCGCCGCTCAGGCTCTGTTCTCGGCGGAGGACACGGTCGGCATCAAGGTGAACTGTCTGGCCGGGAAGCTCCTCTCACCCAGGGTCGAGCTGGTCGAGGCACTGGTGGATCTCGTTGCTTCAGCCGGAGTCGATCGCCGCCGGATCATCGTCTTCGAGCGCTCCGACCGCGAGCTCGAGCGCGCCGGATTCACGATCAGGAAACAGGGGCTCCCGTATCGCTGCTTCGGCACCAACAACGACTTCGATCGCCAGCCCTCCAGCATCGGCGAGATCGGTTCCTGCTTCGCACGTCTGGTATCGACAACATGCACGGCCCTCGTGTCCTTCGGGGTCGTCAAGGATCATGATCTTTCCGGCCTTTCGGCCGGGATGAAAAACTGGTACGGGGTCATCCACAACCCCAACAAGTACCACTCGAACGGCTGCGATCCGTTCATCGTGGATGTCGCCCGCCACCCCTTCATCCGCGACAAGCTGCGCCTGACCGTGCTCGACGGCGTCGTGGCGCAGTGCCACGGGGGGCCAGCCTACCGGGCGGGCTCGACCTTCGAGCTCGGGCGGGTGGCGGCGAGCACCGATCCCGTCGCGGCCGATCTGTGGGCCTTGCGCGAGATCGAAGCCGAGCGGGCGAAGCGCGGGCTGCCCACCCTGGAGGCGGCCGGGCGTCCGGCGCGGTTTCTGAAGACCGCCGAAAAGGCCGGCCTCGGTGTCGCCGATCCCGCCAAGCTGCTGCTGGTCACCTCATGACGATCGACCGCCGACGACTGGTCGCGTTCGGAGCCGCTGGTGCGGCGGCCGCACTTCACCCGCGGCTGCTGCGATCGGCCTCCGCCCCGGGCCGTGGTTCCTCGGCGTCGGGCGACGACCTCCCGGCCCGCGAGGCATCCTGGTACAAGAAACTGGAGGAAGGGAGGGTGGAGTGCGAGCTCTGCCCCCAGGCATGCAAAGTCGCCGACATGGAGCGCGGCATGTGCGGCGTGCGTGAAAACCGAGGCGGCATCTACTACACCCTGGTCCACAGCCTCGCCTGCGCGGTGCATGTCGATCCTATCGAAAAGAAGCCCCTGTTCCACGTCCTGCCCGGAGAGAAGGCGTTCTCGTTCTCCACCGCCGGATGCAACGTCGAGTGCAAGTTCTGCCAGAACTGGGAGATCTCGCAGTTCCGGCCGGAGCAGGTCCAGGCCTACGATCTGCCGCCCGAAACCCTGGTCGCGGTCGCGAAGAAGAACGGAGCCCGCCTCACCGCCGCGACCTACGGCGAGCCCGTCGTCTTCTGGGAGTACGTGCGGGACGTGGCGATCGCGGCCAACGCGGCGGGTGTGAGGCCGACCGTTGTCTCGAACGGTTTCATCAAAGAGAAGGCCCTCCGCGAGATCCTGCCGCTGCTGTCGGCCATCAAGGTCGACCTGAAGAGCTTCCGCGACGAGTTCTATCGTCAACAGGTGCGAGGGGAGCTCGAGCCGGTCCTGAAGAGCCTGCAGGTCATCAAGGATGTCGGGGTGTGGCTCGAGATCGTGGTCCTGCTCGTACCGACCCACAACGACTCCGCCGAGGAGGTCCGCGACCTCTGCGCGTGGGTCAACAAGGAGCTCGGACCGGACGTCCCGATCCACTTCACCCGGTTCCACCCGACCTATCGGCTGACGGATCTGCCGCCGACGCCGGTGGCGTCACTCGAGCAGGCGTGGAACATCGGTCGTGACGCGGGTTTGAACTACGTCTATCTCGGCAATGTTCCGGGCCATCCTGGAGAGAACACGATCTGCCCCGGATGTGGTGAGATCCTCATCCGCCGCATCGGCTTTCGAATCATCGCCAACCGCCTCTCCAACGGCTCTTGCCCCGATTGCCGGCACGCAATCCCCGGTGTGTGGTCTTGAACCCGTCTTTGTACCCGAGTTGAGGTCATGAGGTCATGAGGTCTTGAGGGCATGAGGGCATGAGGGCCTGAGGCCTGAGGCCCACCCACCCGTCCGACACGCCACCAAGGCACGAAGAACACCAAGGAAACCCTGTTTTTTCGAGATCGTCGGCTTGGGTCGAGCCGGGTTCATTGAAATCTCTTGGACATGAATCCCGATGGCGCAACAGATGCAACGAAGAAGTCCCTTGGTGATCCCTCGGTGCTCCTTGCGTCCTGGTGGTGCATTGGGTGGGCGGGGGGAGCTCTCGGCTCCTGAATCCGTGCGACAATTCGGCGTCTCAGGCGATCATGGCTTGATACCGAGTCGCAAAAACAGTATCGATCAGTGATCATATTCTCATAATCGATGATATGATCAACCGCCGAAATAACGGCGGTCGGCCGAGGCCGACCAATTGGGGAGGGCAGCCGTGGATCACCAGCCAGTGCATCTTCACTCGATGCTGGTCCACGCCGTGATCGCCTTCGCGCCGCTGGCCGCCGTCGGCTTCGTGCTCGACGCATCGGCGGCGACATTCGCTGGCATCGATCCCGAGGTGTGGCGCCTGCTTCTGTGGGTGTCCCTGGTCGGGATGCTCGCAACGGCGTTGCCGGCGACGTTGACGGGTATCAGCGAACGGAACCACATGTACGCGAACTGGCCGCCCAGCCACCGCGCCAAGCTCGTCCTGTCGCTGGTGCTGGTGGTGATGGTCGCGGCAGAAGTCGTGGCGCTGTCAACCGGCGTTGGGCACGAGGGTGCATTCTCGTGGCTGGGGTTTGCGATCGTGATCGGGAACAACGCGGTCGCCTTCGCGCTCTCGTACTACGGGCTGAGAATCACGCTCGGACGCCAGGGGTTCGGCTCGACCTCGTACGTGTCCGAAATGGACCGCGAGCCGCCGGTCGACATCCTCGAGGTGGTCGCCGAGCACGCCCACGAGCCGGCCAAGCTCATCGACGTATTGAAGGAGGGGGGCGAATGATGGAGTTCAGCCTCAGCCCCGAGCAGCAGGAGCTGGTGGAGAAAGCACGGGAGTTCACCAAGGAGTGGATCTCACCCAACGCCGTCAAATACGACCGCTCGGGCGAGTTCCCGCTCGATATCTGCCGGGAGGCTTTCAAGCAGGGATTCATGAATCCCCACATTCCGGAGGAGTTCGGCGGGTCGCCGCACAAGGTTCTCGATCACTGCCTGATTCTGGAAGAAATGTGCACCGGGTGCTCGGGCATCGCCACTGCGATCGACGCCAACGGGCTCTCTCAGTACCCGGTCATCTTCGCCGGAAACGACGACCAGAAGCGCCGTTTCCTGGCGCCGATGACCGAGGAGCTGATGTTCTCGGCCTACGCCGTGACCGAGCCCGAGGCGGGCTCGGACGTGTCGCGGGTCAAAACGACCGCCGAGAAGGTCGGCAACGATTATGTACTCAACGGCGTCAAGTGGTGGATCACCGGCGGCTCGGTGGCCAGCTGGTATTTTGTCCTCGCGCGCGTGGAGGACAAACCGACGGGCTTCATCGTACCCGCCGACTCGCCTGGGGTCATTCGCGGTCCCAAGGAGATCAACATCGGCCAGCACGCGTCGAACACGGTGCGGGTGACGCTCGAGGACGTCAAGGTCGAGGCGAAGAACCGCCTCGGTGAAGAGGGCGACGGCTTCCAGATCGCCATGAAGACCTTTGACCACACGCGGCCGGGAGTGGCGAGCGGCGCCAACGGCATCAGCAAGGCGGCGCTCAACATCGCGCTCTCCTACGCCAAGCGACGGCGGACCTTCGACAGGAAGCTCATCTCGAACCAGGGCATCTCCTTCAAGCTGGCGGAGATGATGACCCGCCTCGATGCCGCCAGGCACCTCACCTACAAGGCCGCCTGGCTGTTCGACCAGGGTCTCGACAACGCCCGCGAGGCGGCCCAGGCCAAGTGGTTCGCCGCCGACGTCGCGATGCAAGCCGCGATCGAGTGCGCCCAGGTACTGGGTGGCTACGGCTACACCAGCGAGATGCCGGCCGAGAAGCTCATCCGCGACGCCAAGATCTATCAGATCTACGAAGGTGCCTCGGAGATCCAGAAGATGATCATCGTCAGCAAGCTGATGCGGATGAGGGAGGTCCACTGATGATCGCCGACATTCGCAAGCTGACGCAGAAGATCGCCGAGCGTTTCAAAGACCGGTTCTACGGTCGGACCTTCCGGTGCCCCGTGTGTCACCTCGAGCTGGCGCTGGTCGACGTCAATGGGAACCGGCTGCTGGTCTGCCCAGTGTGCGGCGTCGTGATCGACGTCGAAGAGGTCTACGGGCACGCGGTGCCGGTGGTCCTGGATGTCGAGGTGCACCGGCCCCAGCCCAAGCTTCGGATCCACCCGCTCGCCACCCACCTCCCGATCGGACTGTACCCGTTTGCCGTCCTGGGTGCGGGGCTGCTTCTACTCGCCTCGATCCTCGGTCCTTCATTGCCGGGTCTGGCGCCCTACCTCGAACGGGCGACAGTTCTCGCCGACGCGACCCTGGTGTTACTCGTGCTTTCCGTGGGTTTCTCGGTCCTGACCTTTGTCTCGGGCCTTCGTGACTGGTACCGTCGGTATCGTCGGCGGCCCTACGCCCAGATCCGACTCAAGATCGCGTTCTCGGTGATCTTCCTGGTCCTCGGGGGCCTCGCCATCGCGCTGCACGCCTCCGGCGCGGCGTTCTCCGCAACAACAGGCCTCGTCGACCTGGGTTCGCCCCTGGCTTTGGTGTTGGCTCTCGTCGAGCTCGCGGCTCTCGGCGCGGGGATGGTCGTCATCGCCACCCTTGGCCACGTCGGCGGGACGCTGGTGTTCGGGCGGTAAACGCGAGATCCGGGGTTACTGACGCCCTTTGGGCGTCGTGACTCGCCCCCGCCAGCGAGTGGCCAATGGCCAACCCCCAGGCCACCCTACCTTCTTGGCCGTTGGCCACGAGTCGCTGCCGGCGGCGAGTTCACGCCCCGGGCTGACCATCTGTCGCCCCTCCGGGGCTTTTTGTGTCTCGTTTCTCAGGGGGGTCCGGTTGCAGCCACTGGCGGAGATAGCGAAGGACGCCGGCCACGAGATAGAAGGCGATAATCACGAGAACGACAATCAGCAGGCCCCACGGCATCGGCAGATGGTAGCAGGACAGTGGTAGATTTTCCGGCGGGGTTCTCCCCCCCCCCGGAAAGGACCGCCGATGGCCGATCACATCTGCCCGCCCTGGGTCGGACGCCTGCTGTTGAGCCCGCTGCGCCGACTGGTCGAAAAACCCAGTGCAATCCTCGGTCCGTTCGTGCGCGAGGGGATGGTGGTCCTGGAGCCGGGGTGCGCGATGGGCTACTTCACCCTGCCGATGGCGCGGATGGTCGGCGCCGAGGGTAAGGTCGTCGCCGTCGACATCCAGCCGAAGATGTTGGCGAGCCTGGTGCGTCGGGCGAGAAATGCCGGCCTCCTCGATCGCATCGAGATCCGCGAGGCCGGGGCGGACGGACTCGGCATCACCGACCTCGCCGGCACCGCTGATTTCTGCTTCTTGATCCACGTGGCCCACGAGGTCCCGGACCAGGAGCGCCTCTTCCGCGAGGTCTCGAGCACCCTCAAACCCGCTGGCAAGCTCCTGCTGATCGAGCCGGGCTGGCACGTGTCGACCGAGGAGTTCGACACGTCGCTCGCCGCCGCCACTGCCGCGGGTCTTCGCAGGATGCATGATCCCGACGTCCGTGCCACTCGCAAAGCGTTGTTCGAGAGGCGAGATTGACAGCGGTGCGAAATCGATCGGCCCCAGTCCTGTTTCTCCTTGGCATCGCCTTGGCTTCCATCGGATGTGGGAATGCCCGAACGGTGGGCGATAGAACCGTAAGTCCCGTTACGGACAACCTGCGGGCCGAATTCGAACTGGCGGATTTCTATCAGAAGACCGCGATGGTCGCCTCGTTGCCGGTCGTTGGATCTGTCGACGTGTCCGACGCGGCGTTGTTGGAGGCCGCGTGGATCGTCGGCAAGATGCTGGGGGACCGCAAGGACATCCTCGACGCGATGGCCGCACAGAAGGTGCGCCTCGTGGTGATGGCGTGGAATCAGTTCACGACGGATGTCCCGGAGCACGCTCACCTCGAGCCCGCGGTCTACTGGGACCGGCGCGCCCGCGGCCTGGGTGCGACCCCGGAGGCGCCGGCTGTCAGCTGCGCCGAGGAGAATTTGCTGTCCTACCCGGGAGATCCATACGGCGATGAGAACATCCTCATCCACGAGTTCGCACACGCAATTCACGCCATGGGGCTCAACCGGGTCGATCCGAGCTTTGACGATCGGCTGCGCGAAGCATGGGCGGGCGCGAAGGAACAGGGTCTGTGGCGAGGAACCTATGCGATCACGAACCCAGGCGAGTATTGGGCGGAAGGCGTCCAGAGCTGGTTCGATGACAATCGGGCGAACGACGCGCTCCACAACCGGGTCGACACCCGGGCCGAGCTCGTGGACTACGATCCGGAGTTGGCTGCGCTCTGCCGTGAGGTCTTCGGTGACGGCGGGTGGCGATATCGGAGGCCTGGTGACAGGGGAGCGGACGAGCGCGCCCATCTCGCCAGTTTCGACCCGTCTAGCGCACCGAGCTTCAGGTGGCGTGAATACCCCCTGACCGAGCGTCCACGCGTTCAGATCGACACCGCACTCGGCAGCGTCACGATCGAGCTTGACTCTGTCCGTGCACCGGTGACGACCGAGAACTTCCTCCGCTATGTGCTCGAAGGCTTCTACTCGAACGGCGAGTTCTTCCGAACCGTGACGGCGACGAACCAGCCGAATGACCCGGTCAAGATCGCGGTCATCCAGGCCGGTGCGGATCCGGACAGGGGAGTCGACGAGTTCTACGAATCGATCCCGTTGGAAAGGACCTCGGACACGGGCCTGAGCCATCTCGACGGCACCATTTCCATGGCGAGATTGGGTCCCGACACCGCGACCCACTCGTTCTTCATCTGCGTCGGTGACCAGCGGGAGCTCGACTTCGGCGGCAGGCGGAACCCCGACGGTCAGGGTTTCGCCGCCTTCGGTCGGGTGATCGAGGGCATGGAGCTGGTGCGTGAGATCCACGCCATGCCGGCCGACGGTCAGAGCCTCGATCCGCCGTTCCGCATCCAGCGCGCGATTCGGGTGCACTGATCATGATCGCTGTTCAGTCTTCAATCAGGGCCCTGTAACTCGCGGCCAGGTCTGGCCGGCCGACGGCTTCGAACTGCTGAGCGACTCTTCCAATGTTGTAGCGCGGGTTTCTCGTGAACTCCTCGACGCGTTTCAAAGCCTCGAAGCTGTCGCCGGCGAGTTGATCCGCCTCGGTCGTCCTCCCGAGACCGTAGAGGCATGAGGCCAGAGAGGCTCGGGCGATCCACGGGTCAGGATGTGTGTAACCGAGAGCCGCATCGTACATTGCGATACCCTCGCGGAGGAACGGTTCCGCTTCTTCGTACTTCTTGCGGTCTATCAGAAAACGACCGAGGCCGTTGACGAGCGCGACACCGGTCATGGAGCCTCCGTCGGGCTGGAGCTCACGCCGGAGCTCGAGGATCTCGCGCAAGACCGCTTCGACCTCATCGAACTTTTCCTGATAGGCGAGCACGGATGCGAGGTTTTGCATGACCTGGATCGTGTTCGGGTGGGCGCGCTCGTGTGCGTGCTCCAAGATCTCCAGAGCCTGCCTGTAGCGTTGCTCCGCTTCTTCATATCTTTCTTGGGTTCTCAGAAGGTAGGCGAGGTTGTTGAGAGTCCGTGAGATCTCTCGGTGATCCGGCCCGAGGATTCGGCGTTGCTTTTCGAGGAGACCCAGATACGCCGCCTCCGCGGCCGCGGTGTCTCCCTTTTGACGGAGAATGACTGCTCGAGTACCGAGAGCATCCAGGGCCCTTGGATGATCCTCTCCATGAGTGACCGTGATGATCCGAAGCACCTCGTCGCACAACTTTTCCGCCTCTTCGACTTGACCGAGATGTCCCAGATTGGCGGCGAGGCCCAATTTTGTGTCGACGATGCGCTGGTCGGCGCCATCGAGGTGCTGTTCGAGAATGGCGAGCGCTTGTTGGTAGAGATCCGCAGCGTCCTCCCAGTTGAACCGTTTCATTCGAACGAGGGCGAGGGTCACGGTGCTTTCGGCCGTTGTCAGGTGATCTTCGCCGAGCTCCTTGCGGCGGATCTCGAGACCCATGGCTGCGTACTTGGCAGCCTGGTTGTAGAGCCCGAGACTCGCGTAGCTTTTTGCGATCACATTGAGGAGACGGGCCCGCTCGATCGGCTGATCTTCGAGCTCGCGGTCGAGCTTGGCGACGCTTCTTTCGAGAAGCTCGCGCGCCGTCACGTTTTCGCCCTGCCCCGGAGTCGAGGACTCGAATACGCCTGATAAGAATTCGGCGATCTCCTGGGCCTCGCCCTCTTTGAGCTCGGCTTCGCGTCGCGCCTCGAGGGCCTCGTTGCGTTCGCGGCGAAGATCCGAGGTGTATTTGATCCAGCTTCCGACGAGGGCCGCCGTCAAACCGAGGACGGCAACCGCGAGCACCGCAGCGAGGACGGCCGCGACCTTGTTGCGTCGCACGCGTCGCGCGACGCGACTGATGATCGAGATCGGCCGGGCGTGAATGGGCTCGCCCTCCAGGAAGCGACCGAGGTCGTCGGCCAGCTCTCGCGCCGACTGGTAGCGTCGGTCGCGAAGGTGCTCGATGCAGGTCATGACCACCGTCTCGAGGTCGCGTGGGACGTCCGGGGCGACCCGGCGTAGGGGAGTCGGCTCGCCGTCGAGAAGATTCACCAGAATCTCGGCGTCGCTGTCGCCGCCGAAGGGTCTTCTTCCTCCGAGCAGCTCGTAGAGGATGACACCAAGGCTGAAGACATCGGTGCGGCGGTCGAGGCCGGTCGATTCGCCCCGCGCCTGTTCAGGGGAGAGGTAACCCGGGGTGCCGAGGATCTGGCCGGTCACGGTCAGACCGGAGACCTCCTTCTCGCGGGCGATGCCGAAGTCGAGGACAAAAGGTCGGAGCCGCCCGTCTTCCCTGTCGGCGATTTTGATGTTTCCGGGTTTGAGGTCGCGGTGGATGAGTCCTGCGGCGTGGGCGGCGGCGACCGCTTCGGCAACCTCTTTGACCACGAGCACCTTTTGATCGAGGGTCATGTCCTTCGCCGCCTCGTCGAGCAGCGGCCCCTCGACGTACTGCATGGCGATGTAGGGTCGGCCTTCGTCCTCACCGACCTCGTAGACCTCGCACACGCCGGGGTGGTCGACCCGTGCCTGCGATCGCGCTTCGCGGAACATCCGCTCGACCAGCTCGGGGTCGTCGTGGCGGAGGAACTTCAGGGCCACGAATCGCTCGAGCTCGGGATCCCAGGCCTTGTAGACCTCGCCCATCCCGCCGGAACCGATCAGCACCGCCGTGTCGTAACCCATGGGCGCCTCCTGACGTTCAGCGCCCGCGGCGCAGACGCGAAACCCGGTCGGAGTGTCGTTCTATTCTGCGCGCGCCGGACTGGATTGACAACTCGAAAGCAATAAATTGCTTCGTGATCTCAAAAAGAAGTCTCGGGGTCGGATACTTCAGTTCCTCTATCGATGAATTCGAGAATCTTCGCATTGACGATGGTCGGCTGGACGAGCGTCAGGTCGTGGCCGCAGTCCTGGACGAGGACCGTCTCGATCTGCGGCGCAACGTCGTTCAGACGGGCGACAGCCTCGGCACCGGAGCCCGAGTAGATCACCTCATTGACGCCGACCAGATACAAGGTCGGTGGTGCGAGGCTCCCGAGCTCCTCATCGCTGAGGATTCTCGGGGGGACCATCTGCTTCGGCTTGAAGCAGCGCATGCCGAGCCACGCGTTGTCGGCCGCTTCCTCGACAATCCGCCGAGTTGCATCGGTGCCTGCGGCCGCGTCGGCCATCGCCCAGTGAACCATGCTCTTGATGAAGTGAGGGTGCGGGATCAGGCAGAGGATTCCCTTTTTGATGAAGTCCGGGCTGAAATCGAGCACGGTCGCAGCGGGGGCAATCAACACCAGCTTTTCGACGCGCTCGGGGTGCTCGAGGGCGTATTCGCTCGAGATCCAGCCGCCGTATGAGAGCCCCATGAGCCGGATCGTCTCGAGACTGAGGCCGTCGAGCAGCTCGTCGAGCCACGAGACGAAATCTCCAGGGGTCTTGAAGTTTCGAACATAGACGCTGCGACCGAAGTCGAAGACGTTGTCCACCGCGTAGACCCGATGGTCGCGGGAGAAGGCCTCGATGTTGGGCTCCCACATGAGCGAGGTCGCATTGGCTCCGGGCAGGAGGACCAACGGCGGGCCGTCGGCCGGACCGCTGATGCGAATGAAGGTGGCGCCCCACGAGGTGTCCACCATCCGCGTCTCGAAGGCCACCGGCCACCGCTCGGCCCTCGCGTCGTAGTTCTCGAGGTAGCGTTGTTTCTTGGCTTGGGAACGGAAGGGGTGGTGGTCGGAAAGTTCCAGTGGGCGAGTGGTTTGGTAGATCTGGACTCCGATCCAGATCACCAACACTCCAAAGAGCAGGGCGACGGTCGCGCAAGCCAGCGCCAGCAGCTTCAGGACGCTTCGAAATCCGCGAGATTTCTTCATCGATTCACCCCCGGCAGCGCTGACCGATTGTAGCGCTGATCGCCGAGCTTTCACGATCGCTCTCGGATGGAGAGGGGTTGTCGCGAATGGGTGTAGAATCCTGAGGCTGAGACAAGGAGGCACTGGAATGTATGAACGCAGCATCGAGCTCTTGAACGCCGCCATCGCGGACGAGATCGCCGCCATCCATCAGTACATGTATTTCCACTTCCGCCTCGACGATCTTGGCTACGCGCCGCTGGCCAACTTCCTCAAGATGACCGCCATCGAGGAGATGCAGCACGCGGAGATGATCGCCGAGCGCATCCTCTTCCTCGGCGGTGAGGTGGAGATGGCGGTGGGGCGCGAGACCGAGAAGATCCACGACGCGGAGTCGATGCTCAAGAAGGCGCACAGCCTCGAGCAGGAAGCGATCCAGATGTACAACAAGTTCGCACTGGAGTGCGCCCAGAATGCGGACTCGGGAACGAAGAAGCTCTTCGAGGAGCTGGTGGCGGCCGAGGAGGGCCACTGGGACCAGTTTGATCAGCAGTCGGAGCACGTCCAGCGCTTCGGCGAGCAGTACCTCGCGCTGCAGTCATTCCAGGGAGAATCTGGCGAGGGTGAAGCGCCGTAGTTTTCAGTCGTTGAAAGGTGTCATATTGAACGGCAGCAAGCGAGCAGGAAGAAAAGGACGACGCGTGTGCCGCCCTTCGCAGGGACCGTTCTTGCGGAAGATCAGCTCTGCGAAGTGGGTGAGACGATGGATGAGCTCAGATCGGCCGGCAAGGTGCGTTTTGCCGACTTCACAGAGAAGTTGGCGGCGGGCGGAATCCTGGGATTCAAGGCGGGTTCGGTCGCTGCAGTAGAACGTGGGTCGCACCGGTGATTCGGGAGAATCGGTGTCCAGCGACGAAATGATCACATCCGCGGTGCGGCGCTTCGTCAAGCTCGGAGGGCTGGCGGGCAAAGTGGGTGCGTCGGTCGTCGGCAACCAGGTCATGGATATTGCGCGGTCGGGCCCGGCGAAGCAGGTCAAGAAGACCGAAAACCTCGTCCGCAACGCCATGCGGATCGCCGAAACCCTGGGTGAGATGAAGGGTGCGGCGATGAAGGTCGGGCAGATGCTGAGCCTGCACGAGGGTATGCTGCCGCCCGAGGTCGCCGAAGTCCTGCGCGGGCTCCAAAAGGAGGCCCCCAGGGTCCCGGCCGAGGTCATGGAGTACGAGATCCGCGGCGCGCTCGAGAACTTCGACGAGCTCTTCGAGCAGCTCGATTTCGAGGCCTTCGCCGCGGCATCCATCGGCCAGGTCCACCTCGGCCGGCTGCGCGACGGGCGCGAGGTCGCGGTCAAGATCCAGTACCCGCTGATCGACGAGATCGTCAAGGCCGACCTCAAAAACCTCAAGGCCCTGCTCCGTGCCTTGCTGGGTCTGATCACGGACCTCGACTTCGAGCCGATCTGGTCGGAGCTCCGCGACCGCCTGATGGAAGAGCTCGACTACACCCACGAGGCGGCCAACATCCGACGAATGGCGGAGCTCCACGCCGAGATTCCCGAGATCATCATCCCCGAGGTCGTGGAGGAGGCGACGACCCGCAACGTGCTGACGATGGAGTACGTCGGGGGGATCACGCCGACGGACGCATGCTCGGATCGCCACGAAGATGCAATGAGAGACCGCTGGGGAACCACCCTCGCCGAGTTCCTGATGCGCGGCCTGATGGAGCACCGGTTCCTTCACGCCGACCCCAACCTCGCGAACTTCGCCTTTCGCGAGGACGGGAGTGTGGTCGTCTATGACTTCGGGTGTGTCAAGGAGGTCCCGGAAGACTTGGCAAAGGGTTATGGCGGAGTCCTGTTGGCGGCCGCGGAAGGCCGGGGAGCCGAGGTCCCCGAGATCCTCAAAAACATGGGGATGCACCTGAAGGGGGGCGAGGCGCTTCCCGCCGAGGCCATCGACCCCTATGTCGAGATGTTCGGAGAGATTCTCCGTGAAGAACCTCCGTACACTTTTGGCGACAACGAGGATCTCTACCGCAGGCTCTTCGAGCTCGGCTTCGCCAACATGGAATACAGCCGCGACATGGTCTTTCCGGAAGATGCCATCTTCATCGATCGGGCGCTCGGCGGTCACTTTGGAAACCTTTCGCGGCTGCGCGCGACGGGACCATGGAGAGAGCTGGTGATGAGGTGCGCGTCGAAGGCAGGGGTGCGCTAACCCGAATGCGTGCACGCTCGTTGAACGATGCTCCGATCCACAACCGGAGAACAATCGAGCACGGAGACGGAAACGGAAACGGCTCAGGAAGGGTCTGTGAGGCTTGTCGGGTGAGGTGGGTATAGACTCTGCGACCGGAGGTGTGCATGCCCGAGATCCAGACCCTCGACCTCGAGTTCTACGGCACGACCGGGCTGATCGCGTCGTTCCTCGTGCCGACCGTCGACGGCTTCGTCCTCTTCGACCCGGGCCCTGCGAGTGCAGCGGACGCGGTCGAGCGGCGTGTCGGTGAGGCGGGCTTCGAGCTCGGTGAGCTGCGTGCGGTGTTCGCGACCCACGTCCACCTCGACCACTCCGGGGGGGCCGGCGTTCTCGCGCAAAGCAACGGTTGCGAGGTGTTCTGTCACCCGGTGGGTGCGCCACATCTGATCGATCCCGCCGCCAAGTTGCTCCCTTCGGCCAAAAGGCTGTACGGGGCGATGATGGAGCCTTTGTGGGGCACGACCCGGGGCGTGCCGGAGGACCAGATCCGCATCGTGGACCACGGCGAAACTGTGAAGGTCGACGGTCTCGAGGTCGTCGCGTGGCACACGCCCGGCCACGCCAGCCACCATGTCGCGTGGCAGATCGGTGATTCGATCGCAACCGGTGATGTGGCCGGGGTCAGGTTTCCGGGCGCCACCCATGTGCGGCCGCCGATGCCGCCCCCCGACATCGATGTCGAGAAGTGGAGGGAGAGCCTCGATCTGTTGCGGAGCCTGGCTCCTCGGCGGCTCCTTTTAACGCATTTCGGTGCCTTCGACGATCCGGCGCGTCACCTGGACGAGATCGACGGTCGGATCGAGCGTTGGACCGAAGTCGCGCGGACAGTCGTCGCGAGCGGCGGCGACGAAGAAGAGCTGGGCACCGCGCTCGAGCAAATCGAACGGGAGGAGGTCGAAGCGCTGTCGTTGCCTCTGGAAGTCACGGCCCGATACGACCATGTGTGTCCGGTCAAAGAGAGCTCCACGGGCCTCTTCAGATATTGCAGCCTCGATGTGAAGAAAGGCTGAAGAGCACACACGTGGTTGTCATCCCGAGCGAGCGAAGCGAGTCGAGGGATCTGTGGGAAGAGTCAGAGTGCTGTCGAGCGGCGCCCTTCCACAGATCCCTCCACTCGCTCACTGTGTTCGCTCGGTCGGGATGACAGGTTGATCCAGCTAGGAGGGGAACAGGGGAGACCGCGCCTTGATCAGGATTGATGCCCTTACACCTTTACACCCTCACACCCTCACACCCTCACGCCCTCACACCCTCACGCCCTCACGCCCTAATGCCTCCTTTCTCCCGTCCGCAGCTAACTCCTCTGTTACGATATGGGCTCCTCGAGGAGGTGTCCCATGGCCAAGGCCCACAAGTATTTCATCGGCGCCGGGTGCCTTTTGATTCTGTTCGGAGTGGTGATCTTCGCGCTGCTCGTGAAAGGCCTGTCGACGCCGTCGCTGCCGAAGCAGATGGTCCTCTCCGTGCGGCTCGCCGGGCCCATCGCGGAGGTGACCGCGGACGACCCCTTTGCCGCGATGATGGGTGAGCAGCCGACGAGCCTGCGCGACCTGCGGCTCGCGCTTGTCAGGGCGGCCGACGACGACCGCGTTCAGGGGCTCCGGCTCAGGATCGACAGCGTGGGCGGAGGTTTCGCGACCGCCCAGGAGCTGCGATCACTCATCTCCCGCGTCGGGGCCGCCGGCAAGTGGACCGCCGCTTATATGGACACGGCCGGCGAATTCACCCCGGGAAACATGGTCTATTACCTCGCATCGGCGTGCGACGAGATCGTGATGAACCCCCAGGGCGACCTCAACCTGATCGGGCTTTCGGCTGCCTCCCCGTTCGTTCGCGGCACCCTCGACAAGCTCGATATCCGGCCGGAGGCTCCGGGTCGAGGCGATTACAAGGCCGCGCGGTTCCTATTCACGCAAACGGACTTCACGCCGGCTCATCGGGAGATGACCGGCTGGCTCCTCGATTCGATCATGGAACAGCTCGTCCAGGACATCGCCGACAGCCGCGGTCTGCAGAGCGACGAGGTCATGAGCCTCATCGACCGGGCGCCGCTCATCGGTGAGCGTTCGGTCGAGGTGGGTCTCGTCGACAGGATGGAGGACTGGACCTCGTTCGTCGAGGGCCTCGAGGAGGAACACGGCGATGCGAAGGCCGTGACCGCGCATTCCTACGTGAAACGGGCGAAAAAGTCGAGTCGCGGTCCGAAGATCGCGGTCGTAACCGCGGTCGGGACCATTCAGCGTGGTCCCAGCGGCGAGAGTTTCAACCCGTTGTTCGGAGGCCCGATCATGGGTTCCGACACCATTTCCCGGGCGTTTCGGAAGGTGCGCAAAACCAACGGGATCGAGGCTGTCGTCTTTCGGATCGATTCCGGGGGGGGCAGTGCCGTGGCCTCCGAGATCATTCGGCAGGAAATGGTCCGAACCGCGGCGGAGATGCCGGTCGTGGTGTCGATGTCGAACGTCGCGGGCTCCGGCGGCTACTGGATCGCCTGTGGTGCTCATCGGATCGTAGCCGATCCTGCAACGATCACCGGATCGATCGGGGTCCTCGCGGCTCACCTCAATACCTCGGGCTTTTACAAGAACAAGCTCGGCGTCACCTTCGGTCGCATGGATAGGGGGGTCAACGCCAACATCTACGGTGAGCTCGAAGATTGGACCGACGCGCCGCGCGCGGTTGTTGATCGAATGCTGGATCGGATCTACGACGACTTCGTCGAGCGGGTGTCCGCCGCCCGAGACATGACTCCGGAGGCGGTCGATGCGATCGGCCGCGGCCGGGTCTTCACGGGCGTCCAGGCCTGGGAGAACGGGCTGGTCGATGTCGTCGGCGGTTTCGACCAGGCGCTCGTCGAGGCGAAGAAGCTGGCGGAGATCGACCCCGACGCCGACGTTCAGCTCGTGGATTTCCCCCGCGTGCTGCCGTGGTGGCAGCAGCTGGCGAAGAGGAGGTCGGGTGACGAGGCTGCAGTCGCACGGCGCCTGGAGGCGCTCGAAGAACTGGTCGTGACCGGGACCGTCTCCACGCCCGGCGTCGTCTGGATGCCGCCGATCAGGATCGAATAGACCCGTCTCCGTGCCCGTCTCCGTCTCCGTGCCCGACGGGTCGATATAACGAAGAAGGGCGTGAGGGCGTGAAGGCTTGAGGGCTTGGAGTTGAGAGATCACAGAAAACTCGATGCGTTTCAGTTGGCAGACGCCCTTGTCCTCAGGGTGTACAGAGAAACGGCCGGTTTCCCGGAAGATGAGATATTCGGGTTGGTCGCTCAGATGAGACGCAGCGCCGTCTCAGTTGCAGCGAATATCGTTGAGGGTTGTGCGAGGCGAACAGAAAAGGAATACATCCGATTCCTGAACATCGCCTTTGCCTCAGCAAGAGAGCTTGGATATTTCATCGATCTAGCTTGACGCCTCGAATACCTCGACGTTGATTCCGGGAAATTATTGGCGAATCAACAGAGCAGAGTAGCGGCCGCCCTCACCGCCCTCATCAGCGCACTGCAGTAGGAACAAGCCACGGCTCGACTGAAACCGTCGATCGACTCGCCCTGGAACCCTCAAGCCCTCAGGTCCTCAAGCCCTCAGGTCCTCAAGACCTCAAGACCTCAGAGCGAGGTCTTCCCTCGCCGCTGCTACAAACCGGTCCACAACCGTCGCGACCGGCTCGATCTCCGCGACTCCCGCCACGCTCTTGCCCGCCAGGTAGTAATCGCGGTGTGACATGCCGTGCTGCATGTTGTCTCGCAGCCGCCGGCCGAAACGGAACATATAGATCCCACGCATCCAATGCTTGGTGCGGGGGTGGGCGAGCAGCCTCCGCGCGATCGGTCCTGCCTCGGTGCCGACCTGCTCGACGTACGGCGTTCGGATCACGGAGACCGGCACGCCGGTGATGCGGGTGGTGGCCACGATGTCCGATTCACCGGCATCCACGATGGACCGTTTGTACTCCTCGGGGGACGAGCACTCCTCGGTCGCAATGAACCGTGTGCCGATCTGTACGGCGACGTAACCGAGCTCGAGGGCTCGTCGAAACGAGTGCCCGTCGCCGACACCGCCGGCACAGACCGTCGGCAGGTCGAAGCCTGCGAGCTCCTCGAGCAGCTCTTCCGGTGACCTCGAGCCCGTGTGGCCGCCGGCGCGGTCGTTGACCGCGACCAGGCCATGGACACCGGCATCGGCTGCTTTTTCGGCCCACCTGCGTTCGGTGACGTCGTGATAGACGATCCCTCCGGCGGGTTCCACCAGGTCGACGATCCAGCGTGGATCGCCGAGGGACGAGACGAAGAAGCGAATGCCTTCGTCGAGCGCGATGTCCAGCCACTCGCGCATCCGCTCGAGGTATTTCGCGGCGCTTTTCTCGGTGATGACGTTCATGCCGACGGGTCTGTCGGTGAGGCTCTTGATGCGCCGGACGCCGTCGCGAAAGTCGAGCCCGTGAACGTGGACCAGAGTCAGTGGCTGCAAGATCCCGATGCCGCCGGCTTCGGAGACCGCGGCCACGAGCTCCGGGTTCGAGCACGGGTACATGGCGCCGCCGATGAGTGGATACTCGATCCCCAACTTTGCGGTGAGGGTGGTTTCGAGCAGGCTCAATTCCGGGGTCCGATCAGAACCGTCACCTTGCCGCGGGTCACCTCTTCGCCAGAGAGGTCACGAATGACCACATTCGACAGGAGTTCGCCCTCGAAACCCGATTCCGGTATCGCGCAGCGACCCTCGGCCGTCAGCAGACCTCGCGCTTTCTTGATGAAGTCGGTTTCGATGCGGACCGGGATCATGCGGGTGCCGGCGTGCATCGCAGCGATGACCGCGAGGCTTCCCGTGAGCTCGATCAGATTCATCAGCGCCGCCGCGTGGATCGAGCGGAGGTGGTTGCGCACCGCCTTGCGGTCCCGCAGTGTGACCGTCGAACGGCCCGCCTCCAGGTCCTCGATGCGCGCACCGATCGAGCCGGTGTAGGGCGCGAAACGACCGACCGCTCTGCTGAAGAGCCAGCGACCGAGGCGGGTGCCTCGGGCGCGTTCCCACCTCTCCATGACGACGCTTTCCGGTCCCTTCATGGTGCCTCCGTTCATCGCCTTGCCATGCTACGCCACCCACCGGTGACGGACAATCGGGATCGTTGACAGTGGTCCCGGCCCGTGGTCCCATGGACCACCGACATGACGCTGCCGCCGGAGACACATTCCCGCGTCGTGACCTGCAGGGGAGCCCGTGCAGCAGAGCGACGTCTGCTCGAAGAGCTCGACGGATTGTTGTCCTCCGGTGCGGACGATCTCTCGCAGCCGATTCGCATCGTCGTGCCGTCACGGAGCCTGCGCCATCACCTGATTCGGGCCGTCACCCGGCGGCGTGGCGGAGTCGCCGGTTTGAACGTGCAGACGCTGTACGGCCTCGCGATGGAGGTCCTGGCGCGGTCGGACAGCCAAGCGCCCGCTGGTGATGCCGGCTTCGAGATCGTGGTTCGACGCCTCGCGGCAATCCAGCCATCACTGAGCGCCACCCTCGCAGACCTGGACGATGGATACGACGCGGTCGTCGGAGCCGTCCGCGATCTTCTCGATGCGGGCTTCCAGCCCGGCAACGAGGAAGGCGTGCTCGAGCGCCTCGACGAGGTCGCCGGAGAGGTGGCGCCGGAACGGATCGAACGGGCGAGAGGATTGGTCCGACTCACGACCCAGGTGCTCGAGCTCACCGATGACCTGGGCGTCTGGCGATCGACCCAGGCGCTGCAGCTCGCGGAGGACATGCTCCACAGACTGGGTCCGGACGCTCTGCCGACGAGAGCTCTGTTGATCCACGGCTTTGCCGATGTCACCGGCATCGCGGCCGACCTGGTGCTCACCCTCGTCCGGATGCACGGCGGCACCCTGATCCTCGATCGGCCACCGGACCCGGCGGACCCCGCCAGGGAGGACCCGGGCGCCGCGTTTCTCGACCGTCTCGATGAACGGCTGGCCCGCCTCGACCGTGAAAAGAACAGCGAAGTCGGCGAGCCGATCGAGATCTCGCTCGTCGAGGCCCCGGATGTCGAGTCCGAGGCGAGATGGATTGCCGAACGAATCCGCGGTCTGATCGATTCGAAGGTCGAAGCCGAGGGCATCGGCGTCGTGGCGAGGAGCCTCGAGGGCCTGGTCCTGCCGCTGAGGCGCCACCTTCGCCGCCTCGGGATCCCGTTCTCCGGCAGCGGAGCGACCGTCCCTGGGTCGGGCTCGAGGAGGCACCTGAGCCGGCTGGCCGAGCTGCTCCGAATCGGTGACAGGGCCGATGTGGATCTCTGGATGGAGGCCCGGGGGGAGGTGCGCGGCCGTACCGAGCTGTTGCTGGGCCTCAGGGTTCTCGGTCTTCTGCGGGTCGTCGATGTCGCGGAGCTCTCGCCGGGGAGGGTGCCCTCTCATGGAGTGACTCTCCCGATCGAGGTTGCGGAGGTGGAAGACGGCGACGGTCAAGAGCCCGAGCGCCGGGTTCTCCCGGCGAGCGCCCTCGAAGCTGCGGGCGCCGATGCCGGTCGACTCCTCAAGGCTTTCTCGCGTTGGCCGGAAACCGCTGGCCCTCGCCTGCACCGGCGTCACACGCTTGGAGTCCTCGATGCCCTCGACTGGAGCGACGAGTCTCCGAAACGCGAGCGGTCTCTCGAGTGCCTGGATGCGCTCTGTCGCGAGTTGCCTGCCGAGCTCGAGATCACCCGGTCGGAATGGCTGAAGCTCGTGGCCGACCGGCTGGTCAGGGCGGGCGAGGCTCCGGTAGGCGGCCGAGGCGGTGGCGTTCAGCTGTTGACCGTCGTCGAGTCCCGCGCCCGAAGCTTCGAAAGGCTCTTCGTGGCCGGCGTCAGCCGTGGTGTTTTTCCGCGTGTCGTGCACGAGGACCCGATGCTTCCGGAAGCGGTGCGCGTCCGGCTCGCCGCGGATGTCCTGCCGGAGATGCCGGTCAAGGGGAGGAGCGCTGACGAGGAGCGCTATCTCTTCGCACAGCTCCTCTCGAGCGCGAAGGAGGTCGAGCTCTCGTGGCACGTCTACGGCGCGGAGGGCACGCTCACCCCATCGCCCTTTGTCGACCGCCTGCAGCTTCGCGAGGACGTCGCCCCGCCGAGGTCGGCGCCACAGCTGTGGCCGGTCGAAGACGAGGTGCCGCGGCCGCGCCCGGCCTACGAGCTCGCCGTGCTGTCGGCGCCCTCGGCCGATCGCAACGGTCTCGCGGCCCTGTTCGGTGCGGCGATCGCGGATGATCTCGTCGGTGACGGTTCCGAGCGACGGGAGGCCTCTGCACACGAGATTGCCGCGGCACGCGCGGACGTGCTCGCCGAGGTCGAGCCATTGCCGGGCACGACTGTTCCAGGCCCGTGGTTCGGATTCACCGGCGAGGCGGGCCGGCAGGTCGACGATCCGATGTGGGTGACCCATCTGGAGGCCACCGGCACCTGCCCGTGGCGCGCGTTCATTCAGCAGCGGCTCGGAATCTTCCCGCTCCCGGACCCGCATCTGGGCCTGCCGGGTGTCGACGGCATGCTCGTTGGCCAGGTCGTGCACGCTGTGCTCGAGCAGATCGTCCGCGATGCCGTCGTGGAGCCACCCGTCGATCTCGATGGCGCCACCGCTGCTTCGCCGACCAATGTGCCATGGCCGAACCGGGAACGCTTCGACGAGATGGTCCGTCGCGAGGCGCTGCACATCGCGTTGCGAGAGGGCCTGGCCACTCTCGGCATGGCGCCGCTGCTCGAGGCACGGGCCCGGCAGTTCCTCGACATGGCTCGGGAGCTCGAGTGGGGCGAGGTCGACGTGCTGGGCGGCGTCCTCGCGCCCGAGGTGCGGGGTGAGGTCGCCGTGCGGGATGTCCGGCAGCCGCTCGCCTTTCGAGCCGACCGGGTGAATCTCGGGCCGACCGGTCCGGAGCTGGTGGACTACAAGGCGGCCAAGCCGCTGTCCACCGCCAAGAATCCCGAGACGCGTGAGGGCCACCTGCTCGACAAGGTGGCGAGAGGACGGTTGCTCCAGGCTGCCGCGTATGCCGGATCGGTACCGGCTTCGGAGGGGAGCGGCCGATACCTGTACCTCAAGCCCGACGACCGTTGGGACGACGAGATGCGAGAGGTGGTGGTTCGAGGCGAAGACGAAGACATCTACGAGGCCTTCGAGAGAGCGGTACGCATCGTCGCCGAGAGCCGATCCCGCGGCATCGTCTTCCCGCGGCTCGAGGAGGCGGGCGGACGCATGGCGGAGCACTGCAGCTACTGCCGCGTGGCCGAGGCCTGTCGTCGCGATGACTCGGGCTTTCGGCGGCGCCTCGTCGAGTGGATGGATTCGGAGACAACCTCCGATGACCCCGATCACGAGGTGGCGCGTGAGCTGTGGTGGCTCGGTGTCGACCGCGGCGAAGGTGCAGAGTGAAGGACCGCGACGAACGCGTGGCCGCCGACGAGGCCTCCCGCCGCCTCGCTCAGAGCGAGTTCGAGCGGCCGGTGGTGGTCGTCGCCGGAGCCGGGACCGGAAAGACCGCCCTGCTGGTGTCGCGCGTCGTGGTGTGGTGCGTCGGGCCTGGTTGGGATCGGCACGCGGATGACGGCCTGGAACCTGGTGCGGTCGCGAGACGGGTCATCGAAAGGGTCGTCGCCATCACCTTCACCGAGGCTGCCGCGGCCGAGATGGCGCGCAAGATCGGCACCGCCTTGATCGAGCTCGCAGGAGGCACCGACCCGACCGGTTGGGATCCGGAACCGGCACTCTTGCCCGACGACGAGGCCGAGATCCGAGCGCGCGCTCGCGCGTTGTCCGAGGAAAGCCACCGACTCGTGGTTTCGACGATCCACGCCTTCTGCCAGCGGCTGCTCTCCACCTATCCGATGGAGGCCGGCATCCATCCGCACTTCGAGGTCGATCCGGAGAGCGTCCGCCTCGAAGCCCTTGCCGAAGGGCTCGTCGAAGATACGCTGAGGGGCCTGGCGGAGCATGCGAGCCGGGTCGGCTGGGAGCGACTGGCCGTGGAGGGCCTCGGGCCTCCGGAGGTGGTCGAGGCTCTGTGCGATCTCAGCGAGGCCGGCGCCGATCCGCGGCTCTTCGAGGAAGATCCCTTCGGGCCCGCCGCAGCCGAGGCAACCGTCGATGATCTGCGGAACGCCCTCGGGGCGTTCAACGAGGCGGTCGGCGATCGGCTGGGGCCTGTCAAGGGTCCCGTCAGCATCCAGACCCGCGATGCGGTGGCAGAGCTGACGGACTGGACAGAAGGACTGAAATCTCCACCGTCGTTCGACGAGCTGAGCGCGGTGGCGACCGAGCTCGAGGAAAAGGTCATTCCTCGACTCAAGAAGTGGTCGAAGCTCGATCTCACGGGCAGCGAGGAGTCGTGGTTTGCGGATGCCAGGCATGCCGCGGCGGCTGCTGCCGGCCGGCTCGCGGCCGTATTGACGCCTCTGATCAGACCTCCACAGGAGCAGCTCGCGGCGGCCCGGGCCGTCGTGGCGCCTCTTCTGGAGAACATGAACCAGCGACGGATGGCCTCCGGAATCCTCACCTTTTCGGACCTGCTCCGGCGCGCCGATCGTCTTCTGCAGACCTCGGCAGGTGTGCGTCGCGAGGTTGTCGGCGGTATCGACCATCTGTTGGTCGACGAGTTCCAGGACACCGACGACGTGCAGTGCCGGATTGTCGAGTCGCTGGCGCTTTCCGGGCGCGACGACCGTCGCCCGGCGCTGTTCATCGTCGGCGACCCGAAGCAGTCGATCTACGCCTGGCGCAGCGCCGACCTCGAAGCCTACGACGCGTTTGTCGAGCGCGTCGAGCGAGACGGCGGTGTGATCGTCGACCTCGTGCGGAACTTCCGTTCGGTGACCCCGATCCTCGACGAGGTCGAACGGCTGGTGGCTCCGGTCATGCGCGAGGAGCGCGGCATTCAACCGCGCTTCGAGGCCCTCGAAGCCACCGACGAGCGGCGCGGGGCTCCGGGCTTCGATCGTCCGCCGTGGAGTGGCGTCGAGCACTGGTTGGCGTGGCCGTCCGGTGCGGACGGGGTCGCTCCTGAAAAGGGCAACCGGGACGCCGAGACGTCGCTCCTCGAGGCCGAGGCGGTGGCTTCCGACATCGCTCGGCTCCACCGCGAGGGCGGCATCGATCGCTGGGGCGAGGTCGCTGTGCTGCTCAGGGTGACGACCGCCCAGGATGTGCTTCTGGAGGCCTTTCGCCGCCACGGCATCCCCTACGACGTTGCGCGCGAGCGGGACTACTACCGCCAGCGCGAGGTGGTTGAGATTGCCGCCCTCGTCCGAACCGTGCTCGAGCCGACAGACCAGCTGGCGCTGCTCACGGTGCTGAGGTCGGACGTCGTGGGTGTTCCGGACGCGGCCTTGGCTCCGCTGTGGGACGCCGGCTTTGGGTCGCGGATGGCAGGTCTCGGTGCCGTGGAGCCGTCCGCCCTCGACACGGTGTGGGCGTGCATCGACGAGGCGCGGCACATGACCCCGACCGATGTGCCGGGCGGTTCCGCGTTACCGCGTTGGCCGGTCGCGCTCAAGTCGGCGGTTGAAGTCGTCGCCGATCTGCGAAAGGCCCTCCGCGATGACGCACCCGACCTCTGTGTCGAAAAGATCCGCAGTCGGTGGCTCGCCGAGGTATCCGGCGCGGCCCGCTTTCTCGGTCGTTTTCGTCGCGCCCGCCTCGACCGCTTCCTGACCGACCTCGAGCACGCACTGGTTGCGGGTGATGGAGGCGATGCCGCCCTGGCGAGATTCCTCCGTCGGGGAGTCGAGGAGGGGCGGGAGAGCAGCCTGCCGCTTCCGCCCGACCTCGAGGCCGATGCCGTGCACGTCATGACCATCCACCGGGCCAAGGGGCTCGACTTCGAGCACGTCTACGTGGCCCAGATTCACAAGGGTGGCCGGGGCGGGGGTCGGCGGGGGGCCGCCCACCTGATGCAGGTCAATGGTCGGCCCCAATATCACTTTTTCGGGTGGACGACGCCCGGCTACGTGTCTGGCGAATGGACGCAGGGGCGCAAGACGCAGGCGGAGATGGTGCGGCTGCTCTACGTGGCGACGACGAGGGCGAAGCAGCGCCTGGTGCTCTCCGGCTCCTGGCCGGCGCCGGGAAAGGTGGTGCCGCCCGAGGCGGCGGCGAACTTCAGCGCCCTGCTCGGGCATCGCCTCGACTCCGGTGATCTGTCCGTCCAGTTGGAGGCCGCCGGCGAGCGGCGGATCGACGAGAGCACCGGCGTGCAGCGGGTCCTTCCCGCGTACGCGGAGCGTGACGAGGTCTTCGAGCGAAGAGATGATGTGAATTCGAGTTCGCTTCCGACAGCAGAGCAAACACGGGTATTCGAGGAGCTGGCGTCTGCGAGACGAAGCGCCTCCGGGTGGATGAACCAACCGGTTGTCCGCTCGGCCTCGGCCGAGGCCCACGAGCGACTGCTGCGGTCCGACGCAGAAGACGAGGATCCTGCGTCGATTGCGATCGGGTCCAGAGACCTCGCAATGGCGATCGGCAGCTCCATTCACGGCTTCCTCGAGACGGTGGATCTCGGCTCGGACCTCGGGGAGCAGATCGAAGAGAGCAGGGATCGCATGCTGAGCGAGCTTGTTCGCGGCCTGGACGAGGAACGGGCGCAGGAGGCCGGCGCGGTGCTCGGTGATCTGCTGAATCGAATCGCGTCTGGCAGCTGTTTGAAGCGGCTCTCGGCTCTCGCATCGTTGGTCGTTTCACGCGAGCTGTCCGTGTACGGTTGGGAGGCGATCGACGACGGCCCGGATGCGGTGATCTCGGGAATCGTCGATCTCGTCTACCACGACCCGGACGACGGTCGCTTGGTGGTGGCCGACTACAAAACCGACGCCGTCGATGACGAGGCTGGGCTCGCGGAGCGCGCCGGAGTCTATGAGCCGCAGGTCCGCACCTACGCGAAAATCCTCTGCGACGCCCTCGAGCTCGAACAGGAGCCGCACACCGAGCTGTGGTTCCTCGCTGCCGACCGGATTGTGCGCTTGTGAGGAAGTTAAGGGTTAAGAGTTAAGGGTTAAGTTTCTCTGAGGGGGTGGATGGGCTTGACTCTTGACTCTTCACCCTTTACCCACGAAAAAACCCGGCGAAGCCGCCGGGCCGTCGCAGAGAGAAACTCCTCCTCCCTCACTGCGAAGGTGGCATTATATCGAGAAATTCAAAAAATCAAGAAAAAATGGCCGATAACAAGTCTCAAAGTCTCCGGATGTGAAGGCCTTGCCTCGCGCTCCAGGCATCAGCGAGACGAACAAACGACCTTGGGACCAGGGGCGGGATCGAAAAAACGGGCGGGGATGAACCCCGCCCGTACGGATGTGATTGGAGGGGAGAGTCTGATCCCTCCCGTATCGAATCTTCAAACCATTGACTGCGAGTCGAGGGCCTTTTTCATCGTCGTGCCGATCTCGGCCGGGGTCGGCGCCACCGCGATGCCGGCGGCCTCGAGGGCCGCGATCTTGTCCGCCGCGGTGCCCTTGCCGCCCGAAATGATGGCGCCCGCGTGGCCCATGCGCCGTCCCGGAGGGGCCGTCTGGCCGGCAATGAAGGCTGCGACCGGTTTGGAGACGAACTCGGCGATGAACTCTGCGGCGTCCTCCTCGGCCGATCCACCGATCTCGCCGATCATGACGATGCCCTCGGTCGCCTTGTCCTCCTCGAAGGCCTCCAGGCAATCGATGAAGTTGGTGCCCGGCAGGGCGTCACCACCGATGCCGATGCAGGTCGATTGCCCGAGCTCGAGCGAGGTGAGCTGACCGATGGCCTCGTAGGTCAGCGTGCCGGAGCGCGACACGACGCCGATCGGACCGGGGATCGAGATGTGGCCGGGCATGATGCCGAGCTTGGTCTCACCGGGCGTGATGATGCCGGGGCAGTTGCCCCCGATCAACCTGGTCGGCAAACCCTGCAGGATGCGCTGCACACGAACCATGTCGCGTGCGGGGATGCCTTCGGTGATGCAAACCACCACCTCGATGCCGGCGTCGGCCGCCTCGAGGATGGCGTCGGCAGCAAACGGGGGAGGAACGAAGATCAGCGAAGCGTTGGCATTGGTTTCGGCGACGGCGTCCTGGACGGTGTTGAAGACGGGAACGCCATCAACGTCCTGGCCGGCCTTGCCCGGCGTGACGCCGGCGACAATCTTCGTGCCGTACTCGCGGCACTTCTCGGCGTGGAAGGTCCCTTCCTTGCCCGTCAGACCCTGGACGACGACCTTGGTTTCGGAGTTGACCCAGATACTCATGACGCACCTCCGACCGCGGCCACGACTTTCTCGGCGGCGTCGGCCATCCCTTCGCCGACAATCAGGTCGAGGCCCGACTCGGCGAGTGCCTGGCGGCCCGCCTCGACATTCGTGCCCTCGAGGCGCACGACCAGCGGCACGCTGAGGTCGACCTCCTTGGCTGCGGCGATGACGCCGTTCGCCACCATGTCGCAGCGCACGATGCCGCCGAAGATGTTGACCAGGACCCCCTTCACGGAAGTGTCCGAGAGCAGAATGCGGAACGCCGCGGCGACCCGCTCCTGGGAGGCGTCGCCGCCCACGTCGAGGAAGTTCGCCGGCTCGCCGCCGTAGTGCTTGATGATGTCCATGGTCGCCATCGCCAGGCCGGCGCCGTTGACCATGCAGCCGATGTTGCC
>JBFFBV010000059.1:0-26370 GCA_041560205.1 Candidatus Sulfomarinibacter sp.
CGAGGATTCGCAAATATTTCAGTTGCGGAATACGTCGGGATCGGTTTCAGGATCGATCAAGGAGCCCGGAACACCGCCAACTCCTCGAGATTTCCCTTCTGCCCCTTGATCGGCGAGGGAATGACCCCTACGAGGTCGAGGCCACGATCCACCAACGCGGCCACGGTGGCGTCGATCGTCTGTCGCCGGACGGCTTCGTCGCGCACGATGCCTCCCTTGCCGACCTGGTCGCGCCCGGCCTCGAACTGCGGTTTGACGAGGCATACGAGGCAGGCCCCTGCCGCCAAGTGCGGCAACAGCGCCGGGACCACCAGCCGGAGAGAAATGAAGGAGACATCGATCGTCGCCAGCGAGGCTGCGAAAGGGAGATCCACGGCGTCGAGGTGGCGGGCATTGACGCCCTCCATCACCACCACACGGGAATCGTTGCGGAGACGCCAATCGAGCTGGCCGCGACCGACGTCGAGGGCGATGACCCGTCGCGCACCCCGTTCGAGGAGAACTTCCGTGAAGCCACCGGTGGAGGCGCCGATGTCGAGACAGTCGATGCCGTCCGGAGAGATCCCGAACTCATCGAGCGCCGCCACCAGCTTGAGTGCGCCGCGCGAAACCCAGGGATGATCGGGTTCGATGATTTCGATCCTCGCGTCCGCCTCGACCTGGGTCCCCGCCTTGGTCTCGACTTCACCCCGAAGTCGCACCTTGCCGGCGAGTATCAGCGCTTGCGCCCGTGCGCGTGATGGCACCAGGCCGCGCTCGCTCATGACGACGTCGAGTCGCTTCTTCTTGGCCACGCCCAGATCGTATCGACTCGTAGACGAACCGTCGAGGCCGAACGCCCCTACTCCTCCGCTCCTCTGCCCCCCAGCGGACGCGGACTCGGACGGGGACGCGGATGCGGCTTAATCTTCGACCGGCACCCTGACCAGCCGGTGCTGCCAGGTGAGTGAGGCCAGGAGGTCGCCGACAGGTGTCAGCGCGATCGCGGTTATCCCGGGTAGGTCGTCCTGGACGAGCCTCGGCTGTCGCTCCCCGGTCGGATCGACGATCCACAGCTCGCCGTTGGCAGGACAGCTGGCAACCAGGTTCCCGGACGGAAGCAGGGCGAGATAACCCTCCTGTTGGTCCCGGCTGCCCCAGCAGGGAAGCTCGATTCGCCGTACGACCGATCCGTCGCTGGCGTTGATCAGCAGCACCGCGCCGTCGGCGGGAACAGCAGCTGCGATCAACCCCGCGGCCCATTCCAGGCCAACCGGAGGTCCGGGCAACGTGGCAATCGTCTCAACTTCCCATGTTGGGGGGGTGAACCGGAGCAGCTTTCGATTGCCAGTGTCGGAAACCAACAACGATCCGTCGGGCGCCCACATCAGGTCTCTGGGACCGAAGAGCGGCTCGCCGAAGACCTCCGTGACACCGTTCGGTCTCATCACCTGTATGCGACCATTCCAAGTGTCGGCGACCGCCAGCGAATCATCGCCCGCGACGGCCACACTGGACGGTTCACGGAATTCACCTGGAGCGTCGCCCGCGGAACCGATCTGGTCGAGGCAGAGTCCTTGATCGGTGTACCAGACGACGCGATGGTTGAAGGTGTCGGCGACCACGAACCAGCCGGCGGGTGACACCGCGACACCGCGGGGTTCGCGGAGGGATCCCTCGCGACTGGTCGGATGCGAGGCCCAGGGAGACGGACAGGGTGGTCGTTCCGGTTCGACCACGAGGCCGTCTTGGCGAATCAGCCACAATGAGTTCGTGTTTCCTGCCATTGCCACCAGCCGGTCTGTAGTGGCGAATTGTCTCCGCCACGGAAACTCTGTGCCGCCGGCCCTGTGGACTCCAGTCGAGTCGAGGGCCCACAACTCGCTGCCTTGCCACGCCAGGGCGCGAACGCCTTCGAGATTCGCGCCGACTCGCCGGAGCTGTCCGCCCTCCCCGACCCAGACCCGGTTCCCATCGCTCCAGAGGATGCGCCGCCCGTCAGCAGCAGCTGCAGTCACGTCCCCGGAGAAGACCTCGATCCACTCGGCGTCATTCTGGAGTCGCCACAGGCCCTTTGACCCCCAGGCAAAGACGTGCTCATCCGCGACCACATGCCCGCTACCGCCCACGATACCCGCTGGTGTCCACTGACCTGCGATGTGACGCCACAAACTGCCGCCTTCGCAGGCGGCCCACCGCTCATCATCCTGACGCGCCACTGAGGTCGGCTCGCATGGTGGCGCGGACAGCGCCGCGACCTGCCGCACCGCGAAATCGAGGTCGACCAGGCTGCCGTCTTGAAGGATCGCTGTTGCCCCGCGATCGTCAAGCGCGATGGAACGCACCACCTCTCTTTTGACATCTCCGAGGTGGCCGACCGCGATCGTGCCGGGTGGAAGCTCGGCCGTGATCACTGCGCTCTCCGCACTGCGCTCCTGTCGAGCTAAGACCCGGTAGAGAACGGCGCCGTCACGCGTCGCGATCGTTCGTACTCCGGGAATATCGCCCAACGGATCGTCGCTCGAGAACTTGTAGCGATTCCGTTCGACCTTCGCCGCCACGGCCCATCCGACGCGGAAACGGTCAAGCACGTCACGCCGATCCTGTTGCCTACCACCGCCGTAGAGTCTTTCGAGGTCGTCGAAGCGCGCCCGAATCTCCGATACCGGCTGGCCACGCTGCTGGAGGTGCCATTCCCAGCCAACCACCGTCGGCTGACCGGTGTGCATGGCGATACGGGTGAACTCTCTGTAGGAGGGGCCGGCCGCCTCGGCCACCGTCTCTTCGGGCCGCGCCATGCCCTGGAGCCCGCGAACCAGGAACCAGGTCTCGGGGTCCTGGGTGGCGAGAAAGGCCTGGCCGTCGAGCGATGGGCGAGGCGAGGCGATGCGCGGCAGCACCCACCCCTGGGCGATGCCGAGCGGGAGGTTCGCGAACGCAACGAGCTGGAGCGGTGCCCAGACAACCAGCAGGACTCGCAACGGTCGGCCTCGAGTTCGCATCAGGGCTGCGGCGAGGGCGAAGGCAAGCAGGATCCAAACCCCGTTGTAGACCTTGAAGATCGTGTTCATGCGGTCGATCAGGGTAAAGCGTTCGCAGGCCGCCACCGCGAGCATGCCGAGGGCCGCCATCGACCAGCCGAGACGATTGATGCGGTCCTTCGAGCGGGCCGCCACGGTGATGAAAATCGCGCATGCGGCGAGGCTGAGAGCCGCCGCGCTCGATGTGAAACTGAGGCCGGCGATGACGCCGATGGCGGCAGTCGGCAGGATGATCCAGAAACGGCGGCCGAGCATCACCAGTGCGAGGGCCGCGAGGGGAATCATGAACAGGCCGAAGTGGCGCAGAATCGCCCACGCGGGCGCGAAATCCTGGGCGGTGAGAAAGAGACCTCTGTCGCCGGCGCCGGCGGTGAAGCCGGCCATCAGCTCGACGATGAACGGCGCCGCGGCGAGCACGCTGACCGCCGCCGCAAGGCCGAGGCGTATCAGGCCTCGGAGGCGATGGCGGGCAGCCACCATGACTCCGAGTCCGAGTGTCGAGGTGAGGATGAAGAGATCCCAAGGATTGGTGGCCACGACCACGGCGGCGCCGATCCCACAGAGAGTCGCTGAAACGATCCATCTCCTATCGTTGGATTCGACGCAGAGCCAGCCCCAGGCAAAGGTCGCGACGAGAACCGGAAATGCGATGAAGTGCCCGTGCAGGTCGGCGAAAAGGGTGGTCCACAGCGGGTACTCGTCGATCGCGAAGCCCGGAATGACCCTCGAGGTCGCCCACCACAGATCGAAGATGTTTCCCTTGCGCCAGGTCTCGATCAGCCACGGCCAGGCGAGGTTGCCGGTGAGCAGCACCAGCAACGGCAGCAGCGAAGCAGCAATCGCACGGCGCCGCCGCGCGAGCAGCAAACCGACGCTCGCGAGCACCGCTGCGAAGAGGGCCGGGATGGTGGCGGAGATCAGGTTGTAGCCGACCCCGGCGCTGCAGCCGGCGACCAGCATCGGGAAGGCCGCGAGGACCTCGCCGAAGTAGTAGTAGTGGAGAGGCATGCCGGCCATCCACGGCTCACCTGGAGGCCACTGCGGCGCCCGCAGGAAGGCGTTGAGGAAGGAGAAGTCCATCGGCTTTTCGCCCCAGTGGATGGCGGGGTTCCAGGCGCGGACGACGAGGAACAGCGCTCCGACGGCGACCGCGACTGCGAGCACCGTGATGATGCCGGAGCGGCGCCGATGGATGATCGTGGTGATGCCCGGCCATCGTGAGACGGCGACGACCGCCCCTGCGATCAGCAGAAAGAGAAAGAGGCAGCTCCCGGTAGCCGGGCTGATCCCCCAGATGCGAAGCTCCGACCCCATCCACATCAACCACGACGGCACGATCCACCCAGTCGCCAGCGCGAGCCCGATGCCGGCGTCGGGCCATCCTCGGAGGATCGGCAGCAGCAGCACCCAGGCCGCGAGCCCGAGACTCGAAAATGCAATCATCCAGATCACCAGGTCGACCAGCTGGCGGGTCTTCGACGGCGCCGGCGGCACCGTCGGCACCTGGTTCAGGTACTCACGCTCGAGCTCTGCATACCGCATCTGTTCGAGATAGGGCAAAGGTCGGCTGACGCGGGCGGCGAGATCCTCTGCATCGACCTCGGCCACGCGGCGCAAGATCAACACCTGCGGGAATTCGTAGTTGAGGAAGCTTTCGTCGGCCCTCTGCACCGGCGAACGGATTCCGAAAATCCTCGGTCCGCGTCGAACTCGCGTCAGGATCTCGTATCCTGCCTCACCGGAGAACAGGAGCCGATACAGCCGTGCCGTCTGCGGAAAACGCTCGGGGCTCGCGAGGACTGTCCGGAATACCCGGTTCGAAGTCAACACGATCCAATCGGATTTGGCGAGCGCACTCGTCCAGAGCTCGATCTTCCGCCCTTCGTCGGGCAGCTCGTACGACGGCAGCTCGGCGCGTTCGACCATGCCTTGTGCGGGACGAAGGTCGATGTGCTCATCCCAGTGTTCGAAGGCAACCACCTGCCCGTCACCGAGCATCGGGTTGATCCATTCCGATGCCAGCGTGTGTGGGTGGGGTTCGACAAAAGACCAGGAGTAAGCGAGACCCCAGAGCGCCGTGCCGGCGACAACCGCGGCTGCGGCGCGGCAGCGCAGCTTGCGGGGAAGGCGCATGAGCCACCACGAAGCGATCAACGCGGCCGGCACGACCAAAGGTTCCCAGTAACGCAGGAACTTGACCTGGAGGGTGCTCAAGCGCAGTGCCATCGGGATGAGCCACGCGAGGACGATCGCGAGCACGATCGAAGAGTCGTTCCAGTGGCCGCCGAAGCACCGACGCCACCGTCTGGCGGACCACCAACAGCCGGCGATGCTGCCGGCGATGGCTGCCAACAGCAGGAGCACGCCCCAACCCCAAAAAGCGAGCTCGCGCAGCGGATAGAGGATGGGCAGGGTGTGGGCGTAGATCCGCACGTAGGCGAGATCAGCGCGACCGACGACCATCGCGATCTCGCGGCCGACCCCCTCCAGGTAGCTCGGGTTGAGGCCGGTGCCGGCAACAACGACAGAGCCCAAGCGTGCACTGACGGTCTCCCCGAAGAGGCCGACCAGGGCCGCCAGTTGGGCGGCCGAAACGGCTGCGCCGATGGTCGCGACCCAGAGCATCACGGTTCGTAGCCGTCCGGTCTTGTTTTCGGCGACGGTGATCGCCATGGCCACCAGGGCGGCGATCAGGATGACGCTGTATGGCGGCCTGCCGTTGACGAAAGCCCATGGCTGGCAGAGCCAAAAGGCCGCCGTCCCGGTCGCGCCGGCAATGGCCAGCAGCCGTACGGCGGCAAGTAGGCCGCGCCCCCGAACCGCGACCAATGCGGCCAACACCAGGGGAAGACCGAGGGCCAGAGATGCGACCTTGACTGCCAGCGATGCGCCGATCGCCGCGCCGGATGCGGCCGCGGCGAGAGGGCGGCCGCTGCGCGCCAGCCAGAAACAGGCCGCCAGAGCCGCCATCACCCAGGCCGCGTGGTGTGCCTCCACGGTCGTGTAATGGCTCTGCTGGAGGTCCAGCGGTACCCAGGCCGCGAGCAGGACAAAGAGATCACCGGTTCGTCGACCCCACGCCCGGCTGGCGATCACCCAGCCAAGCACGATCGCGAGCATCGACGCGAGCAGCGACAGTGCCCGGCCACTGACGACCAGACCGCGCAAATTTTCCCCGAGGCCGAGGAGAGTCGCGGTCAGTCGAATGGCCTGGAAATGGAGAGAGCCGTAGGCGTAGAAATCGGGATCGGCGAACCAGCCCTCCGCCTTCTCGGTAACGAATCCGACCTGCCGTTCGTCGGGGTGTGATGAGATGGTGATCCCGGAGTCCCACCCCTGGAGGAGGAGGCGAAGGACGAAAGCGAGCAGGAAAAGAAGAAGGGTGCGTTTCCGCAACATCGAATTCAACAGTACCCGATGTCCACCTGAAACGTCCAGATCAGCACGATTCCGTTGACAGAAAAACCACAGAGGCACAGAGGATTCGAGATCGTCTCCATCTGGGTCAATCTGTGTGATCTGTGGGCCGAATGGGCGGTTGGGCGGGCTTGGTGATTTCTTGGTGTCTTCGTGTCTTGGTGGTTCGTCCCAAATCCGTGGCACGGCTATACTCCCCGGGATGCCAAGGGGATACTTCATCACCTTCGAAGGCGGGGAGGGGACGGGCAAATCGACCCAGCTCATGCTGCTCGACGACTGGCTGGGGACCCTCGGCCACACGACCGTCGTCACCCGCGAGCCGGGCGGGACCAAGCTGGCCGAGGCGGTGCGGGCGCTGCTCCTTGATCCCGAGCTCGAGCCGGATGGTCTGAGCGAGATCTTCCTCCTCGAGGCGGCGCGTCGCGACCACGTGCAACGGGTGATCCGCCCGGCAATCGAGGATGGCTCGGTCGTGCTGTGCGACCGGTTCACCGACTCCTCTTTGGTGTATCAGGGCCTGGTTCGTGGCTTGGGATGGGAGGAGGTCACCGGCCTCAACCGGCTTGCCACCGGCGGTCTCGTTCCGGACCTGACACTGGTCTTCGACATGGACCCGCAGGCCGCGCTTGCCCGTGCCCACAGCCGCAACTCGGAAGGGTCGTCGCACGAGAGCCGCCTCGACGACGAGCCGGCGGAGTTCCACCGTCGAGTCCGCGAAGGCTTCCTCGAGCTCGCCGCACGCGAGCCGGATCGCGTGCAGGTCATCGACGCCGCCGGTTCCCCTGAAGAGGTCTTTGCCCGGGTCCACCCGGTCCTCCCCGAGGATCTTCGATGAGTGACGAAGAGCACGCGTGGTGGGAACCCACGATCCTCGATCGTGAACGGCTGTCCGGTCTGGTGGAGCCCGCGCTGGCCAGACTGCTGCAAGCTCGGGAGCGCGACCGGCTTCCGCACGCGCTCATGCTGGTTGGACCGGCCGGGCTCGGTCGCGAGCTGGCGGCGGTGGAAGCGGCGACCCTCCTGGTGTGCGCTGAGGTGGACTCACTGTGGTGTGACGGGCCGTGTGCCGAAAGGGTCCGCACCGGAATCCACCCCGATGTGCGGCCGGTGCATCCGACCGGCACGAAAAAGATCATCACGATCGACCAGATACGAGAGATCGTGAACTCCGCCGCGAGCCGGCCGTACGAGGGCGAGCGACGGGTCTGGATCCTCGACGGCGTCGAGGCGGGGCACCTCGGTGCCGAGGCGGCCAACGCCTTCCTCAAGACCCTCGAGGAGCCGCCAGCGCATGCGATGTTCCTCCTCCTCGCGGACAACCCGACGGCGGTCCTGCCGACCATCCGATCACGTTGCCAGCAGCTCGCCCTGCCGGGTGCTGTGGCGGTCGCGAAACGCTTGGCGGTGGACGTCGGTCTGCCGGAGCTGGCGCGCGTGTCTCTGGACAACGAAGAGCTCAACGGTGCGGTCGGCGCAATCCGCTCGTCACTCGAATCGGGCGAGGTGCAGGATCTCTTGCGTCTGCCCTACTCCTTGCCCGAAGACCTGCCCATCTTCTCCTCCGTGGCGGCCGTCGCGATGGAGATGGCGAGCGAGTCGGAGGACGAGCCGGTGGGGGAGGACCTGGTGCGGCTGGCCGCAGATCTGCTGCAGGTCGAGCGCCGGTCTCGGGCCCTCAACCTCAACCCCCGAGGTCAGATGGTTTCGTGTCTCATGCGGTGGTATCGGGAGCGGTGAGGTTGCGCCCGCCCCACCAGATGCGAGATTCGAGATACGAGATGAGTGCCGGATACGAGTCCGTGGGTGTGGGCGAGTGGATCTCGCATCTCGCATCTCGAATCTCCGATGGGGACGAATATGAATGAAACGACGTTGCCCTGGATCCTCCTCATCGCCTACGCCGGCGTGATCGTCTTTCTTGCCTGGCGTAACCGGCGCAGGGCCTCTGATATCGAGTCGTTCTCGGTCGGGAGCCGCCGGGTGCCGCCATTCTTCGTCGGGCTGTCGCTGGCCGCCAACATGACCTCCGTCGCCACCTTCGTCATCAACCCCGGACTGATCCACGCCTACGGGTGGGCTGGCGTCGTCGGTTATGGGATGGCCGCTCCGCTCGGGATCTTCATCGGCCTGGTGGTGACCAGCAAACGGTTTCGGCGGATCGGTGACCGTTTCACGGTGCTGACGGTGCCGCAGTGGTTGGGCGAACGCTACGGCGATCGGCGGCTGACCGTCTTTTTCGCCTTGGCCAGCATGCTCCAGATCACCTTCCTGGTCCTTATCGTCACCGCACTCGTGCTCGTCCTGATGAGCGTCCTGCAGATCGGCATGTGGCCGGCCTTGCTGATGGTCGTGGTTTTCACCTTCGGCTACATCCTCTTCGGCGGCGCCAGCCTCCACGTCTGGTCGAACAGCGTTCAGGCGCTGACCATGCTGGCGGTCGCGGTGATTCTGGTGGCCTCCGGGGCGGCGGTATTCGGTGAAGGCTTGGCCGGCTTCTTCGGGGAGCTCGATGCCGTGGCACCGCACTACGGCAACATGACGAATCCAGACAGCCTGCTCTTCCGCGACATCTTCGAGGTGGTCGTCGCGAACTTCATCATCGGGCTCGCCATCATCATGCAGCCCCACATCATCTCGAAGTCGCTCTATCTGCGGTCCGAGCGCGACGTCAACACCTACCTCGCCACCGCAATGGTGGCGGGTACGATCTTCACCGCGGTATTGTTGGTAGGGCTCTACGCACGCTTGGCCCTCGGTGGGGACCTGCCGCCCGACCGGGTGGTGGCCACCTATATCGCGACGAGCTTCACCCCGGGCCTGCGGGCCTTCATCATGCTCGGTGTGCTGGCGGCCGGCTTTTCGACGCTGGAAGGGGTGATCCTCGCTCTCTCCACGATCTTCGGCAACGACTTTTACGGCACCATCGCCCGCACCCGCGGTGTTGCGGAGGACGTGCTTCGCGGCCAGCTGCTCAGGGTGGGGAGGATCTTCCTGGTCCTGATGGCGCCCCTCACGCTCGTTCTCGCCTGGCGCCAGATCGTGGCGCCGTCGCTGTCGGTGGCGATCTTCGCGCAGAATGGGATCTACGGCCTCTTCGCCGCCACCTTCGCCCCGGTGCTCTTCGGGATTTTTGCGAAGAGGGCAACGGCTCCATTGGTGTTTGGTGCCGCGGTGACGGCGCTGGCGGTGCACTTCGGGATGTACTACGGTGGTGTGACCCACTACCACAACAACCCCGCCGTGCCGGCAACCTGTGCGTTGACCATCAGCACGCTCGTGATGGGTCTGGGAGTTGCCCTCCAGCGGCAGCGAGCCGGAACAGGAGCCGAAGAAGAGCAGTTATCCTCACAGGGAGAAGACGAATAATGCGACATATCTGGCCGAAGCCATTGCAGCGAGCACTGGGCATTGGGCTCTTTGTGGCCCTGACGGCCGTCACTGCTGCCGGTGCCGAGGAGCGCATCGTCGCGGTCGGCGACATCCACGGCAATTACGACGGGTTCGTATCGATCCTGCAGGCGGCGGGTCTCATCGACGAAGCGACGCATTGGATTGGCGGCCGTACGACGTTTGTCCAGACGGGGGATGTCTTCGACCGCGGAGTCGAGGTGCGCAAGGTGCTCGACCTCCTCATGCGGTTGGAGGGAGAGGCGGCGGCGGCGGGAGGACGGGTTATCCCTCTGTTGGGCAATCACGAGGGCATGAACCTCATCGGTTTCTATCGAGATGTCAATCCGGACGTTTATGCCACTTTTGTCGATGACCATTCGAATAAACGCCGCAAGGCCGGCTTCAAGGATTACAGGAAGTATTTGAACGCGAAGGCCAAGCAGCTGGGTGTTCCGGCGCCGACCATTACATCGGAGATCAAGGACACATGGATGGAGATCATCCCGCCAGGTTGGCTCGAGCACACTGAGGCCATCGGTCCGGAGGGTGTGTACGGGAAATGGCTTCGCCAGCGACCGGTCGCCGTGATGATCGGAGACGTGCTCTTCATTCACGGTGGGATCGGACCCGATCTGGCGGGCATGACTGTCGCAGATATCAACGCCAAGGTGGCGGAGGAGCTGGCCACCTACGACCGGTTGCGCAAGGTCATGATCGAGCGTCGATTGGTGCCCGGCACCGCCGGCCTCATGTCGTTGATCACCTATTACCGGGAGCAGGACGAGCCGGATCCGGAGTTTGCGGCCCTTGAAGACGCTGAAGACTGGCTGATACAGTCATCGGGTGGCCCCCTGTGGTTCCGCGGGGCGGCGCGCTGGGACGAGGAGACCGAAAGCGCACGGATGGCCGAGCTCTTGGACGGGATCGGTGCGAAGCACGTCGTCGGTGGACACACGGTGCAAGGCGAGGGCCGGATCGAGACACGATTCGAGGGCCGGGTCTTTCTGATCGACACGGGGATGCTCTCGAGCGTCTACGAGGGCGGCCAGCCCTCGGCCCTCGTGATCGAGAACGGCTCATTTACGGCGATCTACACCGACGGAAGCTCCGAGGTGCTGCTCGAAAAGGTGCTGTCGGAAGCCGCCTGAGCTAGCGAATCTCCAGCGTGGAGAACGGGAAGTTCTTGGCCGCGGATACCTCTTCCCAGCTCGAATAGGTCACGCCGCGGAAGCGGTAGCGCAGCTTGACCGTGTCGCTGTGCTGCTCCCAGACGACGGCCTTGGTGGAACCGTCGGCGCGCAGCACGCGCACGTTGTCGAGGAAGAAGTGGTAACTCCCGCGGTGATTCGATCGAAGTGCGATGAAATCGACCGCCTGCGACAGGGGAGCGATCTCGCCGATTCCGACCGTGACTCGCGTCCAGCGTCCGCGCGGCCAGGTGTGTGTGGCGATGAGCTCGGCGTCGGCCGTGACGCCACTCGAAGTGCGGAATACCGGTGAGACGCCCCGACCCGGGGTGACGAAGAAGCCACTCGTGTGGCTGGTTTCCTCCGCAACGTGGATGTCGAAGGAGAAGAGGTCGCTCGCCTCGAGTTGCTCTTCGTCGTAGTCCTTGATACCCGCCGTGGCGAACCAAACATAGAGCCCGTCGCGATCGCCATTCTCGATCCGCCGATCCTGCACCGCGTAAACCTCGAGCACGTCACCGTCGGGGGAGGGCCGATCGGAGATCCAGGGCGCGCCGGGTGGGAAGTAGGACATGGACAGCGCGTGATCTCTCATGAAAAGGTGGAGGTCACCAACCAGTTGCTGAACGATCTGTGGGTGCTCTTCACTGACATCGGACCTTTCGAGCGGATCGGCGGCAATGTCGTAAAGTTCGATCCTCTGCATCGAACCGGCCTCGTTGTAATGGAGCTTCCACTGTTCGCTCCGCGCCACCGCCACCTCGCGGTTGAAGCTGATGAAGGCCGTCTCATCCGCGGGGTAAACCGGAGTCCTGTCGAGAAGGCTCGCGAAGGCGGTCCGGCCGTCCAGATCGCCTGTGGAGGGCGTCAGACCGGCCATCGTCATCGTGGTCGGGTAGACGTCGAGGTGCTGGAGGACGTGCGGGTAATGACTGGACACGGCATAGGCGGGGTTGAGTGCGTCGAGGGTGCCGGGCCACCAGACGACCGCTGGAACTCGGATGCCACCCTCGTAGAGCGAGCTCTTTCGGCTCCGGTAGGGTGCCGAGTTCCATTCTTCGGTGCCGCCGTTGTCGCTGGTCATCCAGACGATGGTGTCTTCCGACAGACCGAGGGTCTCGATGGCGGTCAGGATGTCGCCGACGGCGCGGTCCATGGCGTACACGAGGGCAGCGTGAACAAGGCGGAGAAAATTCTCGCCCTCGGGGTCAAGCACCTGGTGGTCGAACTCCTCGCCGGGTCCGCAGCGCAGCTCCTCCGCCTGGTCGAGACGGCGGCCGGTCGAGGGGCTGGTGAGCCCACGGATCTTCTGCCAGGCGCCGGGGAAATGTGAACTGACAAACTCGAGGTCGGCGCGAAGGACGTGCAGCGGTTCGTGAGGGGCCGGCATCGCCACATAGCAGAAGAACGGACGATCTCGATGTCGAATCATGAAATCGACGACCGCATCGGAGACGATATCGACCGTGTGGCCCGCGACATTCGGTGTGTATCGGCGGTTGGTCCACCAGTTGCGGTCGTTGTCCCACGAGCTGTAGCGGTCGAAGTAATCGGTGGCGCCACCATAGAAGCCCTGCCACTCGTCGAAGCCGTAGGCGTTGACCCCAGAGCCCCACGGGATGCCCTTGTAGTTCTCGAAGTTGTCATTTCCGGGGTCGGTGCGATGGCGGCCGACCACGTTCGCGCCGTTTCCGTCGGCCGGGTAATTCGGGTAGCCGTTGTGCCACTTGCCGAAGGCAGCGGTCGCATAGCCCGCGCGTCGGAGATCGCGGGCGATGTTCGAGACAGCGAGCGAGAGGGTGCCGCCGGTCTCCGGCCCACTGCCGACACGGAAATAGTGGCGTCCGGTCAGAAGACCAGCGCGGCTCGGCGAGCACAGCGGGTGGGTCAGATATTGGGTCAACACGATGCCCCGCTCGAAAAGGCGGTCCATACTGGGGGTCACCGCGTAGCTGCCGGTGTCGGCATCGGCGATCTCGAAATCGCCCGGCTCGAAAACGCGGTCGGTCTGAGAACGGTGGCTGCGATGAATGCCGCCCTCGGGGGAGGGGTTCGGAGGCGTTTCGGGGCCTGGTTCGAGGCGCCGCCCGAGATCGGCCCACCCCAGATCATCGGCGAGGATTACGATCACGTTGGGTGCGCGGCTGCGTACTTCGTTGCGGACCGCCGATGCGGAACGTCCGAGGAGGAGAACAACGCAGGACGTCACGATCAACGCCAGACGCCAGCGTGTTCCGAGTGCACCGCTGCGGCCCATCGACATCCTTTCAGCGGCATTGATTACACCGCATTCCGGGGCGAAGTGTAGCCCAGGATGGCGCAAGGCGGTATCTCCCGTGTGTCAGTCGATAACTTCTATAGAGAGCTCCGAAAAGGGAAAACCGGCGACCGCCGAGACCGAGTCCCAGTCATCGTAGTTCTTTCCGCAATACCGAAAGCTGAGCCGGACCGTGTCCCTGCTCGACTCCCAGACGACGGCCCGCGGCGAGCCGTCCGAACGCAGAATGGCCACGTTGTCCAGCAAGAAGTGGGTGGTGCCGCTCGTTGGCGACCCCAGGGCAATGTAATCGGTCACTTGCGACATCGGCGCGCGTTCACCGATACCAACGACCGCTCGCACCCATTGGCCGCGTGGCCAGGCCTCGTCGACCAGCAAGCGCCCCGAGCGGTTCACTCCGGTTCGGTGTCCGTAAACCGGAGTGCTGCCGTGAGCGGGGGTCGCATAGATGCCGTTCGAGAGCTCCGAGTCCTCGGCGAGACGGAGATCGAAGGAGAAGAGATCGCCCGAATCCAGCTGGTCGTGACCGTAATCGGTGATTCCTGCCGAGGCGAACCTCACGAACAGACCGCACTGGTCGATATCTTCGATACCCTCGGTCTGCGTCGCGCGGATCTCCAGAACCTCGCCGTGAGGCTGCGGCTGGAGGTCGGGAATCCACGGCGCTTGGGGCGGGAAGTAGGACATGGACAGGCCTCGCTCCTGCATGAAGCCGTGGAGGTCTTCGATGAGTCGATCCGCCACTTCTCGGTGCTCTGCGAAGAGATTCGACGTTTCGCGGGGATCGCCGCGGAGATCGTAGAGCTCTGCGGCCTGTGCCGTGCCGGCCTCGTTGTAGAGCAGCTTCCACTCCTCACTCCGGATGGTGGCCCATTTTCGGTCGAAGCTGATGAAGCTGCCTTCGTGCGGCGCTCTGATCGGGGACCTGGAGAAAAGGGCACCGAAAGCGTCACGACCATCGAGGTCCGCGGACGAAGGTGCCGAGCCCACCATCGACATGGTTGTCGGATAGATGTCGAGGTATTGGATGAGGTGGGGATAAGCATTGGCGTTCACGTAGCTCGAGCTCGCCGCGTCGAGCGTGCCCGGCCACAGCACCGCTGCGGGGACGTGAACACCGCCCTCGTACAGGGTGCCCTTGTTGCCGCGAAACGGATAGCTGCCCTCTCCCGCCGATCCGCCGTTGTCCCCAGCGAACCACACGACGGTCTGCTCCGACAGACCGAGGTCGCCGATGGCGCCGAGGATCTCGCCAACACCCCTGTCCATGGCGTAGACGAAGGTCGCCCGCGCCAGCCTGGCGAAGCCGGTGCCAGAGGGGTCGAGCAGCGCGTGGTCGAACTCCTCGCCGGGACCGCAACGGAGTTCCTCGACATCCTCGAGGCGGCGACCGGTCGTGGGGCTGGCCAGGCCCCGGATGGTCTGCCAGGCGCCGGGAATGAGATCGGAGACGGCTTTGAGGTCCGATCTGAGGATGTGGAGCGGGTTGTGGGGTGCGGGCATGGCCACGTAGCAAAAGAACGGAGTGTCCCGGTGCCGGGATATGAAATCGACCGCGTCTGCGGCGACGATATCGACCGTGTATCCATCGACGTGCGGCGTATAGCGCTCGTTGGTCCACCAGTTGGTGTCGTGATCCCACCAGCTCATGCGATCGAAGTAATCGACCGCACCACCGTAAAACCCCCTCCACTCGTCGAAGCCGTAGCTGTTGACTCCCGTTCCCCAGGGGACCCCCTTGAAGTTCTCGAAGCGCTCGTTCGACGGGTCGGCGTCATCGCGGGAGGGAACGACGGCTCCGTTGCCGTCGGCGGGGAAATTCGGGTAGCCGTTGTGCCACTTCCCAAAGGCAGCGGTTGCATAGCCCGCGGCCTGGAGGTCGCGAGCGATATTCGACGCGTCGAGATGCAGTGTCCCTCCGACCTCTGGTCCGCTGCCGACTCGCGAGTAGTGACGACCCGCGAGGAGACCGGCGCGGCTCGGGGAGCAGCGCGTGTGGGTCAGGTACTGGGTGAGCTCGATGCCGCGCTCGAGCAGGCTGTCGATGTGGGGGGTGTGGCCGTAAACGGTCTCTCGGAGCTCGTGGACGGCCCAGTTGTCGAGCTCCATTGCATCCGCTACCGGGTTCCTCGAGAGTCGACCTGGGTGTTCGCCGAAGGGCCTCGGCGGAAAGATCGCGATCGGCCTCGAGGACCGCCTGCCCACCTCGGCCCAACCGAGATCGTCGACGAGAATGATCACGACGTTGGGGGGTCGTGTTGGTGTCTGGGCCGGGATCGGCTCGGCGGGGAGCACAAGCAACATCGCGATGACCGATGTCGCAATGGCCGTGCCGAGTCGCCGGTGCAGCTTTCCGAGATTCCGCGCTGGCCGATTCATTCTTTCCCCAACCGTCTCAGGATACGCCGAGCCCCTCGGTGAGCGACGCTCGAAAGGACTCACGGAAGCACTTTCCTTCCACAAAGGATCCACCTGTCCGGACCGAGGTTGATGCGCTCGAAGTCGACCAGACCGGCCGTTTCCATCCAGCCGCGGATCTGAGGATCGGTCCAGGTGTCGCCGAAAGACCGCATGTTGATGGCGAAGAGGGCGCCCAACAGGTGCTCGTGGCGTTCGTCGTCGATCGCGAAGTCGACCACCACGACCCTGCCGCCCGGCGCCAGGGCCGCCGCCGCCCGCCGTATCAGCTCCTCCGCCCGATCGGCCGTCTCCTGATGGAGGATGTTGGCCAGGAGTACGAGGTCGAAATCTGTTCCGTATTCGGTCTCGAGATAGTCTCCGGAAAGAAAGTCGATGGTCTCGGCGAAGTCCGTATCCACCAATTCGGCGCGTGCGCGTTCGACAACCTCCGGGCGGTCGAGCACGGTGGCGCGGATTTCGGGCTTCCGCCGGCAGAAGGCTTGGGCGAAATGGCCCCAGCCGCCACCGACGTCGAGCATTCGACGGACGCCAGCGAGGTCCAGCGTAGCGGCCACCCGCCGCGCCATCTGGGCCCCCATGGCGCGCATCGCGGCGCCGAAGCGCTGAACCTCCTCGGGGGTCCGATCCGCGACTGGCCAGTCCTCGCCTCGGAGCCAGGGCTCGAGGGTCTCGCCCCAACGCTCGTACATCGCGTGCGAATGCTCGAGAAAGGGCACGACATCGAAATCGCCGGGCAGGAAATGCTGCCGGAGTCCGGGCGACGCTTGGTAACGGTCCCCGTCCGCCGCGGCGACGCCGAGTGCCGTGAGCGCTCTGACGACCTTGCCCGCGACCAGCTTGTCGAGGTCGAGCTCGGCGGCGATCTCGTCAGTCGTGCACTCCCGTTCGGCCAGCAGGCGGAGCATTCCGGTGCGTCCGGCGACCGTGATCACCCGGTGCCCGGCAAAGCCCCACAGCAGACGCTGGAACTGATCGAGGTCCATTCGTTCGTCAGACATTATCCCTCCCGGCGCGACCCATGCACCATCGTAAAACAATGCTGGGCCGGATACCGTACAATGACCGGGCCCTGAGGCCGGAGGCAAGGCCTCGGGCATTTTTTTGGAGGATATTCCATGCGCACATTTCTTCGCCCGGTTGTTTTCGTGGGAATGCTGCTGCTCATCGCCGGCGCCGTCGATGCCCAGATCGACGCCCGCCTGCTGCGCCAACCCGACGTCTCGGCCACCGAGATCGCCTTTGTCTATGGCGGCGATATCTGGGTGGTGGCGAAAGAGGGCGGTGTCGCCCACCGTTTGAGCACGCCGATGGGTGAGGAGAGCTTTCCCCGCTTTGCTCCCGACGGGCAGCACATCGCATTCACCGGCAACTACGACGGCAACCAGGACATCTTTGTCATGCCGACGCGAGGGGGTCTCCCGACACGTCTGACCCACCATCCGGATCCGGATCGGATGCTCGACTGGTATCCCGACGGTGAGAACATCCTCTTCGCGACGCCCATGACGAGCGAGAAACGGCGATTCCGGAAGCTTTACCGGGTGCCTGTGACCGGGGGCCTTCCCGAGGTTCTGCCGGTGCCCTACGGCGAGTTCGGCGCCATTTCGCCCGACGGCGCCACGCTGGCCTACATGCCGCTGTCGCGCGATTTCAGGACCTGGAAGAGGTACCGCGGAGGCACAGCGCCCGAAATCTGGCTCTTCGGGCTCGACGACCTCCAGGCAAAGAAGCTCACCCAGAACCCCGCCAGCGACGGCCAGCCGATGTGGCACGGCTCCACCCTCTACTTCCTGTCCGACCGGGACGCCAACTTCCGCGCCAACATCTGGGCCTACGAGCTGGAGAGCGGCGCCGTTCGCCAGGTGACCTTTTTCGAGGACTTCGACATCCACTTCCCGGCGATCGGACCTCAGGATCTCGTTTTCGAGAACGGTGGCCGGCTGTATGTGATGGATCTGGAATCCGAGACAGCCAGGACCATCGATGTGCAGGTCGTCACGGACCGCGCGACGCTTCGTCCGCGCCCAATCAAGGTCGGCGATCAGCTCTCCGACGGGGACATCTCGCCGTCCGGGAAGAGGGCCGTTCTGGAGGCCCGGGGCGAGATCTTCAGCCTCCCGGCCGAGCACGGTGTGGTGCGCAACCTGACCCGGACCTCGGGTTTTGCAGAGCGCCACCCCAGGTGGTCACCCGATGGCAAGCACATCGCCTACTTCTCCGACCGAAGCGGCGAGTATGAACTCACCATGCGTCCGGCCGATGGCTCGGGCGAAGAAAAGACGCTCACCGAGCTCGGCCCCGGCTACCGCTATCAGCCGATGTGGTCTCCCGACAACAAGAAGATCGCGTTCATCGACAATGAACAGGTGATCCAGGTCTTCGACGTCGAAAGTGGATCGCTCGCCAAGGTGGACGAGGGCCTGTGGATGATGGAAGGCGCGCTCAGGGACTTTCAGGTCAGCTGGTCAGCGGACAGCCGCTGGGTCGCCTACTCGCGGGGTCTCGAGAATCGTCAGGGTGCGATCTTTCTCTACGATACCGACTCGGGCGAGAAGCACCAGGTGACCGCGGGTTATGTCGATTGCGCCAGGCCGGTGTTCGACCCCGAAGGCGCGTACCTTTACTACCTCTCCAACAGGAGCTTCCGCCCCATCTACTCGGATCTCGATCTAACCTGGATCTACCCCAACACCACCCGCGTCGTCGCCGTACCTCTGCGCGGGGATGTCTCATCTCCGTTGGCCCCGCGGAACGATGTCGAGGACAACGGTGAAGACGACGAAAAGAACGGGGACGACAACGGGAAGAAGGACGACAACGGCGAAAAGAAGGACGGCGAGAACGGAAAGAAGGACGAAAAAAACAAGGTCGAGCCGGTGAAGATCGACCTCGAAGGTTTCGAAGCTCGCGCGGTTGTTCTGCCACCCGAGGCCGGCAACTACTCCGATCTGGCCGCGGTCAAGGGCAAGGTGATCTACCACCGTCGGCCGCGAACCGGTTCGGGTGACGAGTCCTCTCCGATCGTCTTTTGGAGCCTCAAAGACCGCGAGGAGAAAACCATCCTCGACAACGCCGACGGCTTTGGCCTCTCGGCCGACGGCAAGAAGATGATCGTCTTCGCCAACCGCAAGGTGGCGATCGTCGATGTGGCCGCGAAGCAGGAAATGGACAAGCCCCTCGCTACCTCGTCGATGGAGATGACGGTCAACCCGGCCGAGGAGTGGCGCCAGATCTTCAACGACGCGTGGCGCATCGAGCGAGACTACTTCTACGACCCCAACATGCACGGCGTTGACTGGGAAGCCATGCGCGTTCGTTACGGCGCGCTTCTGGATGACGTGATCACCCGCTGGGATCTCAACTTCATCCTCGGCGAGCTGATCGGCGAGATGAACACCTCTCACTCCTACCGCGGTGGTGGTGACATGGAGCGGGGCAAGATGCGCGGTGTCGGTCTGCTCGGCGTCGACTGGGAATTGGCCGACGGCGCCTACCGGATCGCCCACATCGTGACGGCGGCTCCCTGGGATGCCGAGAACAGGTCTCCCCTGGCCGAACCTGGTGTCGAGGTCAGCGAGGGTGACTGGGTGCTCGCGGTCAACGGCACACCGATCGACACATCGAAAGATCCGTGGGCGGCCTTCGAGGGCCTGGCCGAGACAACGGTCGTGTTGACGGTGAACGACAATCCAACGATGGAAGGCGCCCGCGAAGTACTGGTCGAAACCCTCGACAGCGAGGGGCGCCTTCGCAACCTGGCCTGGATCGAGCGAAACCGCCAGAAAGTGGACGCGGCGACCGGCGGCCGTGTCGGTTACATCTACGTGCCCGACACCGGGCTCGGCGGCCAGACCGAGCTCGTGCGGATGTTCAGAGCACAGTACGCAAAGGACGGATTGATCATCGACGAGCGATTCAACGACGGCGGCCAGATCCCTGACCGCTTCGTTGAGCTGCTCAACCGTCCGCTCTACAACTACTGGGCGGTGCGCGACGGGAAAGACTGGCAAACGCCATTCGTCGCCCACACGGGGCCCAAGGTCATGCTCATCAACGCCTGGAGTGGATCCGGCGGCGATGCGTTCCCCTACTACTTCAGGGCGGCCGGCGTCGGTCCTCTGATCGGCACCCGAACCTGGGGTGGGTTGATTGGCAACAGCGGTGCGCCGACGTTGATCGACGGCGGCGGAGTGACGGCACCCACCTTCTCGTTCTACAACACGGATGGAGAATGGGACGTCGAGAATCAGGGCGTCGATCCCGACATCGAGGTCGTGGACGATCCGTCCCTCATGCAGAACGGCGGCGACCCACAGCTCGACCGCGCCATCGCCGAGGTCATGAAGGCCCTCGAGGAGAACCCTCCGGTCCACCCGGCGCGCCCCGAGTACCCGGTGAGGTGATCAGGCTAACGGTCGAAAAGACAATCATTTAAGCACCGGCCGTCTATAATGGTGCACACCATGGGACGGCTGTCGGTTCGTTGGTTGCTCTCCGAGCTCCCGAAGCTGGAGACCGAGGGGGTCGTCGACGCCGCGACGGCGAAGCGGCTTCGGGATCACTACGGCGATCAGACGTCGGGCTCGGGTCGTCGGCTCGTCGTTGCCATCTTCGCCGTCTTCGGCGGTCTGCTCATCGGTGGCGGGATCATCCTTCTCCTCGCCCACAATTGGGATGCCTTCGGCCGCGGGACGAGGGCGGCGATCGCCCTCGCGCCGCTCGCGGCGGCACAGCTCTTGGTGGGCTGGGTGTTGCTCACGAAATGGCATTCCACGGCGTGGAGGGAGGGCTCGGCGACCCTGCTCGCGCTGGTCGTGGCCGCATCGGTGGCCCTGGTCGACCAGACCTACCACACGGGTGGCGACCTCGAGTCCTTCCTGTGGCGGTGGTGCCTCCTCCTGGCGCCGCTTCCCTGGCTGCTCAACTCGACCGCGGTCGGCATGCTCTTTCTCGCCTCGCTCACCTGGTGGGCCGGTGCGGCCAGGGTCGAAGGCTCGCAGGTCCTCATCATGTGGCCGCTGGCGGCGGCGGTGGTGCCGCACCTCGTGCACTTGCTCCGTTCCGACAAACGCGGACTTCGTGCCGCGAATCTGCAGTGGGTGGTTGCCCTGTTCCTTTGCGTTGCAGCCGGGGTGGGACTCGACCACCGGGTCCCGGGATTGTGGATGGTGATCTACGTCGGGCTCTTCGCCCTCATGATCACCCTCGGCGCCGCCGGTCGGCGCGACGAAGACGGGCTGTGGAGGAGGCCCTTCGAGGCGGTCGGGGTTCTTGGCAGCATCATCGTGTGGTTGATCCTGAGCTTTGAAGAGGTGTGGAGCAATGTCGGCTGGAACCACATCCGCAGCAGCGAGGCCTTCCAGGAGCTTGTGCCCTGGGTGGACATCGTGGTCGCGGTCGTTCTGCCCTTGGGTGCGATCGCGGCGATGGCTTTTCTGCTGGATCGCCGGCGCCACCGGCTGCCTTTCCTATGGGGGCTGTCGGTGCCCGTGATGGCGGTGGTGTGGCCGATCGCGGCGTCGGCCGACGCGGTGTGGCCCGGCGTCGTGGCCTTCAACCTGCTCCTCTTCGTTGTCGGTCTCGCCACCCTCGCCGAAGGGGTGCGCCGCCAAAACCTGGCCGTCGTCAACCTCGGAATGCTCGTGGTGGCGCTGTTGGTGGTGGTGCGCTTCTTCGATTCGGAGTTCGGCTTCATCTTCAAGGGCGTTGCCTTCATCCTGGTCGGGATCGGCTTCCTGGCGGCCAACGTTGTCCTCTCCCGAAGTCTTGGCACCGCTGGGGAGGAGGCTGAATGAAGCGTCATCTGGGGCTTGCCGTGTTCGTGATCGTGGCTTTGGTCCAGCTGGCCGTAGCTGGTGGAGCGATCGTGAAATCCGAGCTCGCGTTGCGCACTGGGGAGGCCTTCCGATTCCGTATCCAACCGGTGGATCCGGTCGATGCCTTCCGCGGCCGCTATGTCGCCATTCGCTTCGCCGTGGATCGAGCATTCGTGGCCGAAGGGGCCGAGGTACGCCCGAGGAAGCACATCTTCGTCCCGGTGATCAAAGGTGCCGATGGCTTCGCCTCGCTGGGCAAGGCGGTCGTCGAGCAACCTCCGGCCGGCGCCTATCTGCGGTTGCGGGCGGGGGTCGTCACGCCGGACGAGGACGGAAACCAGCAGGTGTGGCTGACGATGCCGTTCCGCCGCTTCTACATGGATGAAGACAAGGCACCCGAGGCGGAGCGGGCGGTGTGGGGCGGCCGCCGTGGCCGCCGCGAAGCCTCGGTCAGTGTTCGCATCCGCCACGGTGTGGGCGTGATCGAGGAGCTCTACATCGACGATGTGCCGATCCACCGTTGGCTGGCCGAGAACGCCGAGGAACGCTGAGCGGTCCTTCGATGGCTCAGACGCGTCGCCAGCAGATCGTCGAGTTGTTGACCGAGGACGAGTGGGCTTTTGATGAGCTGCGCCGGGAGTTCGGTCTGACGGTCAAGGTGCTCGAGGAAGACCTCCACCACATCCAGCGCAGTGTCCGATCCGGGGGGCAGCGCCTGATGGTTCGGCCAGCGCGTTGCGACGCTTGCGACTTCACATTCACGAGTGGTGCGCTCCATCCGCCGGGCCGGTGTCCTTCGTGCCGCGACCGCCGAATCTCCGGTCCTTGGATGTGCGTTGACTGACGAGAGTGGTGTTGTCACCGCGAAGACGCAAAGAGCGCGAAGACGGCGCGAAGGTATTTTCAAGTCCCAGATACGAGGAATTCCTTTGCGCCTTTGCGGTTCCAGAGTAGCTCAAGAAGGTAGACAATTCCTCACGACTTGGATCGATCACGTGCTGAAAAGAAAAAATCCGCTTGAGCGGCCCCGCGATTGCCGAGCATTGGCGTCCCCTGCAATTGGTGGGATCATGCTGTTGGTTGCGGGGGTGGGATACGGTACCGAGCTCAAGGCAGACGGATCGGGGCAGGCATTATCGGTCTTCGTGTCCCGGGGGTGGGCGGTCGCGATCAACGGCTCATCCGAGATCGACATGCAGAGCGTCGGAGCGCGCTGGAGCCGTCGCTGGCGACCCGTCGGCAAGGGCTGGCTGCACGGCAACCCGACGCTCTCGGTCGAGCTGATACCGTACATGGACTTCGATCAGGATCCTCGTGCCTCGGCGCCAGCCCTCAATCTCGTCTACGAGCATCGGTTTTCTCCCGCTGCAAAGGTGCACCCGATCCTCAGGGCGGGCGCGGGGATTTTGTACGCGAGCAGCGACGTGCCACCGGGTGAAACCCACCTCAATTTCTCGTTGCTCCTCGGGCTCGGTCTGGACATCGACCTTTCGCAACGGTGGCAACTCGCACCGGAGTACCGGTTCCATCACGTCTCGAACGCCAACACCGGCCCCATCAACCCGGGTATCAACGCCCATACGCTCATCCTCGGTCTCACCCTCAAGATGAGGTAATGCCTGTCCTCTTCGTGAGTGATTCCCCGGCGTCAGCGGTGTTGTAACCGCCAAGACGCAACGAACGCAAAGAACACCGCAAAGGTCATTCAAGACCCGATTCGAGGGATCTTCTTTGCGCTCTTCGCGTCTTTGCGGTCACAAAATGGATCAAGCGGGGGATTTCATCAACGAAACGAGAGCTCGCTATCCGGCTACCTCGTCTTCTTCGGGTGTCCACGTCACCTTGAGGTCGCGTGCCGCCTTGACCTCGTCGACCCGGCCCACCGGCGTTTCGTGGGGCGCTGTTTTGACAAGCTCGGGGTCGACCTCCGCCTCGCTGGCGATCGCGAGCATTGCGTCGCAGAAGGCCTCGATCTCCTCGGGCGCGACGCTCTCCGCCGGCTCGATCATCAACGCGCCATGCACGATCAGGGGGAACGACATCGTCGGCGGGTGGAAGCCGTAGTCGAGCAGCCGCTTGGCGATGTCGACGTTGTGCACTTCGTGCCGGGTCTGCAAGCTATCGTCGAAGACCACCTCGTGCAGGCTGGGTGCGTCGAACTTGAGGTGATAGGCCTTCTTCAGTCGGTGGCGGACCAGGTTGGCATAGAGAACAGCGGCCTCGGACATCGAACGCAGGCCTGACGCGCCGAGGCTCCAGATGTACGTGAGGGCCCGCACGAGGACCAGGAAGTTGCCGTAGAAGCCGCGCATCTGGCCGATCGACGCCGGGTCGTCCCAGACCAGGCTGAAGACATCCCCTTCGCGGCTCACCTTCGGCACCGGAAGATGGGGGAGGAGCGCCTCGGACACCACCACGGGCCCGGCGCCCGGTCCGCCGCCGCCGTGCGGGGTCGAAAAGGTCTTGTGGAGGTTGATGTGCATCGCGTCGGCTCCCATCAGCCCGGGCAGGGCGCGGCCGACGAAGGAGTTGAGGTTGGCGCCGTCCATGTAGATGAATCCACCGCGGCTGTGCACCAGCTCGGCGATCTCGAGGATGTGATGCTCGAAGACGCCGAGGGTGTTGGGGACCGTCAGCATCAGGGCGGCGACCGTGTCGTCCATCATCCGGTCGAGCGCGTCGAGATCGACAGTGCCGTCATTGGCCGACGGGATCTCTTTGGCGCTGTAGCCGGCAAAGGTGGCGGTCGCGGGGTTGGTGCCGTGAGCCGAGTCCGGCGCCAGCACGACCTCCCGCTTTTCGCCGCGAGCTTCCAGAGCCTTGCGGATCATGAGAATGCCGGTGAGCTCGCCGTGAGCGCCGGCGGCCGGCTGCAACGTGGCCCCGGGCATGCCAGTGATCGTCTTGAGGGACTCATCGAGCTCCCAGATGAGGCGCAGCGCCCCCTGGACCTGCGAAACCGGCTGAAGGGGGTGGAGGGCGGCGAAACCCGGCAGACGGGCTGTCTGCTCGTTGATTCGGGGGTTGTATTTCATGGTGCACGAACCGAGCGGGTAGAGCCCCTCGTCGACCGCATAATTGAGCTGGCTGAGACGGTGGAAGTGCTGCACGACCTCCATCTCGGTGAGATCGGGAAAATGCGGGTCCGGCTCGCGCACCAGCTCGGGCGGGAGCAGCTTGGTGGGCTCGACCTCGGCGACATCGAGCTCCGGGAGCAGGAAACCCTGTCGCCGAACACGCCGCGGGTTGCGTTCGAAGAAGAGCGGCTCGGAACGGATCGCGCGCCGCTTCACGACAGGCTCTCCATCGCCTCGACCAGGGCGTCAATGTCGGCCGCCGTGTTGCGCTCCGTGACCGCCACCAGCAAGCCGTCGGGCCATGTACCGGCCAAGTCGGTGGTCGGGACCCCCGCGAGCACTCCCTGTGAAGCCAATCGGTCCACCAGTTCGGCACCGGTCCCAGGTCCGACGAGAAGAAATTCGTTGAATGTCGGGCTGGAGGGATAGGCGAGCCGCCACGGACCGCCGATGCCGGAGACCCTCCGTTTGAGCTCCTCGGAGCGGGCCAGGCACGAGGTGGCGAGCTCGCGCAGACCGCAGCCGCCGAGCGCCTCGAGCCATACGGTGGCGGCGAGCGCCATCAGGCCCTGGTTGGTACAGATATTCGAGGTGGCCTTGGCGCGGCGGATGTGCTGCTCACGGGTCGAAAGCGTGAGGCAGAAGGCCCTGTTGCCGTGCTCGTCGACCGTCTCGCCGGCCAGGCGCCCGGGCATCTGCCGCAGATGCTTCGCTCCGCAGGCGAAGAAGCCGAGGTGTGGGCCGCCGAAGCCGGGCGCGACGCCGAAGGACTGCGCCTCGCCGCACACGACATCGAAGCCGAAGCTGCCTCCACCGGAAAGGAGGCCTAAGGACGCGGCCTCGGCGATCACCTCCACTGCCAGGGCGCCTCCGTCGTGAGCGGCGGCCACGAGATCGGGGAGATCTTCGACGATGCCGAGAAAGTTGGGTGATTGAACGGCGACGCAGAAGGCGCGGTCTGCGGCCGCCTCACGAAGGTCTTCGGCCTTGACACGACCGTCGGCTGCGGGCGGAACGACCACGATCTCGATCCCCGCCGCCTCCGCATAGGTGTCGAGCACGCCTCGGTACATCGGGTGAACGGTCTCCGCAATGACCGCCACATTGCGCTTGCCGCGAAGCACGCGATGGCTGAACAGTACGGCCTCGACGAGCGCGGTCGCTCCGTCATAGAGCGAGGCGTTGGCCGCCTCGAGACCGGTGAGACGGCTGATCAGGGTCTGGAACTCGAAAATGACCTGGAGGGTGCCCTGGGAGATCTCCGGTTGGTAGGGCGTGTAGGAGGTGAAGAACTCGGCCCGCGAGAGGATTGCGTCGACGACGCTCGGCTGCACGTGGCGGTAGACGCCGGCACCGAGAAAAGACGGGATCGAATCCATGTCCAAGTTGGCGGCTGCCATCTCGCCGAGGGCGCGCCGGATCCAATGCTCGTCCCTCGCGGGAGGCAGATCGAGGCCGTCGACACGGACCCCACCCGGGATCGATGCGAAGAGCTCGTCGATCGACTCCAGGCCGAGCTCGGACAGGACGTGATCGAGGACCTCGGTCTCGGCTGGATCGGGTTGGTATTCGGGGTCGGCGGAGCGATCGGGGCGGGCAGGCTCATAGGACTGGGTCCCGCGTTCGAGGAGCATGAGGTCGCGGGTGAGCGTGAACAGCAGCACGAATGCGAGGCCGGGAAGCACCGACTCGAGCACGCCGCGCCAGCCCCCCATCGCCCGCCACACGACGTGGCCGGTGTGGGTTTCGCGCGCCGGGTCC
>JBFFBV010000060.1:0-26302 GCA_041560205.1 Candidatus Sulfomarinibacter sp.
GGAGGGGCTGGCGATGGACACGCCAACTGGCAGAACGTCAGTGAATCCCATGTCCGTGATCGGCACCCCGTTTTCGTTGGTGATCGTGAATGTGAGGGTAGAGAGGCTTCCGGGCCCGATCGTGCTCGGCACGAAGATCTTCGAGAATGCGGGGGCCGAAAGCTGCGCCTCCGCAACGGGAGCAACCGCAAAGGCGGTGACGAACATCAGCAGGAGAATCAGTTGGGTGGGATTGCTGATGCCACGGATCTCCTCACGCTGACGATCGTTCATACCTCACTCCTCACAATCCTCGATGTGCCTCGGCTCCGCCCGCGTGTTGGGCGTGCTGCTGCATTTGAATTTCGGGACCTCGGTGCGACCCGGTGGATCCATTCTCTCACGTCCCGTTGAGTCACTGCACAGTCGGTAGATGAGATGTCGTTCGAATCCGCAGCGTACAATGGCGACATGCGGACGCTCAGATTGGCCGGCGCTCGATCGGCGGTCCTCTCTTCGATGGTCGCCATACTTGCAGTGCTCGCTGGGTGTGCCAGCGGCAGAGGGCGTGTCGAGCCCTCGGCCGTGCCTCGCGGGTGGCCGGTGCCCTATGACATCGCGACGGTGTCCTCGGCATTTGGCGCTCCACGCGGCGGGTCCAGGCACCAGGGGCTGGATCTCTCCGCTCCCAAGGGCACCAAGGTGCGTGCCACCGCCAATGGACGGGTCACATTTGCCGGACGTTCCGGAGACTTCGGGCGGCTGGTGGTGATCGAACACAGCGGTGGCTATGAAACCCGCTATGCCCACCTCAAAAGCATCGAGGTGACCAAGGGCAAGAAGCTCAAACGAGGCGCCGTCATCGGCAGGGTCGGCAAGAGCGGCAACGCGACCGGTTTCCACCTCCATTACGAGGTGCGTTTGCAGGGCACTCCCGTCAACCCGAGGTCGTACCTGTAGTCAGATACGAGTTTCGAGATATCAGATTCGAGAGAGGTGGGTCCAGACTATCGCTTATCGTATCTCGCATCTCGCATCTCGCATCTCGCGTCTCAAATCCGGGCGGGTGGCCGGGTCAATATCCCTTCTCCGGATCGACGACTGACAGCAGAGGCTCTCCCGTGACAAATCGCCGCAGGTTCTCGCGGTAGAGTAACCACCGACGCTCGCGGCCGATGTCCGATCGTGCCGCATAATGCGGGGTGATGATGAGGTTGGGCGCCTTCCATAACTGGTGATCGGCCGGCAGAGGCTCGGGATCGGTCACGTCGAGACCGGCGCCGGCGATCTTCCCCTCGCTGAGAGCCGCGACCAGGGCGTCGGTGTCGACGGTGCCACCGCGTCCGACGTTGACGAAGGTCGCGGTGTTTTTCATGGTGTCGAACAGATCCGCGTCGAAGATGTCGGCGGTGTCGGGTGTCATCGGCAGGCAGTTGACGACCACATCGGCCTCGGAGGCGAACTCCGTGAGCTCTTCGGTGAGACCGACGCGATCGACGAACGGTGGGCCGCTCCGCCGGCTCGAGCGGATTCCGGTGACCCGCATCTCGGCTGCAGACGCCAGACGAGCGACTTCGGTGCCGATGCCGCCGAGCCCGACGACCAGCATCGTCTTGCCTCGGAGCCGCCCGAGCTGGGCGGAAGACGTGATCTGCCGTCTCTCCCAGGCGCCCTTGGCCTGGGCGGCGAGGGCGTGGTCGAGGCCGCGCGCGAGGGCGCGAACCAGCGCCATCACGTGCTCGGCGATCTCGGGCGAGGAGAGCTTCTGGCCGTTGGTGAGCAGCACCTCGCCACTGCCGAGCTGCGGGATCGCTAGGTAACGCTCGACGCCGGCCGAGCCGACCTGAACCCATCTGAGCTGTTGACCCGCGGCGAGCAGCTCGGGCGTCGCCGAGCCGATGATCGCGTCGGCGTCGGCCACATGTTCCAGTGCCTCCTCGCTCGATGTGAATGGGATGATTTTCACACCCGGAGCGACCAGGGCGAGCATGGGGATCCGTTCGGGCCAGGAGTTCCGCCACAAGACCTTGCGAGGTGCCGACCAGCCGGGGTCGGCCTGTGTCGGCGATGTGCCTTCACGCAGACGACGGCGTTCTGAGAGCTCCCAGGGCGTCCGCAATCCACCGACCTCGGAAACCATCGCCTCGACTGCAAAGCCGGCGGCTCGCGGATCTTCCCTCCTCCAGGAGCTGAACCAGGGGAGAGTCGAGCCTTCGGCGATCGCCGCGGGCGATCTCCCCGCGAGGAGACCGTACTCGACCTCGTCTCGAAGCTCCTCGAGCCGCGAGATCTGGCTGCCGAGAAGGTCTCCACGGCCTGGGGCTCCGTGACCGGGGATGACCGTTTCCGGTCGGAGTATCTTGAGCCTTTCGAGGGCGTCAATCCATGCGACGAGATCGGTGTCGTGGGTCGCCTCCACCCGACCGACACTCGTGAGTCGTCCCGTGATCAAGGTGCGCTCATTCGGCAGCCAGACGGCGGCGTCGCCCGCGGTGGCGCATCGACCGAGATCGAAGAGCACGACCTCTCGATCGCCCGAGGCGAGGGTGAAGCCGGTGTCGAAGACAACCGCCGCATGCGTCGCCGCATCGCTTCGCTTTCGCGACTCCGGACTGAGCTCGATCGCGTCATCAGCGACAGCGCCTGACAGCGCATCCGTGTTCAATCGGTACCGAGGGGCGTTTCCCACCGTTGACGCATTGGCGAGATCGATAGCGAGCACATCCGTTCCCACCTCGATGGCGATCCCGTTGCGCCCGGTGGAGGGATCGACCGTGACCGTGACTCCGGGAGTGCTGCCTTCCTCCGAATACACAACGGCTGAAGGCGCCAATATCAAAGCGGTCACGATCAGCACTGACAGAGATGTTCGACCAACACGACAGTGATGTGTGGGAGATTTCATGGATGGAATCATAACCGGGATCACAGCCATGTGGAATTCCGGCTTTCGCTGTGATTTCGGAGGTTGCCTGGGGGGTCAAGAAGGGTAAAGATGGTGTGTGAGGAGGGTGCAGTTGGGCCATATAGGACAGCCTGCTCGAACGACATCGGCCTTTCGACGGAGGCGACGGTGGCCGCGACGGCTGCTGAAGTTGTTTGTTCTCCTTTTGGTTATGGTGGGCGCAGGAGCGGCAGTTCTGTTCTGGTCCTCGGATTGGGGGGCAACCTTTGGCGGCAAGATCGCGGGCGAGCGCCTCGCGCGGATCAACGAGAGCCCCAACTTCGTCGATGGCCGGGCGCGGAATTCCGTCCCGACGGATCTCGGCACCGACACCTCCTGGCGCGATACATGGGATTTCATCGTCGAGTGGTTTCGCGGCGCGGGCGATCGAAAGCCGTCGAGCGCGATCCCGATGATCGTGCCGAACACCGCCGACCTCGAGCCCGTGCGCAAGGACGGGATCCGTTTCATCTGGCTCGGTCACTCCACGGTGTACATCGAGGTGGATGGCACACGGGTCCTCATCGATCCCGTCTGGTCCGAACGCGCATCTCCGTTCAAGATTGTGGGCCCAAAACGGACTCACCCGGTTCCGGTCGCCCTCACAGCTCTTCCGCCGGTCGATCTCGTCGTGGTCTCACACGACCACTATGACCACCTCGATCCACGCGTCGTTCGGGAGCTGGCCCCCACCGGTGCCCGCTTCGCGGTGCCGCTCGGCGTTGGCGCGGACCTCGAAGCGTGGGGTGTCGATCTGGATCACATCATCGAACTGGACTGGTGGCAGGGCTCCGCGGTCGGGTCGCTGGCACTGGTCGCGACCCCGGCGCGGCATTTCTCGGGTTGGCAGATCTCCGACCAGAACGAGACGTTGTGGGCATCTTGGACCCTGATCGGTCCCCGGTCCCGCGTCTTCTACTCTGGCGACACCGGCTGGCAGGAGGCGTTCGAGAAGATCGGCGACGACTACGGACCCTTCGATCTCACGATCATGAAGTGCGGTGCTTACGGAGAGGGCTGGCCCGATATCCACATCAACGGAACGCAGGCCGTCGACGCCCACCAGCTCCTCAAGGGCCGGCGCATGCTGCCGGTGCACTGGCTGACCTTCGATCTCGCCCTCCACCCCTGGCAGGAGCCAATTCGTCAGGTTATGGAAAAAGCTGACGAGCTCGGGGTGGAGGTGATCACGCCGCAGCTCGGTGAGCTGGTCGATGTGCAGCGGGCGATCGAAACCAACCGGTGGTGGGAGGACCTCGACTGACCCTCCTTCGCCGAGCCACGTCGAAAACGCAAGATGATGGCGTGGGACCTGGATCGATTTCAGACAAATGGTGCGAAAATGCCCCGTCCCCGATCCGGGGTTGGGAAGGACAGCGATTGCAGATGGAAGAGAAAATCTGGACGCTCGAGCGCGGCGACGGACCGATCGTGGCGACTGCAATCCACGACGGTCACCAGGTGCGGGACGAGGTCGAGCGACACATGGTCCTCGATGAGGCGACACGCCTTCGCGAGGAGGACCCGTACACCGGGCGGTGGACGACCATTGCGCCCACCCGCGTCATCGGAACGCGATCGAGGTTCGAGGTCGATCTCAACCGGCCCCGGGACGCGGCTGTCTATCGCACGCCAGAAGACGCCTGGGGCCTCGAGGTGTGGAACGGCGTGCTGCCGGATGAGGTTGTGGCGCGAACGCTCGTGCAGTATGACGCGTTCTACTCCGATCTCGCAAAGCTGTATGGCGAGCTCGCGGAGCGGCACGGGCGATTCCTGGTCCTCGATCTCCACTCCTACAACTATCGCCGCGAGGGACCGGACGGACCTCCGGCGGATCCGGCAGCGAACCCTCAGGTCAACGTCGGCACGGGCACGATGACGAATCGTCGTCGTTGGGCGCGCCTCATCGATCGATTCATGGATGATCTCGCCGCATACGATTTTCCCGGCGGAAGGCTCGACGTTCGTGAGAACGTGCGTTTTCGAGGTGGCGCCTGCGCGGCGTGGGCCCATCGCACCTATTCGGATGAGGCCTGCGTTTTGTCCATCGAGGTGAAAAAGTTCTTCATGGACGAGTGGTCGGGGGAGGTTGACGCAACGCTTTTGACCGCTTTCGGAAGGGCGCTGGCGTCGACCCTTGACGGGGCCCTCGAGGAGCTGGAGGGCTAATGGTCCCGTCCGAGGAGAAGACGATCCCTGATCGCCTGGTCAAGGCCGTCAGGCAACGTCTTGCCGAGGGAAAGCAGGTGCGGCGCACGCTTCCGGTATGGGGTCGGCTGGCGGTCGATCGGCCGCTGCCCTTCCTGTGTGTCTACCGGCGCCCGAAGAGATCCGAGGATAACGCGACCTTGCGGCTTGTAACCAGCGAGGCCTCGTACCTCACCTGTACCGCGGACCGTGGGCAGCGAGAGGGTGTCGCGCGGCTCGCCGGGGCGGTGGCGGAAACGATGGCGCAACGCTTTGGGTCCTTTCTCGTGCTGGAGCTGTGGACGGGAGCGGCTGCTCCCGTCCAGGACGGGATGTCTTCGGGCGCGCTCCAGCCGGAGTTTCAAATCTTTGCGCCCAAGGACGACGGCCACGCGGCGCTGACGGACACCTTCGAGGAGGAACTGCGGCGAATCAAGATCAACAGGCAGAGGGCGCGGGCATCGACGATCGAGAGCAACAGGCGGTGGCCGCGTGGTGTGTCGCCGATCATCCCGGCGGACGAGGCGGATCGGGTCGGATGCGTGTTTTACGGACTCGAGGTTCGTCCCATTTACATCGATCCCGCCACCGGGGAGGTGTTTCCGCGCGTGTTGCGAACCCTTCGGCGCCGGCTGTCGGTCGCCCTTCGCCGCGTCTTTTTCGAGTTCGCGCGGACCTCGACCACCGCCGACCCGGCGCACTTCCATACCCTCGGGCGGAGAGCGGTGGTCAAGGCGGTGTGGGAGGTCGACGAGATGCTCGCATCCGCGTCGGAAGCCTACGAGTTTCTGCTGCAGCTGACCCCGGTCAACGGAGAACAGGCGTGGCGGCAATTCGAGCGCAGCAGATTCGAACGCGTCCCGGCCTTCCACTACCGGCCGCTGCCGATCGAACCTGTGGTGTTGAAAAGAAGACTCTTTCGAGCGCCCGTGGAGCGCATCGAGGACCCGGCGCTGGCGCTGGTCTTCAGCCAGAAGCTGGACGAGCTCGACCGGCAGATCACCATGCTCCAGGACCGAAACACGTCACGATTCGTTCATGAGAGCATGCAGCTCTACGGCGGCGTCGAGGACGATCTGCATGAGCTCGCTCTCGATATCCTGCGGCGAATCCGGCCCCGCAGCCGCGAGAAGGCCTCCCCGGGAGTGGTGAGTGCGGAGGCATTCGCCGAACGTGCGCGCGAAGAGGTCGCGTACCTGCGGTCACAACGCCGGGAGGTCAACGCCAAGGTCCAAATCAGGTCTGACGTCACCGGCTTGCTCGTGTCGCGGGGCAACCTGCTCGTGAGTTCCTATTCGCGAATCCCAGTGTCACGAGTGGAGGCTCTCGTGCAGCACGAGGTCGGCACCCATGTGCTCACCTATTTCAATGGACGAGCGCAAAAGTTCCGCCTCCTCCACACCGGGCTCGCTGGTTACGATGCCCTGCAGGAAGGACTTGCCGTGCTGTCCGAGTACCTCGTGGGCGGCCTCAGCCGGCCCCGATTGCGGCTCCTGGCGGGAAGGGTCGTGGCCGCGAGATGTCTGCTCGATGGAGCTTCGTTCATCGACACCTTTCGCGTGCTCCGGCACATCCACGGTTTTGCCAACCGTATTGCGTACACGGTGACCCTTCGCATTAATCGCAGCGGGGGATTGACGAAGGATGCGGTCTATCTCCGTGGTCTGCGGGAAATCCTCGACTACATTGCCAAAGGCGGGAACGTGGAGCCCTTGTTTATGGGTAAAATAGCGATTCGGCACATTCCGATCGTCAACGAGCTGCGGTGGCGGGGCGTGCTGGTTCCGCCGCCGCTGGCGCCGCGCTATATGAACCAAGAAGAATCGTTAATGCGGCTCGAACGGTTGCGCAAAGGGGCAGCCGTGATCGACCTTCTGGAGGACAGCTGAGATGAAGATCGGTTTTCTGGTCAATGGAATCGACACCGAAAAGGTCGGATTCACGACCGTTCGTCTGGCCTGCGAGGCGGTCAACCAGGGCCACGAGGTGTTCTACTTCGGGGTCGGTGACCTCGCCTACGATACCGACGAGTACGTGAGGGCACGGGCGAGAACCTTTCCGAAAAAAACCTACGCCTCTCATACGTCCTTCGTCAAGGATCTCCAGGGCGCGAAGGGTTTGAACGAACGCATCACCGTTGACGATTTGGATGTTCTGATGCTGCGCAACGTGCCGTCTGACGATTTCCTCAAACGGCCGTGGGCAACGACTGTCGCGACGGAGTTCGGGCGCCTCGCCATGCGACACGGCGTGATCGTTGTCAACGACCCCAACGGCCTCGCCAAGGCGGGCTCGAAGATGTACCTGCAGCTCTTTCCGGAGGAAGCGCGCCCCCGCACCCTGATTACGAGGGACAACAGCGAGATCAAGGCTTTCGCCAACGAGCTGGGTACGATCGTCCTCAAACCCCTCCAGGGATCGGGCGGCGCCAGCGTCTTTCTGGTACGTCCGGACGACATGCCGAACCTCAACCAGATGATCGACGCGGTCAGCCGCGACGGCTTTGTCATCGCTCAGGAATACCTTCCTGCAGCGGCGGAGGGTGACACTCGGCTCTTCATGATGAACGGCAGACCGCTGCGAGTGAAGGGCAAGTACGCCGCCTTCAGGCGTGTGCGCACCGGCGGCGACATGCGCTCGAACATCCACGCAGGCGGCAAGCTGGCCGGCCCGAAGATCACCGATGAGGCTCTCCGCATGGCCGAGATCGTGCGTCCGAAGCTGGTTCAGGACGGCATGTTCCTGGTCGGCCTCGACATCGTCGGCGACAAGCTGATGGAGATCAACGTCTTCAGCCCCGGCGGCCTGGGGAGTGCGCAGAAGTTCGCAAAGGTGAATTTCTGCCGCTACGTGATCGAGGCGTTGCAGCGGAAGGTCGACTACATGGATTTCTACGGGCGCAACTTCGGCAACGTCGAGATGTCGAATCTCTGATCTGAGACGCCTTCAAAGAGTTCCGAGTCATCCGTGCGCGGAGCTGCCCGGCAGCGAGGAGGGAAGATGAGCGATCTCGATGTCCGAATGACGACTGAAAACCTGTCGCACCTCATTTGGGAGAAGGATCACGAAGGTCTGATCCGCTTCCTGCACGAGCTTCCTCATGCCGATCTCCACCTCGTGCTCTCGCGCCTTGAATCGAGTGATCGCTCCGAGCTTTTCGAGATGCTCGACCCGGCACAAGCTGCCGGGATTCTCACGAATCTCAAGGACCTCTCGCCCCACACCATGCTTATGAGGCTCGCACCCGAGACGGCCGCCCGGATCCTGCACGAACTGCCCAGTAATCTCGAGACGGACTTCATCGCCGCCATGAGACCGGCGGCGGCCGAGCGGATATTGGAGCTTCTCCCCGAGCGAGAGCTGAGTGATGTCCAGGCGCTTGCCCGTTATGCTCCCGATGAGGCGGGCGGTCTCATGGCGATCGAGATCCTGCGCTTCCCCGACACAGCGACCGTTGAAGCGGTGGTCGACGAGCTCCGGGAAAATGCGGCCGTCTACGCGAACTTCAACATCCAGTACATTTACGTGACCCGCGAGGACGACCGGTTGGCGGGTGTCCTGAAGGTCCGCGACCTGCTGCTCAGTAGCGGAGAGACGGTTCTCGGCGACCTGATCGACGAGGCGCCGGTGGCCATCGATCACCAGACCCCGCTGGAGGAGCTTCGAGATATCTTCGACCGCCACCGCTATCTGGGTCTCCCGGTGGTGGACGACGGTAAGCTGCTCGGGGTCGTGCGGCGCACGGCGGTCGAGGAGGCGATTGCACAGAGAACGGCGAGGCAGTTCCGCCTCGTCCAGGGCATCATCGGCGGCGAGGAGGTGCGCACCCTTCCGGTCACCGTCCGCTCGGGGCGTCGGCTGGCGTGGTTGAGCGCCAACATCGTCCTCAACGTCATCGCGGCGAGCGTCATCGTCTACTTCGAGGACACGCTGGCGAGGCTGATCGCGCTCGCGGCTTTCCTCCCGATCATCTCGGACATGAGCGGATGCTCCGGCAACCAGGCCGTCGCGGTCAGCATGCGTGAGCTGTCGCTCGGCTTGGTTCGCCCGCGGGAAATCTTGCGCGTGTGGGGCAAAGAGGTCAGCGTCGGGCTGATCAACGGCGCCGCCCTGGGTGTGCTGCTCGGGGTCGTCGCGTGGCTCTGGAGGGGCAACCCGACGCTTGGAATCGTGGTCGGCGCGGCGCTCGCCCTCAACACCATTGTCGCGGTTTCAATCGGGGGCTCGGTACCGCTGATTCTGAGAGGGTTCGGCGTTGATCCCGCCCTCGCTTCGGGTCCGATCCTGACCACGGTCACCGACATCTGCGGTTTCTTCTTCGCTCTCGGGTTTGCGGCCATGGCGCTGTCTCAGGGCTATCTGTGAGGCGCGGAGCAGGCCCGCCAACCCCTCCCATTTTGGGGCTCTAAATATCTGCAGAAGAACAACTTCAAGAGGGGGTTGAAATTCCCGTTTTGGTCGTATAATGAGCGGTCGCGGGGGTCGCAGAATGTGACGAAGCCGGACCGATCAGAAGGAGAACCCATCGATGGAGGACGCGCGAGACGGCACCGAAGGCGGTGAGGTTTCGGGCTTGGATTCAGGCGCGGTGCTGCCGATTCTGGACGGTGCGGTCGCACAGGTCTCCCAGCTGCCACCGGAGCTGGATGCCGAGGTCCGCATCGCGCGCGACCCCGATCGGCCGCTCGACGAGAGGCTCGAGGCCTTCGAAAACGTGCTCGAATCCGAGGTCGGCGACACCCGTCTTGCCCGTGCCCGCAACATTGAGCGAGAGACCGGCCTGCGGCAGCTCTACCTGAAGTTCGACGGCGGCAACCCGACCGGCACCCAGAAGGACCGGATCGCCTTCGCCCAGGCGATGGACGCGATGCGGCGCGGCTTCGATACCGTCACCGCGGCGACCTGCGGCAACTACGGCGCGGCGCTCGCTTTGGCGGCATCCTTCGCCGGCCTCGGTTGCCGGGTCTTCGTGCCCTCGGGGTACGAGGTCCGACGTTCACCGGAGATCGGTCGTTACGGCGCAGAGATCATCACGGTTGACGGGGACTACGAGGCGGCGGTCGAAAGGTCGCGAAACGAAGCGGCTGCGCACGAGCTCTACGACGCCAACCCGGGCGGCGCCAACACGACCATTCAGCTGCGTGGATACGGTGAGATCGCTTACGAGATCTACGACGAGCTGCGCGATGCACCGGCCGCGGTAGCGGTGCCGGTGTCCAACGGGACGACCCTGGCCGGGGTGTACCGAGGTTTTTCGAGCCTCTACCGTCGCGGCAAGACCTCTCGCATGCCGCGGATCATCGCCGGATCGTCCTACCGCAAAAACCCGATCGTTCAGTCCTTCCTGAACGGCTGCGAAAGCTGCGAAGACCTCGACCCGAAAAAAATCCGTGAAACAGCGGTCAACGAGCCGCTCATCAACTGGCACGCCATCGACGGTGATCTCGCGCTGGAGGCGATTCGTTCCACTGGCGGCTGGGCTTCTTACGCTTCGGACCGCGCGATGTCCACCTACTCGCGCCTCATCTCGTCGAACGAGGGCCTGAGCGTACTGCCGGCGTCGACCGCGGGCCTGATCGGGCTATTGGACGAGGGGCGGCGCGAGGATCTGGTCAACGACCGTTACGTCGTGATCCTCACGGGGAGGCGGTGATGGCGCGCGAACCGGGCTTCGAGGGGAATGCGATCGTCTATTGTCAGGGTGCGTTCGCTACGACCAACGGCAAGACCGCTCATGGTTTGGTGCGCCGATCGCAACGATACCGCGTGATGTCGGTAATCGATACGACCCATGCGGGCAAGGACGCCGGAGAGGTCCTGGACGGACGGGCGTCCTCGATTCCGGTTGTGGCGGACCTGGAGACGGCGTATCGGAAATCGCTGGAAGAGGGCAATCCCGCCACCCACCTTGTGGTCGGGCTCGCAACCGATGGGGGCCGTTTGAGCGAGGAGGCAAAAGCCGATCTCGCCCGGGCCCTCGACCTCGGCCTCAATATCGACGCGGGCCTACACGACTTCCTCACCGAGGACCCTTTCCTCGTCGCTCTGGCGGCCGAGAAAGGGGTCGTGCTGCGGGATATCCGAAAGCCGCCACCCAGATCGGAATTGCACTTCTTCGATGGCAAAATCAGCGAAGTCGGGGCCCTCAAGATCGCTCTGCTCGGTACTGACTCCGCGGTCGGAAAGCGAACGACGGCCTGGCTTCTCAACGACGCTCTCGACGCCATCGGTCACCCGTGCATCGTGGTCGGCACGGGGCAGACCGCCTGGCTGCAGGGCGCGCGCTACGGCATCGTGCTCGACAGCCTGATCAACGATTTCGTTGCGGGTGAGATCGAACACGCGGTGTACCGCGCATGGGACGTGGAGCACCCCGAGGTGATCATCGTCGAGGGCCAGGGCAGCCTGCTGAACCCTGCCTACCCCGGGGGCTTCGAGATCCTCGCGGCCGCGCGGCCGGACATCATCGTTCTCCAGCACGCACCGGCGCGGAAGGAGTACGACGGCTTTCCGGGCCACGCGATGCATTCTCTCGATCGTCAGATCGCGGCGCTGGAGATGATCTCTGATCGCCCGGTGGTGGCGATCACGCTCAACCACGAAGATCTCGACCCTGAAGAGATCCCGGAGACCTGTTCGAGAATCAGCAGTGAGACCGGCCTACCGGTCTTCGATGTGTTGCGCGATGGTGCGGAGGACCTGGCGGCCATTGTTGTCTCGCACATTCCAAGAGGCGGGGTCGAGGAGGAGAGACCGAAGTGAGTGATCTTTCCTCGCTGCGCGTGATCGACCGCCTCGAAGTGGGACCGGTTCGAGTCGAAAGAAAACGCCTGGTCGCTCCGTACACGGTTCACAGCAAGGATTCCCGGGACACGATCGAGTTGATCTACAGGTACGAACAGGCGGCCTTCGACGCCGACGAGACGGCAGCAGTCAACCTTGCATCCGTGATCGCGGCGCAGGTGGCGCTCAACTATGGGTTGTTCTGCGGTGAGATCGTGTTCCGAGGACCCTTCGACCGGCACGACAGGCGGTTTTTGAACGAAATGGCGGCCAACACGGCTCGCGAGATCTACGTCAAGAAATTGCTCGAGCCGAACCCGTTCCTGGTCGGAGCTGTGAAGTCAATCGAGCCCGAAAAACGCGACAGCTACCTCCAGGCGGATATCGTGTTTCCCGATGCGGAGCCGGAGCGTGCAGAGCCCTGGACAACTGATCGCGGCCGTTGCGTCGTACTCTCTTCCGGCGGCAAGGAGAGCCTGCTCACCCAGGGCCTGCTCGACGAGCTCGGATGTGAAACCCACCCGATCTTCGTCAACGAATCGGGTCGCCACTGGTTCACCGCGCTCAACGCCTATCGACACTTTTCGGCCGAGGTTCCGCGAAGCTCCAGGGTGTGGACGAATTCGGACAGGGTCTTCGCGTGGATGCTTCGCCACCTGCCCTTCGTTCGTGGAGATTTCGCGAATGTCAGGTCGGACGAGTACCCAATCCGCCTGTGGACCGTCGCGGTGTTCTCCTTCGGAGTTCTTCCGCTGGTCCGGTCGCGCGGGATCGGCCGGCTGGTCATCGGCGACGAGTTCGACACCACCCAGCGATCCTCCCTGCACGGCATTCCGCACTACAGCGGCCTGTATGACCAGAGCCGCTTTTTCGACGCCCGTATGAGCCGATACTTCCTGCGCAAACGGTGGGCCCTGAGTCAGTTCTCGGTGGTCCGTCCGCTGTCAGAACTGCTTGTCGAAAAAGTCCTGGTCGAGCGCTATCCGGAGCTGCAGCGCCATCAAACCTCGTGCCACGCCACGCACACCGAGGGAGAACGGGTGCGTCCGTGCGGACGCTGCGAGAAATGCCGACGAGTGGTGGGGATGCTGGAGGCGCTGGGGGCGGATCCGACGAGGTGCGGGTACTCGAAGGACCAGGTGAACGCCTGTTTGCGTGCGCTTGAGACGGCGCCGCCCCACCAGGAGGCTCCGGCAGTCGATCATCTCATGCACCTGCTGGTGGCACGGGGCGCGATCGATCCGGGATCGAGGGGGGGCAGGCCGTCGAAGGCGCGGCCGGAGGTGATGAAGGTACGGATCGATCGTGAGCGATCACCGTACGACGCGGTGCCGGTCGACCTCCGCCGCGGGCTCTTTCGAATCTTCCTCGAGCACGCGGAGGGCGCCATCCGACGCACAGGTCGCGTGTGGGTCGAGGCGACGCCGATCGATGACCCAGATCTTTTCAAGCCCTTTTCTCACGAGGCCCCCGGGGATCCCGGTGTCGCCGACGCCGGCGTCGCCAGACCGCACTTGCTTGGGGAGTTGACGTGGCCCGACGCGGAAAGGAGGCTGCATGAGGTCGACATCGCCCTGCTGCCGATTGGCGCGATAGAGCAGCACGGTCCGCACTTGCCTCTCGACACGGATGCCTTCGACGCCGACCTCCTGGCGCGCAGGGTTGCCGAGGCGTGCTCTGATCCGAAACCGCTCGTGCTGCCCTTGATCCCCTACGGCGTTTCCTACCACCACGACGATTTTCCCGGTACGATCAGCGTCGGCAACGAAGCGCTGGCGAAGATGGTCTACGACATCGGTATATCCTGCGCCCGTAACGGCATCACCAAGCTGGTGCTCGTCAACGGGCACGGCGGCAATGCGCCGACTCTCGAGTTCGCCGCGCAGCTCATCAACCGCGACGCGAACATCTTCACCGCGGTCGACACCGGCGAGACCTCCGACGTGGATCTGGCAGAGCTCTGTGAGACGCCGAACGACGTCCACGCCGGCGAGTTTGAAACCTCGACCGCCCTCGCCGTACGGCCGGATCTCGTCAGGATGGAGCGCGCGGAGAGCTTCGTGCCTGAGTTCTCGAGTCGCTACCTCGACTTCAGCGCCCGTCGGAGCGTCGAGTGGTATGCGCGAACGGTCAAGATATCCCCCAGTGGCGTCCTCGGCGATCCAACCGTCGCCACTGCGGAGAAGGGCCGGCGGATGTGGGAGATCATGGTCGCCAATCTCGTCGAGCTGGTGGAGGAGATCAAGAGTCTGACACTCGACGAGATCTACGAGCGAAGGTACTGATGAAGATTACGGCGATTGAAGCTGGCGCGGTGACGCTCAAGCTCTCCGAACCCTACACGATTGCGTACGAGACCGTCGAGGTGGCCGAAAACGTCTTCGTGCGCATCGAGACGGACGGCGACCTCGTCGGTTTCGGGTGCGCTGCGCCGGATATGGAGGTCACCGGTGAGTCCGCGGACTCGGTCGTGGCCGCCATGCGCGATGTTGTCGAGCCTGCCCTTCGACGATCCGATCCTCTGCGCCACTCGATGTTGATGGAAAGGCTTCGAAATCCCCTCGCCCGCCAGCCTTCGGCGCGGGCGGCTGTCGACATGGCTCTGTTCGACATTCTCGGCAAGCAAGCGCAGCTGCCTCTGTGGAAGCTCCTGGGCGGATTCCGCGACCGCATCAAGACCAGTGTCACCATCGGCATTTCGTCGACCGACGCCACCGTCAGCAAGGCGCAGAGATGGGTGGCGGAAGGATTCGGCTGCCTCAAGATCAAAGGAGGCATCGATGTCGAAAGCGACGTCGAGCGGTGCCTGGCGGTCAGGAGAGCGGTAGGAGACAAGGTCGAGCTCCGTTTCGACGCCAACCAGGGATACTCGGTTGCCGATTCTCTCGATTTCGTCCATCGAGCGGCGTCTGCGCGCCTGGAGTTGATCGAACAGCCGACGGCAAAGGGCGAGCCCGATTTTTTGGGCCGAGTCACCGCCGGGGTGCCGATCCCGGTGATGGCGGACGAGAGCCTCATGAGTCTTCGCGATGCCTATCGTCTCGCCCGCCGGAATCTGGTCGACATGGTGAACATCAAGCTGATGAAGGTTGGAGGTATTGCGGAGGCGCTGCACATCAACTCGGTCGCCCGCTCTGCGGGTCTCGAGGTCATGGTGGGGTGTATGGACGAGTCGGCGCTGGCCATCGCGGCCGGCCTCCATTTCGCACTGGCCCGCCCGAATGTCGCCTACGCGGATCTCGACGGCCACCTTGCACTCGTCAACGACCCCGCCCGACGAGCCGTCACCTGTCGCAGCGGCTACCTGTTTCCTACCGGCCGCCCGGGCATCGGCTTTGACGAGATCGGTATCTGAGTCAGGTCCTTCCGGTGTCGCCGACATGTTCATCGCGGGAAGCGAAGATCCGGCCGAGGAATCTGTACACCAGCTTCGCCACCAAGAAATCGCAAGCCCACAGACCCGGTGTCGGCAAGAGCTCCACCACGTCGAAGCCGACAACCGTGCGGTGCCTCGCGACCCGCTCGAGCAGCGCATCGACCTGATACCAATCGAGACCACCCGGCTCCGGGGTGCCCGTTGCGGGCATGATGGAGGAGTCGAAGCAGTCGACATCGATCGTGAGATAGACCGTGTCCGTGAGGAGAGCGATCACCTCGTCAACCCAGTCGTCCGAAGCAGCGGAGCCGCAGATGTCATGGGCGAAGAACACTCGATCCTGGTCGAGGAGTGGCCTCTCGGCGCCGTCGACGGCGCGGATCCCGACCTGGACGATCGGACACCACGTGCGTGCCCAGTTCATGGTGCAGGCGTGGTTGAAGGCCGAGCCCGCGTACTCCTCGCGGGTATCGGTGTGGGCGTCGAGCTGGAGAACGGTGAGCTCCGGGACAAGACGCGCCGCGGCCCGAATCGCGCCGATCGAAATCGAGTGGTCTCCGCCCAGGATCACGGGCAGCTGGCCGTTGTCGATCACGGCGGCGACCCGGTCGTCCACGAGGTCGGCCAGCTCCTCGGGCGGACCGTCGCAGATGACCGGTTCGAGGGTCGCGATGCCCCATCGACGCGGTTCACAGTCGATGGTCACGTCGTAGTGCTCGAGGTGATGGGAGGCTTCGAGAATCGCCCCTGGGGCCCGGGCGGCGCCTTGCTTCCAGGTGGCCGTCAGGTCGTACGGGACGGGGAGGATCGCCGCCCTGGCCGTGTCGAGGTCCGAGTACTCCTTCTCGAGCTCGAAAAAGGTCTTTTCGGGATCGTGTTTCATGACCGCTGTCTTCTCCCTCCGCCGTACCGGCAGTCCAACCTTCGAGCATCCTATCTTCACCGCGCGACCGGTCTGTGCCAAGCTGGAAGGGATGAATTTTTTCGAGCAGCTGACCGAGGCGATTCAACGCAACCTCCAGATCGACCCGACGACCCAGGAGAAGCTGCTTGTTACCGTCGCCGTTGTTCTCATCCTGTGGTTGTCCAGGCTGTTGGTGCTGGTCGTCGTCCATCGCCGCAGCGACGACGTGCGGATCCGTTATCGCTGGAAGAAGACCACTCAGTACGTCATCGTGACGACTGCAGTCCTGGTCGTCGGCATGATCTGGATTCAGGGCTTTCGCTCGCTCGCCACCTATCTCGGCCTCTTGTCGGCGGGTCTGGCGATCGCCCTGAGAGAGCTGGTGGCGAACTTTGTCGGCTGGGCCTTCATCCTCTGGAGACGACCATTCGAGGTGGGTGACCGGATCCAGATCGGAGAAACTGCGGGTGACGTCATCGACCTGCGGATCTTCCAGTTCACCCTTCTCGAGATCGGCAACTGGGTGGATGCCGATCAGAGCACGGGCCGAGTGATCCACGTCAACAACGGCAAGGTCTTCACGGAGTCGGTGGCCAACTTCAGCAAGGGTTTCGAGCACATCTGGAATGAGATCGCAGTGCTGGTCACCTTCGAGAGCAATTGGGAACAGGCGAAAAAGATCCTGGCAGCCATCGCCAACCGGCACGACGAGGAGCTGAGCGCGGCCGCGGAGGAGAAGCTGCGCGAAGCGGCGCGGCGTTTCATGATCTTCTACACCAAGCTGACGCCAACGGTCTACACCTCGGTAAGAGACTGCGGAGTCCTGCTGACCATCCGATATCTCTGCGATCCCCGGCGCCGGCGCTCGTCAGAAGAGAGCATCTGGGAAGACATCCTCCACGCCTTCGCAGAGAACGACGACATCGACTTCGCCTACCCGACCCAGCGCTTTTACGACAACCTCACCGAGGGGAAGCCGGGCACGAAAGCGGAAGCGCCTTGAGGTCCCGACTGTTGTCGAGATCTGTGAACGAGCCGCGACGGATCGCCCGGGAACGCAAGACCGTGCGTGTGATGGTCGAGATGTACTGCGCGCACCACCACGGCGGTGAGGGTCTCTGCGTTGATTGCTCCGCCCTCGCGGACTATGCGGATCGCAAGCTTGATCTTTGCCCCTATGGCCCGGACAAGCCGACCTGCACCAACTGCCCGATCCACTGCTACCGGGAAGAGCCGCGTGAGCGGATGCGAAAGGTCATGCGCTTCGCCGGTCCGCGAATGCTCAAGACCCACCCGATCCTGGCCGTCATGCACATCTTCGACGGCAAACACGAGGCACCGCCGCCGCCAAGGAAGTCGAGACCTCGCTAGGCGTGTGGACGTCAGCGTTTGCCAGGATTTCGGGGCGACGATGATTCAGCCTTGGGAGGGGCGGGCATGACCCAATGGATGAAACGGATCGCGGTTGCGCTTGCGGTCGTTGCCCTGATTGCGGCTGGGTCCGTTGCCTGGTTGTCTCGAGAGATCTCGAAAAGCCTGCCCCAGCTCGAGGGCCGAATTGACATCGATGGTCTTGCATCTGCTGTGACCATCGAGCGCGACGCCCTCGGAGTTCCAACGGTGAGAGCATCGGACCGTCGAGACATCGGTCGAGCCCTCGGCTTCCTCCACGCGCAGGAGCGTTTCTTTCAGATGGACCTTTTGAGACGAAGGGCTGCCGGCGAGCTGTCGGAGCTTTTTGGAGCCGCTGCACTGGATGCAGATCGGGCGGCTCGAATCCACCGTTTCCGTTGGCGCGCTCGCGAACGGGTGCACGAGCTCACGGACACCGAACGAGAGATTCTGGCCGCCTACTCGGGGGGCGTCAACCAGGGCCTCGATCAATTGCGAGCGAAACCCTTCGAGTACCTGTTGCTGCGAGCCGACCCTGCGCCGTGGCGTGACGAGGATTCTGTGCTGGCGTTGTTCGCCATGTACTTCGTCCTCAACGATGCAAAGGGGAATCGGGAATCCGATCTCGGACTCCTTCGTGATGTGCTGCCGGAGGATCTGGCGGACTTCATCGCACCGCTCGGGACCGAGTGGGATGCACCGATCGTCGGCGAAGCATTCGAGACTCTTCCGATCCCAAGCGATGCGAGCCCGTTCAGCGGCTTGGTGGCCGCATCCAACGATGGCTCACAGTCGGCTGAAATCGAAGCCGACTCGCTGGTCGGCAGCAACAACTGGGCGGTGGGCGGGTCGAGGACCGCGGACGGGCGGGCGATCCTCGCGAACGACATGCACCTGGGGATGGCGGTACCCAACACCTGGTACCGGGTCGTGCTCGAGTGGCCGGCAAACGACGGGTGCGGGGAGGCTCACCGGATGGTGGGTGTGACGCTTCCAGGATCCCCGGCTCTCGTCGCGGGCAGCAACACCAGGGTCGCATGGGGTTTCACGAACTCTCAGGGTGACTGGTCCGACCTCGTGATGATCGAGCTCGACCCGTCGGACCCGGCGAGCTATCGCACGGCGGACGGCTGGCGGCAGATCGATAACCACACGGAGACCATTGCGGTGAGGAACGGCGACCCGGAGATCATGGAGATCCGGGAGACGATCTGGGGGCCGATCGTCGGTCGCGACCATCGCGATCGACCGCGGGCGATTCGATGGATCGCGCACGATCCGGGTGGAGCGAACCTCGGGCTGCTGCAGCTCGAGCACGTGACGACGGTGGGGGAGGCGATCGAGGTCGCCAATAGCACCGGAATTCCACCCCAGAACTTCGTGTGTGCTGACCGACACGGCAGCATCGGCTGGACGATCATCGGCAGGATTCCAAATCGTGTCGGGTTTTCGGGGAGGTATCCGACGTCCTGGGCCGACGGTGAGCGGGGCTGGGACGGATGGCTGGAGCCCGAGAGCTATCCACGGGTGGTCGATCCGCCTGCAGCGATCATCTGGACCGCCAACGCGCGAGTGGTCGGCGGCGAGATGCTGGAGATTGTCGGCGAAGGTGGCTACGACCTGGGGGCTCGCGCATCGCAGATTCGGGATGACCTCCTCGCGCTCGAGGCCGCCGACGAAGCCGACATGCTGGCGGTGCAGCTCGACGATCGGGCGCTGTTTCTCGAGCGCTGGCGCCGTTTTATGCTCGAGCTTCTCGACGAGGAAGCGGTGGATGGAGAGCCGAAGCGACAGGAGTTCCGGGCGCTCGTCGAAGGGGATTGGTCAGGCCGAGCCAGCGTCGATTCGGTTGGCTTCCGACTGGTTCGGGCATTTCGGACCTTCACCTTCGAAAGGGTCTATGGCTGGCTGACGGCCCCGTGCGAAACGGTGGACGAGGGATTCAATATCTATCGAATCCAGCAGGCGGAGGGGCCGCTGTGGCGGATGATCAACGAGCAGCCGCCGCACCTGCTGCACCCGGACGCCGGGTCGTGGCCTGCGGTGTTGCTCGAGATCGTGGACTCGACCATCGACTATTACGAGACCGAGATCGGTGGCGGGCTCGCCGAGATGAACTGGGGCTCACGCAACACCTTGGCGATGCGCCACCCCCTGAGCAGGGCGGTGCCCGTGCTGTCGAGATGGCTCGACCTGCCCAGGATTCAGTTACCAGGGGACAGCGATATGCCGAGGGTCCAGTCGCCCGGGTGGGGAGCGTCCGAACGCCTGGCGGTCTCGCCCGGTCGCGAAGAGGATGGCTACTTCCACATGCCGGCCGGCCAGAGCGGGCATTTCAGATCGCCGTACTATGGCGCCGGACATGATGCCTGGGCGGCGGGTTTGCAGACGCCCCTTCTCCCGGGAGCAACCGAATGGGTCCTGACCCTCGCTCCGCTGACTGAATGAGCGAGTATTCGTACAATACGCGCGAAGATGCGCACCGTTGTGGAGGCAGCCGATGGTTGATGTGCAAACGTTGTCGAAAGGCGACGTTCGTTCGAAGTTGGATCGACCGCGCGATTTGGGCCACGTGCTTGGAGCGGTCGTACTGATGGTGCTCGTGGTCACCCTGTCGGCATGCGCAACCTCCAGCGGGGGCTCCAAGTGGACGGGAAGTTATTTCAAGGAACCGGACAGCGTCTGGAACGCGATGGAGCTGACCTTGCTGGAGCTCGGCTACGAGATCTCGATGAAGAACCGAGAGGACGGTGTCATCCGTGCCAAGTCCGAAGCGGACGACGGCGGAACCGTGATCCTCCTCGCTATCGACCAGGTGATGCGTACCGAGGATCAGGTCAAGGTCTACGTCAAACCGTCGTTCAGCGATGCGGGGCCGAGCGGGCGCCCGGATCTCCTGAAGGCCGCCGCCGACGCCTTCATGGCGGGCCTCAACGCCAAGCTCAACCCTTAGATTGGCCGTTACCCCACAGACCGAGTCTCCGCGCCTTCGCGCGAGCCTCGATCTCGCGGTAATGCTCGAAGCCTTCTGGCAGGTGGTCCGAAACGACCCGTGCAAGCCCGCGTTCGAGGAGCTCGGCGGCAATGTCGGAAGATAATCCGTCGCCATACATGATCTTCGAGAAGGCCAGGCCGTCGGCGCCGTAGACAATTCCGGCGGCTGTGTTGTCTGTCGTCCAGGTGAAGACGGCGACCCTTCGGCCCTCCAGGCGCCGTTTCGCGCAGTCGTGGGCCTCGCGGCCGCTCCGGGATTCTGGCTCCGGCACCGAGATGCCGGTGAGGTGGACGGTGAACCCTCCCTCGAACTCGATGAGACAGCCGCTATGAACCTCGGCGACGATCAGCGTGTTGGCAATCACAGGAGCAGCCAGAATCGTGAAGATTAGAGCGAACACAATGGTGGAACTCCGGTGCATGAAAGCCTCCTCTGAAGGTTTTCAGTCACACGGAGTGTGATGCCGGTTTGTGACGAAAGTTCGACCTGCCTGTGATCTCCTGTGGCGAATTGACCGAGACTGTAAAAGCCGACTCGGATGCGTGCGCGCTATTCTTGCGAGGTGACAGAGACGTCGCCGACCGGCCGTTTCCGTGGATTCCTGGGCACGATTGGCCCCGGGCTCGCGATTGCCGCCACCGGTGTCGGTGCAGGGGACCTTTTGGCGGCGATGCTGGCTGGAGCCGATTTCGGGACCGCGTTGGTGTGGGTGGTGGTCGTCGGAGCAATCCTCAAGCTGGGCCTCAACGAGGGCGTCGCCCGATGGCAGCTGGCAACCGGCACCACCCTTCTCGAGGGTTGGTGTCGCTACCTCGGATGGCCCATCAAGGTCTACTTCTTCGTCTACCTCGTGCTGTGGAGCTTTATCGTGGCCGGCGGTCTGATGAGCGCCTGCGGGGTAGCAGCGCACGCCCTGTGGCCGATTTTGAGTATCCGAACATGGGCAATCGTTCACTCGCTCGTCGCCTTGTCGCTGGTTCTTGTCGGCCGCTATACGGTGTTCGAGAGCGTGATGAAGGTGCTGATCGGGCTCATGACCTTGACCCTCCTGGTGAGTGTGGTCATGGTCGGCCCCGACCTCATGTCGGTTCTCCGCGGTCTCGTACCGTCGCTGCCGAAGGGCTCGGCGGGCGCTACCCTCAGCTTGATGGGAGGCGTCGGTGGCAGCGTGACCCTGCTCGCCTACGGCTACTGGATCCGTGAAAAGGGGTGGCGAGGGACCGGCGCGCTCCCGGGTGTTCGGCTCGATCTGACGGTGGGTTACGCGCTGACCGGACTCTTCGGGATCGCGATGCTCTTGCTCGCCGCTGCGGTCCTCGGTGGGGGAGAAGGCATGCCACCGGGGAGCGAAGGCTTGGTGGCGTGTGGCGACGCGGTGCGCGAGGCGACGACCGCGCGTTTCGGCGCCGCGGCGGGCGGGACCGTTGCGACAATTTTTCTGGTCGGGGTGTGGGGCGCGGTCTTCACCAGTACACTCGGCGTCTGGAACGGCGTGCCCTATCTCTTCGCCGACTACCTGGATGCCTTTCGCGGACGCTTCGAAACCGACGTCGACACCAAGGGTCTGGCCTACCGCGGATTTCTCGTCTATCTCGCGGTGCCGCCGATGGCTCTGCTCTTTCTCGGCCGACCGATCTGGGTGATCAAGGTCTACACCCTGACCGGTGGTCTCTTCATGCCGTTGTTGGCGGGTACTCTGCTGTGGCTCAATTCGAGACGCGAGCTGGTGGGAAATCTGAAGAATGGTATGGCGGCAACCGCGATTCTCGCTCTCGCGCTCCTGCTATTCGTGCTCATCGCCGGCCGGCAGCTCGTCGACCTGCTCTGATGCACCACTGCCGTCGCTCCGGAGTCTTTGCTCGAGGAGATTCTCCAGCTCGTCGAAGGTGACCCCGAGTCGTTGCGCGGTTCCCACGGCGAGTGAGGTCGAAGCGACTCCGGGAATGAAGCGAAAGGTTGCCCCCCGCTTTTCGTCGATCTCTGCCTGCAGAAAGGCGAGGCCGTCGGACGAGTGCTGTTTGTGCAGCTCGTGTGCGAAGTCCAGGAAATGCGTCGTGACCAGGGCAAAAGGCTGGATCTGCCGCAGGAGGCGCAGGACCATGTCGACGATTTCGATGGCCTCGGACGGGTTGGTCCCTGAACAGAGCTCGTCGAGCAGGACCAGGGAGCCGGTCGGGACGCTCTCGAAGAGATTGCGAAGGCGCACCAACTCGGTGCCGAGCCGGCCTTCGGGCTGGTCGGCGCGGTCGAGCTCGACGATGGAGGCGAAGAGGCCTGCGGCCAACGGCATCCGGGCTCGGGCGCAGGGCGCGTAGAGGCCGCAGTGGCCGAGGACCTGGGCGATGCCGACCGCCTGCAGGAGGCGGGTCTTGCCGCCCGAGTTCGGCCCGGTGACGAGGTGGATCGGTGAGGCAGCCTCCATCCGCAGGTCCGTCGGCACCGGCTGATCCATCAGGGAGAGGAGCAGGGGATTGAACAAGGCTTCGATCTCCAACGCTGCGCCGGGCTCGATCGTCGGCAGACAGACGTCGAGGCCGCGAGACCTCGCGTCGTGCGCGAATGACCTGGCGACGGTGTAGAGCTCGAGGTGGCAGATGAGCTGCACCGATCGGGCCACGGCCGGCAACATCTCGTGCCAGACTCCCATCACCAGGCGTTCGACGAGCTCCTCGGACCCGAGATCGTAGCGCCGGTAGAAAATCCGCATCCGGTCCCACCAGCGACGGAGAGGCCGCCGATAGTAGGGATTGCCCTTGGCCTCTTTGAGGCCCCGAATCTCGATGTGTCTGAGTCGGCCGTCGGCCCCGATCAAGGCCTCGAGGCTGAGGGTCGCCATTTTCTGGTGGTGGTCGAGAAGCGCCTCCAGCCGGCCGAAGGCCTCGGATCCCTGGATCTCTTCCCCCGCGTCCCGAAGTCTCTGGAGGCCCGAAGTGGCGCCCTCGAAGGCCTCCGCCATGTGATGCACCACCGATCGAAAGGCGTCGAGCACGTCGAAGCGGAAACGGATGGGCTCGAGCCGAGCGTCGTCGCGTGAGGCCCGCAGAAGGGTGGTCAGACGGTAGAGCCGATCAAGCAGCTCCTCAACGGCCTCGGCCAGGGGAGGAGCGTTCTCGAGCTCTCTGAGGATGGCTTGGCGATATCGGATCGTCGCGAGGTCGCCGGGTGGAGTCGAAAGGACGCGTTCGACGAAGCCGGCGTGGGCAAGGAAGCGGTTGCCGCAGACTTCGATGGCGCGATTCGCGCTGACGAGCTCGGAGAGAAAGAGGTCGTTGACGAAGTTTTCGGGCTGCCACGGAGTCCGGCCCGCTGTCATCGAGTCGAGCTCGCTTTCGATCTCGCCCGCGCTTGCGCGGCCGAGAAAGGCGAGATCGAGCAGGTGGGTCAGGCGATCGGGGTCGGCATCGGTTTCTGCGCTTGGAGCCAGGAGATCCGGAAGCGGGAAATCCTCGAGCTCACGACGAAGCTGCCGTGCACCGAAACGACCTCCTGGAACGACGAACGAGGTGATCCTCTCCGCAAAGCTCGGCACCGACACGTGGCGTGCATCGTACGCAACTCGGCTGCCGTGACTGTGCTCGGCACGGCGACGGAGTGAAGACTTGCGAATCCCCATTGCCGCCAGTCTACCTCCGCCGATGCGGCAATCACACGGCTCGATGTGCCATGAGGAAGATTCATGGACGTCATGAGATCTGCTCGTGTTCGACCTTCGAGGCGATCAGGTAATCGGCTATCCTGGCACGCATAGGAGGTGAAGGAATGAAAACTCCGGTTCTTCGCGTCTTCGTTTGCATCATCGGTCTGATCTCGGCGTTCGGTGGGACGGCCTTCGCGGCCGAAAAGGTCGAAAAGGGGAATCTCGTGATCGACGGCATCCCCGAGATCCCCGAGCGCGTCAGCCAACGACTCAATCAGTACCGAAACACCCGTTCGGCGGGTCTCGCCGGCTGGTTGCCGGACGGCAGCGGCATCATCATCGCGACTCGATTCGGGGACACCGCGCAGCTCCATCTGGTGTCCGCGCCGGGCGGTGCGAGGCGCCAGCTGACCTTCTTCGAGGAGCCTGTGGGGGGAGCTGCGGTCAACCCGAAGCACGACACACTGCTTTTCGGTCGCGACGTGGGAGGCTCTGAGTTCTACCAGATCTTCAGCTTCGATCTGGAGGACGGCAGCTATCAGATGCTGACCGACGGCACATCGCGGAACATGGGTTCCACATGGTCCAACGCGGGTGATCGCTTCGTCTACACCACGACCCGCCGGAACGGGCGCGACATGGACATCCACCTGATGTCCATGAAGGAGCCCGGTGTGAGCCATCCGATCCTGGAAAAGGGCGGGGCCTGGATGGCCGCCGACTGGTCACCCGATGACACCAGACTCCTGGTCGTGCGCTACGTTTCCGCCAACGAGATGTATCCGCACCTCTTCGAGATGGAAAGCACCGAGCTGACACCTCTGTACACCGAGGGCAAACGGGTCGCCTACGGTGATGCCACCTGGTCGGCAGACGGCAAGGGGATGTACTTCTCATCGGACGAGGAGGGCGAGTTCCAGAGCCTCAAGTACCACGATTTCTCCTCGGGTGAGATCACCAACCTTCGCGAGGATCTCGAATGGGACGTCGAATCGATCGCGGCCTCGCCCGACGGTTCCGTGCTCGCAGTCATCGTCAACGCCGACGCCATCGATCGGCTGCACGTCATGAACCTCGAGACGATGAGAGATATCGAGATCCCGGCGATTCCGAAAGGAGTCGTCGGCGGCCTCGAGTTCAGTCCGGACGGGTCCATGCTCGGGCTGGTGATCAACACCCCGACGAGCCCGGGCGACGTGTACTCGATCGACATGAAGACCAAGGAGCTCGTTCGCTGGACCTATTCGGAGATCGGCGGGCTCAACCCTGAAAGCTTCGTCGATGCCACGCTGATTCGATACCCGACCTTTGACGAGGTCGACGGCAAGCCGCGGACGATCCCTGCGTTCTACTACCGACCCAAAGGAGAAGGACCCTTCCCCGTCTTGATCGAAATTCACGGCGGGCCGGAGGCTCAGGAGCGGCCGACCTTTTCGTCGATGCTTCAGTATGCGGCGAGTGAGCTCGGGATCGCGGTCCTGGCGCCCAACGTGCGCGGATCGGCCGGCTACGGGAAGAGCTACCTCGAGCTCGACAACGGCTTCAAGCGCGAAAACTCGGTCAAGGATATCGGCGCCCTTCTCGACTGGATCGAGACCCGTCCAGAGCTCGACTCGAGCCGGGTCGGGGTGACTGGCGGGTCCTACGGGGGATATATGGTGCTCGCCTCGATGGTTCACTACAACGACCGGCTTCGCGCCGGCATCGACTATGTCGGCATCTCGAGCTTCGTGACCTTCCTCGAAAACACCCAGGAGTACCGGCGGGACCTGCGGCGCGTCGAGTACGGCGACGAGCGGGACCCGGAGATGCGCAAGCACCTCGAAGCCATCTCGCCGCTCAGCAGCGTCGACAAGATCACCAAGCCCCTCTTCGTGGTGCAGGGTCTCAACGATCCGCGAGTGCCCGCCAGCGAGAGCGAGCAGATCGTCGCTGCGGTTCGTGAAAACGGAGGCACGGTGTGGTACCTGCTGGCCAAGGACGAGGGCCACGGTTTCCGCAAGAAGTCGAACCGCGATTATCTGGCGGACGCCATGGCGCTGTTCCTGGAAACCTTCCTGCTTGGAGAGTGATTGAAAGCGCGGGGTCGGGCAGCGCCCCCCCCC
>JBFFBV010000061.1:0-26161 GCA_041560205.1 Candidatus Sulfomarinibacter sp.
AACGCGAAAGAGCGCGCCATCATGAAGAAAACCACCAAAGGAACGACTCCCCAGCCGATCGTTCCACCCTTCGAAGGCCGAACCTGCCTGACCCTGAAAAATCGCTGCTGAGCGCCACCGTCAAGGGAGCCGGTCTCGTCGCGGTTCTGCCGCTCGTCGTCAATGTCATCTTCGCCGGGATCAAGCCCGGCGAAACCCGCGAGATCATTTCGGCCAACCCCAATCTTGCACTCATCATGGCCGCCACCGACCGCATCCTCGATGCAATTGTTCGGCCGCCCACCGATGCGGTCTCCGCGTCAGGCCTGGCGGCGCCGGCGATGGAATCGCTGTCGTACCTATTTAGATATTATCTGATTCTTGACAAAGTCTTGAATTTGGCTATCCTAGCGGTCGTGTGTCACGACGCAGCCGGTTTGCTCCGCCGAAACGGTGTCCAGGTCACGGCTCAACGCCTGGCCGTCTTGGCAGCGGTGTCGCGCCAGCCGCACGGGACCGCGGATGACGTCGCCAAAGCCGTACGGGCCGACATCGGCGTCATCTCCCGCCAGGCGGTCTACGACGCCCTCGCCGTCCTTGCCGACAAGGGCCTCGTCCGGCGCATCCAGCCTGCCGGGTCGCCGGCGCGATACGAGGACCGGGCGGGCGACAACCATCATCACCTGATCTGCCGCGCCTGCGGCCACATGGTGGACGTCGACTGCGCAGTGGGCGCTGCGCCGTGCCTGACCCCTGCCGACGACTCGGGCTACCAGATTGACGAGGCTGAAGTGATCTACTGGGGCTGCTGTCCCGAGTGTCGTGCCCAACCCCGGGACGGGTCGGCGACCAGCGAGGCGACCGATCCCGTTCCGCGCGCCCCGCACCGGCGCGGCGGCAGCGACACCCGCCGAGCGACAGCTCGCGATCCAAACAACCAAACATAAGGAGAGGAACCATGTCAGACGATGCCAGCAAGTGCCCGGTGACAGGTGGACAATCGAGAAGAGCAACGACCAACCGAGACTGGTGGCCGGACCAGCTCAATCTGAAAATTCTCCACCAGAACCCGCCCGCAGGGGATCCGATGGGCGAGAAATTCAACTACGCGGAGGAGTTTAAAAGCCTCGACTTGGAGGCCGTCAAGCAAGACCTCTACGCATTGATGACCGACTCGCAGGACTGGTGGCCGGCGGATTACGGTCACTACGGGGGGCTGTTCATCCGCATGGCGTGGCACAGCGCAGGCACCTATCGCATCCAGGACGGTCGTGGCGGCGCCTCTTCCGGCACCCTGCGCTTCGCACCCCTCAACAGCTGGCCCGACAACGCCAACCTCGACAAGGCGCGGCGCCTGCTGTGGCCGATCAAGCAGAAGTACGGCAGCAAGATCTCCTGGGCCGACCTGATGATCCTCGCCGGCAACTGCGCCCTGGAGTCGATGGGCTTCAAGACCTTCGGCTTTGCCGGCGGGCGCCAGGACATCTGGGAGCCGGAACAGGACATTGACTGGGGTACCGAGACCGAGTGGCTCGGAGACCAGCGCTACAGCGGCGACCGCGTGCTCGAAAACCCCTACGGCGCCGTGCAGATGGGCCTGATCTACGTCAACCCCGAGGGTCCGAACGCCGAGCCGGACCCGGTCGCAGCAGGCCGGGACATCCGCGAGACCTTCGCGCGCATGGCCATGAACGACGAGGAGACCGTCGCGCTCACCGCCGGCGGCCACACCTTCGGCAAGGGCCATGGGGCCGGCCCCGATGGGGAGCACCTCGATCGCGAACCCGAGGGCGCCCCCATCGAGGCGCAGGGATTCGGCTGGAAGAACCGCTTCGGCAGCGGCATGGGGGATGACACCATCACCAGCGGCTTCGAAGGCGCGTGGACGCCGAACCCGACCCAATGGGACATGGGCTATTTCGATGTACTCTTCGGCTACGAGTGGGAGTGCGCGAAGGGCCCCGGCGGCCACTGGCAGTGGTACGCCAAGGACGTCGCTGAGAATGACATGGTCCTGGGGGCGCACGATCCGTCAAAGAAATACCGGCCGATGATGACCACCGCGGACATGGCGATGCGGATGGACCCGGTCTACGAGAAGATCTCGCGCCGCTTCCACGCCAACCCTGACGAGTTCGCCGACGCCTTCGCCAGGGCGTGGTTCAAGCTGACCCACCGCGACATGGGGCCGATCTCGCGCTATCTCGGCCCCGAGGTTCCGGGCGAGGAGCTGCTGTGGCAGGATCCCGTCCCCGCGGTGGATCACGAGCTGATCGGGGCGGACGACATCGCCTCCCTCAAGGCCCAGATCCTCGACTCGGGCCTGTCGATCTCGGAGCTGGTCTCGACCGCCTGGGCCTCGGCCTCGAGCTTCCGCGGTTCGGACAAGCGCGGAGGGGCGAACGGGGCGCGCATCCGCCTCGCGCCACAGAAGGACTGGGCGGTGAACCAGCCGGCTCAGCTCGCCAAGGTCCTCGAAGCTCTCGAAGGGATCCAGAGGGCGTTCAACGACGCCCAGTCCGGCGGCAAGAAGGTCTCTCTCGCCGACCTGATCGTCCTCGCCGGCTGCGCCGCCGTCGAGCAGGCCGCGAAGAACGCCGGCGTCGAGGTCGACGTTCCCTTCACGCCGGGACGTACGGACGCGTCGCAGGAGCAGACCGACGTCGACTCCTTCGCGGTGCTCGAGCTCAAAGCAGACGGCTTCCGCAACTATCTCGCCGACGGATTCAGCCTTCCGGCGGAGCATCTGCTCGTGGATCGCGCGCAGCTGCTGACCCTGACCGCTCCCGAGATGACGGTCCTCGTCGGCGGCCTGCGCGCCCTCGATGCCAACCACGGCCAGTCAAAGCACGGCGTCCTCACCGACCGGGCGGGAACCCTGAGCAACGACTTCTTCGCCAACCTGCTGGACATGGGCACCGAGTGGAAGGAGGCCGCGGACGGCAGCTTCGAGGGACGCGATCGTGCGTCGGGCGACGTCAAGTGGACCGGCACCCGCGTCGATCTCGTCTTCGGTTCGAACTCGCAGCTGCGGGCCCTCGCGGAAGTCTACGCATGTGAGGACGCGCAAGAGAAGTTCGTGCGTGATTTCGTGGCTGCCTGGGACAAGGTCATGAACCTCGACCGCTACGATCTCACCTGATTTCCAGGGACGGCTCCCGTCCCCGGGCGCTGAGCTCTTCGGGGCCCAGGCTTTTCAGCCTGGGCTTCTTTCTTGTGGAGTGCCAGGATCGAGAGTCCACCACACAACAATTGTGGATGTGTCACCCTGTATACCGGAACCAACGATCGGTGCAGAATCGAGGGCACCATGGGCGATCTGAAGCGTGACATGATCGACACCGCGACGACGTCGTGGGTGGACGGCTACCGGCGGCTGACCGAGGTGGTCATCCCGCGGCCAATCGCGCTGGTGGCAACGGTCGACCCCGACGGTGTCCCCAACCTGGCGCCTTTCTCTTTCTTCACCATCGTGTCGTCGAACCCGCCGTTTCTCGCCTTCGCTCCGCATCGGGTGGGGCGCACCGGGTCCAAGAAGGACACGCTGAGAAATGTCGAGCAGGTTGGCGAGTTCAGCGTGTCGGTGGTGACCGAGGAGATTGCCGAACGGGTCAACAGCTGCGCGGCGCCGCTGCCCTACGGTGAAAGCGAGTTCGAGCATTCGGGGCTGACGCCAGTGGCGGCCGAGCGGATCAAGGCGCCGCTGGTGGCCGAATCGCCGGTCGGGCTGGAGTGCACGCTCGAGGAGATTCGCACCTACGGGGAAGCGGGCGGGGCCGGCTCACTGGTCGTCGGCCGCGTGGTGCTGATGCACATTGACCCCGCATTGCGAGACCCCTCCGACGGCCGCGTGCTGCCCGAACGACTGCAGGCCGTCGGCCGCATGGGCGGCTCGCTCTGGTGTCGCACCCTCGACACCTTTCCCCTCGAGCGCCCGAGCTGACGCTTCCCCGGGGACTCGCAGATTCCCTGCCGATTCCGCTTTGAAACGACGATTCGGTGCTCTTCAAGCCGTTGCCGGGGAGCAGCACAATCTCAACCGGAATGAGCTCTGACCGCAGTCGAAACCCCGTGGTGTGGATTCGCGAGGAGTCGCATCGTGCTCTCCACCCAGTCGAGCTCATCGCGGATGACCGTATGGGGCAATCCGGGATAGATTCGCTTTTCGACCTGCGCACCCATTCGGCGAAGGACCTCCTCCGTCTCCTCCACCCTCCACAGGGGAACGTGGGGGTCGCGATCAGAGCAGCCGAGCAAGACCGGTGTGCCCTGGAAGGCGCCCGCGTAGTCGCGCGGTGCGTCACCGTCGCCGACCAAACCACCGGTCAGGGCCGCCACGCCGCCCCACCGCCGTGCTCGGCGGGCGGCGAACTCGGTGGCGAGGCAGGCGCCCTGGGAAAACCCCAGCAGGATGATGTCCTCGGCTTCGATCCCGTGCTCTCCCAGCTCCACCACCGCGTCCTCGATTTTCGCGAGCCCCGACGAAAGGCCGGGCTCGTTCGCCTCGATCGGGGCGAGGAAGCTGTTGGGATACCAGCTTCGGGGATGTGCGGTCGATTCCGACGCTCCGGGCGCCACGAGCGCGAAGTCGAGATCGCTCGGCAGCCCGTCGGCGAGGTTCAGGATCGATTCCGGAGTCGCTCCCCGACCGTGGACGAGGATCAAGGCCCTCCGAGCGTCCTGGAGAGCGACGCCGGCGCGCGCGATTCGTCCGTCGGCGTGAATCGACCTGAGCGGGCGCGACGATTTCGTCACGCCGCCTCCCCGGGTTTTCTGTCCCGAGCTTCTTCGAGAGACGGAAGCGCTTGTTCGATGCGCCCGCGCATGCTCTCGAACCAGGGCGGAAGGCGCAGTGCAGTGCCCAGCTCCTCCACCGATTCATCGGCTGCGAAGCCGGGGTTGTCAGTGGCCAGCTCGAAGAGGACGCCGCCGGGCTCCCTGAAGTAGATTGAATGGAAGTACATCCGGTCCTTGACCTCGGTGGTCGGATGCCCTGCCTCGAACAGGCGATGCTGCCACTCGGCCTGCGCATCGTCATCTGTCATGCGGAAGGCAATGTGATGGACCGAGCCGCCTGCCACGCTTCCGGGAACCGTGTTCGGATCGTGAAGCAGGTCCACGAAGGTCCCGGAGCCCCCGTCGCCCGACTCATAGCGGACACGCTGTCCGTCAACCGCCACCTTGCGGAATCCCATGGTGTCGACCAGCAGGTGTTCCGTCGCGTCGGTGTCCGCATAGAGCAGCGTGACGCCGTCGAAGCCGCGGATCGCGTGCTCCGCCGTCACCGATGAACCGTCCCACGGCTTGCGGCCGCCGGCCTTCCCGGCGCTGGCCAGCAGCTCGAGCCGCAGTCCGTCTGGATCGGCAAACGCGAGCCCGGGGACCTCGAAACGCTCGATGTCTTCGGCAGGCACGAGCGATTCCTCGAGTCGCTGACGCCAGAATCCGAGGGAGTCTTCGGGCACGGCAAAGGCCGTGGTCGAAGTCTGGCCGGAGCCGAGGGATCCTCGACGGACGCCAGGCCACGGGAAAAAGGTCATGACCGTCCCTGGGCTTCCGACGCCGTCGCCGTAGTAGAGGTGGTAGGTCGACGGGTCGTCGAAGTTGACGGTCTTTTTGATCAACCGCAGCCCGAGCACGCCGACGTAGAAGTCGACGTTTGTCTGCGGGTCACCGGCGATCGCGGTGACGTGGTGGAGTCCGGGAATTGGAGAGTTCATGGCGTGTCTCCTCGCGTTGTTTTCTGTGCTGCCGGAGAGCGTTGCTTCTGAGGACGAAACCCTCGCAGCAAACCTGTTCCACGTTCGTCGCGTCCCACGACAACGACACGGAGAACAACTTTTGGCACGGCACTATTGCCGCCGACACCGGATCAAGACTCGGGGCTCCATCTCATCACGGCACCTTGACAGGACGATTCAGGACTTTCAGTCTGACTGCCATTCATCAGCATCTCGCGGCCGACAGGTCCGATTGCTTTGGGTCTCGACGCGACGACGTGATCGGTGGCGCCCTCAGTCCAACCAGCTATCGACCGCCGCCGCCGCCAGCAGCAGATAGAGCCAGTTGATCGGTCCCCGGTAGGCAGGCATATAGGCCACGACGTAGTAGATGAGCGGATATGTCAGCAGTGGCATCAGCACCGCCGCTCGCTGCGGGACTGAAAGGGCAGACCACGACCGCCATGCGCCAACCACCGCGAGCGCGGAAAGCAGGGTGATGAATATCGCCATCGGCGGGTCGCGGAACGGACCCAGCCACCAGAGCGCGACGCGAGCTCCAACGAGCTTGGCAGAGCTCAACGGGTGGGTCCGGATCCAATCCAGAGCTTCGCCACCCGCTCGCCGCATGTAGGTGATCTCACCCCACTCCTGGACCTTTTTCGCCTCGGACTCCAAGAGGCGCGGGTGCAGCAGCTCCCCTGGCCCGTCCATCTGGAACATCGCCGCGGTGGCACCCTGGTGGTGGCCCATACGTAGCTCGAGACCCAGATTGCTGCGAATGAAAAAAACGGCGTCGAATGTGCGGTAGTTACGCCACGCCCACGGCAGGCAGGCGAGGACAAATCCCAGAGCGATCAACGCCGTCGACGCCGATTTCGGTCGCGTCCCGTTCCACGCCAGCTCGAAGAGGATCCAGCCACAGACTACCGACAAAAGAACGGGCTGTATGTGACATGCGGCCCCGCAGGCGAGGCCCACGAGTATGACGCTCCGCCATCCGCGGCCTCTCCCACTCCACCGCTCGAGGAACGCGACCGTGAGCAGGCCCATCGCCAGGGCCGTGAGCGCCGTGCCATGGCTGGGCCAGCTCGGGAACAGAGCGCCGACAACGCCAGCGATCAATCCGGCGCGGGCGCCCAATCCGACCCGTCCGGCCAACCACGGCAAGATCCCCCACACCGCGGCTGAAACCACCATTCGCAGCAGCCAATCCGCGTATCCGCCCGCACGCGTCAGTCCGAACACCTTGAAGATCAGTGCTGAAATGGCAGGAGGAATCGGAGCCACGTGCGCGGTGGGCCCGGTGGGGAGCGCGTAGGGATCGGCGAAGCGCCCGGTCTCGGCCAGGGAAAACGCGACCGCTTGAACTTCCCATCGGGTATTGGGACGAACATGCCGCTCGTCGACCTTGGTCAGAAAGAAACCCTGGACGGCGAACGACAGTCCGAAGATGATCAGGAACGCCCGCCCGGGTCTCCTGGCGAGCCAGTCGAGTGACGCGCCCAAGAAGGCCACGCCCGCATTGTCGCACGCGCACCATTGATGACAACTTCATCCCGCTGCCACGTTCGCGGGCACATGATTGTCGTAACGCGAAGGGGCGCCGTCGCCCAATCTGAAATTTTCGCCGCCCGCCTGCGATTCCACAGGTGTGCGCACATGCCGGACGCAGGAGGAACCGATGACCTGGACCGTGTTTTTCAAGCTTTACGCCGTCGCTCTCGCAACCTTTCTGGTCATCGATCTGCTGTGGCTCGGCGTGGTCGCGCGATCGTTCTACAAGGCGCAGATGGGACACCTGATGCGGTCCGACGTCAACTGGGCGGCCGCCATCGCCTTCTACGTGATCTTCGTCTGCGGCATCGTGGTGCTGGTTGCGTGGCCGGCAATCGAAGGACGGAGCATGGCTCAGGCACTCATGTTGGGAGCGCTCTTCGGCCTGGTCACCTACGCTGCCTACGACCTCACCAACCTCGCGACCCTGCGCGGGTTCCCACTGACGGTCGCCCTCGTCGACCTGGCCTGGGGTACGGTACTCTGCGCGACAGTGAGCGGCGCCACCTATCTAGCTGGGTCACGGCTGCTTTGATCTCACCGACCATTTCCGTTGGAGGGGGTCCTCGATTGACTGCGATAGCGAACACACATAGGATCTGCCAATGGTCAAAAGAATCAAGTACGTCAGCCGCTTCGAGAAGGCGCACTCCGAGGCCGACATCGAGGCGATCGGCGTGCAGTCGCGCGCCAATAACGAGCGCCTCGGCATGACCGGCTTCCTCATGGCCTCGGGCGGCCTGTTCTACCAGGTGCTCGAGGGACCAGCGGAGGCGATCGACGAGGTTTTCGCCAAGATTGAAGCGGACGGCCGCCACACCGACCTGTTGATGCTCAGCAGCGAGGAAGGGGTCGAGCGCTTCTACCCCAACTGGTCGATGGAGGTCATCAATCTCGATGCCGCTTCGAACGTGCGGCTGTTCGCCCTCAAGGCCCTGATCAAGTCGGTCTTCGAGCTCACCCAGCTCACCGACAACATCGTTTGGGCCATCGAACGCACGGTCAAGCACGAGATGCAGCGCACGTCCTCGTAGGCGCCTGTTCTCGGGTGGCCACGGGTGCCACGTTGCACAGTGCTGCGCTGCGTGGGTGCCACAATCACACTGGCTTTTTGTTCCGCGATCTCGTCGGAGATGACACCTCGACACTTGTGATCGTGGCTCCCTTGGAAAGCCCTTGCCTGACGCGCCATCGTGAACCTGAAATTTTCGCCACCATACTGCTAAACTGCGGGCAAGACATCACAGATCGAAGTATGGCGAACCCCTGGGCACCGCTGAGGGAGGTCCAGATGGCGAGCAAGATTCTCTACATCAGTGGATCGCTGGGTCTCGGCCACATCAAGCGCGACCTCGTCATCGCGCGCGAACTGCGCGCCGCCCGCGTGGATGTCGAGCTCTCATGGATCGCGGCGGATCCTGCGACAGCGCTCATCGAAGAGGCTGGAGAACGGCTTCACCCCGAGGCGGCCGGCTATGCCAACGACAACGAGCCGGCTGAGGAGGCCGCTCGAGGCGGCCAGCTGAACCTGCTCAAATACCTCATGAAGGCGAGCAAAGATTGGCGCCAGAACGTCGAAACATTCGACCGGATCACCGCCGAAGAGCATTTCGATCTGGTCGTCGGCGACGAGACCTACGAGCTGAACGTCGGTTTCATGAAACAGCCAGAGCTCAAAAGATGCCCGTACGTCATGATTTACGACTTCATCGGGCTCGACTCGATGACTCGCAACCCGATGGAGTGGCTGGGCATCTATATGTGGAACCGCATCTGGTCGAATGATTTCAAGCAAGGGCGAAGACCTGTCCACGATCGGGCGCTGTTCATCGGCGAAGAGGCGGACGTCGCTGATAAGCCTTTCGGTCCCCTGCTCCCGAACCGGCGCGAATGGGCCCGGGAGATGTGCGAGTTTGTCGGCTACGTGTTGCCCTTCGATCCGGCCGATCTGCAGGACCGCTCAGGCATCCGTGCCCGGCTCGGCTACGGCAATCGTCCGTTGATCGTGTGCTCGATCGGCGGAACCGCCATCGGCAGGGAACTGCTGACTCTCTGCGGGCAGTCCTTTGCCCACCTTCGAGAGCGGCTGGCTGGTCTCAGGATGCTGCTCGTGTGCGGCCCGCGTCTCGCGGCCGAAGCGCTCGATGTGCCGGCGGGCGTCGAGATCCGCGGTTACGTCCCCGACCTCTACGAGCACTTTGCAGCCTGTGACCTGGCCATCGTCCAGGGTGGAGGCACCACCACCCTCGAACTGACCGCGCTGAAGCGCCCGTTCATCTACTTCCCGATCGAGGGTCACTTCGAGCAGGCGATGGTCGCGGAGCGCCTCGAGCGACATCGAGCAGGTGTCCGCATGTGTCTGTCTGAAACGAGCGCTCAGGACCTCGCCGATCAGGCCTTCGAGACGCTTCAGGCGCGCAGCTCCGTCGCATCGATCCCGGTCGACGGAGGCCGGCGGGCGGCCGAGCTGATCGCTGAGATGATCTGACCGGCAGCTCTCGACTCGGCTCCCCGACAGGAGATCCGACGCATCGTCCTGTGGTGAGCATCCCGCGGTCACTACGATGACGGCGAACAGGAAGAATCTCCGCGCCGCGTAACGTGACGTCAGAGTCCACTCCATTCGAGTGACGTCGTCATCATCGCGATGTTTTGAAGTACGCGATGACGCCAGAATCAGCTTCGACGAACGGGTGCCGAAAACCCCGTGTGAGGTCCGCCGTAGTTCCTCACCAATGGGGCCAGGAGAAGGAGGCCGAAGCCTTGAAACCATCTCGCCTGTGCGTCACGCTGCTCGTGCTCTTCGCCCAGGGAGCGCTTGCCGAAACGAATCTCGAGACAAAGCCGGTCGTCCTGCATTCCGAAATCCTGGGTGAGGATCGCCCGATCAACATCGTGTTGCCCGCCCAACGGTTGCAGGACGCGAGGTATCCGGTCGTCGTCCTGCTCGACGGAGAGAACACCTTCGCTCAGTCAGCCATCGAGCAGATGCTCGCGAAGCAACCCGACCTCGTCATCGTCGGCGTCGAGAATGTCAATCGCACGCGCGACATGTTTCCCAATCCCGTGCGCAAGGAACCGAATCCCGGCGGTGGGGGCGAACGGTTTCTCGAGTTTCTGGTCGCAGAGCTCCTCCCCTACATCGACGAGAACTACCCGAGCAACGGCTACCACGTTCTTTCGGGCCAATCCAACAGCGGCCTCTTTACGCTCTACGCGATGTGTCGGGCCCCCGACGCTTTCGACGCCTTTCTCGCGAGCAGTCCGATGATCGGCTGGGATTGGCCTCTGATCCGCGAGTCGACTATCGACCTCTTCAACGCTCGCGAGAGCTTCCCGAAAGTGCTCTTCATGAACCACGGGGAATCCGACTCCGTCAAGACCACCGATTTCATGCCGGCTTACCTTGAGCTTCTCGAATCCATTGCGCCCGACGATTTTCGCTGGAAGTTCGAGGTTGCTGAGGGCCAAAGCCATGTCCCCGAAAACAGCCACGAGAACGGCGTCGCGTTTATTTTCCCGGTCCCCTAGCGCGGGTTGTGTTGACGCCGAGTTTCTGAAGCCGGGAATGGCTCCGGCGATTTTCACCCCAAGGCGGTTTCAGAAGTCGAAGCCGAGCTGGTGATCGGGTCCCGGCTCAGGGTCAGGCTTTGGTCCCGGCTCTGGTTTCGGATCCGGTTCGGGGGCGGCGGCCAGGTCGACGAGTTGGCGCATGATTGACGACTCCCGTCGAAAGAAGCCCTCCGTGTGGAAGGTGTTGTCCAGACCGTGCAGCTCGTAGTCCAGGTGGTGGCAGAGCTCGTGGACCAGAGTGCGAAGCATCGTCTTGAAAGCCACCACCTGACCCCTTTTTGCCGTGCGCATCCACACCTCCACGAGCGCGCCCTCGGTCTCCTCTTCGTCCCAGGAGCACCGGCCAAAGAGCTCTCCGCCGTCGGTGTCCATGGGTCGACGACCGCCCACCCTCACCCGCACGCGGCTGATGCCCAGGTCATCGCAAACTCCCCGGGCCACAGCCACGCAGGCCCGCTGCACTCGACGCCGATCACCGTTCGACAGCGCTTCCCGCAACCCAGTTACCGCGGCTCGGAGCTTCGTCGGATCACCCAACTCCACGTGGGCAATTCGATTGCTCTCGCGATAGGTCCTGCGCTGGTTCGGAGTCAGCTTTCGGTAGTAATCAAAGGGCAATGCCGGGTCCTTCCTTGCTCGCCTTCCGTATAGCACACCTGGTGACTGCCGCGTATCTGTCTGTCGCGTTCCGCGTATCGGCGGATCGCCGTGCCACCTTCAGTACAGCTCGCGAAGTCGGGCGAGATCGTTGTTCGAGAACGGCGAGAGCCTCCGCAAATCACCGCGATCCATCAGCTGCTTGCGGTAGCGCAGGAAATACCGCTGAATGTCACCACCGTGCTGGAACGAGTACATGATGTCCTCGAACCTGTCGGTGTGGGTCAGTCCGACCGAATGACCTAGCTCGTGGACGCAGGTCAGATACACGACGGTGTCACGGAAAAGTCTGTCGCGCTGGGCACGTGCGTGGATATCCTCTCCGAGTTCTTCTGTGGCGGTGTTGACAAAAATCATGGCGCCGGGTTTTCCGTCGACCTCGATCGCGAGCATCTCTCCGTACTTCGCGCTGCCCGGTCCGGCCCAGTAGATGCGGATGGCGGCGTCGCTCGCTTTTTCGGTCTCGACGAAACTCAAGGCACCGTCGGTTGCATTGGACCACGCATCCAATGCCCATCGCGCAAGCTCGGCGTCTGGATGCGCCTCGCCGCTGGGAACCCCGGCCACGTAGAACGTGACCGCATCGCTCGCGTCGAGTGCAACGAACTGTGCAGCGGCAGCCGAAGCCAATACGACGGCGGCAGCGAGAGGCATGGCGAGCGACGACCTCATGAAAGGAGGGTAGCACCACGAGGGCCTGAGCCCGTTGAACGCCTTCCGGCGGCATGCCGTTGGATTACGGAAGCGACCGAGAACGTTATTCGTGCAAGGAGTGACTCATGGGTGTTGAATTCGATTTTTCCAAGCTCGACGCGATGGATGTTCTCGACCTCGCGTGTTTCTTTGAACGGGAAGCTGCAGAGACCTACGAGCAGCTGGCCACCTGGGCAGAAGAGAACAGCCCCAGCGCAGCCGAGTTTTTCGAACGGATGGCGCGGCTCGAGAGTGCGCACGACAGCCAGATTGAAGAACGGCGGCGGGAGCTGTTCGGCGATCGTCCGTCACGCTACACCGATGCCGCGCCATGGGAGGTGGAGGTGCCCGACTTCGACAAGGTCGGCCCATCTTTCACTCTCGAACAGGCGTATGCGCTGGCTCTCGGCGCCGAGGAGCGCGCGGAAGCCTACTTTCGCCAGGCCATGGATTACATCTCCGACCCTCAGGCGGTGGAGATCCTCGAACACCTCGCCGAAGAAGAGCTCGAGCACCAGCGCCTGCTGAAAGCCGAAATGGCGAGCAGCATCGGAGTCACCTAGACGCCGTTCTTCTCACAGGTGCATCGAGTGTCTGCCCCAAGCACTCAGGGAAGCGTCAGCAGCTTCGCGCTCCACCAGATCCCGAAACCGTAGAAGAGGTGGTTCACGAGGCTCGTGGAGAAAAGCTTCAATTCCGGTGGACCCTTGATGCCGAACGGTCCGAATCCAAAGGCCGGGTACACCAGGAGCCAGGGGAAGACGGTGGTGGCGATTCCGTAGCCGAGCGCGACGAGAAAACCGTCGGGCGAAACGCCCAGCCAACGGGCGCCGGCGACATAAAACACCGCCAATACGATCCCTATCACGTAGTGCCCGACCTGCGCGGCCCGAAGCTCGCCGGTCCGTTCCGGGGCATCGGCGATGTTCAGGTGCACGAAGCGGCCCCGGGCGATGCCGAGATACCACCGGCCGACCCATTGACCCTTGGCACCCACGACGAGGCCGGTTTTTCTGGCAACGCTCGACAACACGTCCATCGTGACCGTGGCGGCAATTCCTACCACGATCCCGAAAATGATGTTCTCATCGATCACCTTGTTTCTCCCCGATGCGGGTTGGTCGAGATAGCTCGGCCTCCACGGACGCTACGGATCAATCTACGACTCGACCTCTCATGCCTTCAGATTTCGAAGCAGCCAACCACGATAGCCGGCATACCAGACGAACACACGCTCCGATCCGCTTCAGCGCGCCCTGCGCTGTGCGGTAGAAATGCTATCGAAGAAATCGCACTGCTCATCCAACAGATGATTCCCGATGCTCAACGTGTCACCGAAGATCATATGCGCCTCGTTTTCCAAATCATAGGCGGGCCATTCCGGAAGGCCCTCACCGTTCGGATCGCCGGCGGTCGCGAATCTGACCCAGTAGCCCGACATGGTTTCCGCGAGTCGCAGATCCTCGATCTGCGGGGTGAAGGACGCGAGATGGAAATTGCCGATGACGTACACGATTTCCGCACCGTGGTGTGAACCGTAGTTCTCGCTATCGGCGATAGGGGGCACGCGGGTGAAGCGGTAGAGCCAGGCCTTTGACCCGCTGGCCGCAGTCATGCGCGCCCACGTCCGCATCTGACAACCGAACCACGAATCACCGATGAAGGCGGAATAGGCAGGTCGCACATCGGCGTCTTTTTCGACCGCGTAGACCTTCAGAAACTCGTCCGCGTGATCGCCAAAACTGTGTTCCGCGAGCGAGCGGAATTCCTCGAGCGTCGCCGGTGCTTCTTCGCCCACATAGATCGACCCCTCGTCGGCATTCGATCCGACAATCACGGGAACTCGGCTCTGGCGACCCTTTTCGAATATCGACTGGATCGACGCAGGAAAAACCCAGCCGTCGACGGTGGGTCCGGTGCGCGAATCCTCCATGGCGTGAAAGGTCGCAAGGATCTCCTCAGCGGGCGTGGTCCGCATCTTTGCAAGGGATGCCGGCCCGTCGTCGGTCCCCAGCTCGGCCGCCAGGAGGAGTCCGGTCTGTTCAGCCGACGCCCTCCCCGAACGATTTTCGGTGAGATGGGTCATCGGTCCGAACCCGGCGCCGCTCTGGCCGATAGCTCGGTGAAAAAGACCGGCTGCGAGTGGGGAGGCCACCAAGAAGTTGACGCTCCACGAGCCGGCCGACTCGCCGAAGATCGTCACGTTGTCCGGGTCGCCGCCAAAGGCCGCAATATTGCGTTGCAACCACTCGAGGGCCGCGATCTGGTCGAGGACGCCGTAATTGCCCGACGAAGCGTGCTCCGATTCGCGGGTCAGCTCGGGATGGGCTAGAAAGCCAAAGGGGCCCAAGCGATAGTTGATCGTGACCACGACCACTCCCTTGCGGGCGAGGACCGCGCCGCCATAGGCCCCGATCGATCCGGACTCGGACTTCAGGCTCCCACCGTGAATCCACACCATCACCGGCCGCCTCTCCTCCGGCGATGCTGCGGCGGTCCACACATTGTGATGGAGGCAGTCCTCGCTCTGCTCGGCTGGGTCGTCCCACTCGGGGCCCGTCCAAAGAGAACCCGGGGGGTAGGGAACATAAAGACAGCTGGAACCGAACTCGATACATTCGCGAATGCCTTCCCACGGCGCGACCGGTTGCGGTGGTCTCCACCGACGATCCCCAACCGGAGGCGCCGCGAACGGGATTCCCCGGTAGACCCGGACGTTACCGTCCAAGGTGCCCGATATCAGTCCGCTGTCGATTCGGGCCGTGTCAGCAAGATCTTTCGAACACGAGGTGACAACCAACAAACCGGAGATGAGGTAGATCGCGCATCTCTTCAAATTCGCCTCCCGGCCAGCACCAACAAGATTCTCGCCGTATTGTCGCATCGTGCACAAGCTGGTGGACCATCGAGCCCGATCGAAGGTCGGTTAGGATGATTGAGCCGATCCCGCGCTCGTGGTGGTGGAAATGGATGCTTCGACAAGGTTTTGGGACAGAATTGCGAAAAGTTACACCGGGAAACCGGTGGCCGACGAGGCTTCGTACCGGAAGAAGCTCGAGGTCACCCGCTCGTACCTCCACCCCGAGGCGGAGGTGCTGGAGTTCGGGTGCGGCTCGGGGCAGACCTCGATCTGGCACGCACCCAAGGTACGGCACATTCGCGCCATCGACAGCTCGTTGAAGATGGTCGAGATCGCGCGCGAAAACGTCGCCAGAGCGGAGGTCGACAACGTCACCGTCGAGCAGTCGACGATCGAGGAGATCGACCTTCCGGACCAGTCGCTGGACGCGGTGCTGGGGCTCAGCATCCTGCATCTGCTCGAAGACAAGGAGGCGGTGATTGCCAGGGTCCACCGCATGCTCAAACCCGGTGGGGTGTTCGTTACCAGCACGATCTGTCTCGGCGACAGCAGGATGCATTTCATCAAGCTCATCACTCCGATCGGCAGACGACTCGGCGTGATGCCGCTGGTCCAAAGCTTCACCACCCAGGAATTGGTGGCCAGCCTGAACAACGCCGGCTTCGAGATCGACCACGAGTGGCAGCCCGGCAAGGGCAAGGCGGTGTTCATCGTCGCGAAAAAACCGAGAGATGAGGTTGCGGAAATTCAAACAGGGAGATCGACGTGAATTCGAAAACGGCCTGCGAAATGCTTTGCCTCCTGGGTGTGACTTTCCTGAGCCACCCGGCCGAAGCTCAACGCCCGTCTGGAGAAGACGAGATAGTCGAAGCGGCGAATCTATTCATCCGCGAGATGAAGGGCGAGCACGTCACAGACGGCGGGCTCTCACGAGGGGTCGCCTGGGGTGATTACGACAACGATGGAGACCCCGACCTGGTGGTGGCGAACTCCGTCAATCAACCTCAGATGTTCTATCGCAACGACGGCGCCGATGGTTTTTTCCAGATCCAGCAGGACCCGATCGTGCAGAGCGTCGGCGACAGCGAAGGTGTGTTGTGGGCCGACTACGACAATGACGGAGACCTCGACCTCCTCATCACCAACCAGTTCGAAGCGCCGCTGCGACTTTTCCGCAACAATGGGGCCGCCCGGGCCGAAGCGGATGGCTCGGCGGGCTTTCTGCGAATCGCGGCGGGCGACCTTGGCGACGACCGCAGCGGCTCGGCCAACAGCGCGTGCTGGGGAGATTTCGACAACGACGGCCATCTCGATGTGTTCGTCGTTCACCGCGACGGCCTCAACGACGAGCTCTACTTCAACCGCGGCGACGCGACATTTCGTCGCATACACGACGGTCCGGCGGTTACGAGCGGCGGAGATGGTCGATGCTGCGCGGTCGGCGACGTCGACGCCGATGGCGACCTCGACCTCTATGTCGGAAATTTCCTCGACGGCACGACGAAAGCGCAGAACTTTTTCTACCTCAACCGCGGCGACGGCACCTTCGATGCAGTCACCGACTCCCCTCTCGTCACCGATCGTCAGGCGACGTATGGCGCCTCGTTCGCGGATCCAGACGAGGACGGTGACCTCGACCTCTTCCTGAGCAACATCGCCTCCAGCGACCACAATGCCCTCTATCTCAACGACGGAAAAGGAGCTTTCACCAAGGTCGAAGACAGCCCCCTGGTCACTGCAAACAGCCGTCCCTCCAAGGGCCATGCATGGGGCGACTACGACCTGGACGGTGATCTCGATCTCTTCATCGCCAACGGCACCGAGGCCGACGTCGATCTCCGCAACTTCCTCTACCTCAACGACGGGCGAGGCCGGCTCACGGCGGTCGCCGAGGGCGTTCTGACTTCGGACATCATGATCTCTGCGGGTACGGCGTGGGCGGACATCGACGGAGACGGCGATCTCGACCTCTTTGTTGCCAATTGGGGCGGCAGCGACGAGGACAATGCCCTGTATCGAAACCAGACCAGGGGCCGCAACTGGCTCGTTGTCAGGCTGGTCGGTCAAAAATCCAACCGCATGGGGCTGGGTGCGCGGGTGACGGCTCTGGCGGAGATCAGCGGCCGCAAAAGGAGGCGCACACGCTGGATGCTGCCGGCCACGGGTTACGCGAGTCAGAACGAGCCCATCGTCCACTTTGGGCTTGGCGACGCAACGGAGCTCGAGGCCCTCGAGGTGCGGTGGCCTTCGGGAATCGTCGAACAATTCGAGTCACCCACCGTGAATCAAGTCGTACTGCTCGTCGAGGGGCAGGGAACGCGTCTCGATTCCTAACGGGCGCGCTTCCGAGATTCCTCGCACGCTGGTATCGATGCATCTCTTTCGCGACCGCGTGATCATCTCGCACAGGCCTGTTGAAAAGAGTGCGCACCAGGCTCGAGATCACATCTGACTCGAAACGATAGGAACAGCTCGTGCCGGCGGCTTATCATGGTGAGTACATGAAGGTTGGACGTGACCCCACCGTCAGCGCCAAGCAATGGGAAGAGGTCGAAAAGGCGTACAGAGCGGTCGTCGGGCTCCCTCCAAAGGAGCGCGACGCGCTGTTGGAGACGATCTGCTCGAAGGGTGACCCGAAAATCCGGCCTCTCGTCATGGAGCTCCTGAAGGCGGATGGAGACAGCGGCGATTCTTCGGACGAAACGCTGCCGGATGACGGGAACTCGGCAGGCGGCGACGCCGTCGATGGCTTCCAGGACCTCGAGCCCGGTCAGGTCATCGATGATCGCTACCGCATCGAAGAAGTCCTCGGCGAGGGCGGGATGGGAACGATCTACCGGGCGACCCAGATCTCCCCCATCGAGCGCACAGTCGCGATCAAGGTCATCAAGCTCGGCATGGACACTCGACGTGTGATCACGAGGTTCGAGCTCGAACGGCAGGCGCTCGCCGTCATGAATCACCCGAACATCGCGCGCATCCTCGATGCCGGAGCCACGGAGCGTGGACGACCGTACTTCGTCATGGAACTCGTTCCCGGCGCACCGATCACGAAGTACTGCAACACGAAGAACCTCGGTGTCGACGCTCGACTCAAACTCTTCCTCGATGTCTGCCGAGCCGTACAGCACGCGCATCAGAAAGGTGTCATTCACCGCGACCTGAAGCCGAGCAACGTGCTGGTCACCCATCAGGACGGCAAACCCATCGTCAAGATCATCGACTTCGGGATCGCCAAGGCGACAGGGAGCGACGGCGAGCACGGTACGGCGACCGAGACGACCCTGATGCTCGGCACCCCCGCGTACATGAGCCCCGAACAGGTCGAGGGCGGCTCGGAGGTCGACACCCGAACCGATGTGTATGCCCTCGGTCTGGTGCTCTACGAGCTGCTCACCGGCGTGCCGGCATTCAAGTCCTCCGAGCTTCGCCAGGCAGGCCTGGTCGAGATGCAGCGCATGATCAAAGAGGTCGACCCCGAAAGACCGTCCACGCGGGTCGGGCGAGTCTGGCCCGTCGGGCAGCCGGAATCCTCCGCGCGCCGCCGCCGACTCCAAGGCGATCTCGACTGGATCGTGATGAAGGCGCTCGCCAAGGAACCCGAGCACCGTTACGAAACGGCCTTCGCCCTCGCGCTCGACATTCGGCGCCATTTCGACAATCAGCCGGTCAGCGCCGGCCCTCCGAGCACTTCCTACGTGCTCGGCAAGTTCGCTCGCCGCAACAAACGATTGCTCGCCGTGGCATCCGCGTTTCTGTTGCTTGTCATCGTGGGTGTCATCGCGATGTACCTCAAGTCGCAGGAAGCGTTGCTCGCCCGGGACGAGGCTGCCGCACAGCTCCGTATCAGCAACGTCGAGCGAGGGCGCCTGCTCGGGCGGACGGGCGACGTCGGTGCCGCCGAAGAGCTGATCTGGCGCGAGTATCTTCGCGATCCGGGCTCGCTCCACGCCTATTGGGCCTTGTGGGAGGCGTTCGCGCAAAGCCGCTGCGTCGCGAGCGTGACCGGGCATCACGGTCGCGCGGACGAGATCGACATCGACGAAAGCGGGTCCCTGCTCGTGTCAGCTGGTGATGACGGGCGCGTTGTCATCCGCGATGCGCCGTCGATGAAGGTCAAGGCCGTCTTTTCAGGACCAGATGAAGAGATGAGGGCGCTGGCCCTGAGCAACGACGGCCGTATCGTGGCGGCCGGTGGTGCCGGCGGGGTCATCGTCGTCTGGGACATCGCGGCTCGAACGCAACTGAGGCGTTGGCGGGCAAGCGACCAAGCTTTGCTGGCGATGGATTTTTCGCGCGACGGCACACGCCTCGTGTCCGGCGGCGCGGACGGCGTTATTCGTGTATGGGATTCGGGGACGGGTGCTCTGCTGGCCGAACTCGATCAGGGTGCGGGTCTCGTCCAGGTCCTGCGCTTCAGCCCAGATGGCTCCTTGATCGCTGCGGGGCACGTCGGGATGTTCACGCTTTGGGACGGGGCGGCGCCACGCCCCCAGAAGGTTTTCCCGGCAATTCGCGAAACGCACGCGTTGGCGTTCTCTCGAGACGGGCAGCTGCTCGCCGGTGGCGGCCAGGAGCAGGTCGTCGACGTGTGGGAGCTCTCGTCGGGATCCCGGATGGCCAGATTCGAGGGGAGCAACAGCACAGTGCGTTCCCTCGTGTTCGGGCCCGAAGATCGAAGCGTCTTTTCCGCGTGCTGGTACACGGTCGACCGCTGGGATCTCGCGAGCCGCGAGCGCGTATGGAGCGTCCCATCCGCCGACTCCTTATGGGGAATCGTGGTGGACCCAACGGGGCGTCTGCTGACGGCCTCGCTCGCCAGCGGTGAGTTGCGACGTTGGGAGGTCGATCGCGAGGGGGGAGTGCATCGCATGTCGTTCCTATCGGAAAGGACCTCCGCCGCATTGACCCCGGACGGGAGCGCCGTGTTCGTCGGTGACCACCAGGGGCGCATCCAGATCGCGGACCTCGTCACTGCCGACATCCGGTCGAGCTTCGATGGCCACGAATCAGGGATTTGGAGCCTCGACGTGAGCGGTGACGGAAGCCGCGTTGCGAGCGCGTCCGCCGACGGCGCGGTCCGCGTGCTGGACGTCACTTCGGGCGCTCTTGTCTGTGCGGTCGACGACGGTCAGATCCAGACCAGCCGCGCCATCGACCTCGACGATGCGGGCCTTCACCTCGCATACGCTGCGACCGGCGGACGTTTCAAGGTGCGTCGAATCGCAGATGGAAACGAACTCGTGATTGTCCCACCATCACAAGCCGAAAGCCTCAGCATCGCCTTCAATCCGGCCGGTGAGTCCTTGGCGACCACCTCGCGTGACGGGAACGTTCGATTCTGGACGCTCGACGGCGAGTCGATCGGCGAGGTTCCAGTCCAGGGACCGTGGACGATGAGCTACAGTCCGGACGGTGACCTGCTGGCGCTCGGCCTGTGGGATCGCTCGATTCGCATCCTGAACACCGCGGATTTTTCGGTTGCGGCCGAGCTCGAAGGTCACGGGGGCACCGTGTGGGTCGCCGCATTCAAGCCCGACGATCCGCGAATCCTCGCATCGGCGGCCGCCGACGGCACCGTCCGCCTGTGGGACGTCAGAAACCAGCTCAACGTGGCCACGATTCCGGTAGCACCCAACCGAGACGTCCATACCGTGTCGTTCACTGCAGACGGCACGACGCTCCTCGCAGCCGGCGAGTTTGGCAGCGCGGTGTGGTACGACCTCACACATCTCGAGCGCCACATCGCCGGCAACCTGGAGTATTACATCGAGCGTTTGGGCGACGAGCTGAGCGACGAAGAGCTCGACGAGCTGCGCTCATGGGCCGCGGACATCATGCAACGCCCTTGGCCTCGTTTCGGTCCTCGCGAGGTCGATGGCCCGCCGTGAAGAATATTCGTGCACGGAGGCCACGCCCACCGTGTCTGGGGTGATCGCGCGGCACTCGGGCTGGCGCGAGATCCGAGGCGATAAAACCCAGGTGTCCTGACCTCACTCTTCCACGGCCCTGTCGAAGACCCAAAGATTGTGGTGCTGTTCTCTCGGCATGTGATACCACTCGGCGGCGATGAATGTCTTTCCGTCATCGGTCAGCCGATAGTGAACGACGTTGGTCCCCTCCTCGCCTCGGAACGCCAGTTTCATATCCAGGACCAGCTCCTCGCCGAGCCAGGTCATGCGCGTCCACGTCTCCCAGTTCCCTTCCTTCTCGTATTTCTCCTTTCCATCCGTCGTGACCTCGAACGACAGCGTGTTCGACCTCTCGCCGCGGGTATGCGTGCGGGTCAATTTGAATACCGGTTCCTGGTGGTCGATGATGAAGATCGACTTTGTCGGAGGTGTCGATTCCAACCTGCTCTTCTCCGGGTTGAAGATCCAGGTTCCCGAAAAATCGGGCTTCGGTTCCTCCCCCGTAGCGAGTGAGGCGGTCACGAACAGCGCCAGCGTGGTGATTCCGAGTGCTCGCATCATCCTCTCCCTTCACCTTCTCATGCGGTCCCAGCAAGACGGCGGCCTCCCGGGTGCCGCGATGCACCTGATGAGTTTACGAGACGCTAGTGCCAGCTGTCACATACGCCTGCGTCATGGCATCACTCGATGTCCTGGCATTCGTCAGGATCACGACCACGACCGTTCGTGCCCGCGTCCATGCCGCGATGCTCTCCCGCGGATTCGCCCCTGCGCGCCGCACGGGTATCGGCAATGCCCGAAAACATGACGGCAACAAAGCAGATCCCGATCAGCACGACCGCGATCATGCCGGGTTCGGAGGCGTGCTTGACGGTGTATGCGATCGCAAAAAATGTGAGCCCCCACATCGCGTACGATACCCTCGAAAGGGGTGGGCCGCCGCCCGTTCGTCCCCACGCCCACGTTCGCCGCGCACTCCGCCGCAGGGCCCTGTCACAAAAGAACAGACCGAGGCAAACGAAAAACACGATCGGGAGCCACCGCACCCATCCATGATCCCACATGGATGCCGCAACGGCGCCACCTCCGCGTCCTGGCTGCAGAGCCGAACCGAAGGGCGCTGCGAAACCGACCTTGCGCCTCGCTCACCAAAGCCCCACATTGAACCGCATGGATATCCGTCGTCTGGTCGCGATGGGATGCGCCTGTTGGTTGCTGGCGGGGGCCGCAGGGAAGGGCGAAGCATCCGAAGCATTCACCGATGACTGCTCGTCGCTGGCTTTGAACAACAGGGGCCAGAACATCCTCGGCGGCAACCTCGACTTCACCCAGGACGTCGATGGCATGCTCTACATCCTCAAGCGGGGCGAGGTCAAGACGGGGCTGAGCGCAGGCGCCTCCGGATCGGTGGCGCAGTGGACGGCGAAGTACGCGAGCGTCGCCTTTTCGCTGGTGGGATACCAGCACGCGTGGGCCGGGATGAACGAGCGCGGCTTGGCCTTCTCGACCATGCGGCTGGAAGGCACGGTCAATCCGCCGCCCGACGAGCGCCCGCCGCTCACCATGATGTGGCCGCAGTACATCCTCGACACCTGCGAGACGGTCGAGGATGTGATCGCCAGCGATGACTTGGTGCGGATTTGGACCGTTGACCATTTTCTGTTTGCCGACCGTTACGGTGGCGTCGCCGTCATCGAGTTCCTCGATGGCGAGATGGTCGCACACACCGGAACGGAGCTGTGCGCGACCGTGTTGACCAACAGCGTGTACTCGCAGGCGTGCTCCCTGTGGGAGAGCTTCCGTGCAGAGGGTGATTATTCCTATTTCGACAACTCGATCGTTCGCTTCTGCCAGGGCGCGGACATACTGGCAGAGTTCGTAGGAGGATCGACACGCCATGCTGTGGAATTCACCTTTGACACACTGCGCGAGATGTATCCGCCGAGGCTTCGACGGCACACACAGTGGAGCATCGTCTTCGACACCCTGAACCTTCGCGTTTATTTCAAGACTCGGCAGGAGCCCGAGCTTCGCTGGGTGGATCTCGAGGCCTTCGACCTACGATGCGGCAAACCGGTGATGATGCTCGGCATCAACGAGCTGGAGTCGGGTGACGTCACCGAGGCGTTTACAGCGTATGACTCCGAGCGCAATCGCAAGTTCAGAGAGTCGTACTACGACGCGTGGAACCTCGCCTACGACCCGGCGGAAATGGGTCGGCTGCTCCAACACCTCGAAAGCTTCCCGTGTGCCCCGTCAAGGAGACTCGGAACGCGGAGAGTTGCACCGGTGGAACGGCGACCCGGGGGGCCAGCCATCACCCCATAACAATGTTGATCGAGAGGCGTCTGAACCTGAGAGGCGAACTCGACCGGCGTCAGTCGAGCGGGTGGATCTCCCAGGGACCGATCCCGGTGAGCTGCACCGTCATCGGTTCGTCGCTCCAGACAAAATGTGCAGCTCCCGCTCGATTAACGTAGAAGTCGCCGGCCTCGAACCTCGTGCTCGAATCCTTGTCGACCGTTGTTCCGAAACCGACGTACAGGGCGCCGTCGATCACCGTGACTCTCTCGTTGCGCGGATGGGTGTGTGGTGAGAGCACGAAAGGCTCCGTTGTCTGGATCCGGAAAGTGAACAGCTGCTCCCCTTTCGGATTCCCTTCGAGGACAGCCATCCGGCACCCGTCGCCGGCCAGGGGTCCGGGTGGACATGGCCCCCACTTCATTTCACCGGATCGGTGGACGATCTGATCGACACCCACCGGAAGCGCGGCTTCCAAAGATTGTGCATCAGATACGGCCGTGCCTACGACGAGCACACACCACACCAAAGAAAGTAGTTGGCAAATATTCGTTCTCATGATGTTCCCCCTCGCGTGTCAATTTCTGTGGTCTCAGATCTGACCGAGCTTTGCTCAATCAACCGATTCTCTGCACGTGACATTTCGTGTCACGCGGTGTGATCGCCCAACCTGGTTCACTGCGTGGTCGTGGCAGAGCAGTTGATAGCTCGATTGACCGCTGAGTATTCGGACTCTGGAATCTCTCAGTCCGAGCAACACATCGTGAGTAAAGCCGGCCCGAACATCAGGCGAATTCGAAGACTCGGGAGAGAAAGGCGCCAGGCGGTTGAGCCTGGCAAGCGATCCACCTTGTACCTAAACTTTGAACAGATCGAGAATGCCGCGCGCCCGCACGAGCAGCTCCTCGCCGAGCCCCGGATCGACCTCGTCACGTTTGAGCATTCCCTCGACCCGCTTGATAAAGAGCTCGAGGCGGATAGCCGCAAGCATCTCCCCTTTGTTGAAATCCAGAAACCACAGGGCGAGCTCGAGGTCCGCGATGAGGTGGCGACCACGGCGGTACGGAATTTCGCCGTCGTCGACGAGCTCCCTCAGATCATCGATGAAATCCTCGATGGATGTCCTGACATCTGGAGTCACATCCACGTATGTCTGGAAATGGACATCGGCGTCAGCCCATGCATATGGGTAAAAGACGACTCCATCGGAAGAATGCAACCACTCGCCGCCCGGGTAGTAATCGGTTCCGTACCAGTGATCGACACCACCGCTCCACATTCCAGTGTTTTCGCCCACAGCCGCATCGACGAAATTCAAAACCAGGGCGTACTGTGTTCCTTCGACGATCGTGATGGGCTCTTCGAACTCGATGAAGGTATCCATCCGGTCCGCGGGTTCGCCAAGCGGAAGGGTGATCTCGGTCAACACGGTGTCCGTCGGCAGGCCTTCGAAAACCGAACGGACCGCGACCCGCAGGGGTAGCTGATCCTGCCACAGGCTGACATCGACCTTGACACCAACCAGCTTGCCGCTCACGCCGGCAGTGAATGTCTGTGCGTTGGAGTTCGCGTAGAACTCGGCACCGAGCCAATAGGGGTGCTCTCCGGTGAAACTCTGGTCAAGTACGACCTGCGCCCTTGCGGGGGTGGCTGCCAGCAAGGTGGCACCGCACACCAAGCCGATGAACAGGGTGACTCTGAGCCGGTTTCTCTTCATGAGCCCCTCCCTCGCGTCCTTCGATTCCCGACGTCGCCCGGAGCGTGGTCCGTGCCCCACTGGGTCAACCGAGCCCTCCCCGGGACTCACCAGTTTCCAGGGTATGCGGGAGCCCGATGCGCGACAATCCGCCGTTTTGATGGTTTTTCTCACTCAATATGATGATTTCTCGTCTGCGCAAGCCGATGGTGCGCCGAGAAACCGCGAAGCGCCACCCGGTTCGCCCCCGGGGCGTTTACGGTAGGAATCCCACATTCCCCAGGTTCCGGGGTCCGTATGTGAAAGAATTGATGGTGGAGGGTTGCGAGTGGTCATCACTGTGAGATCTGCGTGCGCGCTGACCACACTTATAGCGCTGGTCATCGCAACCGCGATGCCGGTTTCCGTTGCGTCAGCAGCGGAGCGCACCGGTCAGAAGGCGACTCCTGACGCACCCTATGTCGTCGTTCTGAAGAACGGCAAACGGGTCCCAGCGCGCACCAAACCGATCAACGCGTTTGGCAAGGTCCGATTCATGGATGCCGGCGGCACCAACCGGGTCCTTCCGGTCTCGGCGATCGACGTCGACACGACCCGAATGGCCAACGCCCAGAAGGCCGGACCCGATCGAGGAGGAACCCTGAGCGTGGGTGGAGGCATGGCCGATTTCCAGCCGTCGAAGCCGGGCGAAGCCGCGAAAACCCGGAGCAAATCGGTCACGGTCTACTCGGCCACGTGGTGTCCCTACTGCAGGCAGCTGAAGCAGTTCCTCGCCGAGAAGGGCATCCCCGCATCGATCACCGAGGTGGACAAGCTGCCTCAGGCCGAACAGGAGCGGGCGATGGCGGAGATGAGGCGCCTCACCGGGAAGGTCTCCTATCCGACCGTTGTCATCGGCGGACGCGCCGTGGCGGGCTATTCACCGTCATGGATCCTCAAATCGCTCGAGGAATGAGGATCGAACATTGCACGTCTGGCGGCGCCTGAAGCGAGCATCTTCGCACCGAGGTGCCTGCTGATCCGAGCGAGCCGGGCTTCGAATCGATCGCCGTGCTTCAACTCGAAATCGAAGACAGCGTCCTTGACGGTGCATCAAGAATTCCCCGTCCGACTCCTCCTCGTCGATGCTTCGCCGACCATGCTCGCATCATGACGCTCGATTCCGTTGCGCAGGGTCAACGCTCGACTGACAGGTTTCCACCCCTGACACGCC
>JBFFBV010000062.1:0-25656 GCA_041560205.1 Candidatus Sulfomarinibacter sp.
ACGTGCGGAAAAGGCTGGCCCGATGGGCCTTGCCGCACTCCGGTGTCTCAACGGTCTCTACACGGGCCTGTCGTTCTACATCCCGCGAGACGCAGCTCTGGAGCAACGATACGCCCACGCGGCAACGGCCTACGAGCTGGCTGTGATGGTCCGCGAGGACAACCCGGTCGTCTGGTACAACCTCGCCTGCATGCGCGCCCGGCTCGGTCGCGAAGATGCGGCGATGGACGCGCTCAGCCGGGCCGTCGACACCGGTTTCAACCGAACCGAGCTGCTCGCGACTGACGAGGACCTCGACTCCCTCCGCGACAGAAAAGACTTCAAAAAGCTTGCGCAGTCAGCTGCCGAGTAAGAAGACCACAGAGTCACAGAGACACAGAGAAGACGCGGAGGCACGACTGCCCACAGATCACTCAGATCAACACTGATGCAGTCGTCCGGAGGAACCGCAGATCACGCAGATCGACGCAGATCCACCGGCCCACCCACGTCGCAACCACAAAGGCACAACGACACGAAGGCCGACCCCTCTCACAAAGTGGCGCGTGCTGAACCTGAAATGCGACACCGCATTGTGCCGGCAGAACGACAGGCGGTCGAATCGCCTGTCGCCGGTGAGAATCCGTCCGCCCTCGAAAGCGAGCTTTCGTCGTTGGCCGGATTGCGACCGGCCGAAGTGCCTTCAGCACGCCGCTTCTGCAGCTATCTGCCTGATCTGCAGTTTTTTACTGGGTGGGTGGGCTTGGTGTCTTGGCGGTATTTGAGCGGTTGGGACGCTGTGTATTCTCTCTGTGTCTGTGTGTCTCTGTGGTGGTTCATGCGATCCGGGATCAGGACTCGCGCAGAATCTCGAGCGCCCGGTCACGCTTCGCGAGAGATTTCGCTTTGCCCTGGAAGACCGTGCCGCGACCGCCGCCTCGGCCGCCGAGGGCGTCGGCGATTCGCGATCCGGCTTCTTTCAACTGCAGGCCGGAGGACTCGCCGGCGACGATGAGAAAGACCGGACCGTGGTCAGCCTCCGCGGTGAGGAGAGCCCGTTTCCCGGGAGCGGCGTCGGCAAGCGAACGTCCGACCTTGTGCAGGAACGCCATGTCGCGATCCGTCCAGTGGGCCTCGACCACCTCTGACGGCTCCCCTGCGAGCCTCGATGCCGCAACCTCGGCGAGCTCTTCGCAGAGACGGCGCACTGAGCGGGCGAGGTCTTTCTCGCGGGCGAGGCGCAGTGCCACGACCTCGGCCAGCTCTTCGTCACCGGTGTCCAGCAGTGATCGCAGCCGGAGGTTGCGTTCCTCGTGGGCGGCCATGCGGCCGCGGATGCGATCGCCGGCGACAAAGAACACCCGGGTCCCGCCGCGCATGGGCTCGGTCCCGAGCAGGCACAGCGAGCCGATCTCGGCCGTCGAACGAACGTGAGTGCCGCCGCAGGTGTTGAGGTCGAGGCCTTCGATGTCGACGAGGCGCACGGTGCCGCTGAAACCTCCTGGCAGGAGTCGCGAACGCACACCGAGCCGTTCGAAGTCGGCCACCTCGGCGCTGCGGTAGCTCACGGGCCGAGCGGCGCGAATCTCCGCAGCGACCTCTTCCTCGAGCCGGTCGAGATCTTCACGCTCGAGGCTCGGAACATCGAGCTCGATGTCGCTCGTCTCCGGCCCGAGGTGGAAGGCGGTGGTTCGCCAGCCGAATTCCTTGAGGGCAACCGCGGTCAGCACGTGCTGACCGGTGTGTTGCTGCATGTGGTCCCAGCGGCGGGGCCAATCGAGCTCGAGTCGAACGGGCCCCTCGGCCACAGCCGCGGAGAGGACGTGACGGATCCCATTGTCGTCCTTCCGCACGTCGATGACCCGCGAGCCCCCGAGCATGCCGAGATCACAGGGCTGGCCTCCTCCCTCTGGATAAAAGATGGTGTCGGCAAGGAGGGCGAAGGGCCGCCCTTCGTCCTCACCGATGGCAATGACCTCGGTTTCGAGCTCGGTGAGGAATGGGTCGCGGAGGTACGCCTCATCGGTCATTCGCCTCTCTTATACCAGTGCAAAGGGATTTTCCGGTCCGCGTCGGCATCCTTTTCCCGAGTTTTTGGGGTGGAGGGGTTGACAATCTTCGATCCAGAATGTATTAATACACTATGACATTAATATACTAGGACAATGGAGTCTTCATGACCCTCGACATCAAGCTCGACCTCAAGAGCGGCGTTCCCTTCTACCGCCAGATCATCGATCAGGTGAAAGCCGCAATCACCACCGAATCGATAGCGCCCGGGGATCGTCTGCCGACGGTTCGCCAGCTCGCGGTCGACCTTTCGATCAACCCGAACACGGTCAGCCGGGCCTACACGGAGCTCGAGCTGACCGGGCTGGTGGAAACCCAGATGGGCTCCGGGACTTTTGTTGGCAACCGGAAGGTCAAGCGAGACGACGTCGAGCAGAGGAGGGTCCTCGATCAACTCTGCCAGGAATTCCTGTCGAGGGCCTCGACCCATGGGTTCACTCTCGATGATGTTCTTACGAACCTCGAGCAGCGCCGAAAGCGCTGAGAAAAGGAGTCCACGATGCACAAGGTGAGCCAGATGAAGTTGGATATTTTGGAACGCTTCGCCACGTCCTTCCGGGCGGATTTCCGCTTCGCGCCGCTCAACATCATGATCCTCGTGATGCTCTGCCTCCTGGGTCTGGTGATCCACCTCGCGGTCTACCCGTTCCGTCTCGAAGCGGTGATCACCATGATCGGTGCCGCCATCGGGCTGCAGGTCGCCTTCCGGCTCTTCCAGATCTGGGAGTCGGTGCTGGTCTTCACCACCGTCGCCGCGCTCGTCACCTACCTCAGGCATCGGCCGGAAGCCTCGATCCTGGTGAGCGCGGTGGTTCTTGCCGGCCTCTTTTGCGCCTGTATCCAGATGGCCTACCAGTGGGAGAAGGCGGTGGTCCTGCGCTTCGGGAAATTCCGCGGCCTCAGGGGCTCCGGGCTCTTCGGGGTCTTTCCGGTGATCGACAAGGTCGCCAATTACGTGGACCAGCGCATCCGCGTCACCGATTTCAAGGCCGAAACCACCCTCACCAAGGACACGGTGCCGGTCAACGTCGACGCGATCGCCTTCTGGATGGTGTGGGACGCCGAAAAATCGGTCCTCGAGGTGGAGGACTTTGCCAACGCTGTCACGCTGTCTGCCCAGACCGGTCTTCGCGACGCCATCGGTCGTCACGAACTGGGCGACATGCTCTCCCACCGGGATCGGCTGGGCAAGGAGATCCAGGAGGTGCTCGACTCGAAGACCAACGCCTGGGGCATCACCGTCCAGTCGGTGGAGATCCGCGACATCATCATCCCCAAAGAGCTCGAGGACGCCATGAGCCGGCAGGCCCAGGCGGAGCGCGAGCGGCAGTCGCGGATCATCCTCTCCAAGGCCGAGGAAGAGATCGCGGAGAGTTTCGAGAGGGCCTCGGAACATTACAGACACAACCAGGCAGCTCTCCACCTGCGGGCCATGAACATGGTCTTCGAGGGCCTCAAACAAAAAGGTTCGATGATCATCGTGCCCTCGACCGCGGTGGAGACGATGGGCCTCGGCGCGATGGGGGGCCTGACCGCCTTCGATCGCATCCTCGGACCCGGTGACGAAGGGACCGCCGAGAGCAGAGCTTCGGAGACTCCGGGCGAGGGGGAAGACGAGAGGTGAGCCATGTTCACTGATGCCACGGAATCGCGTCGGGCGACGCTGATCGCCGGTCTGATCCTGCTGATCGTGCTGGTCGCGGTGGCCGCGTTTTCGGCAGACCTGAACGCGCGATCTACGGGCAAAGCCTTTGTCGCCCTTCAGACACGTCAATCTGTCGCTGCAGTCATGGACCGGTTGACGCTGGCCGCACAGGGAGGAGCTGGAGAACGCCTGATCGACTCGCTGGTTCCGATCGAAGTCAGCATTTCAGGATCTTTCCCCGGTGACGCGCTTCTGGCCTACGACATCGGCATGACACCCGATGCGGCTGTGGAGCTTGTCGAATCATTCCTCGAGTCCGCGTTGCCCGATCTCCACCGCCGGTTGGTAGATTTATTCGAGGACTTCAGTGCGGCAACGGGCCTCGATCCAGATACCGACTTTCTGCCCTATCTCGACCACGGGCTCGCGGTCGCGCTGCTCCCACCCGAGAGCGGAATCGATGAGTGGCCATTTCCGCGAAAGGTCGTGGTCGCGAAAATTCGGGACGAGGCAGCGGTGGCACGATTTCTCGAAGCCTGGATCACCTGGCAGGCGGGAGCGATCGCCCCAGAGACACAGGGAGTTCTCGGCGCCTCTGTGCTGACCGAGGTGGTCGCCGGATCCGAACTCGTGGGTCTGAGACTCGATGGCCTTCTACCCTCTGGGCTGCCGCTGCCGTCGCCGTCGTACGCCCTTGCCGGTGATTACCTGATCGCGTCACCCGTCAGGTCGGCGGTGAGAGAAACCTTGGGCCGTTTTGATCACGGACTCGCGCCGACTCCTGTGGTCTTGCGAGAGGACGCGGTGGTGGAGGTCGTGTGGCTGAACTTCCCGGAGTGGCCTCGAGCCTGGCTCCGTGCCGAACCCTTTCTCGCGCGGGTGGTCGACCGGCTGGGCGGAGACTCGCGGACCATCGTCGAAATCTGCGGCGCACTGATCGAGTATCTGGGCGAGTTCCAACCCGCCCACGGTACGACGACCCTGACGCCGGATGGTGGGCTCGTTTTCAGGCTCGAGCTGGCTCCGATCCGGCGGCCATCTGAGGGATCGTGATGTTGGCGTGGCCGGCAGGCTTTCAGTCGACCTCGGAGAGAACGCCGCCCGTCGGCAACGAGACGCGCCGGTCCGAGCGACGAATCGGCAACGCGCGGAGCACGGCCGACCCGATGTCCTCGAGCGAGGTGTACCACACGGGGAGGGCAAGCAGGGTGATTACCGTCGAGGTCGCGAGGCCCCCGACGACCGCGACGGCGATGGAGTCGATGTAAGCGCCCGCGACCGTGGCCTTGGCGATCACCAGCGGGATGAGCCCAAAGATGGTCGAGATGGCGGTCATGATCACCGGGCGGAGGCGGTCGCCGCATCCCTGGATGAGGGCCTGGCGTCGCTCGACCCCTGACGTGCGCAGCGAGTTGACGTGATCGACCAGGACGATGCCGTTGTTGACCACGATGCCGATGAGGATGATGATCCCCATGAAGGCGAGCGGGTTGAGGTCGTAGCCGCCCAGCCACAGGCTCCAAAAGGCGCCGAAAAAGGCGAGCATCAGGGTGATCAGGATCGCGAAGGGCTGGGTGAAGGACTCGAAGAGCGCGGCCATCAGGAGGATCACCGCTACCAGCGACATGATGACCCCTCGGGTCATGGTTCCGAGCGCCTCGTCGCGGTCGTGGCCCCAATCGCCCCAATCCCACGAGTATCCCTCGGGAACCGTGTAGCCTTCCATCCGCTCCTCGACCAGCTTCTTCGCCTCCTCGGTCGTGACCGTCTCCTTGTCAAACTGCGCGGTCACCCATGACGTGGTCTGCCGGTCCTCTCGCCGGATCCACTCGGGTGTTCGTGCCACCGTCACTTCTGCGACCGAGCTCAACGGAACGATGCTCCCGGATCGAGTCTGGATCGGCAGATCGGCAAGAGCGTCGATCCCGGGCTGCGCCTCCTCGGGGAGCCCCATGACCATCTCGATTTCACCGTCGATGCCCTGGAAGCGGCGGAGCCGGCGCCCGCGGAAGGCGAAACCGACGGCGTCCGCGACCGCCCGCGGGCTGACGTCGAGACGATGGGCGGTGTCGGCGTCGACCATCAGTCGAAGCTCCTTGGTGCCCTGGATGGTCGGCCCCCAGATTTCCTCGAGGTGCTCCATGCCGCGCATTCGCTCCTCGACCTCGATCGCCAGGCTTTCGAGAAACTCGGGGTCCTCTCCGTGCAGCGCCACCGAAACCATCCGTCTGTCCTGCCCACCGCGGTGGCGCCAGTTGTCACGGTCTCCGACCTCGAGGTTGACGCCGGGGATCTCCGGCAGGCCCTCGCGGAGCTTGGCCCTGAGCTCGGCAACCGATTCGGGGTTGGCCGTGATCTCAGGCAAGTAGACGCGGGTCATGCTGAAACCGCGCTCGGTGTACCAGGAGTAGACGCTCTCGAAGCCGAGCTCGTCCTTCCTGCTGTAGAGCCAGGCTTCTACCTGATCGACGTAGCCCTCCATCACGTCCTTGGTCACCTCGTCGACCACACGGTAGAAGATCGGCACCTCGCGGTTCTGCTCCGGGAGGTCGCCCGATTTTTCGATCTTCATCAACGGCCATGCGGCCGAGCCGGCGACCAGGAAGAGGCAGACCAGCGTGATGATCCGGTGGTCGAGTGTCCAGTTGAGAACCCTCCGGTAGGCGGGCACCAGCCTGGTCATGACGAAGCCGGGTTTCGGCTTCTCGGCCGGGGCGAACCGAGCTGCTGCAAGCGGGATGAAGGTCAGCGAGATGAGGAGCGAACAGGCGACGGCGAGGCAGATGGTCAGGGCTACCGCGCCCATCATGATGACCATGGTGTTGCGCTCGGAGACGAAGAGCCAGGACCACACGATGATCGTGGTCGCGGTCGATGCGACGACGGCCAGCGCGACCTGCCGCGCGCCCTGGCGAGCGGCCGCTGCTGGGGCCATGCCCATCCCCTCGTAACGGTGGATGTTCTCGATGACGACGACCGCGTTGTCCACCAACATGCCAACACCGAGCATCAGGCCGAGAAGGGTGAGGACGTTGAACTGCGACCCGAGGGCGTACATAGCCCCGCATGTCACGAGCAGCGAGAACGGAATCGCCGTGGCGACGATCAGCGTGGTCCGAGCCCTTCGCAGAAAAAAGTGCAGCACCACGACGGCCAGAATGCCGCCGTAGATTCCGGCGTTTCGCAGCCCCGAAAGCGAGTTTCGGATGGCCTCTCCCTGGTTCTCCCAGATCAGCAGGTTGATGCCCTGAAGCTGCGGGTCCTTCTTGATCTCCTCGATGCGGGCCATCGCCCGGTCCACGATGTCGATGGTGTTGGCGGTCGGCTCCTTGTAGATGTCGATGCCGATGGCAAACGAGCGATCGAGGTGACGACCATAGTCGAGCCGCGGTTCACGGAGCTCGACGACCGCGACGTCGCCGATACGGAGACCGTCGCCACCGACCCTGAGCTCTGCGACCTCCACCGCCGATCGAAAACGCGTCAGCGTGCGCACCTCGTACCGGACGACGTCACCCCGGATGACTCCCGCGTCCACATCCTGGTTGGCGGCGTTGATCGTCGCCAGCACGTCGCTCGGCCGGATCCCGTGCCGGCGCAGCGCGTCGAGGTCGAGATCCACCCGAACCTGTTGCTGCTCGACCCCGTAGAGGTCGACCCGGGCCACGCCCTTGATCCGCTCCAGTGGACGTCCGATCCGCCGATCGAGCAGGTCCCAGGACTCCGACAGGTCGCGCTCGGCCGAGATGCGGCCCGCCAGCACCTGCGCCGATCCGCCGTCGGTCTCGCCCCGGATCGAGATGAACCCCAGGGTATCGGGCAGGTCGGGGCGGGCCCGTTCGACGGCCTCCCGGATCTCCATCTTCTTGATTTCGACATCGACGTTCCAGTTGAACTGGATCCACATCCAGATCTGGCCAGATCCGGCATTGGCGTTGATGCTCTTCACATCGGGAATGGTGGCGATCTCGTCCTCGATGGGTTCGACGACCTCGCGCAGGCTCTCGAGCGGGTGGCTGCCCGGAAATGGAATCTCGATGAAGACCAGGGGCTCGTTCACGACCGGCATGAAATCCAGCGGCAGCAGGAACAGAGCCACCAAACCCAGCACCGTCAGGCTGAGGAGCAACATCAGGGTCGCCACCGGCCGATCGAGAGGAATGTCGGTGAGTTTCACGCCGCCTCCACGGTTCCGGTGCCCGTGCCCGTTTCCGAAATATCGCTTCCACTTTCACCAACGTGCACCCTCACCGGTGCCGCACCCAAAATCCTGTAAATACAAGGAATAACCAACAGTGTCAGGAACGTGGCGACGGTCAGGCCACCGATCACCGTGATCGCCAAAGGCGCCCGGAGCTCGTCTCCGGCTCCAAGCCCGAGAGCCATGGGGAAGAGGGCGAGCACCGTCGTGGCGGTGGTCATCAGAATGGGCCGCAACCGCTCTTGGCCGGCGCCAACCAGCGCGTCGTCGATCGGTTGACCCTCTCGGCGACGTCGGTTGATCGCATCGACGAGCACAATGGCGTTGTTGACAACGATGCCTGCAAGCATGATGGCGCCGATGAGGGCCAGCACGCTGACCGAGGTCGAAGTCAGGAAGAGGGCAGCCACCACGCCGACCACGCCGAGGGGAACCGCCATCAGGATCACGAAGGGGTGGATGAGGCTTTCGAATTGCGAAGCCATCACGACGTAGACCAGGAAGGTCGCCAACGCCAGCGCCAGCCACAGCGAGTTGAAGCTCACCTCGAGCTCTTCGTTTTGCCCGGCGAGCTCGAGCCGCGCGCCCGGAGGGAGGCTGAGGCGGGATACAGCGTCCGTCACCGCCGCCAGGGCGCCACCGAGGTCGCGCGTGGTCGGAAGGGCGGTGATCTCAGCGACCCTCGCCCCTGAAAAACGATAAATTGCCGCTGGGCCGCGTTCGTTGACAATCCGCGCCACCGCCGATACCGGAACGGTTGTTCCTCCGGGCAAAATGATGCGCAACGATTGGACGCCCGAGGCGAGAGAACGGAACTCTTCGCCCGCCCGCAGCCGGATATCGATTCGCTCCTCGCCCTCGCGAAACTCGCCTACGACATCACCGCGGATCTTGGTGCGCAGCGCCGCTCCGACGTCCTCGGCCGAAACGCCGAGGGCGGCCGCCCGTTCCCGGTCGAGCTCGATGAGAATCTCCGGGTTCCCGGGCTCGGAAGTCGTCGCGACGTCCCGAAGCTCGGGCAGCTCCTCAAGAACCCGCCGGACCTGGCTCGCCGCACGGTCGAGCTCCGACAGGTCATCTGAAAAAACCTGCACTGCGATCGGCGGTCGGACCGAGAGAACCGCCGGCCGCACCAGCTCCGCTTCGGCGCGCGGGAAGCGTGCGATGACGCTGCGGACCCTTGCCACCGCATCCGCTTCGTTTCGAGCGTCGGCCCTCGGGCCCATTCTGAAATTGATCTGGGCCAGGTTTTCACCCAGCGTCCGCCGCCCGGAGGCGGTGGATGGGAGGCTGCCGACCATGGAAAAGATCGAGGCGAAGGCCGGGTCATCGATCAGCATGCCCTCGATACGGTCGACCGTTTCTGCGGTGGCCTCGAGCGTCGAGCCCTCGGGCATCCGGAGCTGGAATGCAAACTCTCCCTGGGAGAGATCCGGCACGAGGTCGGTCCCGAGGCTCGGGATGAGGCCCACCGATGCGGCAAAGAGGACGACGGCCACCAGCAGGACCAGCCACCGCCGCTCGAGGGCCCGGGTCAAGGCCCCCGGGTAGGAGCCGCCGACCTCGTCGAGCACCTTGGACAGGGGAGCCGAGGCGAAATGGAAAGCCCAGCTGAAAGCCCACCACAGAGAACCGACGACGAGCGCGAGAAGCAAGAGGAGCAACCGGATGGGGAACAGGAGAATGGTCAGGACGCGGCTCGAACGGGACTCCCCGCTGCCGATCGGCTCGAGCTCGAGACCGCCGAGCCGAAAGGTGAACGGCAGGGCTTCGCCCTGCGATCGAGCCCGCCCGGCGAAACGCCCCGCAGTCTCGAAGCCGGTGCGGGCGGTGAAGCCCGAAAGGGCGGGAATCAAGGTCAGCGAGACAATCAGGGAGGTGACGAGTGAAAGGCACACGGTGACGGCCTGATCGCGAAAGAGCTGCCCGGCGACGCCTTGTACGAAGACGATCGGAAAGAACACGGCGACGGTCGTGAGGGTCGCCGCGGTGACGGCGCCGGCCACCGAGGCCGCGCCGGTGATCGCTGCTTGAGCCCGTGCGAGCCCTTCCGCCCGAGCCCGGTCAATCGACTCGAGGACCACGATCGAGTTGTCCACCAGCATGCCGATGCCGAGCGCGAGGCCGCCGAGAGACATGATGTTGAGCGTGACTCCGGCCCGCTGCATGAAGAGAAAGGTCGCCACGACCGATATCGGAATGGTGAGGGCGATGATCGCGGTCGCGCGGAGGTCGCGGAGGAAGAAGTAGAGGACCAGAATGGCCAACAGGCCGCCGATCCAGGCCGCCGACCACACCATTTGGATGGCCGCCGTGATGTAGGACGAGAGATCCGTGAGTATGTCGATGCGGAGGTCGGGCGGCATCTCCTCGCGAAGCTCGGCGAGGGCCTCCTCCACCGAAGCCGCGACCGCCACGGCGTTCGCCTGGCCCTGACGGTGGAGGTCGATCTCGACCACCTCGCGACCGCCGAGGCGGGTGATCTCGTCGCGGTCGCGGTGACCTCGGCGGACTCGGGCCACGTCCTCGACGCGAACCCGCCCGGAGGCCGCCTCCCGCACGACCGTCCGCCGTATCTGCTCGAGATCCTCGAACTCGTGCATCGTGCGCACCAGGTAGATGGCATTGAAATCGCGGAGGGTGCCGCCGGGCTGGTTGATGTTCTCCTCGCGCAGGGCGCGGGCGAGATCCTCGAGGGTGAGCCCGAGCGCGGCGAGGCGGTCCTCGTCGGCCTCGATCACGATCTCAGCGTCGAGACCGCCCCGGACTTTGGCGGCGGCCACGCCGATCACGGCCTCGAGACGGGGCTTGAGCCAGCGGTCCGCCAGCTGGCGTAGCTCGTCGAGGTCGCGATCACCGTAGAAGCCGAGACGCATGATGGGCTCAAGCGATGGGTCGAAACGAAGAACCCTCGGGATTTCCGCCTCGCGGGGGAGCTCCACAAGACCGAGGCGCTCGCGGACGTCGAGGCCGGCTGAGTCCATCGACTCGCCCCACTCGAACTCGAGAACGACCTCGGACAGCCCGGAGCGCGACTGCGAACGCATCTCGCGGACGCCGGGGATGACGCCGACGGCCTCCTCGATCGGGCGGGTCACGAACTGCTCGACCGTTTCCGGCGCGGCATCCGGGTACTCGGTCTGAATGGTCAAGGTGGGGTAGGAGAGGTCCGGCAGCAGGTCGACGGGCAGGTTTTGGACGGCCAGCATGCCGAAAGTCGAGACCGCGAGGGTCGCCATGAGCACGGTGACCGGCCGGTTGACTGCAAAGCGCGGGAGCACGATCAGTCCCCCCGGTTTCCGTTCGAGCGACGGCGCATCAGCCGGCCTGTTCCGGCGGTGTCGGAGTGGTCTCCTCGCCTGTCACGACGCGGATCGTGGCGCCGTCGGACAGTGCTGGAGCACCCACCACCACCACCCGCTCGCCGGCTGCGATGGTGACGTCGTCCTTGGTGGTGCCGGCGATCTCGACGCGGTCACCGGTTTCGAAGCCGAGCTGGACCTCGATCTGCTCGACGGACGTTCCGTCTTCGGTCAGGCGGTAGAGGTGCCAGCGGCGCCCTTCCGCGACCAGCGCCGTGCGGGCGACCACCAGCGCATCGTCGTGGGTGTCGGTGACGATGTCGACGCGGACGAATGCCCCCGGTCTGAGTTCTGACCCGCTTTCAATCGCCACCGTCACCTTGACCGTGCCGGTCGCAGGGTCGACGGCGGGGGCGATGCGCTCGATGATCGCACTCGCCTCCGCTTCCGTGGCGTCTGCTGTGAGTCGCACCTCCTGTCCCGGCTGCAACCGTGTCACATGACGCTCGGGGATGTTGATATCGGCATAGAGGGGCTCGAGGTCGGCGAGGTCGAAGACCGAGGTGCCGTCGGAAACCGTCGCGCCGACATCGAGGTGGCGGGTCACGACGACTCCGGCGATGGGTGCGCGGATAACGGTCCGATAGAGCTCGAGCTCGGCGAGCTCGAGTGCGTGGGCGGCGTCCTCCGCGTCACGCCGGCTCGCCTCGTACTCGTCGACACTCACAAGACCTCGTTCGTAGAGACCGGAGAGCCGCTCGTGATCGCGGCGTGCCGTCTCTTCCGCGGTGCGCGCCCGCGCGGCGGCGATCTTCTGCTCGTCGTCTTCAAGGAAAGCGAGTGGCTGTTCCGCGATCACCCGATCGCCTTCCTCGACCGCGAGCCGTCGCACCACGCCACGGGTGCGGGCGATGACCGTTGCCTGGCGATCCGCGCGAAGGGTGGCCGACGTCGAGTAGAGGGAAGAGATTGCCTCTCGGACGACCTCGTCGGCACGTACCGCGATCGCTTTTTCCTCGCCGTTCCCGTTGCCTGAATTGCTGTGATCGTTGGTGCCGTGGCCGTTCGCTTCGCCGCCGCAGCCGGCCGCAACGAGCGTCATCGTCAGCGCGATCAAAGCGAGCGCACCGCCAACGACAGACTTTCTGTGTATCTGGATCATCACTGTCTGTTCCTTGTGTCGCGAATCGGACTGTTGCTTTTCAACGACCCCGGACCCCGAGGATTGTACGGGAAAAGTGTGTGGAGAGTTGCGTTTTCCACGGACCCGTGCCCGTCTCAGTCTCCGTGCCCGACTCGTGGACGGGACGACGTCGTTGCCACCCGGGCGCGGAGATGGAGACGGGCACGGAGACGGGAACGAAAAAACCCGGGCCATGCGGCCCGGGTTGTTGTCGTTCGACAGGAAACGAGCGATCAGTACATGCCGCCCATGCCGCCCATGTCACCCATGCCGCCGCCGGGCATTCCGTGATCTTTCTTTTCCTCGGGGATCTCGGCGACCAGCGCCTCGGTGGTGAGGAGCAGGCCGGCGATCGAGGAAGCGTTGAGGAGGGCGTTCTTGGTGACCTTGGCCGGGTCGATGATGCCCGCCTTGATCATGTCGGTGATCTCGCCCGCCGCTGCGTCGAAGCCGATCGCCTTACCCTTGCCGCGGATCTCGCGCACGATCACCGCCGCCTCGTCGAGGCCAGTGTTGAGGATGATCTGCCGGGTCGGCTCCTCGAGCGAGCGGAGGAGGATCTTGATGCCGGTCTGAATATCGCCGGACGTTTCCTCGACCAGCTTCTCGACGTCGTCCATGGCGCGCAGCAGGGCGACGCCGCCGCCGGGCACGATGCCCTCTTCGACGGCCGCCTTGGTGGCGTGCAGCGCGTCCTCGACGCGGGCTTTCTTCTCTTTCATCTCGGTCTCGGTGGCGGCGCCGACCTTGATCTGCGCCACACCGCCGACCAGTTTGGCCAAACGCTCCTGGAGCTTCTCGCGGTCGTAGTCGGAGGTGGTGTCCTCGACCTGGCGTTTGATCTGGTTGACACGACCGAGTACCGCCTCGTGCTTCGACTCGTCGCTGTCGTCGACCACGATGGTGGTGTCGTCCTTGTTGATGACGATTTTTTTGGCGCTGCCGAGATCTTCCCAGGTCACGTTCTCGAGCTTGATGCCGAGGTCCTCGGAGATCATCTTACCGCCGCTGAGGATCGCGATGTCCTCGAGCATGGCCTTGCGGCGGTCGCCAAAGCCGGGGGCCTTGACGGCGCAGATCTGGAGGGTGCCGCGGAGCTTGTTCACCACCAGAGTGGCGAGGGCCTCGCCCTCGACGTCCTCGGCGATGATCAGGAGGGGTTTGCCCTGCTGGGCCACCTTCTCGAGGATCGGCAGCAGGTCCTTCATGTTCGAGATCTTCTTCTCGAAGATGAGGATCACGGCGTTCTCGAGCACGACTTCCATGCGCTCGGCGTCGGTCACGAAGTAGGGCGAGAGGTAGCCGCGGTCGAACTGCATGCCCTCGACCACCTCGAGGGTGGTGTCGAGACCTTTGGCTTCTTCGACCGTGATCACACCGTCCTTGCCGACCTTCTCCATCGCCTCGCGGATGATCTCACCGATCTCGAAGTCGGCGTTCGCCGAGATGGTGCCGACATGGGCTACCGCATCACCCTCGACCGGCTTGGAGAGCTTGCTGATGGTCTCCACCGCGACCTTGGTCGCCTGGTCGATGCCGCGCTTGAGGTCCATCGGGTTGGCTCCGGCGGTGACGTTCCTGATGCCCTCTCGGTAGATGGATTGGGCGAGGACGGTCGCGGTGGTGGTGCCGTCACCGGCCACGTCGGAGGTCTTCGAAGCGACCTCGCGGACCATTTGCGCGCCCATGTTCTCGAGCCCGTCGGGGAGCTCGATCTCCTTGGCTACGGTCACACCGTCCTTGGTGATGGTCGGCGAACCGAACTTCTTCTCGAGCACGACGTTGCGGCCCTTGGGGCCAAGAGTAACCTTGACTGCGTTGGCGAGCTTGTTGACGCCCGCCAGCACCTTGCTGCGGGCCTCCTCGCCATAGACGATCTGTTTTCCTGCCATTTTGGCCTCCTACCTACTTCTCGATGATGGCGAGGATCTCGTCCTCGCGGACGATGGTGTGCTCCTCGTCGTTGATCTTGATGTCCTGGCCCGTGTACTTGCCGATGAGAACGCGGTTGCCCTTCTTGACGGTCATGGGCAAACGCTTGCCGTCATCGTCCAGCTTGCCGTCGCCGACCGCGACTACCTCGGCCTCCTGGGGCTTCTCCTTGGCGGTGTCCGGGATGATGATGCCGCCGCGGACCTCTTCCTCGGTTTCGACGCGCTTCAGTAGCACTCGATCACCCAAAGGTTTGACCTTCATGTGACTCTCTCCTTTCGAGTTATTGGCTGTTGCTGGCACTCCGACTGTGAGAGTGCCAGAGAAAATATAGCGACCAATCGACCGAATGTCAAGACGCCGAGGCGATATTTCTCATGCACAAGGACTAAGATTTCCGATGCGGTGCGCAACCCCAGTTTTTTAGTCGAGACGACTAAGATATTTCGATCGGAACCTTCCCGGATTCGAGCCGTACACGAACAGAGGCGGGAGGCATGAAGGCTCCACCAAGCCGTTGCCTCCGATGCCGTGACGGGGTACCTTTGGCAGGCGTGAATTCACCGAGACGGGCAAACGAAGACGGGCGGGGGGCGTTGCCGGGCGCTCACGTCACGCAGACCGGGGGCAGGCGAAGGTCCCTCGGCGACGGCATTTTCGGAATCCGGCGCGGCGAGGGCGTGCTTGCATGGCTTTTCTTCCTCGATTTCCTGATTCTCACGACGGTCCACTTCGCGGGCAAGAGCGTCCGCCAGGCAACCTACATCGACGCCCTGGGTGCGGAGAATCTGCCGTGGGTCTACCTCGCGGTGGCTGCCATTTCTCTCCCGGTCCTCGTCCTCTACTCCCGAGCGGCATCGCGACTGCGTTTGCCGATGTTGATCCTCGCCGGGACCCTTCTCCATGTCTTCGGGCTGGTTCTGTTCTTCTATCTCTTCGGTCTCGGCCAGAAATGGGTGGCCGCCCTCTACTACATCTGGCTCGGGATGGCGTTTGCCATCGCGGTGTCGCAGTTCTGGACCTACGCCAACCTGGTCTTCGACCCGCGCCAGGCGCGCAGGCTCTTCGCCTTCATCGGTGCCGGAGGACTCCTCGGAGCGATGCTCGGCGGACTGATGGCCGCCGGTGTGACTCGGGTTGCGGGAACCCGCTTCACGCTTCTCGCCGCAGCTGCCCTGTTGTTGACCCTCCCGCTCCTGGTGGTGCTCATCGAAAGGAACCGAGGCGCAACGACCTCGACCGCGAAGTCGAGCCGCCGCCTCCGCTACGAGGAGGCTCGGGGCGGGCTTCGGACACTCCGCGGATCACGCCTTCTGGCCCTGATCGCACTCCTGATGTCAGCCTCGGTCATGATCGGACAGCTCGTCGGCTGGCAGTTCAACTGGTATGTCGAGCAGCACACCGAGGCGCTCGATCAACGGACCTCGGTCTTCGCCTTCGCCTTCATCCTCATGGGAGTGATCGGTTTCCTCTTTCAGCTCGTCTTCACCAGCCGCATCCACCGTGCGCTCGGCGTCGGCGTCGGCATGAGGGTCCTGCCGGGAACGGTGATGTTGGCGCAGCTCGCGGTCGTGGTGGCGATCGTCGTGGCGCCGGTGACGGCCCTCGTCTATCCGCTGGTGTGGATCCTTTTCCTGGGTGAGAACAGCCTCCGTCACTCCGTCGATCAGGCCACCCGGGAGCTGCTTTTCATGCCGGTGGCCGAGGAGCTCCGCAACAAGGCGAAGGCCTTCATCGATGTCTTCGTGCAGCGCTTCAGCAAAGGCGCCGCCGCGATCGTCATCCTGATCATCCTGAAGTTCCTGCCCGCGGCCTGGGTCAGCATCGTCACGCTGCTCCTGGCGGTCGGATGGATGATGATCACCATGCGGACGAGGCGCGAGTACGTGACCGCCTTCCGCCAGGGCCTGAAATCCGGGACCATCCAGGCCGACGCGACCATCGATCCCAAGGATGTGACGACGGTGACCACGCTCGTCCAGTCGCTTGGCAGCTCGGATCCCCGCAAGGTCCTCCACAGCTTGGATCTCCTGTCCTCGAGCGGCCAGGGAAAACTGGTGCCGCCGGTCTTGCTCCGCCACGACAGCGCCGAGGTCCGCCGCAAGACCCTGGACATCCTGGCCGAGACGGGCCGCGATGACGCAGCCCACCTCGTCGAGCGCGCACTCTGCGACGACGATGCGGTCGTCCGTACCGGTGCCATTAGGGCCCTTGCCCAGCTTCGCAAGGAACGCGCAGCTTCCTTGATGCTCGAGCACCTCGACGAGAAAGACCCTCGCCTGCGAGCATCCGCAGTGGTCAGCCTGCTGGGCAACGGTGCCGGCGAAGGTCGGGACCGTGCCGAGTTGATCCTCGCTGAAATGGTCGGGAGTCATGACCCCGAGGTCCGGGCGGAGGTGGCCGGCGCCCTCGGCCAGGTCGATGATCCGGTCGCGAGCGACGTCCTGGTGCAGCTCCTCTACGACGGCGAGCTGAAGGTCATTCAGGCGGCCATCGGTGCCGTCCGACAGCGGCTGCAGCGCAACGGTCCAAACCCCCTCTACGTCACGATCCTCATCTCGCTGATGGGCAACCGGCGCCTCAAGCACGAGGCGCGCGAGGCGCTGGTGGCTCAAGGCGAGGATTCGGTCGAGCCCCTGCTGCTCTTCATGCGCTCACCGGATGAACAGATCTGGGTGCGTCGCGCGGTTCCAAAGACCATCGCTCTCATCGGGGCGCAAAAGGCGGTGGACGCCTTGATCGACAGCCTCGATGCCGCCGACGCGATGCTCCGGACGAAGATCATCGAGGCCCTGGGCTACATGAGAGGCCGGCATTCGGACCTCAAGTTCAGCCGGCGCAAGATCACCCGTCAGCTCAGCGCCGAGGCGTCCCACTACCTGCGCGTTCTGGCCGACCTGTGGGCCGTGTCGTCGCTTCACGAAACGAGGCTCGACGGTCCGCTGGCAGTGTGGAAGGTCGATGGGCGTGTGCCCACACTGCCGCAACAGCTCCTTGCACAGCGGTTGGTCAACCTGGTCGGCAACATTTTCGGCCTGCTCGGTTTAGTCGAAAACCCCGAGGATGTCTCGGCCGCCAAAAGGAGCCTGCTGTCGGGCCAGACCAAGCTGCGCGCCCGGGCGCTCGAGTACCTCGACAACACCCTCTCCGGATCGTTGCGGCGCGATCTCTTCGCGGTCATCGACGATGCACCTCCGGAAGACAAGCTGCGACGTGCGAGCCAGATCTTCGACATCCAGGTGCAGTCCCCGGAGCAGACGATGGAGAGGATGATCCGCATCGATCCGTGGGTTGATCCGAGCGCGATCGGGATTATTCTCTCGGCCCTCTACAACGTGTGGGACGAGGAGATCACTGCGCTCTATCCTCTCGTCACGTCCGTCGCCGAAGAGGCAGAGGACACGATGGTGAGGGAGACGGCTGCGTGGGTGAGCGGTAAGGTCGAGGCGGGTCCGAGAACGCGAGGCGTGATTGCGAGGGGAGGACACAGCGACATGAGCCCGATGGCACAGATCGAGATGATGGTCTTTCTGCAGGGTGTGGAGCTCTTTGCCCATTGCAACGCTGACCAGGTTTTGCGCCTGGCCGCAATTGCCAGCGAAAACACCTACGAGAAGGGCGAGGTCATCTTCCGCCGAGACGAGCCCGCGGACAGCCTTTTCTGTGTCGTGGAGGGCAAGGTCCATTTGGGAAGCGACGATGAGCAGGGAGTGGTCGTCGGACCGAGCGGACGTTTCGGCGTCCTCGACATTCTCAGCGGGCGGGTGAGGTCTGGCGATGCAGTTGCCGCCGCCGACACCCGGGTTCTGGTCATTGAAGCCGAAGACTTCTTCGACCTCCTTTCGAACAACATCGAGATCGTCCGCGCGCTCTTCCGCACGGTGACCGCGCTCGGCCAGAATGTGGACGAGAGGCATCTGTAGGGCATGGGGGCATGAGGGCGTGAGGGAGCGAGGGCCCACCCGTTTCCGCGGACTTGCGGCAGACACCCCAAGCCCCGCTTCGCCGCGACGCGGAAATATGCCGCAGCGTGACTATCATTCGTTCGCTTACATGAGATAGGTTGCCCAGGAGGACGGGAAGGGGGCAGAGCTCCATGCAACGACCGGATCCCATTCGTTGTACCTACTGCGATGCCATTCAGGTGTGGTCGGCCGAACAGACCGATCGTACCATGATGGGCGAGGTTCACACCTGCCCGAGCTGCGGCCAGTCGACCCACACCTGTGACGATCGGATGAGCCACCAGCTCGAGGGCGAACCCACCATGGCGTGGGTCGAGGCGGAGCCAATCTATTAGGCGAAGATCAGCGCAAGATCCGGGCTTCCTGACGCCCAGAGGGCGTCGTGACGCACCCCCACCAGCGAGTGGCCAATGGCCAAATCCCAGGCCACCCTTCCTTCTTGGCCGTTGGCCACAAATCGCTTCCGCCGGCGGGTTGACGCCACGGGCTATTCATCTGTCGCGCCTCCGGCGCTAGTCGAACGGCAGGTCCATGGTGCTCACGACGTGGAGGTGGACGTTGTCGTCGGCCGGAGCGCAGCCGGCAAAACACCGCTCGAGCTTGGACCTCATGTCGTCCGGATCGTCGATGGCAACCACCACTCGCAGACGGTTGAAGCAGCTGGTGGCTCGATCGACGGTCGCCGCCGCCACGACGGCGGGGAGCGCTATCTCCGCGCCTTGGTCAGGCCCTTCGATCTCGAGAACGTAGACCAGCAGTTGCCCGCCGACATCGATCCGGGTGATGCGCGTGTCCTCCTCCTGGTCGAGTTCCGTGCGGGTGCACTGGATCCATTCCAGCACCTCGTCTGGACAGCCGCACCCGAGCGTCGACCGGATGAAGGACTTGAGTCGAGTGGCTTGCTCGTTCGTCACTGCTTCAATTGTATCCTTCCATCCCCCCACCCGCCCAGGTCTTGAGGTCTCGAGGGCCTGAGGGCCTGCCCACCCACTCGTGGATTCGTTCTCGATCCCGATCCCGATCCCGATCCCGGATTTCAGCCCAAGAGTGGACACCATAAACTGTCTTGGTGATCTCGACTTCAGCCAATACGTTTCTTCAGCGTGCGCGCCTGGAGGCTGAGAGATATGGCGCCGACCCCTGGGTCTTCGTCCGCGAGCTTCTGCAGAACGCTCGTGATGCCGGCGCGCACAGGGTGTGGTTCGAAGTTTCCCAGAATAGTGGGCGTGAGCGCATCAGCTGCCGGGACGACGGCTCAGGCATGGACTTCGAGCACGCGCAGCGCTACCTCTTCTCCCTCTATGCCTCGTCGAAGCGAGGCCGCACGCGGAGCGCCGGAAAATTCGGAATCGGTTTCTGGTCGGTCCTCCGCTTCGAACCGGATGAAATCGTCATCCGCTCGCAGGCCCAGTGGACCAAGGCCTGGGAGGTGCGCCTGGACGATCGATTGGAGGGTGCCAGGGTCGAGAGAACGATCCTGGAGCGGGGCACCGAGATACTGCTCGAGCGAGCCGCAACGGCCGATGACCTGGAGCGACAGGTCGAGTCCGCGATCCTGCGGGACGCGCCCTACCTCCATTGCCGCCACCGCGTCGAGCACCCCGTCGAGGTGCGGGTCAACGGCCGACTGGTGCGCGCTGAACCGGCTCTGCCGTCGCCGAGTCTGAGCTTCCGTCGTCGGGGTCTGCGAGGGGCGGTCGGCCTCGGACCGGAGCCCAAGGCGGAGATCTTTGCCCACGGGCTCCGGGTACGCGACGCTCCAACCCTCGACGAGCTGCTCGTCGAGACCAGAGGCGATCGTCAGACACTCACGGGCAGCTTCGAGGGCCTGGCACCGAGGGTCGTGATCGACAGTCGAGAGCTTGAAGTTCTGATGGCCCGCGGCGACGCGAAGGAGGACCGGGCCCTGAGACGCATGGTGAGGGTCGGTCAGCGGGAGCTGGGGAGGCTGGTACGTGCGGTGCTCGATCGCCACGCGAAGCTGTCGCCGCTGGCGAGGATCGTCGAGCACGCGCGCGAGCTCTGGTCGGTGCCGAGGATGTCGCGGATTGCCGCGGGAGTTCTATTGGCGGTGGCGGTCGTCGCTCTCGCCTGGTCCGGGGCGAGGTGGCTGCGGCCGACACGGACCCGGTCAGCTGACCGAAGCGCTTCGAAGCCAACCGTGGAAGCAACGTCCTCCCCGTATCGCAACCTTTGGGAGAGCTACAGGGGGCCGGACGTCGACAGTGTCGGACAATTTGGTGCGGCGGTAGATCTTCGTTATCGACCCGCCGACGGCATCAGGTATTTCGGCGCCTTGTGGATCCTCGGCATCAGAGCCGACGGGAGTCTCATCTCCGAGCATGAAGCGACCATCGGATCATACGAAGGAGCGCCGTGTGCCGACGGGTGCCTGGAGATCGATCTGGTGCTCGAAGCGCCCAAAGGTCTGTTGACCCTGCCGATCGCCACGGGCCACCTCGTCGACCCGCTGAGCGTGGAGCTGGACGGTCGCCGGTTGCCGGTCGAGGCGTTGGCGACCGGCCAGCCCGCAATTCCCCTCGACGAGCCTCGCACCGGTCGACTGCACTATCGATCCGGGCCAGGACCGATCGGAGCGACGATCAGCTCACAATGGCCCGAGTTGCCGGCAGAGGTCGCCGACTTCGTACGCGAGAACGAGGCGCTCAAGCCCGCGGCCCTCGCCGCAGAGGTGACCGAGTACGTGAGCCGTCGGATCGCCTACGGGACGTCGGACGATATCGTGGCTGAGTATCGCCGGGCGACGCGACGGTCCGAAGATCTTTTCAACCGGGCTCTGGCTATCGGCGCAGGAGATTGTGACATCCAGAACTCCCTGGTCGCCGCAATGCTCGACTTCGCCGGTACGCCTTCGCGACTCGCGGTCGGTTGGATCGGTCTCGACGGGCGTGTCATGCCGGGACTTCACGCCTGGGTCGAATACCAGGACGAGGGCGGGAATTGGCGCACAGCCGACGCCAGCGTTGCCAATACGGCGCCCTCGGCGAATGTTTCGGCGCTCGCACAGGGGCGGCACCCAACCGGCAGCGGCGCGGGGCCGAAGATCTTCGGGCTCGCGGTGGGAGCTGCGGCCCTTCTCGCGTCGGTGGCCGTCATGGCCTTTCTCAGAGCCGGGGTGTGGCATCGTCGCCTTCGTGAGGGTGGCGCGGAGGATGTCCTCGGCTTGCTGCGTGGCGCCGCCGTCAGGCCCAGGGCCTTCGAGGCTATCCACTCAGTCTCGTCGCGCCGCGTGCTGCGACTGCTCGGTGGTCGTTCCATCTCACTGTCGACAGCGCGTCGGTGGGCCACCAAGGGCTGTCTCGCGAGCGGCACTTCGCGATGCGAATTGGCGCGCGACGCAGCGTCGGGTGGTGGAATCGTCCTCGACCTCGAACAACCCGAGGCGGCAGCCGTGGCCGATGTCCTCGCGGCGGTGAATCTCGATCGCTGGCAGCGCGTTCTCGACAACAGCGAGGCTCACGAGCTGACAGCGCGAGTCGAGGCCAGCCTCGGGTCTGCCGGAGAGCCATGCCGCATCGTCGTCGCGGATCTCGAGGGGTCGGAGATGGCGGTACTCGACGGCGCTTGCGTTGGCTTGGGAGCTGGGGCGCTCTGGATCGTATTGGACCGGGATGGCGTCGCGTGGCGCATGGTTCATCGACTCGCGGGACCGTGGCCCGCGAGGGCGGCGCTGCTGCTGGCCGATATCGTCGTCAACCGAGTGGGCTCGCACCTGGCGGTCAAGCGGCGCTGTCTCTCGCCCATCGCGCTCGACGCGCTTCGCGAGGCGTGCGAAAGCGAGGCCTGAGTGGACTTTCTCTCGATCGATGTCGCGAGCGAGCTCGACACCCTGTGCGAGGCCCAGCTCAGGGGCACCTGGCAGGTGCCCGCGGAGCTGGTGAGGCTGGCGTTGAGGCTCGGGGCGACGGCGGTCTCGGTCGAAGGCCGCGGCCGCGGCATCGGAATCTCGTGGAGGGGTCCGAAGATCGGTGAAGCTCCCCTGGCCGATCTCGCCTCGGCGCTGGATCCGAAGCGGAGCTCGTCCGATCGGCAGCGCGCGATCGCAGCCCTCGAGAGTTCGGGAATGGAGGCTCTCCTCTGGGCGGCGGGGCTCCGAGGGAGTCGCATCCGGGTCACATCGTCTGGCGGTCGCCACCATGTGCTTTACGAAGGCCGGCATCGCCGCCGACCACGGGTCGAAGGCGGCGGCGGACAGACCGCAACCGAAGGTGTCGATATCGAATGGCGTTGTGCGGGGCTCGACCGGCGCCGCGCCCTGAGATGGTTGGCTGTCGCGGCCCGTTTCTCACGTGCCGAGGTGGAGATCGACTCTCGGCCGGCGCCGCGCGGTTTCGCCGGCGGGCTGTACTCCGTCCGGATCGAAGACCCGCTTCCGTGCAGGATCGGTTTGACCCGCCACGGAGAAGATCCGGTCCTGTGGCTGCTCCAGAACGGTGTCGTTTCGACGCGGGCCAGCCTGCCCGGCTACCCGCCCTTCGAGGCGGCGGTGGAGCTCGGCGGATGTGTGGCCCCCGGTGCGAGCGGCGCAGACCTGCGACGCGCGGTGACTCCGTTCCTCGTCGAGATTGTCGACCGAGCCGTGTGGATGATGCTCGAGGTCGCGGACAGGCTCTCCTCGATGGACGAGAGTCATCGCCAACGGCTGTCCCTCCTTCTCCTCCGGTCGGCTCGAAAAGGGATTCGAAGCCGAGAGATCTGTGCTGTCCCACTGGTCAGAAGCTGCGGAGATGATCGTCTCCTGACGGTTGACGAGATCCGCGAGATGGCCGCCAGGCATGGGGGCCTGCTGCAGGTTCTGGAGACCAGGGATGCAGAGGGTGAAGCTCTCGTCGACCCGCGGTCGACGCTGGTAGCCTCGAGCGAGGCCCGAGAAATCCTCTCCGAGCTCGCCGACGTCCGATTTCAGACCCCCTTCAGGCGGCATCGGAGTTTTGGAAGGCGTCTTGCGGCGCGACTCTGGATTCTGGGAATCGGCCTGTCGCGCAGGATGCGTGGGCTCCAACCGCGTCGTCGTGTACGGGAGACCGAACTGAATCCCCGAGAAAGGCGGGTTCTCGGGTCCTTGCGCGAAGCAGTCGCGCCAGTTGAGCTCGAGCTCTGGGAAGGAAAGGGCGCCATCGCGAAATCGTCGAGCGCCCTGGTCCTGCCGCTTTCGAATCCCGCTGTGGAAGCCGCTTCACAGCTTGTCACCGACCAGCCCGCGTGGATCTATCCAGCGCTTCTCGCTCTGGATACCGGAGAGCGAGTCCCCGATGAAATCAGGAGGGCGTGGATGCAGGCTCTGGGTGTCAATTGATCCAAATCACGCCGTGCGGCAAAAAAAATGCGACAATGGAAGAGGCGCCCGGCACGGGCGCGGTCGCGGGTATGGGAACGCCGCGTCGGTCCCGTGTCGAAGACAGGATGGGCCACCGGTCTCGCCGGTGCGAAGGTGGAGGGTCACGTGGAACGCATGAATACCAAGGTGTTGGCAGCGGGTATCGAACGTGCGACCTTTGAGAGGCTGGCGCCTGTGATCCGGCGCGACGCCGTCAAGGTCGATTGGGTGGCGACGCCCGAAGCCGGGGTCAACATGGCGAGCGAACACCGTTACGACGTCATCCTGATGGATGCGGAGCCCTGTGACTGGCCGCTCGAGAAGGTGGTGCGGTCGTTTCGAGACGCCTCGTCGCCGAGCCGAACCGCCGCCATCTTGGTGCTGGCGGAGCCCGACCAGGTGGATGTCGCCCGCGCCCTGAGGAGCCGGGGCGTCAACCGCGTCATGCTGGTCACCGACCCGCCGGAGATCATCTGCGACCAGATGGCGAATCTGCTCGAGGTCGCACCCCGAGTCCAGGTGCGGCTGGCCACCAACGTCGAGGCGGCGCTCGGCGACAAGGGCCGTGAGCTTTTCTGCCAGACGGTCAATCTCTCCTCGACCGGGATGTTGATCAGGACCCGGCACCGGCCTCCGCTCGGCACGCCCGTGGTCTTCAAGATCAATCTGGCGGAGGACTATGGCGAGCTCTGCGGTCGTGGCGAGCTGGTGCGTCACACCGCCACGGGTCGTGGCGAGATCGACGGGGTCGCGATTCGTTTCGTCAGCTTCGCGTCCGACGGTGCGGAGCGGCTCCAGGATTATCTGGAGACCCTCACCACAGAACCGGATCCCCTGACCGACGTCGTTTCGAGGCCGGTGGAAAAATCGCGGCCCGAATCGACCGCTCCCCCGCCGGTCAAACCTCCGATCAAGAGCAAGAGGCCGAGCAACCCGGAAGACGAGGTCATCTTCGAGTTCGAGTGAATGACGACGCGCTGGCCTCGGCAGCGCAGTCCGAAGCCGGCGGCAGAGACGGATGGTGGACGAAAGCCGGAAAGGAAGGGTGGGTGGGCGGTCTTCGATCCCGGCCCCGCTCCCGATGTTATCTGGCGTAGCGAAGGCCTGTGGCGAACGGGGCACGTGGGCGGCATGGATGCCGCCCCTTTCCGAATGCTCGTGAGGATTCCCGTCTAGGCCAAGCCAACTGCAAACAACACAGCGAGGTAGTGGAGCACGCTTCCGGCGAGCACGAAGAGGTGCCATACCGCGTGACTGTAGGGCAGGCGGCGCCAGCCGTAGAACACCAGGCCGACCGTGTAGGCCAGGTCGCCCACGACAATCAACACCAGGACACCCGTGTCGACCGAGGTCAGCAGCGGTTTGATGGCGATCACCACCAGCCAACCCATCGTAACGTAGAGGGTGATCGACAGCCACCGCCATCGTCCGTGCGCGATCGTGTTCAGGAGCACTCCGACCGCGGCAAGGGCCCAGACCGCGCCGAACAGAGACCAGCCCCACGGCCCGCCGACCGCGACCAGTGCAAGAGGCGTATAGGTCCCGGCGATGAGAAGAAAAATGGCCGAATGATCCAGCACCCGAAAAACGTGTTTTGCACGATCAGACGGCAGTGCGTGGTACAGCGTCGAGGCTCCGTACAGCAGCACGAGGGTCGAGCCGAAAACCGCGCAGGACGCAACGCGCAGCGCCCCGCCCGTGATGGCTGCGAAGGTCACCAGGATGGCGAGGCCGAACAGGCTCAGCAGCCACCCGACACCGTGGGTGACGCTGTTGGCGACCTCCTCGCCAAACGAGTAACGAGGTGTTGTCATCGTGCCACTATCCGTGAGCGGTCAACCGTCGATCTCGTCGAGCAGGACCTCGACGGCCTTCTCCAGCTGCTGGTCGCGGCCCGCGGCTTCGAGCGCCGGATCGTTGTCGACCATGTAGTCGGGATCGAGGTGCTGGTTCTCCAGCATCTCGCCGTCGTTGTCGAGGTATCCGATCTGGGGGATGCCGAAGTAGAGCGCGCCGTCCTGCAGCGTCTCCCACCACACCG
>JBFFBV010000063.1:0-25580 GCA_041560205.1 Candidatus Sulfomarinibacter sp.
ATCCGGATGTCAGCCTTCTCGACGAGTGTCGCCTTGGGGTCCACGAAGCGCTGAAGGAAGACTTCGGCAATCTCGCGCTCGATGTGATCTTCACCCGCGATCCGAGGTGGGTGTCGGCATCGGTGGGAAACGCCGTGGTATCTTCAGTGCACCCACCTCAGGGAGGTACAAAGCGATGAGAGGCGTGTTCGATTCTGTCGCGGCTGCCTCGATTCTCATGATGGTCGTCGGGTGCCGAACGTTCAACCCGACGCCGATGGATGACGTCGGATTCAAACAACGAGCCGAATCGCAGACCAAGGACGGCATCACAGCCACCGTTGTCGTCCTCACCGCGGAGGAGGCCAAGGCCGCTTTCGACGGCAAGCTGTACAAGAAAAAGATTCAGCCGGTGTGGATCGAAATCACCAACGACACTGATGAAGAAATGCTCTTCATGCCGCGGAGCGTGGACCCCGATTATTTCGCTCCTCTCGAGGTCGCCCAGAAGACCTCCTGGACATGGTCGAAGAAGGCCAACCTCGAAAAGAAGAGGTTCTACTACGAGCACAATATGCCGTTCTTGATCCCGCCCGGCGAGACCGTATCCGGCTTCGTGTTTGCCAACCGAAGCAAGGGTGTGCGGTGGGTGCTGGTGGAGGTCTTCAGCAAGAGCCACGCGGTCTACGTCGAGTTCGTCCATGAAATCCCCGGTTTCAGGGCGGACTACCACAAGCACGACGAGGGCGACCTGTGGAAGCAGTTCTACCCGGGCCAGGAGATCATCGACATCACCACCGAGCAAGACCTCAAGAAGTGGATCGAGGAGCAGCCGGCGACGGTCACAAACGCCGACGGTACCAAGACGGGAGATCCTCTCAACCTGGTCATCATTGGCGGACCGGAAGCCCTATGGCCGGCCTTCCTCAGATCCGGATGGGACCCGACGGCCGCGATGGGTGCGGGCTCGGCGGTCAAAACGGGGATCTTCGGTGTCTTCGGCGGCGCCTATCGCTACGCGCCGATCAGCAACCTGTACGTCTATGGCCGTCCGCAGGACATCGCCCTGCAAAAGGTGCGATCGAATATTCACTATCGCAATCACCTCCGGCTGTGGCTGGCGCCGGTCACCGTCAAAGGAATGCCGGTCCTCATCGGTCAGATCAGCCGCGATATCGGCAGCCGCTTCACGACCAAAAGCAAAACCCTCACCACGCACCGGATCGACCCCAATGTCGATGAGACTCGCTCCTCGCTGGTCCAGGACTTCATCCACGCGCAGGCGCTCGAGGCTTTTGCGCGAGTCGGCGGCGTCGGATTCGTCTCTCCCGAAGAGCCTCGCGGAAATCTCACCGGCGACCCGTGGTTCACCGACGGCAACCGAGCGTTGATGCTGTTGTCGGATGATCCGGTCAGCAAAACTGACATCGAGTGGTTCGATTGGGTGGGTGAAGACGCGATCGACGACGAGTAGAGTACCTGCTCGTGGAAACGTCGTGGGATAGAAGTAAAGAGTTAAGTGTCAAGGGTTAAGGGTTAAGAGTTAAGGGTCAAGATCTGGGTTTGAGAGGTTTGGCAGTTCATTGAAGCGGGCTCATACCCAACTGGAGGCTTGGCAGGAAGGAATCGCGCTCGTAAGAACGATCTGCGACGCCTCTGGAGCATTTCCAGCGGAAGAGCGCTACGGGTTGACAAGTCAAATTCGCCGCTCGGCTGTTTCGATACCCGCGAATATTGCTGAAGGGGCAGCGAGAGGAACCCAAAAGGAGTTTCTTCACTTCCTGATCATCGCTCGTGGTTCGATGAGTGAATTGGAGACTCTCCTCACTATCGCAAGGGAAGTCGGATACCTGTCAGACGGAAAAACTAAAAGTCTACTCCGGTTGTGTGACGAAGTTTCCTCTCGGCTGAGCGGGCTCATTTCTTCGGTCAGAAAGGACGTCACACCGTAACACCAGGTTTGAGCTCGGGTTGAGTCGTTCCAAGCTTCCCCTTTACCCTTAACTCTTTACTCTTAACGTTCCACTCTTTGGCCTTGACTCACTGCGCCAGGGATTTCAACAACTCTATTGCTGCTTCTGGAATGTTCGTTCCCGGTCCGAAGATGAATGAGGCTCCTGCCTTTTTGAGTTCGTCGTAATCCTGCGGCGGAATCACCCCGCCGACGACGATCAGAATGTCTCCCCGGCCGAGCTTTTCCAGCTCCTGTCTGAGTTGGGGCACGAGGGTCAGGTGACCGGCGGCCAGCGAGGAAACCCCGACGATGTGGACGTCGTTCTCCACCGCCTGGCGGGCGGTCTCCTTCGGGGTCGTGAACATGGGGCCGATGTCGACATCGAAGCCGAGGTCGGCGAAGGCGGTGGCGATCACCTTCTGTCCACGGTCGTGGCCGTCCTGGCCGACCTTGGCGACCAGGATGCGTGGTCGCCTGCCTTCTTTTGCGGCGAACTCGTCCGTCAGGGCGCGCGCCCGGCTCACGTCCTCCATGCTCTCTCCCACCTCCTGAGAGTACACCCCCGCGATGGCCTGGATGGTGGCCCGATGGCGCCCGAAGACCTCTTCGAGGGCGTCCGAGATCTCACCCACGGTCGCCTTCGCTCGTACCGCTTCCACCGCCGCCGCCAGGAGGTTGCCGTCGCCGGTCCTCGCCACCAGGGTGACCTCGTGGAGGGTGGATTCGACGATCGCGTCGTCGCGTTCGGCGCGAAGTTGCTCGAGCCGGGCCACCTGTGAGGCGTAGACGGCGCTGTTGTCCACCTTGAGGACATCGACCTCCTGCTGGTTTCCGGAGCGATGGCGGTTGAGCCCGACGATGGTCTGGCGCCCCGAGTCGATCCTCGCCTGGGTGCGCGCGGCGGCTTCTTCAATCCGCCGTTTGGGCAGCCCGTTGTCGATGGCCTTCGCCATCCCGCCGAGCTTCTCGATCTCACGGATGTGGTCCCAGGCGCGGTGGGCGAGGTCGTGGGTGAGCCGCTCCACGAAGTAGGAACCTCCCCACGGGTCGGCGACGCGGCAGATTCCGGTCTCTTCCTGGAGGTGGATCTGGGTGTTGCGGGCGATGCGGGCGGAGAAATCGGTCGGGAGGGCGAGGGCCTCGTCGAAGGAATTCGTGTGCAGCGACTGCGTCTGGCCGAAGGCCGCGGCGAGCGCCTCGATGGAGGTGCGGACGATGTTGTTGAAGGGGTCCTGGGCGGTCAGACTCCATCCCGACGTCTGGCAGTGGGTGCGCAGCGCGAGCGAGCGGAGGTCCGTGGCTCCGAAACGGTCGACGATCTCGGCCCACAGGAGCCGGGCGGCGCGCAGCTTGGCGATCTCCATGAAGTGGTTCATGCCGATCGCCCAGAAGAAGGAGATGCGGGGGGCGAATGCGTCGACGTCGAGGCCTGCGGCAATTCCCGCCCGGAGGTACTCGATACCGTCTGCCAGGGTGTAGGCGAGCTCGAGATCGAGGGTCGCTCCCGCCTCCTGCATGTGGTATCCGGAGACGGAGATCGAGTTGAACTTCGGCATCCGTTCCGCTGTGTAGCGGAAGATGTCGGACACGATTCGCATCGACGGCCCGGGGGGGTAGATATAGGTGTTGCGGACCATGAACTCCTTGAGGATGTCGTTCTGGATGGTCCCTGCGAGCTGCGTCGGCGGCACCCCCTGCTCCTGGGCGGCAACGATGTAAAGCGCCATGATGGGCAGCACCGCCCCGTTCATCGTCATGGAGACGCTGACGTCGTCGAGCGGAATGTCTTCGAAGAGGATGCGCATGTCGAGGATCGAGTCCACGGCCACACCCGCCATGCCGACATCGCCACGCACCCGCGGGTTGTCGGAGTCATAGCCGCGGTGCGTCGGAAGATCGAAGGCGATGGAGAGGCCCTTCTGCCCTGCGGCCAGGTTGCGGCGGTAGAAGGCGTTGGATTCTTCGGCCGTGGAGTAGCCCGCGTATTGGCGGATGGTCCACGGCCGGGCGGGATACATGGTGGGATAAGGCCCACGCACGAAGGGCGCGATGCCGGGCAGGCCGTTGAGGTGCCCGACGCCTTCGAGATCGGGGGCGAAATAGGTGGTGGCCACCTCGATGCCTTCGGGCGTGGACCATGGCTTTCCGGGAGGCTCGGGCAGCCAGTCGGCAGGCTTGCGCCGCCTCAGGTTGACGGATGCGAAATCCGGAACCCGCTCAGCCACGCGCGACCCCCTCCGCCTCGTGAATGTCCGTCAGCAGGGCGACGGCATCGTCGCCGCGCCGGATGAATCCGTTGACGCCCGCCTTCCTCCAAGCGTCCTCCAGGCGTCCCGGTCCACCGGCGACGAGCACCCGTCTGGCTCGAAGCGCCCTGAATTCTCGCGCCGCCAGCGGAACGACTTCGGCCGCCCTGTTGGATGAAGCGCAGATGATGGCGATCCGGCTGCCGCTCGCCTCGAATGCGGACGCCAATGCCGCCGGGTCGTCGAGGTCCTCGCCGAGCACGGAGATCACGCCGCCTGCGGCGAGGAGGTTCGAGATGAAGTTCTTCTTCGCTCGGTTTTCTGTCGAAGATCCGAAAACGGCGAGGAAGACCCTGGGCCTGACACCGGTGCTTCGAAGCTGCCCGTCCGAGTGATATCGGAGGGACTCGAAGGGCACCGCCTCGCGTTCGGTGGCGACGGCAGACATCCGTTCCTTCTCATCGCTTCCACGAAGAATGGCTGCCAGCTCCCAGGCGACGATCCCCCCGTGTGCGGCTTCGAGGGCTTCAGCAAAGGAACCGGTGTCGGCGCCGACCGCTCGGTGAACATCGGTCGCCTCGTCGTCTGGAGAACGCCGGGGGTCCCGTCGCGCGCGCTGGCGATCGAGGATCGGCTCCTCGAGATTCGGGTAGGAGCTGATGCCGGTGATGCGATCTTCCAGCGTCGTGACGTGACGTTTTTTGCTTGCGAGCGAATCGGCCAGCTCGCGGGCAAGGGCCCCGGAACGGAGATACCCGATCATGCCGCCGATCGCCTCGACGCGCTGGAACTCGGTCCACGCGGCTTCGGAGAGGTCCGCGGTCAGCTTTTCGACGTAATAGCTGCCCGCCGCCGGGTCACGAACGCGGTCGACGGAGCTTTCCTCGCGCAGGATGGTGCTCGTGTTGATCGCGAGACGCCGGGCCAACTCGTCCGAACGACCGGCGACCGAGTCGAAGGGCAGTACGGTCACGGCATCCGCCCCGCCGATGACGGCGGAGTAGGCGGCGGTCGTGCCGCGAAGAATGTTGACCCAGGGGTCGCGGACCGTCAGGCAACGCGGCGAGGAGATCGCGTGAACCGGGGCTTTCGTCGCCTCGAGGGAGACCCCGCAGGCCCCGGCGACCCGGGTCCACACGGTGCGCAGGGCGCGCAGCTTGGCCGTTTCCATGAACAGATCTCGACCGACCGCCGTGATGAAGCGGAGTCGGCGGAAAACGAGCTCGGGCGCCAAGCCTCTCTGATCCATCGCCCGCAGATACGCGACACCGGTGGCGAGCATGATGGCCAGCTCCTGCACCGCTGTCGCCCCTGCCTTGACGTGGGGGAGGGTCGAGACAGCAAAGGTCCTCATCCGAGGCGCGTTGTCTTCGCACCACTGGAGGCTTTCGGCCATGAGGTCGAGGGTCCCGACGAGGCTCGTCGGGAGCGTCCCGTCGCTGGCGAGCACGCCGAGCGGATCGATGTCAAACCCCCCTCTGAGGGACTCGAATCCTCCGTCGAGGCGACGGGAGGAAGCAGCCAGGAGGGCGGCCAGCGCCGGTGCCGCCCCGCGTCCATCGAGATACATCGGAGCTCCGTCTGCGGCTTCCTGAAAGAGGGCAAAAGCACCCGTGGTCAAGCGGCCCCAGCTGACGCTGCGGCGATCGACCCAGAGCCAGAGCGAGTCGGCGCCGCTGTCGCGGGCTTCGACGATCCTGCCGATCGTGCCCTTCGGGTCCCTGAGATCGATCGGGCTGGCGATCTCGGTCCTGCCGCGGCGCATGCCGGCGATCTCTTCGAGGTCGAGCGGCACGTCCTCTGCAGTGTAGAGAGGATCGATGTCGATGCCTTCGTGGGTCCGGCGCTGGAGCGAAGAGGGCGGTTTGCCCCTCAAGGACTCTTGAGCGATGTCTTCCCACGCTTCGAAGAGCGGACGCCCAAAGCGGTCGCTGAAATCCAGCTCATCGTCGAATGTCGGTGTGCGTGTTTTGTCTGGAGCCACAAGACCTCTGCACCGATCCTAACCCAGTGGAACGGCCGCCGTCATCTTTTGCCCGCGGCGGTCCCCTCAACCCGCGGCGACCAGCTCCTTGTGTGCATCGATGAGGGCATCCACCACCGAGGGATCGGCCAGGGTCGTCACGTTGCCCATGTCCTGGTATTCGCCGGCGGCGATGTTGCGGAGGATCCGCCGCATGATCTTGCCCGAGCGGGTCTTCGGGAGTGCATCGACCAGCAGGATCTCGTCGGGGGTCGCGACCGGCCCGATGACATGCCGTACCTGTTCCTTGAGGATGCCGGTGAGCTCTTTCGGGTTGGTTCCCCGAACGTCATCGTTGAGGAAAACGTAGGCGAAGATCCCCTGGCCCTTGATCGGGTGCGGGAAGCCGACGACGGCGGCCTCGGCCACGGACTCGTGCTCGACCAGTGCGCTTTCCACCTCGGCGGTGCCGAGGCGGTGGCCTGCGACGTTGATGACGTCATCGACGCGGCCGGTGATCCAGTAGTAGCCGTCCTTGTCCCGCCGGCAGCCGTCACCGGTGAAGTAATAGCCCCTGAAGCGCGTGAAGTAGGTCTCGTGGAAGCGCTCGTGATCTCCCCACACGGTGCGGGCCTGGCCCGGCCAGGTGCGTTCGAGACAGAGATTGCCGCTCGCCTCGATCTTCGAAAGCAACGCGCCGTTGTCGTCCACCAGCACCGGTTTGATACCGAAGAATGGGAGGGTCGCCGAGCCCGGTTTGAGCGGTGTCACTCCCGGCAGTGGCGTGATCAGAATCCCACCGGTCTCGGTCTGCCACCAGGTGTCGACGATCGCGCAGCGACCGCCACCGACGACGTCGTGGTACCAGTTCCAGGTGTCGGGGTTGATCGGCTCGCCGACGGTGCCGAGCACGCGCAGGCTCTCCCGAGAGTACTTGGTGACCCACTCGTCGCCCGAGCACACGATCGCGCGGAGGGCGGTCGGCGCGGTGTAGAAGATGTTGATTCCGAGGTCGTCGACCAGCTGCCAGTAGCGGCCTGGATCGGGGTAGGTCGGCACTGATTCGAACATCACCGTCGTTGCCCCGTTGGCCAGCGGTCCGTAGATGATGTAGGTGTGGCCGGTGATCCAGCCGATGTCGGCGGCGCAGCAGTAGATGTCGCCAGGGTGGTAGTCGAAGACCAGCTCGTGGGTCATCGCGGCGTAGACCATGTAGCCGCCGGTCGTGTGGAGTACGCCCTTCGGCTTACCGGTCGAACCCGATGTGTAGAGGATGAAGAGCGGGTCCTCCGACCCCATCCACTCGTAGGTGCAGGTCGAGCGCTGCCGACGGCACTCCTCGTCCAGCCAGTAGTCGCGTCCCGGCTTCATCGGGACCTCGGCGTCGGTGCGGCGGGCGACGAGCACGGTCTCGACCATGTCGAGACCCTCGACCGCCCGGTCGACGGTATCTTTGAGATGGAGGCTTCGTCCGCCTCGCCGGCCCTCGTTGGCGGTGACGACCACCCGCGCCCCGGCGTCGAGAATCCGGTCGCGGATCGCCTCGGAGGAGAAGCCTCCGAACACGATCGAGTGGACCGCACCGATTCGCGCACAGGCGAGCATGGTGAAGGCGAGCTCGGGAATCATCGGCATGTAGAGACAGACCCGATCGCCCCTCCGCACACCGTGGTAACGGAGGACGTTGGCAACGCGGGAGACCTCGTGCTTGAGCTGCCGATAGGTGATGTGCTGGTACTCCCCGGGCTCGTCCTTGGCCCAGATGATGGCGTCCTGGTCGCCCCGCTCGCGGAGGTGACGGTCGACGCAGTTGTAACAGGCGTTGAGGCGGCCGCCGAGATACCACCCGAAGTCGACGTTCTCGTAATCGTGGTCGAAGACCGTGTGCCAGGAGTGGAACCAGGTCAGGCGCTGGGCCTGCTGCGCCCAGAAGTTCTCGGGCTCGTCGAGCGAGCGGCGATAGAGCTTTTCGTAGTCCTCCATCGAGTTGATGTGAGCTCGCTGTACGATCTCCGGTTTGGGTGGGAAGAACTTGACGGCGTTGTTGACCATGGTGGCTCCTCTCGGCGTCGATGAAGCGTTTTGCCACTCTAACAAAACTCGGCCGTGGTCCATTCGAGGCACGAGTTCTTGAGAGAAACGAAGCCTGCAAGAGGTCGTTTGTGAATTTGACAGAACATCGCTAAATGCTTAATATTCAAGACCTTTTGCTCGATACGCAGTTCTGCGGAGGGCTGACACAACGATGACATTCGCGCCCAGAAAAAACCACCGACGACACCTCGTGCTCGTGGGAGTCGGGGCCTTGGTCGCGGCCTTCTTCGTGTCCCGACCCGATCCGGTGCGCGCGGATTCAGCGCCGGTCCAACGTCGGGCGTGGGCGATGGGAACCCATCTGACCGTGACCGTCACCGCGGTCGATCGCTCGACGGCCCTGATCGCGTCCGAGTCCGCCCTGAGAGCTGTTTCGGCGGTCGAGGCGCGTCTGTCGACCTGGAACGAAGACTCCGAGCTGAGCCGGCTGAATCGCGCGGAGCCGGGGGCCGCGGTCGAGATTTCTCCCGAGTTGGAGTCCGATCTTCGGCTCGCTCGCAATTGGTGGAATGCGACTGGCGGTGCCTTCGATCCAGGGATCGCGAGCCTCGTCACGGCGTGGGATCTTCGGGGCATCGGGCGCGAGCCGTCCGTCCTCGAGTTGAGCAGCGCCCGCGCGGCGGCCGGGCTCGATCACCTGGCTCTGGGAAAAGGAACCGCGAGCCTCGGTGCAGCGGGATTCGGAATCGAGGAAGGCGCCTTCGGCAAGGGGGTGGCCCTTCGCGAGGCGACGCGCGCGGCCCGGGCCGAAGGCGCTCGGTGCGCGATCTTCGAGTTCGGCGGTCAGATCCAGATCGAGGGGGAGTGTGGGGAGCGATCGATCGTCGTTGCTGATCCAGTGCAGAGGAATCGCGCGGTTGCCAGGTTCGCGTTGAACACCGGCTCCGTCGCCACCTCGGGGAATTCGGAACGAGCGATTGCAGTGGACGGGACTGGCTACGGGCACCTCCTGGATCCTCGCACGGGCGATCCGGCGCCTGACTGGGGTGCAGTGACGGTGGTGGCGTCGGACCCGGTCGCGGCCGATTGTCTGTCGACAGCCCTCTACGTCATGGGAGCGGATGAGGCCGCCGAGTGGTTGAGGCAACGGCCCGGAATCGAGGCCGTCTTCGTCGAACGAGACAAAGAAACGGTGCGTGTGACGGTGACGCCCGGCTTTCGAGGCCGTCTGGAAGCGATCGAGGGCGAGTTGAAGTACCTCACCGCTCGAGACGAATGGACCGAATTGCACGACACAAAAACCGACGCGAGACAGCTCGCTGCAGATGGGGAGCGTCGATGATTGGACGACTATTCATGAGAAATGGACTGATTCTCATTATGATGGGAAGCATGTTGTGCTTCACCGCGCCTGTCATGGCGCAGACCTCGGATGAGGAAAGGCTGCGAGAGCTCGAACGCGAGGTGGCTGAGCTGAAGGCGGCCATCGAGGAGCTCCGTGCCCTCGGTCTTGCTGAGGAGCGCTTGGCGGAGGTCGAACGCCGTCTCGAAATCCTGGCCGAGGAGGTGGAGGACCTCAAGGTTGGCGAGGCGGCGGTGACCGCAAGCCGGGGTCTCGGCCACTCGGGTCTGGGTCCGGCCGCTTCGAAGGTGTATCAGAAGGAGCACGGCGTGTCGCTCGGCGGCTACGGCGAGGCGCTTCTCGAGTTTTTTGACGAGTCGCGCGACGATGGCAGCGAGAGCGGCGCTACGGACCGCTTCGACTTCCTGCGCGCGGTCTTTTACTTCGGATACAAGTTCACCGACCGCTGGATCTTCAACTCGGAGATCGAGTTCGAGCACGCCTCGACGTCTGCGGGCGGATCGGCGTCGGTCGAGTTTGCCTACCTTGATTACCTCTACCGTGATCAGCTCAACATGCGGGTCGGTATGGTGCTGGTGCCGATGGGTTGGCTCAACGAGCTCCACGAGCCGACGGTCTATCTCGGTGCCGTGCGACCACGGACCGAGAACCGGATCATCCCGACCACCTGGCGCGAGAACGGCATCGGCGCCTACGGCACGCTCGGCGGCTTCGACTACCGCACCTATGTTGTCAACGGTCTCGACGCCTCGGGCTTCTCGGCCAAGGGCCTGCGTGGCGGGCGGCAAAAAGGAGCGAAGGCAAAGGCCGAGGACTTCGCCTGGGTCGGCCGCCTCGACTTCACCGCTGTTCCCGGGCTGACGGCTGGCGCCGCGGGCTACTTTGGAGGCTCGGGCCAGGGACTCGAAGATGCGGGCGGACAGTCGATCGATGTTCCGACTTCGATCTTCGATCTCCACGTCGAGTACCGCTATCGCGGGCTCGAGCTGCGCGGGCTGTGGGCGCGTGCGGAGCTCGACGATGTCGCGGAGCTCAACGAGGCGCTCGGCTACGTCGGGAACCAGTCGGTCGGTGAGACCCTCGAGGGTGGCTATGTGCAGGCCGGCTTCGATCTGCTGGCGGGCCGCGGCAGGAGCGCCCTGATCCCGTATCTGCGCTGGGAGCAAGTCAACACCCAAAAACAGGTGCCTGATGGATGGTCGGTAAACCCGGCCAACGACGAGCAGCTGTTCACCCTTGGGCTCGCCTATCAACCGATCGAACAGATTATCTTCAAGGCCGAGTACCAGAACATCGACAACGAGGCCGGCACCGGTGTCGATCAGTTCAATCTTTCGATGGGCTACATCTTTTGAGGGACCGGTGACGACGGTGTCTGTCTTCCGTGGAATGGTGGCCGGCGCGGCGCTGCTCGTCGGCGCAGTCGCCGCAGCCACCGTCCTCATCACCGTCGAGGAGGCCTTGGAGCTGGCCTTTCCGGGTGCGACCACCGAAAGGGAGACGCTCTTTCTGAGCGACGAGGAGCGGGAGGCGGCCGCGAAGCGAAGCGGCGTCGAGGTATCGAGCCGGCTCGCCACCCGCTACGTGGCGAGAGGAGCGGACGGTTCGGTGTTGGGTTGGGCCTATCTCGACACCCACCGCGTCCGCACCCTCCCCGAGACACTGATGATCGTGCTCGACGCAGATGGTACCGTGCGGCGGGTCGAGGTGGTGACCTTTCGCGAGCCCCTCGAATACATGCCCCGCGAGGAGTGGTACGAGCAGTACAACGGCCAGGTCCTGGACGACGACCTGGCCCTCAAACGTGACATTCGGCACGTGACGGGTGCGACCTTGACCGCCCGCGTCACCACCGAGGCGGTGCGCCGCGTCCTCGCGCTGCACCAGATCGCAGGAAGGGGGCAGGCGGAATGAGTCGTGTCCAGACCCTCTTCCTCCACCTTGCCAACTTGGCCGTGTGCGCGACCGGTCTGGTCTACGCCTGGATGCGGTACCTCGTCGAGCCGGTGGACGAGTGGGCGGTGGTGAACCATCCCTGGCAGCCTCAGCTCCAGCATCTCCACGTGCTGACGGCGCCGGTGCTCGTCTTCGCGGTGGGCCTGATCTGGAGCGTTCACATCATCGGCAAGCTGCAGAACGGTCGCAAAAACCGGGCGGCCGGGATCGGGCTGACGGCACTGTTTCTGCCGATGGCGGCGTCGGGCTATCTGCTCCAGGTAGCGGTGGAACCCGGCTGGCGGCAGGCCTGGATCTGGGTCCATGTGCTCAGCTCGCTCCTGTGGGTTGTCGCATTTGTCGCGCACCAGGGTGTGGCGATTGTGAATAAGAGACGGAACGGCTCGGGCGCTGACGAGAGCGAAACGGTCGTCACGCCGTTCCGGAGGTCGGAGCCCACCAATGGAGAGCTCGCAGAAACGGCCGACCCGCCGCGGGGCTAGTCCTCCGTCAGCCAGTTGACGATGAGCGTGGTCGTGAGATCCGAGGTCGTGTTGACCGGTTTGCCGATGATGAACTCGCGACCGTCGGCGGTCGCATCCCACGAGCGGTCGGCACGGGTCGGGAAGAGCTCGCGGGGTATCCCTGCCACGAGGTCGTCGCCGAGGGTCACCTCGACGGCGTACATGTCGCCCTCGAGATCGAGGTAGTAGAGCTCACCGCCGTCCTCTCTCCAACCGACGAGCCAGTCCGCGCCGTCGATCGAGAGCTGCCACTTGCCCTCGCCGCTCGGGAAGCGGGTCGCATACAACTCGTAGCGTCCCGACTCGTTCGAGACGTAGGCGATCCAGCGCCCGTCGGGTGAAAATCTGGCGTAGCCGACGTCGAACTCGCTCTGAATCAGTGGAAAAGCATCGCTGCCGTCGAGCGGCAGGATCCAGAGATCATTGGCGCCCGCACCCTTGTCGAAGGCGATGTATTTGCCGTCCGCAGACCAGTCCTCCGGGGCGTCGATCCGATCGCCGCCGTAGAGCAGTTCGGCGGCCGATCCCCCTCCAGCCTGGCGGACATAGATGTCCCCGGCGCCGGTACGCCCGGATTGAAATGCGATGCGACTCCCATCCGGGGACCACACGGGCATCGTATCGTTCGCGTCGTCGAAGGTCAGCCGGCTCTTTGCCTGGCGTGAGATGTCGTAGAGCCAGAGATCGGCGGTGCCCGATCCGAGATCGAAGAGCGTCACCGCGAGCTTTTTCTCATCCGGCGAAAGGCTGATCTGTTGATAGCGGTCGACCTCGCCAATCAATCCGATTTCCTTCCCGTCTGAGGCCACTCGCATCAACTGAGATTCAACCCCGAAACCTTGCTGGTAAGCCAGGATTCCGTTCGACGACGCGGCGAAAGCGCCTTTGAAGTAGTTGGCCAAGAAGCCGACGTTCTCGTCGATGGCAAAGGCGTCACCCGTCAGCTCGAGGGCCTTTTCGTCGAAGGGCTGGGCCATCAGAAAGCCATCCCTCACGAAGAGCAGGTGGCCCTGCGAAAAGACGATATCGCCTCCGGATTGCATGAGCCGGCGTGTTTCGGTGGAATCGAGGCTGCCGATCCAGATGGCATTGCCGTCGTCGCCGCTGGACAGACCGTGGCTCGCACGGAGATAGAGGAAGTTCCTGCCGTCCGGCAGAAACACGGGGTAACGGTGAGTCGTCTCGTTTCGCGAAGCTTCGAGGGCCGTGATTGGAGTCGCGGTGCCTCCTCCAGCGGATACACGGTAAATGGGGTGTTGCGTCTCCGGCGTGAAGAGGATGACCCCGTCTGCGTTCCAGGTGCCGCCGCGGCCATTGGGTGCGTCGCATACCGAGATGGCGGCGCCGCCGGTGCGGTCGATCTTCTTGAGCTTGCCGCCGGCAAAGAAGCCGATCTGGCGGCTGTCAGGCGCCCAGAACGGAAAGGAAGCGCCGTCGGTTCCATCGATGGGCTGCGCACCGCTCGAGTCGAGTGGGCGGATGTAGAGCATGGTGCTGCGATCCGGGGTGCTGGCCGCGAAGGTGACCCATCTGCCGTCGGGTGAGAGACTGAGGCTGCCGATGTTGCCGCCAAAGGTCTCGAAACGGCCGCCGTCGGGAGCGGTGATCGAGGCCGCGATCTTGCGCGCGTTTCCGCCGGCCCGCCCGCGTGAAACCGCGAACCACCCGGAGGCGAGCAATGCCACCAGAAGCACCGCAGCGGTCGCCCACGCGAGACGCTCACGGTTCTTTCGCTTGACGGTGACGGGGGCGGGGATGCCTGCAGCAGAACCTGCTTGGGCCGCCCACTCGAGCCCGAGCCTGACGTCGTGAGCCGTCTGCCACCGGTCCGCAGGGTCTTTTCGAAGACACACCGACACGATGCGTTCGAGCGCCGGCGGCACCAGCGGCTGGATGGACGAGAGTGGTGCCGGTTCGCGTTCGACGATCGCCGCGATGAGGCTCGCCCGGCCGGAGGCTTCGAAGGCCCGTTGCCCAGTGGCCATCTCGTAGAGGATCGTGCCGAGCGCGAAGATGTCGGTGCGTGCGTCAGCCTCGGTGCCGTCGAGCTGCTCCGGCGCCATGTAGTGGAGGGTGCCGAGGATCGAGCCCTCCTCGGTCAACGGCCGGTTTTCGGTCGGCAGGCTCGTCACGCTGTCGACCGAAGTCCCGAAGTCGCCTCCACCCTTGGCAAGCCCGAAATCGACGAGCTTGGCGCCGCTCTTGGTGAGCATGACGTTGTCCGGTTTGAGGTCGCGGTGGACGATCCCCTGTTCGTGTGCGGCCTCGAGCGCCGACGCGATCTGCGTGCCGATCTCGAGCACTTTTTCGATCGGGAGGGCCCCCTGGCGGATGCGATCTCCCAGCGCTTCGCCTTCGATCAGCTCCATGACCAGGTAGTGGATCTCGTTCTCGTGGCCAACGTCGTGCAGCGTGCAGATGTTGGGGTGGTTGAGGGACGAGATCGATCGCGCCTCGCGTTCGAATCGAGCTAGGAGATCCTTGTTGTCGGCGAAGCTCGGCGGCAGGACCTTGATCGCCACCTCTCGATCGAGGCGATCATCCTTCGCTCGCCACACCTCGCCCATGCCGCCGGCGCCGATCTGGTCGACGATCTGGTAGTGCTGCAATACCTGTCCGGGTTGAAGGCTCACTCGCTTCTCCTTGTCCCTGGGTTGACCCGGAAATTGTACATGAAAAACAGACACGATCTCAAAAATATCTTCTGCGGAGTTCATCGACCGCCGAAGAGTTCGTCTAGAGGGATGCAGTTCATCCCGCCCCTGATCGAGCCCTCAGTGTCATTCCGACCGAGCGAAGGACGTGAGCGAGCGGAGGAATCTGTGGGATGGTTGGACGATGACTCACTTCTTCCGCAGATCCCTCGGCTCGCTTGCGGCTTCGCCTTTGGCTACGCCGTCACAAGTAGCTCGCTCGGGATGACAGGCTTGAAATCGAGGAAAACGAATTTGCCCCCTCAAAGATGATTTCGGGTGAAATTTCGAAGGGGCGAGATTCATGCCGCCCGTCTAATCGGGGAGGGAGGCTTCCGCGGCGGACATCACCGCGAGCCAGTCCTCTGAGGGGATATTCAAGGGGTGATCCGACGACGAGGCTGAAACCCGCCAGCGGAGCGAGAGCTCATCCTCCGGCACCAACAGCGCGATGATGGTGTTCTGTACCTCAGCGGAGGTCGGTGGGTTCGAGTACCGACGAGTCTGCGACGCGAGGAGCACAATGTCCGGGTCGGGCTGCTCGTCCTCCGGCAGGGGCGCCGCGGCCGCGGTCACCAGATCGGGGAAGATCCACCGGCCCTCGAGCGACCTCAGCGCGTTCCACACGTCGACGACTGGGCGTTCGAAGGAACCGTCATTCGACACGAAGCCGATGGAGTCCACGACCTCTGCCTGGACGAGCACCGTGAGCCGTGCGGGGAAGGGGTCGTACACAAGGCGGGAGAGCTCGTTGAGCGAAAAGGCCTCGTCGTCGGGAACCATCAGGGCCTCTGCGACCTCCTCCATCGACTCCTTGGCCCGCACGACGAGTCGCTCCTCGATCGGGGTCAGCGGTCCGGTCTCGCCCAGCCCCTCGTGCTTGTCGAAGATGTGGGCGAGACAGTGCACGGCCCTTTCGGGCTGACGGTCGAGGTGCTCGTAGAGCTCGATCGTGGCGCCGAAGTACTCGGCGAGCTGGGACGACCAGTCACCGAGCCTGCGGTCGGCGTCCTGGCGCTGAAAGTAGGTGGCCCGGGTCGATCCGGTCGGGAAGAGGCTGAGTTCCCCTTCGTGCTCGAGGGTGATGAGCGTGCCCGTCAATCCGTCCTCCTCCACCAAAGGCGCGAGCTCGTCAAAGGAGGCGAACACGGCGCTGTGGATCGATCGCCGCACCTCGCCCTCGACCTGCTCGACGCTCTGATGCTCGGCGAGCGGAGAGAGCTGCGCGAAGCGTTGGCTCCAGGGATCGAGGTTCTGGGCGAGGGTCTCACGGGCCTCTTCGAGACGATCCGCGAGCACCGGGTTCCCTTCACCCGCGTCGGACGAAGCGACCTGCTGGACGACGGTCGCGACCACCGAGCCGTCGGTGCGAATGGTGAGGTGGAGGTGCTCCTGCACCGGTTCTTCGAAACAGGCCATCAAGGGAAGGCAGAGAAGGGCGATGAGTGCAGCTCGGATCTCGCGCATGCGGGCCTCCGTCGGATAGACGATTGTCGTATGGAAAGGTTTCGTGTGCCGGAGCTCGGCAAAGTCCTACGGATCGATTTTCAACTCGGGCACGGAAACGGGCGCGGGCACGGGCACGGACTGAGGATAGAATAGAACGGTGAAGGGGATCATCCTCAGCCTGCGGCCGGAGCAGTGGCTCAAAAACGGCTTCGTTCTGGCGCCCATCGTCTTTTCGGGGCTCGTGGGTGACGCGAATGCGTGGCTGCGGACCATCCTCGCGGTGGCCGCGTTCTGCGCCGCATCTTCCGCCGTCTACCTGGTCAACGATGTCATCGACCGCGAGGCGGATCGCGCCCATCCGATCAAAAAGGGCCGTCCGATCGCCTCCGGAGAGGTCTCGGTGGGAACGGCACTGGTGGTGGCTGTCGTCTTGGTTGCCGCGGCGGTGGCGATCTCGATCTGGCTGGGGGGGTGGTTCCCGGCGGTGCTCATCGCCTATGTCGTCCTGGTGCTGCTGTATTCAGCGGTTCTCAAGCGTGCGGTCTTTCTCGACGTGCTCGTCGTCGCGGCCGGCTTCGTGCTCAGGGTCGTCGGTGGCGCGGTGGCGATCGATGTGCCCGTCTCGCGCTGGATTCTCGTCGTGGCCTATCTCCTCGCCCTCTACCTGGCCCTGGGCAAGCGCCGATCGGAGCTCGTCCTCCTCGGCGCCGAGGCCGGCAACCACCGCGCTGTCCTCGGCCACTACACCTTGCCGATGGTGGACCAGGCCATCAGCGTCGTTCTCGGCGCAACGGTCCTGGCCTACGCCCTCTACACGGTCGCGCCGGACACAGTCGCCAAGGTCGGGTCGGAAGGTCTCCTGGCGACGGTGCCGATCGTGCTCTATGGTCTCTTCCGCTACCTCTACCTGCTCCACCGGCACGAGCTCGGTGGCAGCCCGACCCGCGCGCTGCTCACCGACCGCCCGTTGCTCGTCTGCGTCGTGATCTGGCTCGCCGTTGCCGCTCTCGTCATCAATGCTTCGCATTGACGACAGTTTTGAGTTTTGAATTTTGAGTTTTGAATTCCCGCCCTACCCCCCATTTCTCGGCGAGGGTGGGGGATTACTCAAAACTCATAACTCAACACTCAAAACTCGGGCGCGAGCCGATGCGCGATGCGTCGCGCAGCGGCGCGAGCCTGCTTGATGCAGTCGTTGACCGACACGCCGCGGTAGGGCGAGCCCGCGAGCTCGATGCCGATCTCCGCAGCGGCGCCTTCGGCGGCCGCCACACGGTCGAGGTGACCGACCGTGTACTGCGAGATACCGCGCTCCCAGCGCACGATCCACACCCGGTCTGGCAGTGGATTCGACCCGAAGACGCGGGCCAGTGATTCTCGAACTCGATCGAGCAGAAGGTCGTCGTCCCAACCGACGGCACTCGGTGATCTGGCGCCTCCGACCATGGCGCGCAGGAACAGCCATCCCTCGGGCGCCTGGCCGGGGAAGATGTCGTGGCAGTACAGGGTCCCGAGCAGCGCCTCGTCTTCGCCACGCGGGACCAGAAAGCCGAAGCCATCGACGGGCCGGCCGAAGGCGTTCCCGTTCGCGTACCCGAGCATGACGACGGCGATCGGCGCGGTTTGGATCTCGGACAGTGGAGCGACGGCTTCGTGGGCAAGAGGCTTCAGAAGGGTGGCGGTGCGCGCAGCCGGGAGCGCGAGAAGCATGGAGTCGGCCTCGATTGGGCCGGTCTCGCTCTCCAGAACGAAGCGGGAGCCTTCTCTGCCGATCGCCTGCAGCGACCGCTTGAGATGCAAGCGCTCGCCGGCGTGCTCGGCGAGTCGATCGGTGAGCCGCACCATTCCGCCCGAAAAGGTTGTCAGGGTGCCGCCCGGCCCGGCGGGCCCGGCGGATCGCGAGCCGGTTTTCTTCGCCTCCCGCATCTTGGCGAACAGGGCCTTCGTGAGCGAGCCATGCGAGCTTTCCATGGCAGCCATCTTCGGGAAGGTCGCCGCCAGGGAAAGCTTCCGCGAGTCACCCGCGAAGACTCCGGTGACCATCGCGTCGACCAGCACTTCCGCCGCCCGGCGTCCGATGCGGCGGCTGGCGAAGTCGAACACGGTTTCGTCATGCCCGGGATGGCGGGGTGCAAATGGTTCCCCGAGGAGTCGCAGCCGCCCGCCCAGCGGCAGGACGCTCGAAAGCATGAAGGGCACCGGTGATGTGGCGATTCGCCGGAGCTTCCCCTGTCTCAGGATGAACCGGTCGGCGGAGGCTTCATCGGCGGCCGCGAGCTGTTCTTCGAGCCCCAAGAAAGAAACCAGCTCGAGGGTGTCGCCGGCATTGTCGAGGAAGCCCTGCGGCCCCCACTCGAGGGTGAAGCCCGCCTCGAGCTCGGAGCGGATCTTGCCGCCCGCCCTGCTCGAAGCCTCGAGGATCACGAAGTCACGAATGCCGTGATCGTGCTCGAGCCAGGCGGCGGTCGCGAGCCCGGTGACTCCGCCACCGACGATCGCGACGCGCGTCTTCAATCATCCGCCCCGAGCGGATCATTGGACGTGAAATCCGCGAGCAGCGAAGCGGCGGCTGTGACCCCGGCGACGATCGCGTCCTCGTCGGGTCTGAAGGTCGGTGTGTGGACGTAATCGGTCCATCCCTTGGCGGTGTTGGCGACACCGAGGAAAAAGTACACCCCGGGTAGTTGCTGTTGAAAGTGGGCGAAGTCCTCGGCGGCCATGATGGGATCGACCAGGAGCACGTGTTTCGATCCGAGGCTGCGGGCTAACGACGCCTGGGCGAACGCGGTCAATCCTTCGTCGTTGTCGACCACCGGTGCGATGCGTTCGTAGTCCAGTTCGTAGGTCGCGCCGTGAGCCTTGCAGATTCCGGCCACCACGCGCTCGAAACGCTCAGGAATCTCTGCCCACGTCCCGGCGTCGAGGGTGCGCACCGTGCCGGTCAGGACCGCCTTGTCGGCGATGATGTTCCAGCGGCTGCCGGCATCGAGGGTCCCGACCGAGACGACCAGGGATTTTCGGGCATCGACCTCACGCGAGGCGATGGATTGGAGTGCCGTGACGACCTGGGAAGCCACGTAGACGGCGTCGATCCCGTCCTGGGGAGCGGAGCCGTGGGTCATGCGACCGTGGATGGTGAGGGTGAATCGGTCGCCGGCCGCCATCAAGCCCCCCGGGCGCAGGCCGACGTAGCCGGCCTCGGCGATGGGCATCACGTGCAGCCCGAAGATCGCTTCCGGCATCGGGTTCGAGAGGACCCCCTGGGCGATCATCATCTTGGCGCCACCCTCCTCGCCGACCGGCGGTCCCTCCTCGGCCGGCTGGAAGATGAACTTGAAGGTCCCATGAAGCCGATCCCTGAGCTTCATGAGCACCGCAGCCGTGCCGAGACCGACCGTGGTGTGAAGGTCGTGACCACAGGCGTGCATGACGCCGGGATTGGTCGAGCGGTAGGGAACATCGACCTTCTCGTTGATGGGGAGTGCGTCGATGTCGGAACGCCAGGCGACGACTGGTCCGGGGTGAGCTCCCTCGACGACCGCGACGACGCCGGTGTGGGCGACCCCGGTTTGGACCTCGTAGCCCATGGCCGAGAGGCGGCGGGCGATCTCCTGACCCGTCTTCTCTTCACGGTTGGAGAGCTCGGGGTGTTGGTGAAACCACCGCCGGGCCTCCACCAGTTCCTCTTCGATGGCTGCGGCCGCTGCAGCGATCGTGTCGTGCATCGTCTGCTCCTCGCTACCCGCGGGTGCGGCACCAAAGAAAGCCACGCCCAGAAGAATCGACTGGATGATCAGCCAGAATGATCGCTTCGTTTTCATCGCTGCAGGGTAGCACCGACGGTCGGACCTTCGAACGTTGGATCATTCGGCATATTCGGAGCTTCGCGCGTTCGAGTGGGTGGCGACCCCCTCGAAGGACGATGCCGAGAACTCCGCAGCCCCGGAGGGGGCGACAGATCTCAGCGACAGGTGCGGGTGTCAGCGGCAGCGGAGGCGAGTCGCGAAGGCCAAAGGCCGTCTGCAAGCCCGGATCTTGCGCTACCGACAGGTTCACGCGCTGGCTTCGGAGGAGCTCTGCAGCCCGTCGCCGATGAGGGCGAGGCTGATCACAAGGGCGGCGATGGCGAGGCCCGGAAAGACGGACAGCCACCAGCCGTCGAGCATCACCCTCTGGCCCTCAGAGACCATGCCGCCCCAGCTCGGGAGGGTCGCGGGAATGCCGAGTCCGAGAAACGACAGGGTGGCCTCGGCGAGAACCAGGTTCCCCATCTGCAGCGCGGTGTCCTGTGCGACCGGCGCCTTGAGGTTCGGGAGGTAGTGAAGGGTCCACATCCGGGGCCAGCGCGTGCCGGCAACCCGGGCGGCCTCAACGAAGGTGCGGCTGCGCAGCGACAGGACCTGGCCGCGAACCAGGCGCGCGAGGCCCATCCACGAGCTGAGACCGAGTACCGCCACCAGGAGCACGGGCCCTGGTTGGAAGAGGGCAGAGAGCAGGATGAGGAGCAGCAGGATCGGAAAAGCAAGCAACGCGTCCACGGTGCGCATCAGTACGGCATCGGCCACCCGGCCGCCGGTGGCCGCGGCGAGCCCGACGCCGAGACCGACGAGAAGAGCGATGGTCACGCCGAGGGCGGCGACGGCGAGAGAGATACGTCCACCGACCAGGAGACGGGCGAGTACGTCGCGACCGAAGCGGTCGCTGCCCAGCCACAGGCGTCCCTCGCGCCTGGAGATGACCGCATCACGTGCGATCGACGAGATCTTGTGCGGGCCACCGACGCGAAAGCGATCGCCGCTCGTCGTGACCTCGGGCGAGATCAAGGTCCGTCCGTCGGCGAGATCGAGGATCGACACGCTGGTGAGCGGTGGCAACAGCGAGGCATGCAACGGGTCACCGTCGCCGGTGTCGGTCACCCATAGCGGTCCGAACAGGCAGCCGATCACGAGGACAGCGAGGCCGGAGCCTCCCCATACGAGACGCCTCGGCACCCTCATCGCTCGGTCCTCGCCCGCGGGTCGACCACTGCGTAGAGGAGGTCCGAGAGAAGACTGCCGAGAACCACCGCCGCCGCGCCGATCAAGGTGGCACCGAGGATCAACGGGATATCTCGGGCGCGGGCGGCATTGAAGGCCACCTGGCCCATCCCGGGCCACGAAAATATCGTCTCGACCACGACCGAGCCCGAGACCAGCACCGGCAGCGCCAGACCGAGGAGGGTGACCACGGGCAGGAGGGCGGGACGAAGGGCGTGGACCAGCAGCAGACGGTGCCTCGGGATGCCCCGGGCGCGGGCGGCAAGCATGAAACGCGAGGCGCGGACATCGAGCAGCGTGGCGCGAAGGTACCTGGCGGTCGCGGCGGCGCCGACCAGCCCGAGACACAGGGCGGGAAGCATCAGATGGTGCACGAGATCGGCCGCTCGGGCGAAGCCGGACAGGTCGGCCGCATCGACCGAGCGCATGTGCGAGGGCGGAAACCAGCCGAGGGAAACGCTGAAAACCATGATCAGCATCCCCGCCAGCCAGAAAGACGGAACGCCATAAAGACCGAGGCTGAGGACGGTGATGAGGCGGTCAGCCCAAGCATTGGGGTGCCGTACCGCCGCCAATGCGAGAGCGAGCCCCAAAACCAGGGTCAGCACGAGGCCGCTCCCGGCGAGAACGAGGGTCGGAGGGAGCGCGCGGAAAAGCACCTTTGACACCGGTTCCTTGTAGAGAAACGAGGTGCCGAGGTCGCCTGTCAGTGCGGCGCCCAGCCAGCTCAGGTATTGCTGCCCGGCCGATCGGTCGAGGCCGTAGCGAGCCCGGATGGCCTCTCGCGTCTCGGCCGAGAGCCGGGGGTTGTCGATCGTGTCGGCGTAGGACCCCGGCGCCGCCTGCACGACCACGAAGGTCAGCGTCGCGACGAGCCACACGAGCGGAACCAGCGCGGCCAGCCGCCGCAGCACCATGCGTTTCATGAAGCGCGCCCAAGAGAAATCGAGGTCACGCAGGGATTATAGGCGGAACTTGGTGAGTACAAGGGGGATGCAGGGTACAGGATGCAGGATACAGGGCCGCCCACCCACCCTTCGCTGATTCCGGAGGGGAACGGGGTGGAGGGGTGAGACCTGCATCCTGCATCCGGGCGGGTGGTCGGGTGGGTGCGTCCTGTATCCAAGCGAAGAAGCCTTGACTGCCCCTGGAGGTTCGGTACGCGAAGGGATCAGATCTACTGAACTATCTGCCAATCTGCGATATTGAAGTAGATCGTCGCGTCGTTGATCTCGGCGCCCTGCACGCGTGAAGACAGACCGACCAGGCGGACGTTCTCGGCCAGGAAGGCATAGGGCTGGTCGGCAACGATGATCTCCTGGATGCGGTCGAGGAGCGGTTTCTGGGTCTCGAAGTCGGACGCTGCCGCGACCTCGTCGAGCAGGCGGTCGACCTCGGAGCTGGAGTACCGCCCGAAGTTGAAGGTCGGGGCGTCGGGCTCCGCGGTCCGCCAGATACCTTCCAAGTCGACCTGGGTCGGCTCGATCCAGCGATTGATAAAGGCCTCGAAATCGCCCTCGGCGATGGTCGCCTGCACCGCTCCCCACTCGATCAGGCGTGGCACCACCTCGATCCCGATGCGGCTGAGGTCTCTCTCGACCATCAATAGGATGTCCTGACGAACCTGGCTCTCTGCCGGAGCGAGGATCTCGAAGCTGAAGGTCCGGCCGTCGCGGTCGAGCAGCCCGTCGCCATCACTGTCCTTCCAGCCGGCTTCGGCCAGCAGGGCGGTCGCGGCCTGTGGATCGAAGGGCAGGGCCTCGAGCTCGCGATTGAAGGCCCACATGTTCGAGAGCACCGGGCCGATCGAAGGCTGCGCGTAGCCGTTGTAGACGACCTCGATGAGGGTTTCGCGGTCGATCGCGAGACCGAGTGCGCGGCGCACCGCCGGGTCGGCAAAGAGCTCGTTTTCGAGGTTCCAGCAGATGTGGGTGTAGGACCGATCGGGGAAGATCCGGAGCTCGAGGTCCGACTGAGATCGAACGCGGTCCGCCTCGGACGGCGGAATGTCGTTGACAAGGTCCAGGTCGCGCGCGAGAAGCTGCGTGTAAAGGGCGGACTTGGCGGGGACGATTCGGAAGATGACGCGGGTCAGACGAGGCCGCTCGGGGGCAAAGTAGCTGGGATTGCGTTCGAGGACGATCTCCTGTTGCGGCGTGTGGCCGATGGGCAGGAAGGGTCCCGCCGACACGACCCGCTCGCTCCAGTCGGTCTCCTCCCACGCCTCGAATGGAATCTCGGCCCACGCGTGCGCCGGGACGATCGGCCCGTCGTTGACGTCCATCAGCTGGTAGGGGTAGCGATGGGTGAAGGTGTAACGAATGGTGTGGGCGTCGATCGCCTCGACCTTTTCGATCCTGTCGGTGATGTGGGACCACATCCACCCGAGGGCATCGGAAGTCTGGGCCTGCCAGCTGAAGACGAGGTCGTTGGTGGTGATCGGTTCACCGTCGCTCCACACGGCATCACTTCGCAGCGTCAAGGTCAGACTCAGGCCGTCGCTCGAGAGTTCCCAGGACTCCGCCAGCGATGGTGCAAAGGAGGGGGGGTGCTGCTGGTAATCGACCTGCTCGACGGCCAGCGAGGGGTAGACGAGGGCGAGGATCTCGCTGGTGGTGGCGTCATCGGCGAGAAAAGGGTTCCAGCTTTGAATGTCGGATTGGACCCCGATGATCACCGAGTCAGGAGGACCATCCGGCGGGCCGGTCGGTGAGCACGCCGCCGCCAGGAGCGCGACCGCAGCTGCGAGCCATTTGCTGTGGTTCATGGGTTCATCGTAGCAGGGGAGCCGAGTAGATCCTCACTGTCATCGTTCACACGCTCTCGCCTCCCTCCTTCCTCACCTTCTCAACCGGGCACGGAGACGGAGACGGAAACGGGCACGGGAACACTCAGGAATCGAGCCGTGTACAATCCCACCCTCGGTGGGAGGTGGTGATGGCCGGAATCGCACTGATCTCGGTGTCGGACAAGGGCGGGTTGGCCGAGTTGGGGCTGCAGCTCCGCGAGCTCGGTTGGAAAATCGTCTCGACCGGTGGCACGGCCGCCGCCCTGCGCGACGCGGGGTGCGAGGTGCTCGAGGTCAGCCGCCACACCGGTTTTCCGGAGATCCTCGGCGGCCGCGTCAAGACCCTTCACCCGTGGGTCTTTGCCGGGATCCTCGCGGCGCCGACAGCCGAGCACGAGGCCGAGCTTTCGAGCTTGGAGATCCCGAACATCGATCTCGTGGTGGTCAATCTCTACCCGTTTCGGGAGACGGTCACCCGCGAGGACGCTGATCTCGAGGACGCTGTGGAAAAGATCGACATCGGTGGCCCGAGCTTGATCCGAGCGGCTGCCAAAAACCACGCGCGGGTGACTGTTGTCGTGGACCCGGCGGATTACGAAGATGTGCTCGCCGAGCTGTCGGCCGGCGAGACCGGCGACGAGTTCCGCCGCCGAATGGCGGTCAAGGCGTTCCGCCACACGGCGGCCTACGATTCGGCGATTGCCGCCCACCTGCCGCGCCTTCTCGGCGAGGTCCGGCCGGCCGGTGCGGCGGAGGTGGCGGAGAAGCTCCTGAGGTGCCACGAGGTCGAGCTCCGTTACGGTGAGAATCCCCACCAGTGGGGTGTGCTGGCTCGGCGCGAGCCTGGTAAAGGCCTGGCGGGAGCCCGCCAGGTCCAGGGGAAGGCCCTCTCCTACAACAACCTGGGTGACGCCACCGGTGCGTGGCGACTGGTCTGGGACCTTCCCGGTGCCGGCGTCGCGGTCATCAAACACGCGAACCCCTGCGGAGTCGGCGTCGACGACGACATTGCGGAGGCATTTCGCAAGGCCAGGGCGACAGACCCGATTTCGGCATTCGGCGGCGTGATTGCGGCTAACCAGGAGGTGGGTGGCGCCTTCGCCGAGGTCGTGGTCGAGCAGTTTGCCGAGGTGGTGATCGCGCCCGGCTATGACGACGATGCGCGAGAGGTCTTTGCCCGCAAAAAGAACCTCCGGGTGCTCGAGGCCGAACCGGCGTTCGAGGGCGGGCTGGTCGTGCGAGACATCGACGGTGGGTATCTCATCCAGGGTGCGGATGCGGGTTGGGATGGGGAAGAGCGAGAAGTCGCAACCGATCGCAAGCCGACGGAGGAGGAATCGCGGGCCCTCGAGCTGGCGTGGCGGGTCGTCAAGCACGTGGGCTCGAACGCAATCGTGGTGGGCGTGGAGGACCGGATTCTCGGGATCGGAGCGGGCCAGATGAGCAGGGTCGACGCCGCCAAGATCTCGGTCGCCAAGGCGGCCGAGATGGACCACGATCTGGACGGCAGCGTCGCGGCGTCGGACGCGTTCTTTCCGTTTCCGGACGGTGTCGAGGCGCTGCACGCCGCGGGCGTTCGCGCGGTGATCCAGCCCGGAGGATCGATTCGTGACGGC
>JBFFBV010000064.1:0-25072 GCA_041560205.1 Candidatus Sulfomarinibacter sp.
TCTTAACTCTTCACCCTTAACTCCGGCCCGAATCGGAGATTACGCGGCTACGATTCGAATGCAATCAGGTCCAGGTCATGCTTTACAATCCCCTCGATGGCGCGCTTCAAATTCAGATGCATCGAGTGCGGCGAGGAGTACCCGGAGGACCCCAACCGCTTCGTCTGCTCACGCTGCAGCGGGAAGCAGGAGCCCGGAGGCACTGTTCGCGGCGTCCTCGAAATCGACCTCAAGGTGCTGCCGAGCTCGTGGCCGCGTTTCCGCACTTCCGATCCTGAGTTTCTCACCGCCTTCCTGCCGATCTCCGAGGACAGCTCGATGCCGCCGTTGCCCGTTGGCGACACACCTCTTGTCGAGGCTCCACGTCTCCGGGAAGCCTTCGGGATGCGGAATCTCTTCCTCAAGGACGACACCCGCAACCCGTCCGGCTCGACCAAAGATCGCGCCTCCCTGCTGGTGGTCGCCAAGGCGATCGAGTACGGCTGCGACACCGTAGCGACCGCTTCCACCGGGAACGCCGCGTCGGCGCTGGCCGCCGTCGGCGCGTCCGCCGGCGTCCGCGCAGTCGTTCTGGTTCCGGCTTCGGTGCCCCCCGCGAAGCTGGCGCAGATGCAGAGCTACGGTGCAGTTGTCGTGCCGGTGGACGGTTCGTACGACGACGCCTTCGAGCTCTGCAGGGCCGCCTGTCACGAGTACGGATGGTACAACCGCAGCACGGCGCTCAACCCCTTCACGATCGAAGGCAAGAAGACGGCGGCTCTCGAAATCGCCGCAGCAATGGCGCCCGATGCGCCTGATGCGGTGCTGGTTCCGAGTGGAGACGGCGTCATCCTCGCAGGCATCGCCAAGGGTTTTCGGGACCTCGAGTCCGCCGGTCTGATCGAGCGGCGACCGCGTCTCCTGGCGGTCCAGCCAGAGGGGTCGTCGTCCATCGTTCGGGCCGTCCGCTCCGGCGCGGACGAAGCCGTCCTATCGCCCGGCGCATCGAGTGTCGCAGACAGCCTCACGGTCGAGATGCCGCGCAACGCGATCGCCTGCTTGAAGGAGATCCGCGCTTCGGGCGGCGGCGGTGTCGTGGTGTCGGATGCCGCCATTCTCTCGTCGATCGCCCGCCTCGCATCCTCCAGCGGAGTTTTCGCGGAACCCGCCGGCGCTGCGGCTCTCGCCGGTCTCGATGCCGCGCTCGAGGAAGGTCTCGTTGACCGCGACGAACATGTCGTGTTGATGATCACCGGCAGTGGTCTCAAGGACGTTGCCGCTGCGGCTGGGGCGCTTCCGTCACTCGATCCAATCGAGGCAAGCCTCGAGGGCGTCGATCGCGTCGTGTCGCAGTGGAAATGACCAACTGACATTTGCCACATTCGAACCGCGAGGACGCGAAGACCGCCAAGATCATTGCCAGGAAAAACTCAAATGGTTTCCTTCGCGCCTTCGCTGCGCTCTTTGCGGCTCTGCGTTCTCTGGGCCCTCGCTGCAGGCACGGCTGTCAATCGTCGGCCGAGGGACGACGCCTGAGATCCTATTTGGGCCCCAGAATCTTCGAGGTCGTGTCGGCGCCGGGGACGACGATCCGCGACATCTCCTTGCGCTGGAGCTCCTTGACCTCCTCGATCATCGACTCGACCGCGGTTTGGATGGCCGCCGGGAATCGCTCGATGGCGGCCTGGAGGTTTTCGGCCTCGATCCGCGCCTGGACCGGCAACGGTCCGACTTGAGACATGAGCTGGGTTTCGCCAACGAAGATCATCGGTCGCGCCAGATCGCGCTCGCCGTCCTTGGTGACCGGGGTCAGCTGTTTGAGGGAACCGACCTTCAGATCGGTGATGACCTCTTCCCTGTAGAGGTTTGTTTCGTCCAGCTTGATCTCGGCCAACGGCTGGACCTGCGGGTCACTCATGATTCCTCCTCGTGTCGACTGGTGCCGACCGACGCTGTATCACTTCGAACTCCGAATCGAGCCTCACACATTCCCATGAACCGGTCGACCTCGGCCTCGAGCTCGCGACGTCGCCTTTCGACCTCCTCGTCGTTCATCCGCCTCGGTACCTCGATTGGCTCGCCGACGGTGATGAAGACTCGAGCAAGGGGCTTGGGCACGAGGTGATGGTCCCAGGTCGGCGCCCGCCAGCTCCGGCTCGCGGCCACGCCGATGGGAACGATCGGCACACCCGCCATCCGCGCCACCATGATGGCTCCGGGCTTGCAATACCGATAGGGCCCTTTCGATCCATCGAGGGTGATGAAGGGTGACTGGCGGTTGTCGGAGATTGCGCGGTGCAGGCCTCTCAGGGCGGCGGCGCCGCTCCGGCGAGCAGACCCGCGCACGGCACGGCTCCCGAACTCGGCCAGAAGCATGACGCCGATCTCTCCGTCGACCGACGGGCTGATCAAGAATGTGGCCTTGACTCCCCTCTTGAGGAGCCGGGCAGCGTACCAGCACACCGTCAACAGGCCCTCGTGCCAAATGGCGAAGACAACGGGTTGCTCTCGCCGCTCCAACTCGAGGAATGCTTCGGACTCCTCCACCTCGAATCGGTACATTGCCCACCACAGACGCAAAAGGACCGCCAGAACCGGCGCCCCGATACCGAAGAGCACACGCCGCCACAACGTCATCCGGCGCGCTTGTTTTGACGCACGTGGCGTTGATGATGAAGGTTGAGTGTGCTCGTCCATGGATGAACCCTGACCCGTCCGGTGACGGGCAAAGACGGCTGGATGGTATCACGCAAAGGCTTCTACACGAGGTGGAAATAGGTCGGAGCCGAACCGAGCTCCACCGCAAGGTCCTGTGGCACGCCGACGCCCTCGCCATCACGTGAAACTGCCTCGGAGCATGGTCGAGGAAGCTCCGCCCTCGCCCGCTCATTGACGCTCCAGCCGACCACGAGCTCGTGGTCGTTCATTGCGAAGTGGTAGAGAAATGATCCCTCCGGGGCAGGCAGTGGACCGAGGCATTCAGCTCCGTTCACCTGATCGACGAGTGTCTTGAGGGCGTACCAAGAGGGCCGCCTGCGGAGCGATCCGTCGCTTTCCGGAGAGACGAGGCCGTAGCCACGCGCGATCAATCGCCACCAGAAGACCCGCTCGACGAGGCCTGTTCCGAGGGCGAGAAGGTAGTACCTGACCAGGTAGTCTGCCTGTTCATCTTCACCGACCGACACGGTTTTTCCGGCCGGTGAATGCGGTCCCTCCCAGAGCGGCCAGTTGACCTCGGTGATCCAGCATCGATCACCGCAGTTCCGCCCGGTTTCGGCGATCGCACGAAGCAGGGTGACCTTGTCCACCGTGTCGAGCCCGAACTGCCGGTTCTCGGGGGCTCCCCGGCGGTCGACATACAGGAGACTCGACACGATGTCGAAGTGGAGGCCGCCCGTCCGGCGGTTGAGCAGCGCCAGCAGGCCCTGGAACTCGAAGTCGATCACAGACGGCCCGAGCACCTGGACGCCCTCGCGCCTTCTGAGGATCTCCGCAGCTTCGAGGTAGAGATCGACGTACTCACCGTGCGTCCAGATTCCCCACTTGCTGCGGTTGACCGCCTGCCCGACCTGAAAACACCCGCCAAAAGGCGTGAAGCGCTCAGCAAGCTCCTCGACGGCTGCACGCCACCTCTCGCGATCGCGGACGAGGTCCCGGTTCTGTGGAATGACGAACGAAAGCTCGTGACCGCGCTTCACGAGCTCCCGAGCGAGTTCTTCCTCGGCGGAGTGATTGGTGTCCCAGGGGTGGAGTCTCATGAGGATCGGCCCGACTCCAAGGGTCTCGATGCCATCGAGATGTGCCTCCGGGTCCTGCGGCCAGGGCCGGACGGCGAGGCCGATGCCTTCGAACGGCGACGAGCTCTCGTAGAGGGAGGTGCGAAGCTCGCGGTATCGACGCCGGACCTTTGCCGCCGACGAAACGGCGATCCCGAGGTCGCGAAGGTGGGAAGGACTGTCCGCGAGGCGAATGACGAATTTCTCCCGTCCGCTCGCATGTTGATGGGGCTGATCCGACAGGTGGTCCCACACCGCCTTGTCCCGCGACGAAACGTTGTCCGATGCAGCCGGAATATGCGGATGGTGAGACCCTCCGTGCGCGTGACGGCGTTTCAGACGGAGGAACTGAGTTCTCTTCTTGATCGCATGCTTGAGGATGTAGCCGTCGACCGACAGCGCATAGAACAACCACCGGAAGGAAAAGCGGGAGGGGACGCTTCCCCAATAACCGCCGAGAAATGCGGCGCGGTGCGAAGGCCTTAGCACCGGCAGACGGCAGATGTCACGTGTCCGCCGCACTACGCCGAGCTTGCGCCCGATTCGGGCGCGGTTGAAATCGATCAGGTAGAGGTCGAGAAGCTCACCGTCACAGACCGCGAGCACATTCCCCATCGACAGGTCACGGTAGAGGATCCCGGCATCATTGATCCTCCGGGCGAGCCGGCCCAGGCGGCCGAGAAACTCCTCGTCATCCACATCCGGAAAGTCGCTCGCATCCGGTTCGTCGTTGAGCCGGCGGAAGAACTGGCGAACCTCGACGGCGCCTTCGAGCTTCTCCGCCACGAAATACGACGGTCCCTCTGGCTCCTCGGACTCGATCCACATGACCGGCGCCGGGGTCGAGAGGCCCACACGAACCAATTCCTTGGCCACCCGCCAGCTCCGCTCCGCTTTGCTCCCCCTGTACCGTCGTTCGAGCCTTCTTTTGAGGCCCTGGTTCTTGAACTGCTTGACGACCACCGGCAGGAACCCTGCCTCGGAGCTCATTTCAGCAGCGTAGATGTAGTTTCTGCCCCAGTGGATGGTCTCCGTGGCTTGCGACGGATCGGCCAGCCTGTCGGCCTCCGCCCCTGGATCGTGCGGCCGGCGGGCAGTCGACACTTCACCGTGGAAGCGACCAGCCTCGAAAGGCTCGTACGACGGATCTTCGGACGCCGGCACCGGCGAAGGATATCTCAACCTGCCAGCATTCGCTCCAGCTCGTCGGGCCGGGAGCTCCGCACCCGCGCCTCGTCGGCGGTGATGGTGCCCTGTTTCACCAACGCCGCCAAGGAATCCTCCATCGAAAACATGCCGGTCGATCGCCCCGTGAGAAGCTCGTTGTAAAGCCGATCGATGTTGCCGCGGCGAATGTGGTTCCGCACGGCGTAGGTCGCTCGCAACACCTCGAGCGCCGGTACCCGTCCTCTACCGTCCGCGGTCGGAACCAGCTGCTGGCACACAATCGCGCTCAGTGACAACGCGAGCTGCTGGGTCACCTGGGACTGCTGCTGCGACGGAAACACATCAACGATCCGGTGGACCGCCAAGCCGACATCACCCGTGTGGAGGGTCGAGAGGATGAGGTGGCCCGTCTCGGCTGCGGTAATGGCGGTCGACATGGTTTCGAGATCCCGCATCTCGCCGACCAGGATCACATCGGGATCCCGGCGGAGGGCGGAGCGGAGGGCGGTCGAAAACGACGGCGAGTCGCCGCCGATCTCGATCTGCTCGAAGACCGACTGCCGGTTGCGGTGTTCGTACTCCACCGGTTCCTCGATCGTGATCACGTGCCGGAACTGGGTCCGGTTGACGAGGTCGAGCAGGGCTGCGAGAGTCGTCGATTTCCCCGATCCGGTCGGCCCGCAGACAAGCACGAGACCGTTGCTGGGTTGCACGAGCTCACCAAGGCTCTCGGGAAGGTTGAGCTCCGAGAGGTCCGGGACCTCTTGTGGTAAGGCCCGCACCGCAGCCGCCAGACGACCGCTCTCGCGCTGAATGTTGACCCGCAGCCGCACTCCCCCACCCTCCGCCTCGTCCGTCGCAAGACTGATGGAAAAGTCAGCGGTCCCGGCCTCCTGAAGCATCCTTCGTGCGCGGTCACCCAGGTGCGGCGCAAACAGCGATCGAAGGCCGTCCGGCGCTACTTCGCCGCCGAGTCGATCGAGCTGGCCGTCCACGCGCAGTACGGGTTGTGCGCCTGGCACCAGAATGAGGTCACTGGCGCCTCGCCGAACCATCTCGGCCAACAGCTCACCGATGCCCTCTCCCTCGTGGACGACCCTGAGCCCTGGATCGTCGAGCTCGTGGATCGAAGAGGCCGTATCTGCTACCGCCTCGCCATCCCGCTCGACGAGGCGATTCATCTCCTGCACCAGCTTGTCGATCTCGGGGTCGGGAAGATACTTACCCATGCGCCCTTATCTTACGGCAGCGAACCGCTTTCCGTCGGAGTCCAGCCGATCTCGAAGGAGCGCGCGAGGGTGTCGGCGATCGCGAGACCGGTGAGCGTTGGACGCAACCGGGCGCCATCGGTCTTCAGATGACCGGATGTCACCCACCGGTCAACAACATCCCCATTCGTACCCAGCAGGCCGACGCCGAATCGCTCATGCAAGCGTTCGAGATCGATCCCGGCAGTGGTTCGAAAGCCGAGCATGAGGGCCTCGAGCGCGAGCTGCGCCCCGGAAGGCCGCTCCTCGTCTTCCACCGCTGCGTCGCCGGCGTCGATGGCAGCCTGCCAATGACGGAGCTTGCGGTGGTTCCACCAGCGCCTCCCACCCACGAATGAGTGAGCCGAAGGGCCGAGGCCGAGGTAGGGGGTGTGGTCCCAGTATTTCTGATTGTGGTCGGAGCGGTGTTCGGCTGTCGAAGCGAAGTTGGAGACCTCGTACCCGTCATACCCGGCATCCGCCAGGAGTTCGTGGGTGAGAAAAAAGAGCTCCGCGAGCTCGCCCTCGCCGAGCTCTGTAACTGCCCCGCGAGCTACCCTCCGCCCGAACAGGGTCCCTTCGTGGGCGGTCAGCTGATAACAGCTCAGGTGATCGACGCCCAGGGCGACCGCGGTTTCGAGCTGCCGCCGCCAATGTTCCGGCGATCGACCCTCGAGACCATAAATGAGGTCGACGGACACGGTGTCGAACCCGGCGCTGCAGAGGATTTCGGCCGCCTGCCGCGCGTCGTCGACGCTGTGCCGGCGCCCGAGCAAAGCGAGGTCCCGGTCGTCAAAGGACTGCACTCCGAGGCTGACATAACTGATTCCGAAGTCACGCCAGGTGGAAACGCTTCGGGGATCCACGTCTTCAGGGTTGACCTCGAGGGAGCACACGGCCCGCTGATCAACCGCGAGGTGCCGATGCAGTTCATCGAGGATCCGCCCGATCTGCTCGGCATCGAGCGACGAGGGCGTACCGCCACCCAGGTAAACCGTGTCGAAGCCAAGACTCAAATCCGGGTACAACGCAGCTTCGCGGATGATGCCGTCGACCCAGGCGGATCGCCGTTCTTCACCGGCGATCGTGACCGCGAAATCGCAATAGGGACAGACCGATGTGCAAAAGGGAACGTGGACATAAAGGCCTGCGTTGAAGGCGCTGTCCGTTTCCGTGCCCGATTCGGGATCGGGATCGGGAACGGGATCGGGATCGGATTGAGTCACATCAGTCTCTGTCGGTCTTCAAAACGGCGACAAACGCGGATTGCGGAATCTCCACCGAGCCCACCATCTTCATCCGCTTCTTGCCTTTCTTCTGCTTTTCGAGGAGCTTCCTCTTGCGGGTGATGTCGCCGCCGTAACACTTGGCGGTCACATCCTTGCGGTAGGCGTTGATGGTCTTGCGGGCGATGATGTCTCCCCCAACTGCTCCCTGGATCGCAATCTTGAACTGCTGCTTGGGGATGGTATCGGCGAGCCGTTCACAGTAATGCAGGGCGCGGGCGCGTGCCTTTTCGGTGTGGACCAGCTGTGAGAGCGCGTCCACCGGCTCGCCGTTGACGAGGATGTCCACCTTGACGAGGTCGGTCGGCCGGTAGTCGAGCATCTCGTAGTCGAAGGAGCCGTAACCCTGCGTCACCGATTTGAGGCGGTCGTAAAAATCGAAGAGCACTTCGGCAAGGGGCATCTCGGAGGTGAGCTCGACTCGTCCGACGGCGAGATAGCTGAAGGTCGTGTTCTCCCCTCGCCGTTCCCGACACAGCTCCATGACCGGACCGACGTAGCGCTCCGGCATCATGACGGCAGCCTTGATGAAGGGCTCTTCAGCGCCTTCGATGCTTCCGCGATCGGGGTAGAGGCTCGGGTTGTCGACCCAGAGCTCCTGCCCGTCGGTGAGGTATACCTTGTAGCGAACCGAAGGCGCGGAGAGGATCAGCGAAAGGTCGTACTCCCGACGCAGCCGTTCCTGGACCACCTCGAGGTGGAGCAGCCCCAAAAAGCCGCAACGGAAGCCGAAACCGAGAGCGGCCGATGAGTCTTTCTCGTAGGTCAGCGCGGCATCGTTGAGCTTGAGCTTTTCGAGGGCTTTAGTGAGGTCCTGGTACTCGTCTGTGGACATCGGGTAGATGGAGGAGAAGACGACGGGTTTGGCCTCCTTGTAGCCGGGCAGAGGATCCGGCGCCGGTGCCTCAGCGTCGGTGATGGTGTCTCCGATGGCGATGTCAGAAACCGCTTTGACGCCGGCGATGACATAACCCACCATCCCGGCCGCGAGCCCTTCGGTCGCCATCTTCCGGATCTTCAGAAGACCGACCTCCTCGACGTTGTACTTTTTGTTGGTGTGCATCAGCTGGATGCTCTGGCCCGGCCGCAGAGTTCCCTCCATCACCCGCACCAGGAGCACCGCACCGCGATAGGGATCGTACTGGGCGTCGAAGATCAACGCCTGGAGCGGTCCGTCGGGATCGCCGGTTGGCGGAGGCAAACGTTCGACGATCGCTTCCAGGACATCCTCGATGCCCTCGCCGGTCTTGGCCGAGCACAGGACCGATTCGTTCGCATCCAAGCCGAGGTCTTCCTCGATTTCCTCCTTGACCCTTTCAACGTCTGCCGCCGGAAGATCGATCTTGTTGATCACCGGCACCATCTCCAGGTCGTGCTCGAGGGCGAGGTAGAGGTTGGCCACGGTCTGCGCCTCGACGCCTTGCGAGGCATCCACCAAGAGCAGCGCGCCTTCGCACGACATCAGCGAGCGACGCACCTCGTGAGAAAAATCGACGTGGCCCGGGGTGTCGATCAGGTTGAGCTTGTAGGTCTTCGCGTCGCGCGCCGTGTAATCCAGCGTCACCGTGTTGCTTTTGATGGTGATCCCGCGCTCGCGCTCGATATCCATCGAGTCGAGGATCTGGTCGCGAAACTCGCGTTCCTCCACCGCACCGCAATGCTGGATCAACCGATCGGCAAGGGTCGACTTGCCGTGGTCGATGTGGGCAATGATGCAAAAGCTCCGGACCTGGTCCATGATCCTCCGACTTCGATGGCGAAGCGCATTATCGCGGAAAACGGCGCTCGTATCTACCCACCGGCTCGAAGCGCCTCGGCAAGCAGTGGCGCACACTGATGATCGAGGAGCGGGTTGATGTTTTCCGCGGTGGTCAGCGCCTCCGCCGCATCGGCGGCGAAGCGCTCGCGCATATCCGGGTCGGTCGCGGCCCGCGCCTCGAGCAACAGGAGCCGACCTCTCATCAGATAGAACCCGGCATCCGAGGAATCGATTTCGAGCCCGCGGGCTACTGCCGACAGACCGATCTCGATCTCGTCGGTAGGATCGAAGCCCCGTTCCAATTGCCACCTGGCCCGCAGCAGCGCGGCCTCTGCTCGGTTGAGGATAACCGCCTGCGCGACTGGATTGAGCTCTTCGGCGGCTGCGATTCGCCGATCGGCGGCGGCGAGGAGCTGCGCAACCGGCTGATCTCGCTCGAGAGCCCACTCGGCCGCCACCAGATCGAGTTGAGCCTCCATGAGCCGGAGGTCCCATAGCTCGGGGTTGTCCTCGACGGCCGCCCGCGCCTGGCGCCGGCCGCGCCTCAGAGCGGCGGTCGGTTCCTGGCCTCGATCGACCAGGTATTCGGCCTCGGTCAAGTAGCTGACGGCCAGGTTGTGATGGGCGAAGGCCAGGGTCGGCTCGAGCTCGAGAGCCCGCTCCAGCTGGGTCCTGGCCTCTTTCAGGTCAGCCAACGGATCGCTTCCCGAGAGAGCGGCATACTCGCCCTTCAGCTCCCAGGCGTAGCCCAGGTTGTTGTACTGATACGAAAGGCTCGGGTCGAGAGCGATGGCCCTCTCGTAGGCAGCGATCGCCCTTTCGAGTCCGGTTCTCGGATCCTCGCCATCCGTCATTTGGACGACCGCCAACATCTTGTGTGCGTTGCCGAGATTGTTGTGCGCCGCCGCGAGCTTCGGCATCAGCTCGACGGCACGCTCGAGCACCGCCAGCGCGCGCTCGACCCAGGGCGTTGGATCACCGCCGCGCTCTCCCTCGCGCTCCGCCCGCTCGAGCAGGATGAGACCTCGGTTCGAGTGCACCTGCGCGTGGCTCGGGTTGAGCTCGATCGCCCGCTCGAAGGACCGCGCGGCCGCTTCGAGCGAGGGTCCGGGGTCCTCGCCGTGCTGTTCCTCGTACTCCGCGCGCTGCCAGTGCACCAGACCGGAGTTCGAGTATGCGGCGAAGGTCGGTCGAACGAGGACGCTCTGCTCGTAAGCCTCTCCCGCCTGTTCCAGGGAGGACCCCGGGTCGATTCCAGATGCGAGCTCGTAGGCAGCCGCCAGATAGTGAGCCGTGCCGAGGTTGAGCCACGCGACTGCGGAGTTCGGGTCTGCGGCAATGGCTCGTCGACAGGCGGCCGCCGCACGCTCGAGCAACGGCCGCGGGTCCTCGCCCTGGCGGCGCACAAACGAAGCCTGAAGGCGGTGGATCATCCCGAGGTTGATCGCGGTCTCCGGGTTGTCCGGCTCCATCCTCCCCGCTCGCTCGGCCAGCTCGACAGCCTTTTCGAGCGAGGCCGACGGGTCCCGCCCGGTGTTCAAGAGAAAGTCCCCCCGCATCCAGTAGGCCTTGGCCTGCAGGTTGAACGGTCGCGGATCATCCGGTTGCGCGATCGTGGCCGCCTCGGTCGCTTCCAGAATCCTGTCGAAGAGGTCTTCGCGGAGATCACCGGCCTCCTGCTCGAGATTGAAGTACCGGATCAGCCTCGCGGCCTCGCCGCGATAAAGCGACGCGTCGCTCCTGCCAACGTCGAGTGCCATGGCGTAGATTTCACCCGCATCGCTGAGGTCTTTTCGTGCCTCGTCGGTCTGACCCCTCTCTTCCAACACCTGTGCTCTCGAAACCAGGGTCTCCGCCTCGAGCCGCATCGACTCGTAGAGCCAGGGGTGGCGCTCGTAAGAACGGCGTGCCAGTTCGAGGGCGAGGTCGAACTGCCGCACCAGAAGCGCCGCCAGGGCCGCCCTGTGGAGGTTTCGGCCTTCACCCGCCGTCCGGTCGAGGCGAAGGTGGTGAAGTGCCGGCTCGAGCAGATCTCGTTCGATCGCATCCAGCCGGGCTTGGCGAAGATCGGCGTTTCGAATTCGCGCCGCCGCCTCGGCCTCTTCGAGGTAGATTTCGCCGAGCACGCGGCCCAGGGCGCCCTCGAGCTCCGGCGATCGCTGACCCGCCTGCCACGCTTCCTCCAAGCGTGCTCGCGCGGCGTCCAGCTCTCCGAGCGCGAGGTGGCCGATTCCGAGCGAGTGGGAACCAGGGGCGCGGGCGACCGAGCCCATCTGAGTCATGCGTGCTTCGATCTCGGCCATTCGCTTGCGCACGCGGGCCTCGATGGGCGCCGGGTCATGAAGGGGCAACATGTGCGCCTGGCGCAACATGCTGTGAATACCTTCGATCTCGCGACCGAACTGCTGCGCGATCTCCGCCCCTCGCCGTGCGCGAAAGGACTGCCAGATCAATGCCCCGACCAGGGTGAGCACGACCAACGTCGCGGCAGCCGCGACTGCCGCCGCCGCTCTGTGCCTCAGCACGAATTTCGTGAAGCGATAGGCCAGCCCGGTCGAGCGAGCGGCAATCGCTTCACCGTCGAGATAACGCCGGAGATCGTCGCCCAGCGCGCGAGCGCTCGCATACCGTCTCTGCGGGTCTTTCTCGAGGCACTTCGAGACGATGGTTTCGAGATCGATCGGGATTCGTCCATCCAGCTGACGCAACGGTTGCGGCTCTTCGCTCAGCACCTGCATCAATGTCTCGATCCGCGTCGAGCCTGAAAACGGCGCCGCACCCCCGATGAGATCGTAGAGCGTCGCGCCCATCCCGTAGACGTCGACCCGGCGGTCGATGAGGTCCGGGTCTCCCTTGATCTGCTCCGGTGCCATGTACGCCGGTGTGCCGACGACCACGCCCCGCATGGTGAGTGACGGGGCGCCGATCTCGCGCGCGATGCCGAAGTCGAGCACGTACGCGTGGTAGCCGCCGCCCTCGCTTCGCTCGACCATGATGTTTTCGGGTTTGATGTCCCGGTGGACGACACCGATGGAGTGCGCCGCCTGCGCGCCCTCGGCAACCTGCTCCATCAGTCGCACCTTGGTCTCGAGCGTCAGCTCGTCCGTCAGCTCGCTCAACGATCGGCCATCGATGTACTGCATCGCGATGTACGGCATGTCTTCGACCTCGCCGACGTCGTAGATACGGCACACGTGGTCGTGATCGATCTGTGCCTGCGAGCTGGCTTCACCCTGGAATCGACGAACCTGCTCGGGATCGTCCGAGCGGAGGAACTTGAGCGCCACCGGCCGAGTGAGCCGCCGGTCGACCGCGCGATACACGCGCCCCATGCTGCCCGCGCCAATGAAGTCCGTGATCGTGAATCGATCCCAATCGGGAACGGGGTTTTCGAAGTGCCCATCGGAGGCCGTGCTTCCCTCGCCCCCGGACGCTTCGTCGAGGGCGGGATTCCGGGCTCCTGAGGCTTCACTTCGATGACCCTGCTCGCGTTCCGACATTCGCGTTCAAGTGTATCGCGGTGTTCAGCGGTCGGCTCTGGAGACCGGCCCGATCTCTCGACCCTCGCTGTTTTACAGGATCGTGACCTCGACCTCCCGTGAAGACGGTATCCTGAGGCATGCGCGTTCTGATCGTCGAGGACGAGAAGGCCCTCCGCGAGGGACTCACAGACCTGCTCGCGGCCGCGGGACACGAGATCGTCGCGTGCGAATTTGGCAAGGCGGCCGTAACCGCGGGTACCGAGGAGTCATTCGATCTCGTCCTGCTCGACCTCATGCTGCCCGACCTCGACGGTGTCGAGGTGTGTCGTCGGCTTCGTAGAGCGCGTCCGTCCCTCCACATCCTCATGCTCACGGCCCGCGGGTCCGAGGACGACAAGGTTGCGGGGCTCGAGGCCGGTGCGGACGACTACCTCACCAAGCCCTTCGCGGTGCGCGAGCTCCTCGCCCGAATCGATGCCCTGGGCCGCCGCTCGGCTGCGATGCCGGCGGAAGCCGAGGTCATCGACGTCGACGGATGCTCGATCGACCTCGGTCGACTGCAGGCCAGTCGTGGCGGCGAGCTCATCAGCCTCACCCCTCGAGAGGTCGGGATCCTGCGCTGGCTCTATCGACATCGGGCACGGGCGGTTTCGCGAGCGGAGTTGCTCGAGAGGATTTGGGGCTCGTCGGGTGACCTCCAGACGCGCACGGTCGACATGACGATCGCCAACCTCCGGCAGAAGATCGAGCGGGACCCGTCGGCACCGAAGATCCTCCTCACCGTGACCGGTGCGGGATACGCCTGGGGTGGAGACGACCAACCGTGAGACCCGATCGTCGGACGACACTCGCGGCCATTCTCATCGGGATCGCCGTGCTCCTTCCGACCGGCGCCTGGTATATCACCGGTTCACGCGAAGCGGCGCGCCAAGCGGCGGCCCTTGAAGTCCAGGCCCGACGGCAACTGCGCAACGACCTGGAAGGAGAGGCCGAGCGCCTCGGGAATCACCTGGAGTCTCTGCGGGCTCAAGAATCGGAGCGCCCGTTCTTCCATTACCAGACGATCTATCGTGACCCGCGGGCTGCAGCCGAAGGGCTTGCAGTCACCACTTCGCCGTTGATCTCCGGAGGCACGGATCCACTTGTCTGGGCCCACTTCCAAATCGATGAAGGTGGTCTCGTCACCCTGCCGACGGTGAGTGAACGATTCCCCGAGCTCTCGAGTGACGGCGACTTCAGCGCATTCTGCACCCTTCTCGAAGAGCTGCAGAGCGCGGTCGTCATGGACGAGGCCCGCAACCCCGATCTCGTCGCCGACGAGGAACGCGTCCTGACCATGACGGGCTCCGCATGGGAGCAGATCGCGCTGGCAGAGTCGGATTACGCCTCGATCACCGGCCGGGCGCAGGGACCTCGTGGGCCGGTCCAGGTGGCCCCGGATGTGGGTCGTGTCGCCATTCGCGTGCGGCCACTGGGATGGCACACCATGGTTCTCGGAAGCGGTCCGGTTCTGGCCGCCCTGCGCGAGGTCCATACCCCGGCGGGCATCGTTCTCCAAGGCTTTGCGGTTGCGCCACCGGCAATTGCCCAATGGCTCGACGCGGGAAGCCTGCCCCTTCGGTTCATACCGGGCCCGCCTCGCTCGGGCGATTCGCTCGCCTCCCCGGTGTCGTTCACCGGCTGGATCCTCGATCTCGCGGAATCGGACCCCGCTGTCGAGCCGTCTGCCGAGGCGAACGCGGTTCTCACGCAATTCCGACGCGTTTTCGCGATCACGGCGGGTGCCATCGTACTCGCCGCGAGTGCGGTGATCCTGATCCTCTTCCAGACCGACCGGCTTGCTCGACAACGGGCCCGCTTCGCCGCCGCGGCTGCACACGAGCTCAAAACGCCGCTTGCCGGTCTGCTCCTCCACGCCGAGATGCTGGCCGAAAACCTCGGCGATCAGGAGCACAGGTCGCGCTACGCGGCGACCGTGAGCTCCGAGGCGGATCGCCTCGGACGTGTCGTCAGCAACATGCTGGATCTGGCGCGTCTCGAGCGCGCAACCCCGACAGTCACCCCTCGACCCGGTGATCTCGGTCTCGCCGTCGAGGGGCGGGTCGAGCGCCAGCGGCGAAGGCTCGAGGATGCTGGTGTCGGGGTCGAACTCGAAATCGATGCAGATATGCCGAGAGCTCTCTTCGATGCGGACGCGCTCGCGCAGATCATCGACAATCTGCTGGACAACGCTGAAAAGCACAGCCGGACCGTTGCCAATCGACGGGTCAAAGTGACGGTCGGCTCCAGTGGAGAAGGCATCCGGGTGGCGATTCAAGACACCGGGCCGGGAATTCCGCGTGCTCAGCGGCGCTCTCTGTTTCGCCCATTCGACCGCGCCGAAAATGCAGCCGGGACGCCGGGTCTCGGTCTCGGGCTCGCCGTCGCCAGGAGCCTGGCCAAGGCTCAGGGCGGAGAGCTCGAGCTCGACGCCGAGTACCGTGACGGCGCCAGGTTCATTTTGGAGATCCCTCGCGCCTGATCCGCGATGCTCGATGCTCGATGCCAGTTCAACCAATCCATATGTTCTCTTGTATTGTCACGTGGCGGGTCGGCGGTTCGGCGGCTCGGCGATCATCAGTGGTCGATGACCTGCGTGTTGGGGTAGAAGTTCGACCAGGCAAACCAGTAGACGGGGGTGACGGCGACCACCTCCAGCCGCTCGCCGCTCCGCGGTCCCGCGACACATCGACCACTGTCGAGATCCCATGTCGATCCGCTCGAATCACTGTAATTGCCCGAGCCGGAATCCCGGCTGAATGTGATGGACTCCCCTCCCGCTCGCGCCACAAAGCCCCGAACGCCGCCGTCTCGGCCACGCGCGAGCACGACTTGAGCGTCTCCGAGCGTGCCCTCCGCCAACCGGTCTTCGAGTGCCTCGTCGGTGACCGCAAGCGCATGGGGGCCAATGGCCGCGCCATAGACCATCGTCTTGCCCGGCATCTTCTCGGCAAGCCACTGGGCGCGGAAAAGACCCATCCTTTCGGGGTCGTCAAAGTATCGCTGGTAGTGCGAGGCACTGACCGCCTCGCTCTTTTTCAAAAGCGCCGTTTCGGGGTGCGCCTCGCGCCACTTCTTCCACGTCGTCTCGACCGATGCGATCTTCTCGAGCTGCGAGCCCCGGTGCGTACCGTCGATCGCCCGGCCGGTCACCTGGCTCCAGAAGGTCCCGGTCTCCCGGTCGACCATGATCAGGCTGTTGCGCCAAAGCCGTCCCGAGACCTGGAAGGTGTAGGTGGTTGTGCCGAGCTTGCGGGCGTAGACCACGCCCGTGTGGCACAGGGGTCACCACGTGGCGGCGATGGCGGAGCCGGCGATCTCGTCGTTGACGATCTCGTGGGCGTCCAGCTGCCACAGAGAGTAAGCCCTGGCTTCGCCGTCGACGACGACACCCAGAACGGGCTCTTTGGGACGCATCTGTCGATCGGCTTCAGCGCCGCTCACGAACTCGGGTTCGTCGATGGCCGGGATCGCTCCGACCGGCAGCACCTGGTACACGTCATCGCCGCCGATGGTTGCCACCACTTGTGGCTCGGGCCGTTCGGCGAGGCTCCACGGCAGACCCACGAGACCCATCAAAACCGCGAATCCGATCGTCCTCTTCACATCAATCCTCCACTGGCTCGCATATACTTTTGTCCCCTGCGGGATCTGGTTACCGGCATCGATCACAGGGTGTCCTTTCGAAATGATGCCCACACGCTCCCGTTGGATTCCTGAGGATACATGCGAAAAGGGCTTTGGCTTGTCGCTGTCGGAACAGTGGCCGCACTTGCGGCCCTTTCGGCATTGCTCTTTTCCTTGAACCGCGACAATCCGCCCGACATTTCGCCACCGTCCACCAACCCGAGTGCGGAACAGCTCGAAACAGACCAACGCAGTATGGTCTGTGATTTCAGACTCGACCCCGACGAAGGCATCCACGCCGTGTGGTCGTTGGCCTCGCAACCTTGCAGCCTGGGTGCCGGGTGGGCCAGGCCGATGCGGCGCGGGGTCACGACAGCGTCCCGCCAGGCGTCCATGAGCGTCTTCCTCGAACGCACGGAATGGTCGTATCTCGCAATGAGGATTTTGGGTACGGTCGAGCCGATCGAGGATGGTCGCGTTGAAATCTGGCTGAACGGAACCCTTGTCGGCACCGCGGAGCTGAGCAATCGTTGGCGAAACGTCGCCTTTCGAGTTCCCCCCGGTTTGCTCCGCAGAGATGTCAACGAGGTTGGTTTTGCGCTCCGCGGCTTCGATTCGACGACGGACAAAGCCGGTGGCCCCAGCGATTCTCAACCCGCCATGGTCCTTCGTCGTATGGTGCTGACAAACGCAGCAAGCTCCGAGAAGCTCACCAGACCGGAGCTCCGCCAGATCATGGAAGAGCCTGCGGCCGTTTGGCACCCGAACGGCGATCCCGCCTTCGCGCTTCGAGACACGGCAGCCTCCGTTTCGGATCCTTCCAAGCCCGGTCCGCGCGGCCTCGAGATCGCTCAGCCCGACATCATCCTCATCACGCTCGACGCCTCGCGACCGGACCACTTCTCGTGTTACGGATACGGTCGTCCGACGACTCCAAACATCGATCGACTCGCCGAGGCATCACTCGTGTTCACCAACGCTTTCGCGCTGGTACCCGCCACGCGTTTTTCAGTGCCGACGATGGTGACCGGTCTCTCGTTCATCAATCATCAGGTCTCCACCGATGACTCGATGCTGGCTGACGAGGCAACGACCCTCGCCGAGCACCTGAGGGGCGCGGGTTACCGCACCGCCTGTTTCAGCGCGACGCCAAATAACTCGACCATTTTCGGCCTCGAACAGGGCTATGACGAATTTCATCAACTGTGGACCGAGTATTCGCAGGACGAATCGATGGATCCCCACCTGCTCTCGGCACGGGCCGTCGACTGGCTCGAGAGGAACGGGAGCTCCCGGCCGGTTCACCTCCAGCTTCACTACGTGCCTCCCCACGCTCCCTACAGCCCGGCACCTCGATTCGACCTGTTCACGGATCCGGGCTATGTGGGCCCCTTCGACGGCCATCCACCCAGCATTCTCTGGCCTGCAGAGGGCAGGAGGCAGCCCAGAGCGACTGATCTCGAGCATATGATCGCGAGCTACGACGGGAACCTCCGAGCGGCCGACGACGCGGTGTCTCAGGTGGTGAAGGCGCTCCAGGCCAGACCGCGATGGAGCAACACCGTCGTTTTGATCACCTCGGACCACGGCGAGGCGTTCTTCGAGCACGGCGAGATGGATCACAACAAGACCGTCTACGACGAAATGCTGAGGGTGCCGTTCATTCTTCGACTGCCGCCCGGGATCTCGACGCCGAAGATCGATCTCGATCGTCTGGTGACCCTGGCTGATATCGTTCCAACCTTGCTGGCGACCGCCTCACTCGAATCCGACATGGAGCTTGACGGCATCAATCTCCTCGGCGGGCCGCAGCCTACACGCCAAGCCGACGGCCGCATGTTCGTCGTTCAGACTGCGCAGCGTCGGCCGACCCGGGGTCTGCGGTCGTCACGATGGAAGGTCATTCTCACGAACGTCGGACGCGGCGAACTCTACGATCTCGATCGCGACCCCGACGAACGCGTCAACCTCCGCTTTGATCGAAACACCGATTTTCTCGCGATGGCTGCGCTCCTCGTGCAGCGATTCTCGGTGGACCCGCGCCTTCCGAAAAAGTACCGGCGGGACCGAGTCGAGGAGAAGGACCGAAAGATGCTGGAAGCTCTCGGCTACGTGGACTGAGAACACCTTCCGGACCGAAGCTCAGTTGACGTAGCCGAGGGCTTTGAGCTGTTGCCGTTGCAGCTTGAGCTCCTGGAGCGTCTCGCGTTTCGGTCTGGAGGCGCGCAGCTCGCGGTCCGAGGCGGACACGATCTCCGGGTTCGCCCACGCGACAACCCCGGGAGGATTCGAAGTCTCGCCAGCTTCGTCCGTTTCGATGCACATGGTGATCTCTCGGAACTCGTAGTCGCTCAAAGAAACCCTTTCGCGCCGCCACAGCTTCTCGGAAGTCTCGTCCAGATCGACCTTCACCAGATCGACCACAGGTTGTTCGTGGTCGTCGATCGAAAGCCGAAAGGTGGCGCCCGCCTTCCGGGCGCCGAGACGCTCGGGGTCGAGTCCGAACTCGATTCGAAGCTCGGCTCCAGCCGGCACCAGAATATCCCGACACCCATTGGTGGTGGTCAGGAGCCTCTTTTTCCTGCCGTCGACGTTTCGTGTCTCGGTCTGCCACCTGAAATCGAAGCTGTAGAGATCGGCATCGACGAAGGGGCGGAGATCTTCGGGTGCCACCTCAAAACCGTGCGGACTCGGAAAAACCTCGAGCTGCGGACAGTGGCTGTGGGGCACACGTTCGACCCGCATCGGAAGGTAGGGGGGCGCCCACTCCCAGACGATCTCCCCCTCGTCCGTGACCTCGAACACCCTGCCGCCGTGGCTCGAGGTGATCAGCGTGTTGCCGCCATCGAGCGGCTGCGCAGTCCCTCCCACCGATGAAAAAAAATACTCTGAACGGTAATCCCACACCTTCTCGCCGGCCACCGGGTCGATGATTTCGACGGAGCTCCGGCGATAGCGGTCGAGGTCTTCGAGCCCGTTGTTGAACAGCAAGATCAGCCCGGCACCACGTTGCTCCCGATCGAGCATGATCGCTTCGTGCTGACCGTCGAGGTCCTTGCTGTATTTCCACACGATGTCACCGGATACTCTGTCGATGATGAAGATCGTGTTGAGGGTGCGGGCACTGACGAGGATGTTGCCCGGCTTGAAACGGTCGTCCCCCCCGTCGTGCCAACGGTTGGCTGGCAGCTCACGGATCGAGTTCGAGTGCGATGGGTCGGTGCTGTCAGGGTCCCATGATGGGAACTCATCCCGGGAGTCCTCGATCCACCACTCCCAAACCACCTTGCGCCTCCGATCGACCTCGAGCAGATAGTCCGCGTGCCCGTGGCCGTCGTGAATCAGGAGCAGGTAATTGCCGTTCTCGAGCCGGGTGAGATCGTGATGAGGGAGATCGTGCGTATCCGACAACTGGAAGTGCCAGGTGAGCTCGCCCTCCCAGGTGTACTCCTTGATCAGATTGTCTGCGCCGATCACCACGAGGCTGCCGTCCGGGTTGAGCCGGGCACGGCCGGTGGCGCGCACCTCGGGCCACCAGTGAACCACGCGGCCGTTCATATCGATGATCAAAGGCACCCGCCTCCGGTACAGCACGAGGTTGAAACCGGGGACGCTGCGCTCCGGTCGATACTGCCGAACCCAGCTCTCCGCTTCGACCTCGAGCAGCTCGAGATGGAGATCGTCCAGCTGTGCGGGATCGTCGATCGCTGAGATCGCGGGGGGTCGACAGCGCAGCGATCGCAGGTACTTCCTGATCGGGACCGCCGCGATAAGGATGATCATGATCGACAGCACGATCACGAGCCTTCGCGTCCGTCGGCTCCTTCGCCCCGAGGCGTTCACCACCTCGTCAGTTGACATAACCGAGTGCTTTGAGCTGCTGCTCTCGGAGCCTGCGCTCACGCTCGCTGATCCGTTCCTGCTCGCGCAGGTAGTGCGGTCGGAGCTCCGGGGAGTGAATCGCCGGGTCCTTCCAGGCGACTATCTCTTCCGGGTTTTCCATCTCTCCGGACACCTCCGTCGCAATGCACAGCGTCACGTCCCGGTAGGCGTATTTGGCGAGGCGGAACATGAGGCCTCTCCACGGACTTTCCGACTGCTCATTCAGCGCCGTGTCGAGTAGCGTTTCCGGCTCTTCATCTCGCCCCTGGATGGTCAGCCGGAATCGGGCTTCGATGCTTCGGTCCTGCAACCGCTCCCCATCGATTCCGAACTCGACCCACATCTGCGCGGCCGGTGGTATCAGGAGATCCCGACATTCGTTCAGCCCGTGCACGATCCGACGGGTGTGACCGGCGAGGACCCGATCGGTGAACTCCCCGCTCAGGGCGAATCGATAGAGGTCCATGTCGACGTAGGGACCCGCATCGCTGCCGGGATTCACTTCGACCTTCTCGGGCGGGTCCAGCGCCGCCAGTTGCGGGCAGTGATCGGAGGAGATCCGTTCGGGCCTCATCGGCATGTACGGCGGCACCAACTCCCAGACGATTGCTCCATCGGGCGTCAGCTCGAAGATCCGACCGCCGTGACTCGACGCGATCAGAGTGTTGCCGCCCGGCAGTGCCTGAACCGTCCCGGCGACCGTCGACAAAAAATACCGCGAGCCGTACTCCCACGCGATCACGCCCGACACCGGCTCGATGGATTGGATCAGGCTCAACCGAACTCCGGCCTCATCTCGTCGACCGTTGTTGAAGACCAGGATCCGCCCCTCGTCCGGTTCCCCTTTCGGCACCATCGTCGCCTCGTGCTGGTAGATGAGGTTGCCGGTGTATTGCCACACGACCGCCCCGGAGCTCTTGTCGATGATGAAGATCGAGTTGAGGTGGCGGGCGCTCACGAGAATGTTCCCCGGACGGAAGCGCTCGTCACCACTGTCGAAGTGGCGATTTGGCGGGAGCTCGTGCACCGAGTTGAAGTGGGTTGGGTCCTCGAGGTCGCGGTCCCAGGTCGGAAACGCTTCAATGTGATCGTGCGAGCGCCACTGCCACACCACGCGCCCACGCCGATCGACCTCCTGAAGGTAGCCCGTGGAGGTCGCGACGTCGCGCGCGAGTATCAGATAGTTCCCGTTCCGGAGGCGAATCAGATCGTGGTGTGGAAAATCGCCTTCACCCTCGAGACGGAAGACCCATCTCAGATCGCCATCCCAGGCATACTCCTTGACGAGGTTGTCGGTGCCGATCACGGCCAGGGTCCCGTTGGGGTTCAACCGTGCGCGGCCGATGACGCGAACGTGCGGCCAGAGGTGTACGATGCGACCGTTCATGTCGATGATCACCGGCACCCGTCGCCGGTAAAGAACGAGCGTGTATCCCTCGCCCGACAGCTGCGGCCGGTGCTGGCGTACCCACGGGGTCGCGTCGAGGCCGGCGAGATCGAGGTGAAGGTCGTCGAGAGCCGCCTCGTCCTGCGCGGCTACCCGCTCGAGCTCCCGCTGGACCTCCGCCGAAAACCTGATCCACAGAACCACGGCCGTCACGGCCGCCGCGGCAGCCATCACGATCAGAAGCCGTCCGAGACGCATCCTCAGCACCTCGTGAGGCAGCGCAGAGCGAGGATCTCGCTTACCACCTGCAGCTCGCTCCTCGATCGCCGGCTTCAGCTCTCATCGGTCAACGCCACATAGCCCTCGTGCTCGAGGAAGTGGAGGACTTTGCCGGCCGCCTCCTCCGGGGTCATATCGGAGGTGTCGATCACGACATCCGCATCCTTCGGCACCTCGTAAGGGTCGGAGATGCCCGTGAACTCTTTGATGATGCCCGCCCTTGCCTTGGCGTACATGCCTTTGCGATCACGCGACTCGCAGACCTCGAGCGGCGTTGCGACATGCACCAGAACGAAGCCGCCGCACGGCTGGACCATCTCTCGGACCTCGCGGCGGACGACGTCGTAGGGCGCGATCGGCGCACAGATGGCGATGCCGCCAGCGCGCGTGATCTCAGACGCGACAAACCCGATCCGACGGATGTTGAGGTCGCGATGCTCCTTCGAAAACCCGAGCTCCGACGAGAGGTTGGCGCGCACGAGATCACCGTCGAGGAGGATGACGCCACGACCGCCGAGCTCGAGCAGCTTGACTCTGAGCACGTTGGCGATGGTCGATTTTCCTGAGCCCGAGAGACCTGTGAGGAACACCGTAAAGCCCTGGGCGCTCCGGGCGGGGTGGCGGAGCTGGAGCTCGTGGGCCACCTCGTCGAAGGTGAACCAGGAGGGAATCTCCCGCCCGTCATCCAATCGCCGTCTGACATCATCGGCACTCAGCCGGTGAACACGAGAGTCTTCGGAGATACTTTCGGAGGCGGCAAAGGCGTCGGTGTCCTCGACGTACACCATTTCGCGGGTCGGCAGCAGCTCGACGCCGATCTCGGCGCCGTGCTCTGCCAAGATCCTTCGAGCCTCCTCCTGCCCGTACGCGGGCTCGCCGACGGTGTCGAGGACCGCGCCGGCGCCGTCGAAATCGATCATCAGGTGGCTCGCGCCGTAATTCTTGTGCACGATGGCATGCAGCAGCGCTTCGCGCGCGCCGCCGCCGCGAATGGCCATCGGCAGGAGGTTGAGCCGGGCCATATCGTCGGGATAGGCGGGCAGAGCGGCCTGATAGCAGCGCACGCGCGTGTAGTGGTCCGCGTCACCGGGCTGATCGAGCCCGACGACCGGGTGGATGAGGATATTGCCCTCGATGTGACGCGCGGCATCGACCATCATCGTCTGCTGCGCACGGTGAATCGTCCGATGCGTCTGGAATGCGATCACCCGTCTCCAGTCGAGGCTCGCGAAAAGGCTTCGCAGCTCGGCCGGCGTCTTTCGAAGGTCGCGGTAGTCGTAGTGAACGGGAAGCTGGAGGGCCTCGATCCGCCCCGCCACCGCCCACGGTCGGGTGCGGTGAAGATACTGCGCAACACCGGTGTGGGAGGGGTCGGCGGTGCCGAAGACAGCCTCGAGCTCGGCGTCGAGGTCGCGACGATAGCACTCGTCGACGCTCAAGGCTGCGATCATCACACCCTCGCGATCCCGAAGTGCCACCTGGTCACCCGCCGAAAGCCTGTCCGCGAGCTCGTCCGGAACGTTGAGGACCACCGGAATCGGCCATAGCTCTCCACCGGCGAGACGCATCTCTTCACACACCGATCGATGGTCGGCAGCTCCGAGATAGCCGTCGAGCGGAGAATAGGCACCGTTGATCAGAAGCTCGAGGTCGCAAAGCTGGCGCGGGCCGAGATCCACCGATGGCCAGTCGCGAGACTGCTCTCGGATCTCAGTCGCACGTTCCTCATCGACCAGGAGGTCGATCAGAAGCGATCCGTGTGGTTTGACGAGGTGGTCCAACGCGATCGTTCCCTCTCCGGCGCGCCTCGGCGGCGGCGATCATCGATCAAGGGCGCGCAGCGCGGGATTGTAACCGCTTGCGCCCGCTCTGTATAGGTGGTGTACGAGTTCGTGGACAGCGGTGTCCGGAAAGAGACCGGCGAAGCTGCAGCCGGACTCTCCTCAGACCAGGATCGGCAAGCGCCAGGTCGGCGTGTACTTGAAGATCAGCCTCGTCTGGATGTGGTCGACCTCCGGGCGGTTCGTGAAGCTGTCGAGCGCGAGATCGCGCAAATGGTCCGAATCGCGTGCCGCGACGTGAACCAGGAAGTCGTCGCCACCCGTCACGTGGAACACGCTCCTGACCTCTGGCAGGCCGACGACGTAGTCGCGAAACGAGTCCACCAGGTCGCGCGAGTGCTGACGCAGACGCACCGCGATCATCGCCTCCAGGCCGACGCCGACCGCCGAGGGGTCGACATCGGCGTGATATCCGCGCAGGACCCCCATCCTGTTCAGGCGGCGCACGCGCTCGAGACAGGTCGATGGGGCAACGCCGACCTTCTCGGCGAGCCGGTTGTTGGCCACTCGAGCATTCTTTTGCAGAACCCCCATGATGGCGAAGTCGATTCGGTCGAGTTGGTCTGAATGCTTCATATTCTGAATTATATTTGATTCCTTGAAATGAACTCAAATCTTCTCCTACAATTCTTCCCGATGAGGAATTATCACCAATTTTGATACTAAATTTCAGAATCTCGGGTCTCTGACGATCACTCGAGAAACAGCATGGAGGTCCTATGAAGTATGCGCTGTTGTCCGGGAGCGACCTCGACGCGATCGACGCCTTGAAGGATTCACACGGTGGCGCTCGAACGATCAGCGACACGCTGCGTGACCGGCGGAGCCTCGAAACCCGCAAGAGGCTGCTCGAGGAAAAGGGATTCGGCGAGATGATCGCCGATGCCGAGCGGCTGGTACAACAGTTCGCAAAGATCGAGGACTTCGAAGGCGGCATCTCGCCTTCCTACCGCAACGATTTCGGCATCGCCACCGCCCAGGTCTCGGGCTTCCAGGGCGCCGCCGTCACACACCGTTCGATGCAGCGGATGGCCGAAAGCGCAGGCAGCGACGAGCCGTGTTGGGTGCCTTCGGAGTTCATCTCGGTCGTCGCGTTGTCCGAGACCTACCTCTACTCGGGTGACCTCATGGCGACCCTGACCATGGCTGAGAACATCATGGGCGCCTCCAAGTTCTGCAGCACGAATCTGATCGGGTGCCCGGTGCCGGCGACCAGATTCACGAAGCTCGAACAGGTCACCGCTAAGACTTTCGAGACCCGAGACCTCGGAGATGGCATGGCCCAGATCGTGCTCAAGAACATGGGAACGGCCTACGGCAA
>JBFFBV010000065.1:0-24659 GCA_041560205.1 Candidatus Sulfomarinibacter sp.
CGCCCACCCACCCGATGAAAACCGCAGATCACGCAGATAGACGCAGATAACATCGCGGGTCAAGCCTTTGGATGGAGCAGTCGCCAAGTCATCGCGCGAACCTCGTCGAAGAGCTGCAAGGCGGTGATTGCCTTTCCGCGTTGAATGGCGCCTGAAGAGCTGAGAATCCTTAGGTGGCAGTCCACCTCCTTCGCCGAAGCATAGGCAATACGCCAATGATGAGTCCGATCTCTTCCGGACCGGCCGTGGCCCTCTGCGAGATTCGCTGGCACCGAGCTGGCTGACCGGATCGCTTGATCGGCGATTGATTTCAGGGGAGCCGGAACCCTCATCGCGATTGCGATAGCAACGCCCGCTGCTTCGAGGGCCTTCTCGCAGGCAGCGAGGTTTGTCTTGGTGAGGACGTCAGACATGTTCACCTCCGGGTCGTTCATGCCCTTCCCCAAGCCGGAGAGGCATTCGATGTCAAGGGTGCTGCGCACCGGCTCGACCGGCTTGCCCTTGACATCGAATGCCTCTCCGGCTACCTCCCCTCTTGAACGACCCGGAGGTGAACCTGCGGCCTCTCACGGGACCTGTCCGCTGCCGCGGCCGCTGTTCTCTGACGCTGCACCTGTTTCCTGACGCTGACCTCTGTCGCTGTCCCTGGCCCTGCATCTATTTTCAGCGCCAGATCCGGGCCTTGCGCCCCGGGCTATCCATCTGTCGCCCCCTCCGGGGGCTTCGAGCGCGCTCCCGGAAACGGCGCCCTCGACAATTACAGACCCAGAAACTCGAGGGTCGCCCGGCGTCCGGCCTCGACGAACTCGTCAAAGCGGCCCCATTCGGCCCAGCGAGCGTCGCCGACATCGGGGCGGATGACGTGGGTCGCAGACCGTAGCTGGCGTCTCCTCAGGAGACGGGCAGTCATCATCTGCGTCCTCATCATGGTGTCCAGAACGAGATCATCGTCACTGAGCGGCGGCACGTCGAGCGACACGTCAACGGCAATCACGGGCCACCCCTCGGCTCTCGCGGCCACCGCCGGAACTTCCGCCACCACGCCTCCGTCGACCAACAGCTGACCTTCGATCTCGACCGCCGGCACCATGCCCGGAATCGCACTCGTGGCCACGATTGCTGGCCGGATGGGCCCTGAACGAATACGGACCTCTGCACCCGTCTCGAGATTGGTAGCGACCACGACCAACGGCTTTGGCAGGTCCGAAAACTGGAGGTCAGGACAGAGGAACTCGAGCGCCTGCACCAGGGCCGCTTCGTCGAGCACCGTGCTCTTGTTCATGGCGAAGGAGATCACAACCCGGTTACGGATCCGGCGCGCGACCTGGATCAGAGGGTGCTCCTTGTGGTCCGCATCGGGGACCCGGCCGATCGGTCGAACCGAGGGGATCAGATCCCTCTCGAGGGCCTCGCGCCACAGGTCGATAGCGCGGGCTGCGGAACCGTAGGCGAGGTACATCGCGCCAGCCACCGCGCCCATGCTGGTACCGACGATTTTCCGGACCGCAAGGCCGGCTTCATCGAATGCCTGGAGCACTCCGTAATGAGCGAAACCCCGCGCGCCACCGCCGCCCAGCGCCAACACCGGCGGTCGGATTCGCCAGGTCGCGCGCGTCAATCGTTTCTTGAAGTCCGCCACGGCTCCCCGCAAACGCCTCAACCCTTGGTGCTACGCCTCGCACCACGAGCAGGTTTCTTCGCCGCAGACTTGGCCGCCGTTTTCGCCTTTGGCTTCGCCGTCTTTTTTGGTGTCGAGGCTTTGGCCTTGGCCGTTGCCTTCGTCGACTTCACGGGGCTCTTTTTGGTGGTTGGCTTCTTTTTCGCGGTCGGCTGCTTTTTGCTGGCCGGACTCTTCGCGGCTCGCTTCTTGGGCGAAGGCGCCTTCGTCTTCTTGCGACTCTTCGGGCGTCGACGTTCCATCTCGGCGATCAATCCGAGCAGAGCCTCGTGAACACCCTCGGCGACCCGCCTGCTTTTGTCCGAGATGTGGTCGAGATCGTCGGTGTTGCCCCGCGGGTCGATGTCCGCGATGCGGTCCCCCTGCTTGACCGGCACCCCGTCCCGCAGAAGTCCCCGGAGAACCCCCGAGATCCTCGCCGTCACCGGGTAGGAGGCGTCCACCGGGACGCCCTGCCTGAAATCTTCGACGCCGTAAACCGAGACCACTGTGCCGATGCGCTCGCCGCGTTCGACGTGGCCACCGATGCGGTGCTGAGTAAAGAAGATACCGTCCCGTACCGCCTTCACAGCGCGCTCGCCGCCATAACCCATGATCTCAGCCGGGGGCTCGTCCCGAAGCCTCTCGCCGGTGTCTTCGAGGACGGCGCCGACCTGAGGTCCGCGCACGGTCTCGACCACGGCATCACAGTCTTTGCGTGCCACATAACCCGGACCGAGTGCGATCACCACCGGGGCGATTTCCCGCTTCAGTCCCCAGTTCTTGCGCAGCATCGCGGCCTCGATGAAGATCTTCGGCTGCCAGGAGTGGAGCACCTCGTCGAGGTCGAGCGCCGCAATCGCGATGGCGCCCGCCTCGTTGGCGACCTCGGCCTCTTCCACGTTGCGGACATAGCGGCCGACGACGCCCTGCACCTTGGTCGTACCGTCCAGGATGGCTTCGGAAAAACAAACCTGTCTTCGGACGGCCTTCGGATACCGTCGCTCGAGCATGAGAATATTCTGAAATCCCTGGGTGTAGAGGTGGTGAGCGGTACCCGACGCCAATTCTCCAGCGCCCCGGATCAACACGCGGTATTCGCTCGGTTTCATCCGTCCCCCGAAATCTTTTCAGATCGACAGCCCGTCTAGTGGGCACATTCTAGCTTGCGTTCTGCGCGCTGTCACGCATTGTTTTTGAGGTCCTGGGGTCGTGGGGCCGTGGGGTCCCGAAGCCAAAGAGAATCGTTGCGATCGGACTTGCCACATGCCGTGCCAGCGGGTGCCAAAAGCATCTCCTGAAGTACCGGTTGGGAGGGTGACGTTCACCACCTCGTGACCTCCAGACCTCATGACCTCTCGCGGATCTGCAAACACAAGGACCCTGGTTCGCTACCCGGCGCTGTTATTGCCCCAGGACGTGGATGTCAGGCAGATTCCGATACGCCTCCGCGTAATCGAGGCCGTATCCGACAACGAAGAGATCCTCGATTTCGGTGCCGAGGAAAGCGACATCCACCTCGACCTGACGACGCGAAGGTTTCGAGAGCAACGCCACCACCTGGATCGATTTCGGGTGCCGCGCTTCGATCAGCTTGATGACGTCGGTCAGCGTGATTCCGGTATCGACGATGTCCTCGATCAGGTAGACGTCACGGTCACGCACGTCGACAGTGATGTCCTTCACCAGAACCACCGAACCCGACGAGGTCGTGCTGGCGCCGTAGCTCGAGACTTGAATGAAGTCCAGCTCGACCGACTTCCCGATCCGACGCGTCAGATCCGTGAGAAAGAACACACACCCCTTCAACACTCCGATGAACACCGGCGCCCTGCCCTCGAGGTCCTCCTCGATCTCCGCCGCAAGCCGATCGATCATCGAGTTGATCTCCTCCGCGCTCACCACAATCTCTCCCAGCATCTTCGTCTCCCCGCGTTGTCGCTCACCGCAAGTCGGTGTATCCTAAGGTGATGCAAGCCCCCAAGGTGCACTCCTTGAGCGTTCGGTACACCACCTTGTCCGACCGCTTCAGATCGCTGTGGACGTTCTATCAGTTCCTCGGTGGGGTGCTCAAGCACCTTGGCGAAGGGCCCATGCCCTACACCTACGATTTTCAGGCGCTGCACCAGAGGTTTACGGACCTCGTGCACACGATCGGCGTCGAAAGCACGGTCGATGCGACGCCCGAGCTGGATCAGCTCGAACGCGAGCTCGATCGGATCCATCGCGAGCTCTCCCGCATCGAGACACAATTCGCGCCCTCGGTCATGCGGAAGTTCTTCGACCACATCAAACGCCAGGATGAAAAGGTCCTCTCCGCCCTGCTCAAGTTCTACCTGCTTTCGAGCCACTTCGAGCAGGACACCCTCGACAAGCTCGACATTCTCTTCACGCGTCTTGCTGAAGAGCAGCTCGACGACGGGAGAGCCGTAGCCAAGGACTCGGACGATCTGATGCCCACCTTCAAGCGGCTGGCCGAGATCACCGAACTTCCACCGCTCCCCGTCGCCGAAGAAACACCGTTGCTGGAGGCGGTTCGGGCCATCCGCACCGAGCTCGAGTCGATCGAGGACTACTCGACCCTGGTCGAGTCGAAGGTCTACGAACGTTACCGCCGCCTCAAGCAGCGGCTCGGGAAAACGGCGCTCCACCCGTCCATGCTGATCGAGATCGCCACCACCAACATCGTGGCGAAAAACCGTTTCAAGGACCTCTACGAGGCCGAAGAGAGCAAGGTTGTCGAAAATACCAACCGCATCTACGACATCGAGCGCTATCTCGATCGCCACCCCGAGCTTGCCAGCGAAGGGCTCAAACGCCAGTTGGAGGAGTTTCGGACCATCCGCGTCCGCTACGAGGCGAGGGCTCGCAAGGACAACGTCAAGCGGGACGACATCGCCGAGATGACGCGCGCCATGCAGGCGGTTCTCGCTCAGTTCGACCCCGCGTCGAAACGTCCCTTGACCACGGAGTCATCCGGGGAAGCCGTCTCTACCAAAGCGCGCACCGCTTCTCACAAGATCCAGCACCCCGACGAGGACGAGGACACGATCACAAAAAGAGAGAAGAAGGGACCGGTCGAGGGACGTTCGCTCGACAGCCTCCTGCCGCCCGATCCGCTCCTCAACGAAACCCTCCACAAGATCATGTTCGCCCTCGAGATGATCGTCTGGAACCGGCTGCCGACCCAGATCACGGAGGCGCCCGAAATCAGAAACCTCAATCTGGAGCCGAGGGAAATCGAGACCTACCGCAGGTTGGCGGAAGGAGACGTCGACAAAGGCACCCCGGATTGGGAGCTCGATCGGTTTTTTTTGGTGAGCGCCGCCCTGCGCGTCAAGATGGAGGAGGAAACCAACGAGATCGCACGCCTGGAGAACGCCAACAATCCGGACCGCCTGTACGAGGTGCTCGAGCACTCGGCGCGAAGCCTCGAACGGGCGCGCGACACCGACCGCCGCTTTCAGTGGTTCATCGATGACATGTTGTTCCGCGGCGACACCCAGCAGCTGGAGTACATCTATCGCTCGCGGTTCCGCTTCCTCCACGCCTATTCCGGGCTGTGGCTCGTGCACCAGAAAAGCGGCGGACTGACTCCACTGTAGTGAACCGGCGCCTCGATTTTGCCGACGGGTGGCGGCCGGCCGGCTTCGTGTGGCGCCTCGCCGCGACCCTGCTCGACATGGCGATGTATTGCGGGCTGTGCGCGCTGCTGGCGGTGCCGGTCAGCCAGAAGTTCGAATGGAGCGCCGCCTGGGAGGGTATCGACCAGCTCGCTCGGGCGGCGTCCGACCCGCAGTGGGTGACCCACGCCAGCGGGATCTTCGGTCTGTGGATCGCCCTCTGGTGGTGTTACTTCGTCGTCGGCTGGGGCCTGCTCGGAGCGACACCGGGCAAGTGGGCCATCGGTCTCCGGATCACCGACTATCGACAGCGGTGCCCGATCGGGGCGACCCGCGCGTTCCTCAGGCTCGCGGCTTACTGCGTGAGCTCGGTGACCTTCGAGTGGGGGCATCTCCTGATGTTGATTCGCTACGACAAAAGGACGCTCCACGACATATTGGCGGGCACGAGGGTCGTGCGGAAGTCGGCGCCTGCAATCGAGTTCGAGATCGAAGAGGAACCCGAACCTGAGCACGACGACTCGGTTGAAGTCGGAAGCGAGGCAGCCGTCGAGCACGGAGACGGAAACGGAAACGGGCACGGGTAGAGCTCGCGACCAGATCCCGGAGCGGACTGAAGCTAACGAAGGAATCCTTGGAGCGAGTGCTTCTTGTGCGACCGGCGGAGCTTGTTGAGCGCCCGGCTCTCGATCTGCCGTACGCGCTCGCGCGAGAGACCCATGACCTCGCCGATCTCCCGCAGGGTCTTGGGCTGATCGTCCGACAGGCCGAACCTCAGCTCGAGGACCTTACGTTCCCGTTCCGGCAGCTCGGCCAAGGCATCCGACAGGGCGCGTGAGAAGCTCTCGCGGAGAAGCAGCTCGTCGGTGTCGGGCAGGCCGGTCTGCTCGAGGAGATCGCCGAGCTCGGAGTCGCCATCGGAATCCACCGGCTCGTTGAGGGACAGCGACGAGCGGGATGCCCGGGTGAGCACCCGCACATCCTCGACGCTGATCCCCAGCTCCTCGGAGAGCTCGCGGTCGGTCGGTGCGCGACCGAAGCGCTCGACCAGCAGCGAACGGATGCGTTCCATGCGGTACAGCGTGTTGGCCTGCTTTTGCGGCAATCGAAAGGACCCGGCGTGCTCGGCCAGCGCGTGAAGGATCGCCTGACGAATCCACCACACGGCGTAGGTGATGAACTTGACGTCGTGGTCCTCGTGCGAGGGGTCATATTTCTTTGCCGCCTGGATCAGCCCGAGGTTGCCCTCGTGGATCAAATCGAGGAACGGGACGTTCGGGTTTCGATACCGTTTCGCGTAGGCGACGACAAAGCGGAGGTTTGACTCTACGAGTTCGCGAACAGCGTCCTCGTCCCCGGCTTGGATGCGCCTGGCGAGCTCGATCTCTTGATCGTGATTGAGTGGTGGATAGCGTCCGATCTCCTTGAGGTAGCGACGCAGGGTCGCAACCTCCGTGTCCGGCGTGGATCCGCGACGCGCGGTCATTCCTCGTCGACCAGCTTCAAGGTGCTCGTTTCCACCTTGACCAAGGAGTGATATCTCGGAACCTCGGTGTGCTTCTGGACAGTCCTCCTGATCAGGTTGCCCATCAGGTCGTTCTCTTTCTGAAGGCGACTGATCTGCTCCTTCAGGTTGAGGATGATGTCGACGCCGGCGAGGTTCACTCCGAGGTCCCTGGTCAGGGTGAGGATCATCTCCAATCGTTCACAGGTTTCCCGGTCGTAGAGTCTCGTGTTCCCGCGCGATCGCGTCGGCCTCAACAGACCCTCGCGCTCCCACAAGCGCAGGGTCTGCGGGTGGACGTTGTACTTCTCCGCCACCCAGGAGATCATTCGGTATTTCGGCTTCGACTTCATGTCCCTCCCCACCTCGCGTGCCGGAGCGCAACAACTTGCCGCCCGGCTTGCTGTCACGTTTCGACCATCATCTGGTGAGTGCAAAAACACTGTAGCATGCGGTCAGCATGAGGGCCGGCTGCGAACAGCCGGCCCGGTTCTCGCAGCTCAGTCGGATTCAGAATCTCCGGCGCCGTCAGTTTCCCTCCTCGGCATCGACATCGACGTACTCGGCGTCGATGACATCGTCGTCGGTCGTGGCTGTCGGCCCCTCCCCACCAGCCGCAGATTGGCCGGCAGCTTCAGGTCCTGCCCCGTCGGCGGAAGCACTCTGGTAGAGAACGGCCGCCACCTGGTGACTGGCCTGAGTGAGCCTCTCGAGGGCCTGCTCCATCTGGTCGGCTGAGCCCTCTTCGAGGACCTTCTTGCTCTCGGCGACCGCCTCGTCGACGACCTTGGTCTCGGCTTCAGGGAGCTTGTCCCGGTTCTCGTTGACGAGCTTTTCGGTCGAGTAGATCAGTGCGTCGAGCTTGTTACGGGTCTCGATCTCCTTGCGTTTCTGCTCGTCGTCGGCGGCGTGGGATTTCGCCTGCTCGACCATGTCCTGGATCTCGTCATCGGAGATGCCGGAAGAGCTCGTGATCTCGATTTTCTGTTCCTGGCCGGTCCCCCGGTCTTTCGCGGAGACGTGGAGGATGCCGTTGGCGTCGATGTCGAAGGCGACCTCGATCTGCGGCACGCCGCGCGGTGCCGGCGGGATACCGATGAGGTGGAAGCGACCGAGGGTGCGGTTGTCCGCCGCCATCGTTCGCTCGCCCTGGAGGACGTGGATCTCGACCTGGTTCTGGTTGTCGTCGGCGGTCGAGTAAACCTTCGATTTGCGCACCGGAATGGTGGTGTTGCGCTCGATGACGACATCGGCGACACCGCCGAGGGTCTCGACGCCGAGCGACAGCGGCGTGACGTCGAGCAAGAGGACGTCTTTGACATCCCCGGCCAGCACGCCGGCCTGCACCGCGGCTCCAACGGCCACCACCTCGTCGGGGTTGACGCCCTTGTTGGGTTCCTTGCCGAAGAAGTCGGTGACGAGCTTCTGCACCATCGGGATCCGGGTCGAGCCGCCGACCAGGACGACCTCGTCGACGCCCTTGGCTTCGAGTCCGGCGTCCTTGAGCGCCTGGCGGCACGGGTCCAGCGTGCGGTTCACGAAGGGCTCGATCATCTGCTCGAACTTCGAACGTGAGAGCTTGAGGTTGAGGTGCTTGGGTCCCGACGCGTCCGCGGTAATGAAAGGCAGGTTGACGTCGGTCTCCATGGTCGAGGAGAGCTCCATCTTCGCCTTCTCGGCCGCCTCCTTGAGGCGCTGGACCGCCATCCGGTCCTTGGAGAGGTCGACCCCCTGATCCTTTTTGAACTCTTCTTCCATCCACTCGATAATGACCTGATCGAGATCGTCACCGCCGAGGTGGGTGTCGCCGTTGGTCGACTTGACCTCGACGACGCCGGTGCCGACATCGAGAATCGAGATATCGAAGGTACCACCGCCGAAATCGAAGACGGCGATGGTCTCGTCCTCTTTCTTTTCGAGGCCGTAGGCGAGGGCGGCCGCGGTGGGCTCATTGACCAGACGCAAGACCTCGAGCCCCGCGATTTGTCCAGCGTCTTTGGTGGCCTGCCGTTGGGCGTCGTTGAAATACGCCGGGACCGTGATCACCGCCCGCTCGACCTTGGCGCCGAGGTAGTCCTCGGCCGCAGCCTTGAGCTTTTGCAGGATCATCGCCGAGATCTCGGGCGGCGAGTGCACCTTGCCCTCGATTTCGACGCGTGCGATGTCGTTCTCGCCCTTGACGACCTTGTAGGGGATGGTCTTGATCTCTTCGGTCACCTCGTCGAAGCGGCGCCCCATGAACCGCTTGACCGAGGACACGGTGTTCTCGGGGTTGGTGACCGCCTGGCGCTTTGCCGCCTGGCCGACAAGGCGCTCGCCGTTGCTGGTAAATGCCACCACCGAAGCGGTGGTCCGGTTGCCTTCCTGATTCGGGACGACGACGGCTTTGCCGCCCTCCATCACGGCCACCACGGAGTTGGTGGTACCGAGGTCGATTCCAATCACATGAGACATGCTTGAGTCCTCCTCAACTTTCATCGCACACGAAAAATATAGAACCTGAGTATTGTTTTGTCAAGTCATGAAATAAATTCCCTATCTAGAGAGACTTGACCGACAGCTACTCGCCATGAGCTGTTCGCAGTCAGCTGTTCAGGGAGCACGATCCTCCCAGTCGAGGGAGATCTTGTTGAAATCGAGACCCAGAGTGATCCAATGCTCAACGACGAGCCAAGGGCTCATCGTTCACCGCTCTCTCTAGGGAATCAGCTGCACGCCCGGCCCATCGCGACGGTCGGTCTTCTCTCCGGCGCGCTCCCAGGCCAGGGGACGGCTCAAGATCAGGCTCTGGATCGGCTGCCCAGTGGCGTCGGAGCCCGTCACCAGGAGCTTGCCGCCCCGGGTGACCAGGCGATAGGTCCGACCCCAGGGATCGACAGGGATCGTTCCCGGATACTCCGCCGCCAGCTGCTCAGCGCTCTCGGGGTAGACGCCGTTGAGATAGAAGGAGGTTACCGCCTGTCGAGCGACGTGATCGAGGCTGACCCAGGACACGCTCTGGAGCACGTACCGGTTCCAGATCTCCTCGTGCAAGAGAAAGCCCGGGTTCGCCGGATTTCGCTGCACGATCATCAGGGCAAAGCCGAGCAGAACCAGGAAGGGAACTGCGAGCCAGGGCAGCGACGCGGGTGTCCACCGCGGCGACTTCGGAACATCCACCCCTCGACGCATCTCGCGGGCGATCTCCTCCTGGGTCGACTCACGGATCAGGCCGCGGTCGAGCAGCTCGGCGAGCGCCTTGCAGGTTTCGAACTCGATCAGCGTGCTCTCGAGGATGATCTCGCTGACCGAGTCCCTGCCATTGACCAGCGGATAGACCGCCATTTGGGTATCGGTGATCTGGTTGTCGGGAAGCGATTCCGAACCGCCTTTGTCCTCGCCGTCGAAGCTGAACTCGAGCTCACCCAGAAAATCGTCACCGCCAGCGACCACCTCGAGCCGGCGGGCCGGATCCACCTTGCGGAAGATGACGTCCCGGTCCGGGATCCGCTGGTCGATGAACGGCCACTCGTCCGTCATCCGCGCGCCTTCCATGATGATCGAGTCAGCCGCCATCGGCTGCAGGAGGTCGCGGTCGTAGTCGATATCCGTTTCCTGCGAGAAGTGGTACTCGCCGTCGGCCCATCTGAAGACCCGGTACACGATCTGCAGGATCTGCTGATTGAGCGCCACCCGCACGGTCTCGACCGGCACGACATGGTGATCGATCAAGATGCGACCGAGACGTTGAAGCGTCTCCTCTTGACGGCGGAGAGCGCCTTCGAGCTCCGCCTCGGTCACCTCTCCCCTCTTCAGGAGGATGAGCCCGATCATGTCTTCGGTGTGCTGGTTGAGGGTCGAGGCTCCAACGATGCAGCCGTCCTGGAAGGAAACCGTCACCAGATTCTCTTCGGTGCGGAGCGTCAGCACCCCTGTCTTGCGCTGCAAGGAGATCAGCTGCAGGATGTCTGCAAAGGAAAAGTCCCGGAGGGTGCCTTCCAGCGCCATCCTACCTCCGGCTCCAGGCGGAAACGCCCGATCGAAGGACGACCAGCCCGAGGCAAACGAAGAGGACCAGCTCGATCTGAGCGGTCGTCGCCAGCGGCTCGATTCGTGGAACGAACAACGGCAGCCAGATCAGGGCGCCGGTCAGGAAAAACCAGGCGAGAAACCCCCAGAGGGAAGCTCGGATCACGCGTCCGTCGAGAAGACCCTGACTTCCCGGGATGAGGAAGCCGCTGAGCCGGCGGAGCAGCGAGGTCCACGCTTCCCACCGCCGGATCTGGTCCATTTTCGCCGTCTGCTGCTCAATGGACACCACATCCCGTTTCATGAAGACCGACACGCACTGCGAGCAGTACACGGTGCTCTCACCAAAGCCCGCCTCGAGCCTGTAGACCTTGCCGCACTTGCTGCACTCCTTGGCCGCCGGGTAGAACTTGAGGCGGAAGAGGAGCAGCACAAGCCCGAGAACCGCACCGACGAGGAAGATCAAAGACACGGGCGTCGCCACCATCGTGACGGGATCGAGCGGCGAAGGCCCACCGACCGCGAGCGCTACCTGGTCCGGGCTCAGGCTCTCAACCAGGCGATTCACGTCGTCGATCCCGAGGCGCGGGTAGCGAACGCGCGGGTCGAGGCCGCGAAGGCCGTCCTCCGCCACCTCACGGCCCGCGATCTCACGAGCCCTCGCCCGTGCGGCGTCCCCTTCCGAGAAGCTGCGGCTCAAATCGAAGGCCAGGGAGAGGTTGTGGTACGCAAAAGCGTTTCGTCCGTCGAGCTCGAGGGCCTGGTTGAACAGCTGAATCGACCTCTTGGTGTTGCCTTCCTCGAGGGCCAAATTGGCCACGAAAAGGAGGGGGAGCGGGTTTTCCGGTTTGAGCAAGGTCGCCTTCTGAAACTCCACCTTGGCCATCGCGGGCTCGCCGTGCATGCGGAGCAGCTCACCGAGCACGAGATGGTAGTCCGAGACGTCCTCAAGTTCTTGCGCGAGATCCGAGAACTCCCGCAAGGTCCCGAAATCGCTCTGCCGCTCTTCCAACGCCGTACCGATACGATCCGCCAGGGAATCGACGTGAAAGAACTCGTGCTGCACCCAGGCGAGCGTCGGCACGCTGAGGGCCATCACCAGGCAGGCCAGGAAGGCCCAGATTCTCAACCCCTGACCCAGATACACCCAGCTCAGAATGAACAGGTACACGATCAGCCACACCGGGCCGAGCGCTGCGAAGAGCGGGAGCAGGAGCAGCACGAAGGCGAGGACCCAGGCGTTGGCGGGCCTGAAGATCTTGCCGCCGAGGTCCCGGGCGTCAAAGACCATCCCCCGAATGTGGCGGATGATCACAACCAGCATGAAGGTGACGATGGCGCCGACGAGCGAGAAAACGCCCCACATCAGCAACCACGCGCCGACCACCCGTCGAGTGGGCTCGAAGCTGAGGAGCGCGATCCAGCCCGCGGCGACCTCCTTCATCGCCGCGATCGTCGCGCCTTGTTCAACGCTCCAACGTGCGGCCAGGAAGTACGCCGACGGCAGCTCCGGGTCCATCTCCTTTGCAACCCGAAGCATGGCTTCACCCTCCGCGCCCGGGTTCGCCTCCGCCCAGGTCACGAGTGCTGAAGCGAAAGCCGGCATGCGGCGGATCTCGAGCTCGACCGCCTCCTCCTGGAGCGTGGCGATCGCCGCTTCCGCGGCAACCGCATCACCCGCATCGAGGCTGGCCTGCACCTCGTGCCAGGTGTCCAGGAGGTTCGCCTGCGCGGTGGACCATGCCACCGCGGTCAGGGTGAGTGCGGGAAGAAGCCTTCTCAACATGAATCACGTTCTCTGCAGATAGGCGGTCCGCAACTGATACAGGACCGTCGAGAGGATCTGCGCTTCATCGGCGGACAGGTTGCCCGCAGTCTTTTCTTCGAGCACCCCGAGGTAGTCGATCACTCGTTGCGCCTCTTCTGGCCGAGCGGGCATCTCCTCGGTTCCGACGAGCAACAGCTCCGCCTGGGTTGCGAGCATCGTGAGGAGCTCGAGGAATCGTGCGTCGGGCTGCCCCGGACCATCCGCCTTCGGAGCCTCCGGCACCGGCCCCGCCGGTGGCTTCTCGACTTTTCGCGAGGCGTCGCCGGGCGGCGCAGCGGTTTCAGGCGTCTCGGCGTGGATCTCGGGCGTGTCCAGAGGCTCACCCTCCGCGGAGAACTTCCGACGATCGACCACTTTGATCTTTGGTGGCTCCGACCTGGTCTCGTCCACCCAATGTCCTCCCCGGCTTCACTTTTCCCGTTCCAAGAATACTACGCAGCCCTTCGACACGGATCAAGCGGAGATGGACGGAGCCTGAGTTTCAGGCCGGTCACCTCGCTCTCCAGGCGGCGCCACCGATCACGAACGGAACTTCGCCTTTCGTTTCTCGAGAAAGGCGGAGGTTCCTTCGCGCATCTCGTCACTCCCGGCACCGACACCGAAAAGCGTCGCCTCGAGCAGACACCCGTCGTCAAACGGCAGGTCGAGCCCGTGATTCACCGCCTCGATGCAGTGGCTGACCGCGAGCGGTCCGTTGGCGAGGATCTTCTCAAGCAGCGTCTCGACGGTCTCAGCGAGGCTCGCGGCGTCACACACCGAGTTGACGAGCCCGATCCGTTCTGCCTCTTCGGCCGAGACATTGCGCCCGGTGAGCAAGATCTCCAGCGCGCGGCCCCGCCCGATGAGCCGCGGCATTCGCTGGGTGCCGGCGTAACCGGGGATCAGACCGAGCTTGACCTCGGGTTGCCCGAAGACGGCGTTTTCAGAAGCCACGCGGAGATGACATGCCATCGCCAGCTCGCACCCGCCGCCGAGAGCGAAGCCGTTGACGGCGGCCACGACAGGCTTGGGCATGCGCTCGATCCGGTTGAAGATCGCCTGTCCGCGGAGAGCGAACTCCTTGGCCTCGACCGGTCCAAGGGTGTTGAGCTCGCCGATGTCGGCGCCGGCCACGAATGCTTTTTCGCCCGCGCCGGTGATCACGACGGCAACGACCTCTTCGTCGCCCTCAGCCGTCGAGATCGCGTCTTCGATGGCGGCCAAGGTCGCCCGGTTGAGCGCATTCAGCTTGTCGGGGCGGTTGACCGTCAGCCACAGGATGCCGTCACGATTCTCGGTCACTACGTTCTTGGAGCTCATGATGCCTCCGGCTCGATCAGAAGAAACGGCGCTTGACGAAGATCACATCACCCGCCTCGACCGCGGGGTCGGCCAAACGGCCCTTGCGAATGTGCGAAAGATCGAAGCTCAGGATTTTCTTCTCGCCATCAACCTCGCGGTGCACCTCGATCACCTGCGACGCGAACTTGCCCACGCCGCCGGCCTGTGACAACGCCTGCATCAGGGTCATCCCGAGGGAGATCTCGTACTGGCCTGGACGGGCCACCTCGCCGGTGATGAAGTAGATCTTCTTCGGCGAGACGAAGAGCACATCGCCGGCGCGCAGCATGACGTCGCGACCGACCTCACCCGTCGACAGCTTCGCCGTCTCGAAGATCAGCGGTTCCGGCGGGCCCTCGCCTTCCGCCCAGGAGGTGCGTCGAAGCTCGAGGACGGGGCCGGCACTCGACTTCAGGCCACCCGCCCTCGACAACAGGTCGGTGAGAGTCGTCGGACCCTCGAGGTAGTAGGTTCCCGGTGTCTGGACTTCGCCCAGAAGCGTCACCGGCTGGGAAGCGTAGACCTCCACCTCGACCTTGAGCTGAACGTCGACGTAATAATCCTTCTCGAGCAGCTTCTCGAGGAGACCGGCCACCTCCGAGGGCGTCATGCCGGCGACGAACACCGTCCCGAGCAGAGGAAAGGTGATGGCGCCCGACGCCGCGACCGAGAAATCGCCGGAGATCTCGTCCTCCTGGAAGGCTTCGACCTCGATAACGTCCCCGATTCCGACCCGATACTCCTCGCTCTCGCCGGATCTTTCCTGCGCCGCGGCCGGGACCACCACCCACATGCATACGATCAGCATGGCGCTGAGTATCCGAATCAGGCTCATTGTCGGAAAGTACCACATTCGGAGACCGTCATCGAAAGCCAGGTGGACCGTGAACGCAAGTCAGCATCGACTCGCGACATCGGAACAGGAGTAAAGAGTCAAGGGTGAAGAGTAAAGCCGCCCACCCACTCGGACAGTTCGAATCTTCACTCTTAACCCTTGACTCTTAACCCTTAACTCTCTTCGGGACTGCACACCAAGCCAGAAGATGCTCGAGAATTCCGAGAGATCCAATCAGAATCCGACCACCAGCCCCAGCGTGTAGATGTTGATGGTGTAAGAGTAGCGGTAGAGAGACTCACGATCCTCGTGGAGATAGCTGCCGAAGAGCGACATATGGTCGGTGAAGCGGACCCCGAGCCCCAGGCCCAAGGAGAGGATGTCATCCGACCGCAGCTCGTGGGTGATGGGATCCGGCAGGTCGTACTCGTTGTTCTGGAAGCGGCCGTGCGCCTGGCCGAAGACCTTGCCGCGATCGAGGCTGTAGGTGAGGCCCGCGCCGGTCGCGACGTAGTTGGCGTTCTCGGCGTAGTTGGACGGGAACGGTGAGTGCAGCAGATCAAAGCTCAGCACCGATCCGTGCGCCATGTCCCAGCTGACAGAGCCGTTGACGATGAAGCCACTGAAATCTTCGATCGGAGGGTCGCCCGGCTGGAGGTCGTAGGTGAGCCTTCGGTATCCGAAGCGCGCCTCGGTCGCCACCACCGGGTTGAGCTGGCCGCGGAAGCCGATCGTCAGGCTGTTGGAAAGAAAATCACGAAAACTGTTCGAGCGGTAAATGTTGTCGTGGGCGTCGAAATCCATGACGCCGTATCGAAGGTCCATCACGAGCGTCGGGCTCAGTTGGTGGAGCCACCCCAATCCGGCCGCAGTCGATGTGTAATCGTAGAAGAGCTGCGGGTCGGAGTGATCGAGATCGGTCCAGGAGAAATCGACGAACAAGCCGTCCCGCTGGGTGAACCAGTAGTCCGCGGCAACTGCCGCGTGGTTCTTGATGAACCTCGGATCGCCGTAATACAGCTCGCCGCCCGGATCGACCTCGCGGGTCTCGAGATTGCCGATGATGTACTGGTAATTCGCTCTCAGGGCGAGCCCGTTCGAGAACAGGAAGGTGCCTCCGGCGTCGAAGAAATGCGACCACTTGTCGATCAATTCGTAGGTCCGATAGTCGGTGTATTGGGGTGAGTAGGAGAAGTAGACGTTGCTCTCGTTGATCGGGGCCTCGAAGAGGAGCTGGGCCCGGGCGAGGATGAGCTGGTCGCGCACCTCATTGTCCGGTGTGTAGAAGATGTTGTCCCGATCCTGCCACGTCAGCTGCAACGCCGGGCTGAAGAGAAAGGGACCGACGACGATCGCATCTTTGGAGGTCCCCTTGGGGACATTCATCGAGCCGGCCGGCGCGGAGACATTCACCTGTGCAGCCACTGGTCCGGAAATCAGAAGGACGCACAACACAAAAAGGGCGAAGGTGACTTCGCCCTTCACCCCTCCTATGTTCCCGGGACAACCCCTCGAATCAGAAGCCAAATTCATCCAATCAGTCGGCGATGCTGCGGTCGCGTGAGATCAGCTAAACCACTGCTCCATATGACTATATCACAGGTCTATCGACGGCGAAGAGAGCCCCCGTCGCAGCTTCGCTGCGAAGTGGTGGCGGTCCGTTCAGGGATGTCTGGATCGAATTCGACGTCTCGGATAAGACGCGACTTAGAACACACAAGGGCACCAAGGCCAGGAACGAAGGAACGCTCGGTGAGAAATATTCTCGAGCACACATTTCCGCTGCCCTTCGCTCGCGACCGCGCTCCTCGCGACGCGTATGCCGCGTCTCGGCAGACCGGTGCGCCGTCGATCCGAGCAACGGAATCGCCTTGAATCCAAGCCATTTCCGCGCCTGCAACACGGCTTTTCAGCCAGCCTCGTGAGCTTCAGCAGCCAACCGACGAATCTTCTTGCCATCCTGCGGCGAATGGTTCAGAATGAATGAGTGTTCATTCACCACACCGCCACACGGCCTCGTTCCGGCGAGGTTGGGCATCGATGAGAACGAGTCGGGAGGTTGTTCCATGACCACTGAAATTCGAAAGGCCGCGGTCCTCGGGGCCGGCGTGATGGGCTCCGGAATCGCAGCCCACCTCGCCAACGCGGGAATCCCGGTCGTGCTGCTCGACATCGTGCCGCCGGAGCTGAGCGAGGAGGATGAGAAGAAGGGTCTCAGCAAGGACGACCCGAGCTTCCGCAACAAATTCTCCATGGCCGGGCTCGAAGGCATCAAGAAATCCAAACCCGCCGCGCTCTATTCCAAGCGCTTCCTGCCGTTGATCGAGATCGGCAATTTCGAAGACGACTGGGACAAGCTGGCGGCGTGCGACTGGATCGTCGAGGTCGTTGTCGAACGCCTCGACATCAAGCAACAGGTCTTCGCGCGGGTCGACGAGGTGCGTAAGCCGGGAAGCATCATCTCGTCGAACACCTCGGGCCTCTCGATCGCCGGCATGACCGAGGGGCGGTCGGAGGACTTCAAGGAGCACTTCCTGGTCACCCACTTTTTCAACCCGGTTCGCTACATGCGGTTGCTCGAGCTGGTCGCCGGCGAGAAGACCATGCCCGAGATCATGGACTTCTTCACCGACTTCGGGCGTTTCCGCCTCGGCAAGGGCATCGTCTTCGGCAAGGACACGCCCAACTTCATCGGCAACCGCATCGGCACCTTTGGGATGGCAGCCACCATCAATGCGATGGTCGAGCTGGACTACCAGGTGGACGAGGTGGACGCCATCACCGGCCCCGCCATGGGCCACCCGGGCTCGGCGTCCTTCGGCACCGCCGACCTGGTCGGCATCGACGTCCTCGCCCACGTGACCAACACCATCTACGAGGGATGCCCGGACGACCCGCAGCGCGACGTGTTCCAGATTCCCGAGTTCATAACCGAGATGATCGAATCCGGTTCGCTGGGCCGCAAGACCAAGGACAAGGGCGGCTTCTACCGCATCCAGAAGGAGGCCGATGGATCCAAGACCAAGCTCGTCATCGACTGGAAGACCGGCGAGTACCGCCCCAAGGAGCGGCCGGACATCCCTTCGCTCAAGAAGGCCAAGAAGACCCACGACGTCAGCGAGCGCCTGCGCGATGTCGTCTTCGCAGAGGACCGCGCCGGTGAGTTCGCCTGGCGGCTGATCCGCGACACCCTGGCCTACAGCTCGGAGCGCCTCGGAGAGATTTCGGACTCCATCGTCGACATCGACAACGCCCTCCGCTGGGGCTACAACTGGGACCTCGGGCCTTTCGAGGCCTGGGACGTGCTTGGCGTCGCTAGGGTCGTCGAGAAGATGGAGGCCGACGGCGTCAAGCCCGCCCAGTGGGTCAGCGACATGCTGGCCGCCGGCAACGAGAGCTTCTACATCGAATCCGACACGGGGCGCCAGTACTACGACCCGGAGAGCAAGGGCTACGTTGACGAGGCGCGTCCCGAGACCTTCCTCTTCCTCAAGGAGATCAAGCGCGACGACACAAAGGTCATCTACTCCAACAAGGGCGCCTCACTGGTCGATCTCGGCGACGGCATCGCCTGCGTCGAGTTCCACTCCGCCCTTCAGCCGCGCATGAACCCGATCGACGACCAGATCATCGAGGTCATGGCCAAGGGCGTCGAGATCGGAGAGCGTGATTTCCGCGGCCTCGTCATCCATCACCAGGGCGAGAACTTCTCCGCCGGCGCCAACCTCCTGATGGTCATCGAGGCCGTCCAGGCCAACCAGTGGGATGCGATCGACCAGATGATCCGCGCCTTCCAGGGCATGACCACCGGGCTCCGCAAGGCGAAGATCCCGGTCATCACCGCCCCCTTCGCCTACGCCTTCGGTGGCGGCTGCGAGATCACCATGGGCGGTGATCGGGTCTGCGCCGCGGCCGAGACCTACATCGGCCTGGTCGAGGTCGGGGTCGGCTTGATTCCGGCCGGCGGCGGGTGCTACTTCATGCTCGAGCGCGTGCTCGAGGGCATCGACGAGCCCGTGCTCTCGAACCTGCCCTTCATCCGCACCGCCTTCGAGAACATCGGCATGGCCAAGGTCGCGACCTCCGGCGAAGAGGCCCGCGATCGAAAGTACCTGCGCCCCTTCGACAAGGTCGAGATCAACCGCGACCAGCAGCTGTGGACCGCCAAGCGGATGGCGATCGCCATGGCCGAGGAGGGCTACCACCCGCCGATGACGAAATCGCTGAACCTCCCGGGCAAGGAGGGTCTGGCGACCCTCAAGATGATGCTCCACAACATGAAGCTCACCCACTGGATCTCCTCGCACGACGAGAAGATCGCCCAGCACCTCGGCCGCATCCTGACCGGCGGCGACACCACCATCAACGACACGGTCGACCAGCAGACCATCCTCGATCTCGAGCGCGAGGCCTTCCTCTCGCTCTGCGGCGAACCCAAGACCCAGGACCGGATCGCCTACATGCTGGTCAACAACAAGCCGCTCAGGAACTGAAAGGAGTCAGACGATGCGCGAAGCCGTCATCGTTTCAGCAGCCCGCACGGCCATCGGCCGCGCCAAGAAGGGCAGCCTGCGCGACACCCGCCCCGAGTACTTCGCCTCGAAGATGGTCGAGGGGCTGGTCGAGCGCACACCCGGCCTCGAGAAGGAGATGGTGGGCGACATCATTTTCGGCTGCGCCATGCCGGAGGGCGAGCAGGGCATGAATGTGGCCCGGCTCATCAGCCTCGCTGCCGGCTTCCCGACCGAGGTCCCGGCGATCACCGTCAACCGCTTCTGCTGCTCGGGTTCGCAGACCATCGCCCTTGCCGCCGATAGCATCCGTGCCGGCAACACCGACGTCGCCATCGCCGGTGGCGTCGAGTCGATGTCGATGGTCGCCATGGGCGGCAACAAACCGATCGCCTACCCCGGTCTGATGAATGACATGCCCAACGCCTATGCGGCCATGGGCACCACCGCCGAGGTCGTCGCGAAGCGATTCGAGATCACCCGCGAGATGCAGGATGAATACGCCTACCACTCGCACCGCAAGGCGGTGGCGGCGATGGAGGCCGGCATCTTCGCCGACGAGATCATCCCGCTCGACGTCCGCGTGCGGGAGAACGGCAGCTGGCGGGAGTTCGTCTTCGACACCGACGAGGGCCCGCGCGCCGACACCACCGTCGAGGGGCTCGCCAAGCTCAAGCCGGTCTTCGACCCCAAGGGCACCGTCACCGCAGGCAACGCCTCGCAGATCAACGACGGCTCGGCCGCGGTGGTGATCATGGGCTCCGACGTCGCCGAAGCCATGGGGCTCAGCCCCATCGCCTCCGTCCGCCACTGGGCGGTCGCCGGCGTCGACCCCGACATCATGGGCATCGGCCCGGCGGTCGCGGTGCCCAAGCTGCTCGAGAAAGCGGGGATGAAGCTCGACGACATCGATCTGGTCGAGATCAACGAGGCCTTCGCCAGCCAGTCGGTTTACTGCGTCAACGAGCTCGGGCTCGATCCGGAGAAGACGAACGTCAACGGCGGCGCCATCGCCACCGGCCATCCGCTCGGGGCTACCGGCGCGATCCTGACGGTCAAGATTCTCAACGAGCTCAAGCGACGCGAAGGCAAGTACGGCATCGTCACCATGTGCATCGGTGGCGGGATGGGCTTCGCGTACCTGCTCGAGATGGCATGATGACGGGCTCGTCCGACGAGCCCAGTCAGAATGCCATCCTGAGCGAAGCATGCCGCAGGCTTGCGCAGTCGAAGGATCTGTGAGAACGACAGGAACGCGCTGACCTCGTTCCCACAGATCCCTCGGCTCGCTCACTCCGTTTGTTCGCTCGGGATGACACTCCGCCGGGGCGCTGCGGGCAACGTGTATTCTTCGGAGAGGTGCGAGGTCGAGACTACTGCGCCAGGCGCTTCTCGATGTTACGGAAGATCTGCATCGAGATCGACTTGTCGCCGAAGGTCCCGACCTTGATGCGCACCGCCGTGGAGCCGGTGCCGACCGCCTCGAGGCCGATGGTCACCTTGGTGCCGACCGCCATCCGCGCCGTGATCTTGCCCTTGAGCTTGTCAACCGTATTCTCGACGGCGGTCAGCTCGAGGTCCTCGAGGGTCGCGTTGGTCGCGTTGACCACATCCGGCACCGTGCCTTCGAGGGTGGCTCGCAAAACACCTTCCGCCTTGCTGTAGGACGCCTCCGTGCCCTCGGGTGTCACCACCGCGCTCTTGCAGCCCACCAGCAGGCCCACACACACCATCACGATCATCATTTTCTTCATGCTTCGACCCTACTCCCACGACACGAAAATGTCGAGGCTCTTTCGATCCCGTTCCCGTTCCCGATGATGGACGTCACAGTTCGAGTGTCTTTCGGGCACGGAGACTGGGACGGGCACGGGCACGGTAAGGCTCCGAAAGCCACCTTGTACGACTCCCGGAGCACATGTACTCTGCCGCGAGGGGTGAAGAATGGCAGGAATCATCGGAGTGCGCCGCGAGACCAAAAGCCCGATGGAGCGGCGGACGCCGATCACGCCCGAGCTCGTGGCAAGGACGGTCAAGGTATCCGAGCTGGAGATCCTCGTGCAGCCCTCGGCGCGGCGTGTCTTCAACGACAAGGAGTACGTGCGCGCTGGAGCGAAGATGACCGACAACCTGACCGACGCCAACGTCATATTCGGCGTCAAGGAGATCCCCCCCGAGATCTTCCAGCCGGGCACCGCCTACGTCTTCTTCGCCCACGTCATCAAGGGTCAGCCTTTCAACATGCCGATGCTGGCCAGGATGATGGAGCTCGGCTGCACCCTCATCGACTACGAGAAAATCATTGACGAGGACGGGCAACGGCTCATCTTTTTCGGCCGCTTCGCCGGCCTTGCCGGCATGATCGACAGCCTGTGGGCGCTCGGCCAACGTCTGCGGCGAGAGGGGTACCCGACGCCGCTGGCCACGATCGAACCGGCGCACGCGTACCCTGATCTCGAGGAGGCCAGGCTCGCCATCAACGAGGCCGGCGAGCGCATCGCCTCGGAGGGCCTGCCGGACGAGCTACTCCCCCTGACCATCGGCATCGCCGGCTACGGCAACGTCGCTGGAGGGGCGCGGGAGATTCTTGCCGAGCTACCGACCCGCGAGGTGGCCCCCGGCAACCTTGAAGCCGTCATCGAGGACCCCTCGCCGCACTGCTTCTACCAGACGACCTTCCGCGAGGAGCACCTGGTCGAACCCGTCGTCGAGGGAGACGAGTTCGACCTCCAGGATTATTACGACCACCCCGAGCGCTACCGATCGATCTTCGGCCGCTATCTCCCCCACCTGAGCGTGCTCATGAACTGCACCTACTGGGACGAGCGCTACCCTCGCCTGGTCACCAAGGAGGGGCTGCGAAGGATGTGGTCGGGCGAGGGCACCCCGCGGCTGCGCGTCATCGGCGACCTCGGCTGCGACGTCGAGGGTGCGATCGAGTGCACCCTCAAGTGCACCGAGCCCTCTGATCCGGTCTATGTATACGATCCCATCGAAGGCACGATCGCATCGGGGGTCGACGGCAGCGGCCCGGTCGTTTTGGCGGTCGACATTCTCCCCGCCGAGCTCCCGCGCGAGGCCTCCGAGGCCTTCTCTTCGACCCTCGCCCATTTCCTCCCAGCCCTGGCCAAAGCGGATTTCACGGTCCCCTTCTCAGATCTCGCCCTGCCGCAGGAACTCCTCGGCGCCGTCATCGTCCACCGAGGCGAGCTGGCGCCCGATTATCGATATTTGGAATCACACCTGACAGCCTCAAAAAAAGGTTGATTTGCTCAATCGGACACGATAGGGTCTGTGGCGTTCCGTCGAAGCCGAGCCCCCGCGTTTCGCGAAGGCGGCTCGAGCAACGGCGGCGTATCATTCAGCCGTCGCTGGAAGCTCCGGCTTCCCACGACCATTACCATTTTCCCTGATCTCTCCGGGTCGCCCGACCCGGTTTTTTTGTGCCCCGGCTGCGCCCGGACACAATGGGCTCGGGGCTCGAGGCTCGGGGCTCGAGGCTCGACCCCGCGTCCTCGCCCGCTCCCGTGCCCGTCATCCTGAGCGAGCCCGGCACCCTGCCTCCCGCCGAAAGATGCAGCGGTCGAAAACTCCTTCGCCGAAAGATCGACGGTGGGTGCCGGGCGAGTCGAAGGACCCCCCGAATTCCAGCAGCGCGTACCACCAATCCCGAAGTGGCTACTGCTCCTTGCCAGCGGGGAGTCAAAGCTCGCGCACACTTATCTGCTCGACGACGCAGTAATGGCCGAGGGTGGTGCCGATCATCAGGGAAGTAACTCCGTCCAATTGAGAATGATGTCGAGCGATTCTGCTCCGCGCTGATCAGTAATCAGAAGGAATCGCTCGCCTCCGGGAGCAGGAGAATAGTGATAAGCAAGATTCGGTCTATTGAGCTGGCCTTCTATCAATGGTTTCGGCGTGCCGATCAACACGTCACCGTCGTCTAGGGTCATGGCCACCGCCATCAAGTCTCCGGCCGCTGAACGAAAGAACAGCTCCTGCCCGGTCGAGTTCCACCTAGGGGAGACCCCTCCCCGCGTGGACACCCGCCATCTCCGCCCGGGCCCGGGGAACGAGGTTACATAGATTTCCCATCGCCCGGATTCATCAGATTCATAAGCCATCCACCGTCCGTCCGGTGAAAACACACCATCAGCCTCGTTGAACGAAGACTTGAGAAATGGAACCGGAGCGCCATCACCCAAAGATAGAATCCACTGATCCCAGCCCGTTTCCGGGTCCAACGAGTCGAACGCGAGAATTTTGCCGTTCGGCGACCAACTCGTAGGCAGGGCGTACAAATCAGACTCCAGGAGAGGTTTGGCGTCGTCCGCCTCGCCGACGGTCTTGACGTAAATGTCGGGATTCCTCGGAAGTCGGCGGCCAAAAGCTATTTTTTGGCCGTCCGGCGACCAGGCAATCTGATCCTCGCGGCTGTGGTCAAATGTGAGGCGATCCGCGACTCCGCGCTCAATAGAGTAAATCCAGATATCTGATTGCTTGGCCGGAGAGACACCGTCTTCTGGAGATTGTTCAAATATCCCGACCGCGGCTTTGGTGCCATCCGGAGAAAGCTCAACCTCGAGGTAATCGGCTGGATCGCCGAGTGTTCCGATTTTCCTCCCGTTTCTGTCAAACCACTCCAATCTTGAGCTTGCCACACTGTCGGTCGACTGACACGCGAGAATGTCGGATGATGCCGCCGAAAAGACGGCAACCCCGGCACCAGGCACCGCCGCTATCCGCTCGCAGACGGGCGCCGGTTCACCGGTAAATTCCAATCGATCGACATCGAACTGCCAGGCCATCAGCGTGGTTTCTCGAATGAAGAGCAGATGGCCTGACGCGTAATCCGCGGCCGCATTTGATCGAAGAAGCACGGTCTCTGCGCCGCCGCCAAGTGGGGAGACCACAACAGCGTGGCGTGGACCTTGTTTCCGGTCGTTCGTGAGCGCGAGATAGAGGAAATGTTGTCCGCCCGGAAGAATTTTCGGGTGACGGTGAGAGTAATCTCCTCTCTCGCCATTCAGGTCGGTGATTGGTGTTGATACTCCTCCTGCTTCCGACAACCGGTGGATAGGGCCATCCGAGGTAGGCGAAAAAATGATGTCTCCACCTGGCGCCCAACTTCCGCCCTTACCGGCAGGGGCGTCGCACAACGTTATAGCCGGCCCGCCACTCACACGAATCCTCTTCAACTTTCCATCTGCGAAGAAGCCGATCGAGCGAGAGTCCGGAGACCAGAATGGGTAGTGCGCACCTTCGGTGCCGACTAGTGGTACCGCCTCGCTAGCGCTGAGCTCTCTCAGATACAATCGTGCCTCATCGAAGGTGTTCCCCGTGGAAGCCACAACCTGTGACGTCTCCCGAGCA
>JBFFBV010000066.1:0-24291 GCA_041560205.1 Candidatus Sulfomarinibacter sp.
CAGACGCACGATGCAGGATACAAGTCCCACACGCCCACCCCCTCGCACGTGATCTCCCGGGTGGGTGGGTGGCCTTGTACCTTGTGCCTTGTATCCGGGTGGATGGCCGGGTCAGAAGAGCTCGCCGCCGAAAAAGCGGCCGTGGAAGAGGAACAAAACGACAAAGGCGACGACGGCAATGAGGGCGAGTGGGAAGGAGAGCTCGTCGATGGCGAGGTGGTTGCGGCGGCCGAGAATCGCGGAGAAGGGCATGACCGAGGTCTGTTTGCAGAACTCTTTGAACTCCTCGCCCTTGCTCCGTTTGTGGCGTGTGTCCATGTGGTACGGGCCGATGACCCCGACGGCCACGAAGGAGCCAAAGAAGGCCACATCGCCGACCGTCCCGTTTGCCAGCAGGTGGGCGAGCCCCCACATCGCAAAGGCCATGTTCATCGGGTGGCGCGTGATCCTCAGCACCCCGCGAGCCTCGTTCTTGGCGGGGGCCATGCTGGCGGGGCTCGGTGTGGCCAGCATCTGAAAGAAGAGCAAGAACGCGAACAGCACCAACAGCCCGGCGATGATTCGCTCGCCCCAGAACGGCAGCTCCCACAGGACTGCTCCGAGGTGGCGGTTCTGCCACCACAGGACCGCCGCCGGTCCGAGGGTGGCAAATGAAATCAGCGAGTAGAGGCCGCGAAAGGGCCACACGCCGATCTTGTCCGCGAGACCGCTCCGGATCGGGTCGTGGGACAGGAGCAGATGGGTCACGGCAAAGCCGACCGAAAACAGTACGATCAGTGTAAGGGTCATAGAAGGGAGTATACCCAACCGCCCGCCCGGATACAGGGTTCAGGACCACCCGCCCGCCCATGAAGTTTCGATCCTCTCGGTGAATTCTGAATCCTGCGTCCGACCTGGAACCGGGAGTCGGCTCAGTCCGTTGCGGCCCTTGGTGGGGTTTTCGGTCTTTCGGGCACATAGTACAGCTCGATGGTGGCGTGTGCCGGCGGCTGGGTGGGCAGCCCGGGATTTCGGAGCCAGGTCCCCGAGCGCGAAAGGTAGCCGTCGACCAGCGTATCGTAGCTGCCGGAGATCAGCCGAAGGCTCTCACCGAACCTCGATGCCGACCACACCGGACCCCGGGTCACAGACCAGACGATCCGACAGTACTCGTTGAGATCCGGGTCCTCCAAAACGAGCGAGCGCGAAAGGAGGCTCCTCTCGTAACCCTCAGGGATTTGCCGTTCGAAATGGCCGATACGCGATCCTGATCGCGAGGGAAGACGGCTCAAGAGTGGATCCCCGAGGGCAAGGACGTCGAGAACGTGGACGTTCGGCCCGCCGTAGTACCCTGCAAGCCCCACCGCGCCAGCGCGCAGCCCGGTTGGATGCCCCCTGCTTCCCATTTCTTTCGCCCCGCGGACCCACATCACCTTGTCGATCGCCCGACCCTCACGGATCGCGCTCAATGACAGCGCAGGTGCGTAGAACATCCGCTCGTCGGAGATGCCGTTGATGCTGGCGGTTTCTTCGATGAAACCGTTGAAGCCGAATAGATGGACCGTGACCATGAAGAGAGCTGCGATGCTGGCCACCAGGGTCGTCATGACGGAGGAGCGTGCCGTGTCGCTGGTGACACGGCCTGTTTCCGCGACAGCGAAAAAGACCGGTACGGCGAAGAATCGGCCACTCATGAAATCGCCACCGATACCGACGATATAGAGGAGGTAGAGGGCGATACCGGCACCGACGGCGCGGGCCTGAAGATCGCGGCGGCGGGTGGCGAGGAGAATGAGGCAGAGACCGAGTGCGATGAAACCGGCGGGGTCGCGTTGGGTGAAATCCTGGAAGTATTGGAAGGCTTGAAATGTCTTGTCCCAAAACGGCACTCCCGCGTCGAGCTTTGCATGGGCGGTGTTGGGTACCAGGCTGCCGTAATACACCAGAGTGAAGAGCTCCCACGTTGCGACAGCGAGGACTCCGGCGACGATCGATACGGTCGCCGGCCGGAGTCCTTTGCGCACCACCCAGGCGACGCACAGCGGTGCCACGATCAGAATGAGGTCTGCCCGGGTCAAGACGATGGCCGCGGCGATGAGCGGCACCCAACGGTCGTAACGTTCCCAAGACCTTTCCAGACCCCCGCAGGTAAGGAGGAGCATCGCGAGCAGAATCGTCGCGAGTGGTCCCTCGAGGCCTGAGGTCGCGAACTGTGTCACGGCCTTGGAAGCCGGGATCAGAAGTGCAAGAAGGATGATGCCAGCCTTCGGATGCCCCGGCCTGGGCACGATCAGGAGAAAGGCCGTAATCGACAGGACGATCGAGAGCAACAGCGCAGCCAGAGGGAGATTCCCGAACACCCCGCCGAGACCGAGCAGAGCGAAGCACCAGAGTGGGTGGGTAAAGACCTGTACCCGGTCGATGATGTTCCAACGGAGGCCATGCCCGTTGTGGAAGTTGTCAACCACGCGGAGGGTGATGAAGGCGTCGTCACAGAGCCAGGCGTCGCGGATGACGAGCCAGGCGAAAACGAAGACCACCGCCGCGAATAGGAACCAGGCGAATGGCTTTTCGCGCAATGTGGTGACAATTTTCCTCACACACCATGATATCGAATCGAAAGGCTGGACCCGATTCTTTCGCCGCTACTCCAGGGAATCTTCTGGCAGGAAGAGCATCTCGATCGTCGCATTCGGTGGTGGGAGGGCGGGCGCCACGGGCTCGCGCATCATGTCGCCGGCTCGCGAAAGGTACGCGTCGACGAGCGCATCGTAGCCTCCCGTGATCAGCCGGTTGCTCTCGGCGATTCGAGAGGCGGACCACACGGGACCTCTGGTGACCGACCACACCACGCGACAGAGCTCCTCGAGGTCGGGGTCTTCGATCATCAGATCGCCGGTCTGGAGGCTGTCCTCGTAACCCGGGGGGATCTGTCGTTCGAAGTGGCCGATCCTCGAACCGGGTCGCGCCGGCAGCCGGCTCAGCAGTGGATCGCCGAGGGCATTGACGTCGAGCACGTGGACATTGGGCCCACCGTAGTAGCCGACCACGCCGACCGCGATCGCCGGCATGACCGAAGGACCGGTTTCTCCGAGCTCCTGCGCGGCACGAACCCACGAGACCCGCTGGATCGGCTTCCCATCGTGAAGGGCCGCAAGAGAGAGGGCGGGTGCGTAGACCCGCCGCTCGTCGGCGATGCCGTTGCGGCTGATGTTGTCCCTCACGAAGCCGTTGAAGCCGAAGACGTGAATGATGACCAGGATCACTGCCGTTGCGCAGACACCGGGAAAGCTGTCGGAGAGCTTCTTCGCGCCTTCCCCATAGGTGCGGACCGACTCGGCCACGGCCAGGAACAGGGGGACGGCGAAGAATCGGCCGCTCATGAAATCGCCGCCGATGATCACGACGTACACCAGATAGAGAAGGATCCCGGTGGAGACCGTCCGCGCCTGGAGATCCTTGCGGCGCACGTACAGGAGCAGGATACAGGTGACGAGCCCGACCGTCCCGGCGGGGTCCCGCAGCACGAAGTCGACGACGTAGTTGAGGCCCTGCAAGACCCTGCCGAAGAAGGGCAACCCCGTGTTCAGCTTGGCGAGAGCGGTGTTCGGTACCAGGCTGCCGTAATAGACAAAGGAAAAAAGCTCCCATAGGGCGAAAACGACCACCCCGGAAAAGATCGGGACCATCGCCCTGCGGATGTCCTTCCTCCGGACCCAGGCGATGCACAGGGGCGCGACGATGAGCAGGAAATCGTGGCGGGTCAACAGCACCGTCGCTGCAAGGATGGGCACCCAGCGGTCCCACCGCGTCCATTCTCGTGGGAGCCCGCCGCAGGCCAGGATCAGCAGGACCAGCAGGAGGTAGGCGAGGGGGCCTTCGAGACCGGAGGTTGCGTACTGCACCACGGCCTTCGAGGCCGGGATCAGCAGTGCGAGGAGGATGAGATCGAGCTCGTTGCGTTTCGGCCTCGGCACGATCAGGCTAAAGGCTGCGATCGACAGGATGATCGACACCCACAGGGCGGCGAGCGGCAGGTTGGAGAAGACTCCACCGACAAGGACGAGCGTCACGCACCACAGGGGATGCGTGAAGACCTGGACCCGGTCGACCATGTTCCACCGCAGGCCGTGGTCGTTGTGGAAGTTGTCGACCACGCGAAAGGTGATGAAGGCGTCGTCGCACAACCAGGCGTCACGGATGACGAGCAGCGCGAAAAGCGCAATCGCCCCGAAGAACAGTGCCTGGGGCAGGTAATGCTTCAGAGAGGTGTTTTCGTCGTTCACTGCGCCCTCATAGTACCGGATGCATGTCCGACTCCGGGCGGAGTCACCGTTTCGGGATAGGGATCGGGATCGGATTCAAGCGCGGTCGATGGGGAATGCGAGGACGTCGGAGAGGTTTCGGGTACCGGCGGTGAGCATCGCGAGACGGTCGACACCCAGTGCGACGCCGGCACAATCGGGCAGGCCGTGCTCGAGGGCGGCCAGCAATCCTTCGTCGATCGGGACCTCGGGCAGGCCCCTGTTTCTCCGGGCGTCGAGATCCGACTCGAAACGGCGACGCTGCTCGGCGTCGTCGGTGAGCTCGTGGTAGCCGTTGGCGAGCTCGACACCCTCGACAAAGACCTCGAAACGCTCGGCCACAGGGCGTTCACCGTCACGAATCCTCGACAGCGAGGCCTGCGAGGCCGGGTAGTCGTGGATGAAGGTCGGCTGGCAGTGGCCGAGCTTGGGCTCGATGATGTGGGTCAACACGAGATCGAGCAGATCGTCCCTTGACAGGCCCTCGGCGTCCCTCGCGCCGAGCTTGCCGACCCGGACGCGAAGCCCCTCGTCGCTTTCCCCAAAGGCATCGAAACCGGCGTAGCGTTCGAAAGCTTCTGCGTAGGTCAGCCGCTCGGCCGATCGAGAGCCGAGAAGCTCGGCCAGTAGCTCGTCCATCTCGTCCATCAGCCGGTGGTGATCCCAGCCGGGGCGGTACCACTCGAGGATGGTGAACTCTGGGTTGTGTCTGCGACCGGCCTCGCCGTCGCGGAAGGCCCGGCAGATCTGGTAGATGGAGCCACTGCCTGAGGCCAGCAGCCGCTTCATCGCGAACTCGGGCGAGGTCTGGAGATACAGGTCGCGGCCCTCGTCGGCGCCGGGCCCTCGATAGCGCGCGGTCATCGCATGGAGGTGGAGATCGGTGACCGGGGCCGAGGCGAGGAGTGGCGTTTCCACCTCCAGCACATCGCGCTCGTCGAAGAAGGAGCGGATCTTGGCCAGGATCTCGGCGCGGAGGTGGAGCATCTCGAGAGACGCGGTGGGACGCCAGTCGTCACGCGAATTCATTTCAGCGGCCCTGCCGGCATCAGCGATTCGGGCACGGAAACGGAAACGGGCACGGGCACGGGTCAAGCGCGGGAGACGTATTCTCCGGTGCGGGTATCGACCTTGATCTTCTCGCCGATCTGGACGAAGAGCGGGACCCGGACGACAGCACCGGTCTCGGTGGTCGCCGGCTTGTTGCCGCCGGACGAAGTGTCGCCCTTGACACCGGGGTCGGTTTCGGTGATCTCGAGCACGACGAAGTTGGGAGGGGTGACGACGATCGGGTTGCCCTCCCACAGCGTTACCATGCAGAGATCCTCCTCTTTGAGCCACTGCTGCGAGTCACCGACGACGTTGCTGTCGGCCTCGACCTGCTCGTAGGTCTCCTGGTCCATGAAGGTCCAGCTGCGGCCGTCGGTGTAAAGGTACTGCATCTCCCGTTCCATGACGTCGGCGCCCTCGAGGGAGTCGGAAGCCTTGAGGGTCTTCTCGTTGACCCTCTCGGTCTTGAAGTTCTTGTACTTGACCTTGGTGAAGGCCTGGCCCTTGCCGGGCTTGACGAACTCGGTGCCGACGATCACACAGGGGTCGCCGTCGACCATGATTTTGAGCCCGACCTTGACCTGGTTCATGTTGTAGGACGCCATCTTCGGATCTCCTTACTTGCGCTGATCATACCGAAGCTGCGAGACTGCGCCGGATGGCGACGAATCGCGATGCTCCCTGGCCGGCCGGTGCGTGGAGGAAGGACCTTGCCGATGTCGTGACCGATGTCGTTGAGCTGATGGAAATGCTCGACCTCGGAGACGGCTCCCGGACTGCAGGCCCCTCCGCCCTGCGCGGATTCCCGCTCAGAGTACCACGGGCCTTCGTCGACCGGATGCGTCCGGAAGATCCGGCCGATCCCCTGCTCCGGCAAGTGCTGCCGGTCGTGGAGGAAGACGAAGTGGTAACGGGCTTCTCCGCCGATCCGGTCGGCGAGCAGTCGCCACCCCCGACCGACTCCGTCCTCCACAAATACCAGGGGCGCGCCCTGGTTGTGGTCACCGGCGCCTGCGCGGTGCATTGCCGATATTGCTTCCGACGTCATTTCCCCTACACCAACCACACCGTCGTCGGCGATGCCCTCGATGCGGCGGTCGAGCGGATCGCAAGTGATCCCGAGATCACCGAAGTCATCCTTTCAGGTGGCGACCCGTTGACGATCCCCGATGTTCAGCTCGAGGTGATGACCCGTCGCCTGGCGGCGTTGCCGTCGATTCGTCGGCTGCGACTTCACACCCGTCTACCGATCGTGCTGCCGAGGCGAGTGGACACGGAGCTCGTCCGGTGGGTCGGCGGTCTTGGTGTTCCTGTGGTGATCGTGGTACACGCCAACCATGCCCATGAGATCGACGGCGATGTGCGGCGGGCTTTGACCGCTCTCAAGACCACTGGCGCGACGCTCTTCAATCAGGCGGTCCTGCTTGCGGGAGTCAACGATTCAGCGGATACTCTCGCCAGGCTGAGCGAAACGCTCTTCGAGGCTGGAGTGCTGCCCTACTACCTCCACATGCTCGATCGGGTCGAGGGAGCGGCGCACTTCGAGGTTTCGGAGGACGAGGCAAGGCGTCTGCACACCGAATTGACGGCCCGGCTTCCCGGTTACCTGGTGCCGCGCTTGGTGAGAGAGGTCCCGGGGGCACCCGCAAAGGTCGGGGTCGATCTCTGGACCTGAAGGCGCAAGGGCGGCACATGTGCCGCCCCTACAGAGACTGTATATCCTGCCCTTCCCCCGTGGCCACAGGCTAGAAGACGAAGGCCCTGAAAACGCGAATTCTCAACCCCGGGATGATCTCGAGTTCGTCGTCCCGATTCACGACGAGCTGGAGATCGGAGGTGATCTCGAGCCACGAGCCAATGCGGATCTTCCAGAACACCTCGAGCCCGTACTGTGTGTCGAAGCCGAGCGCATCCGTGAACTCGATGGGCTCTCCGTAGAGTACAGCGGCGGCGAGTTGCTGACGGTCGGAACCGAAGGCGCGGTTCCACGCCCAGGCGAAAAAAAAGCTGCGGTCGAGGGGCTTGGCGAGGAGAACGCCGCGATCGCTGAGCGGTGCCCCGCCTCTGCGGTAGGTGTAGCGACCGAAAAGCGTGTGCTCGGAACGGGCGAGGTCATGGCTGAAGGCGAGCGAGTGGGCCGTTTCTCCTTCGACATCGATCGTGTCGTCGACTCGGGACACGAGAGCAGATACCGAGGTTTCACCGCCGTCTCGGTCGGGTCGCCAGCCGCCCTCGGCCACCCACGCCCAATGCCCGTCGAGAAAGCTCGAGACATCGAGCTCGGATTCCGCCTGGGCGTCGAGGAAGCTTCCCTGTGCGTACCATCTTCGGCCCGATACCTCGGCAAACACACCCAGGCCGTTCAGGTCGTAGTAGCGGGCCGCCATGTCGTTCGAGATAAGGCGCGACATGAATCCAGCCGGGTTGTCGCCAGAAAACTCCTGTTTGACGAACAACAGCTGCGGCCAGATCTGGCCCGCCCAGACCCGGAAGCGGTCATCGGCCAGGTTTTGCGCCCACGCGAGGAGGGGAGCTGACGCCTTCGAGCCTGTGACGACGACGTCGTTGGTCGGCCACAGCAGCCCTGCCTTGGCGGCCATCTCGGAAGCCGGTTGGAGGTGACCGAGGTTGTCCTGCAACCGAGCCCAGAAGACGACCCTCCCGGCGCCGACAGAACTGGTGTGCGGGTCCAAAATTTTCAGCGAAGCGAAGAGATCGAGCTCAGAGCCGCCGGTGTCCTCGTCCGCCTCGATCGCCGTCTGATAGAGGGGCGTCAGGGAGACCACGATGATGTTCTTCCCGGAAGCCTCGGCCTCGTCCACAGGCGCGAGACGTTGGGCGGAAGCGCTTTCCGCAACCGCCAGTGCGATGATCAGGATGACAGCGGTTCGTGGCGATTCCTGCATTGTGTGCTTGCCGGCCGGGTCCGCCCGTCGTCAGCGCAGATGTGTGATGATCGATCCCATGTCGACGACCATTTTGTGGCAGCGTTCGAAGGTGTCCTTCCCGTGCTTTTGCTGCTGCGTGTCGAACTCCAGACCGATCGCCTCGAAATCCTGCTCTGTCAGCGTCTTCTTCGCCATCGGATAGAAGACGTGGTCCTCGACGTGGATATGGTAACGCAGCAGCGAGCCATAGGCGGCCATGTTTTCGAGCAGCTCACCGGTTTTGATCGGATCGCCGGCGACATAACCCGGTACGGCTGCATCGATGCCGGTGACGAGAGATCGGCCCCGTTCGTGCTCGTAGCGCAGGGCCTCGAGCTGCGCGTCGACCTGACCCTGCTTCTTCATTGCCATCTGCACGAAAAGGACGTGTTCTTCTTTGAAATGGTGGTGGTGATCGGCGAAGGTCCTCGCGAATTCGACCGCCTTTTCGAAAAAGGCTTCCGAGGGACGCTGACCGTTCTCGATCTTCTCGGCCGCCATCGACAGGACGTCGAGGAATTGGCGGATCAGGCCATGCTCGTTGGACAGAGTTTCGATGGGATCCATTACGCCCTCCTCAGGAATCCATTGGTTTTGACTTACGATTCGAGTCCGACGGACGGTGTTTGGGTCTACCGGTTTCGCCCACGGGCAAGACTCGTTGCTCGAGAGCGTGCGCGACGTGGGACAGATAGCACACCTGTGTCGAGCTGAGGGCGGCCGCGATCTGCTCGGTGAACCATGCGAGATGGCCGCGCCTCAACCACTCGGCGATGCCTTCGAGGTAGAGTGCCTCGCCGATCCGATCATCGTGCACTGCCTCCGACTGCAATGTCACGATGTGAGCCATCAAGCTGACCAGGGCGAGAATGTGATCGATTGGATGGCTTCCGTTCCACGAGAACCCGAAACGATCTCTCATCCCCTCGAGGTCAGCGAGAACGGCGCCTCGATCGCGTTCGAATCGAAAATCCGACTCACGCGAGGTGAGCAGACCGTCGGCTCCGAAGAGCACCTCGTGGAAGTAATCGTTGCCTTCAGCCTGGGCCATCTTCACTGCGCTGGTGAGCTCGGGATCGACGGTATCTTTGGATTCGCTGAGCAGCCGTTGTCGCCACTCTTCGCTCGGTGTTTCGAGCAGGAGGCGCATGAGGCGCCAGTCGCCGGCCTGTTCGGTGAGCTCGTCAGCCGAGCGCATTGTTCTCTGCCAGCATGTCGCCGAGATCGACGACGGTCTTGTGGTAGCGCTGGAAGGTGTCGGCGCCGTGGACCTCCTGCACCTTGGCAAACTTTTCCCCCAGCTCGTCGAGCTCTTCGGGTGTCATCGCCTCGCGGGACATCGGGAAAAATATGTGGTCCTCGATGTGGATGTGGTGTTTGAGGAGGGAGGCGAAGGCGGCCGCGTTCTCGCGGACGATGGAGTGCGCCTTGGGGTCACCACGCTCGTAGTCGTCGAGTGCGTTATCGATGGCAGCAATGAAACCACGGCCTTGATCGTGCTGATAACGGAGCGCTTCGATCTGGCCGTCGATGGCGCCGTTCTTCTTCTGAGCCAGCTGGACGAACATCACGAGCTCTTCCTTCTTGTGGTGAAAACCGTCGGAAAAGCCTCTGACGAAGTCGATGCTGGTGTCGAAAAAGGCCCGCTCCGGTGGAGCCTCCACCTCCAGCCGGGCGACCGCCGTCGAAAGCAGGTCGACGAAGCGGCGAATGAGCCAGTGCTCATTGCTCAAGATCTCGATCGGATCCATGGCCTGTTCCTTTTGATCACAGGAAAAACCTAGGTTCGGCCTTGACCTGTGTCAACAATCCTTCGATCCGTCGCCACAAGGAAGTGGGGCGGGACAGGTCCCGCCCCTAACGTTTTCTCGTCAATGAGGTCTGCTGGAGGGGCGGCACCTGTGTCGCCTTGATCACGCCGAGCGGAGAATTGGGCGGGTCAAACATGTCGCTCCGCCCTCGGCCTTGAGCGAGAGCTCGTCGCCGTGGTAGGTCAGAACGTCGCAACCGGCCGCCTCGAGCCGACCCCTGGTGATTGGGTTCCCCTCGATCATCAAGCAGCGGCGCGGGGCGAGCGCGAGGACGTTGGGACCCATGGTGGGGTACTCGTCGTCCGGGACCTCGACCAGGCCGATGCCTCGCTCGGCGAGAAGCTCGACGAAGGGAACCGGCAGCAGGGGGAGATAGACGACGGCCAGGTCGTGATCGAGCATCGAGATGAGCGACATCAGATGAAGACAGGAGTTCGGGCCGTCGCCGTAGGGCAGCTGAACCTCCACGGTCTCGACACCGAGCGGGCGGAGAGCGGCGCCAAGCTGGCGAAGCCCCTCGGAATTGGTGCGGTATCCCCGACCCACGGCCAATGTCTCGTGATCGAGCCACATCAGATCTCCGCCCTCCGCGGTCGCCTCCTCCTCGAGGATCGCCAGGGTGGGGACGCCGAGATCTTCCAGAGTCCGACCGATCGCGACCTCCTCACCGCGCCGCCTCTCTTTGCCCATGCGAAGGACGATCGACCCCTTGTCGGTGACGATCACTGGGTCGTGGGTGAAGATGCTGTCCGCGAGATCTGGCAGCGGCGCGTCGTGATAGACCACCTCGCAGCCAAAGCCGCGGAGGATCTCGACGAGAGCGTCGTGCTCGGCCTGCGCCTTGCCGAGATCGGGCGATGAGACGTAGTGCCAGGCCTCGGGGTCCGCGCCGCCGAAGGCCTCATCCGGGCGGCGGACCAAGACTTTCCTCAAGGGCTCGACCATGCTCTGAGATCCAAAGGCTTTCAAATCGATTCTCCCTCTTCGTCGAGCCGCAGTGGGCTCGCGTGAATCGTCGTGTACCGGCGGAGGTGGACCTTCCCAGGCGCGAGCCCCTTGGACTTGCTGACGTCGCCAGCGCGGGCCATGTGGACCGCCACTTTGCCGCCCCGCCGGGCTTTCGAGTATCCGGCTGCGAGGGCCGCCGCGAATCGCTTCGTTTTGCGAGGCAAGGCGTCGAGCTTATCGGGGTTGCGAACCACCACGTGCGAGCCGGACTCGCCCGCGACGTGGAACCAGAAGTCTCTGGGCGCGGCGAGCTTGAGGGACAGCACGTCGTTGTCCCGGGCGGTGCGGCCGACGAGGACGGTCATCCCATCCGGGCTTTCGGCCACCCTCGCCACCGATTGCCCCCGCCAGATTCCGCTGTCGGGTCGAGTTTCACCGGATGGCCCGTTCTCTCGCACCATATGGCCATCATATCCTGCGCGGGTCCGGCGGGTGGTTGAGGGAGATCGACCTTCGGTTGCATTCAGCCACGCTCGATCAGCTCGAGAAAAAGGACCACTTTTCCGTTGGCCATGGTGACCGTTCGAAGGTCGTAGATCTCCGGTGTTCGTGGATCCTGGATGATGTCCCACAAAGCGAAGGCGTGTTTCAAGCCGACCTCCGGACTCGGGTGATCGTAAAGGCCCGACTGGTTGAAGACGATGTAGGTCGGCCTCCGCGAGAGGACGTAATCGGTGTGGAATCGCTGGTGGCCGACGGCGGCATCGGGAGACACTCGACCCTCCCGGGCCACGGTGGCATCGGTCAGCCCGAGGAGATCGATGCACTCGAGCTTGGAGTGGTACGGGATGGCGCCGACGACGATCGAAGCCATTGTCGAGTCGGTTGCCGCGTTCTCACGGAACCATCGCCCGACCTCCGACCAACGCTCGGCCATCATGGCTTGAGCGTGGGTGTCGGGAGAAGCGCGCATCACGAGGCGGGTGTTCGATGCGCCGAGAAGAACGACTGCGGCCACCGCGAGGATCGCGCCACGCCGGCCCCTGAGGCTCGGGAAGGACCGTGTCAGCTCGGCACCCGCATGGGCGAGACCGTAGGCGACAAAAGTCAGCGTGGGCAGCAGAAAACGGTGGAGGGGGAAATGATCGCCGCCGACCCAGATCGTCGTCAGCACAGAGCCGGCAATCAGGCTGATCAGCAGGATCCATGGTGCACTGCGTGTCTGTCTGCGGGCCACAACCACGGTGACGAGCGCCACGAACAGGACCAGCGGGAGCGCATTCAACGCGAGGAAACTCCCCACGTATTCGGCACCGTGACCCAGAAGTGTCGATCTGTCGGCGTCCGCCTTCGCGTAATAGGTGTTCGGGAGCCAGGAGCCGTAGTAGGCCTTGCGGGCCACGAAGCTGGCGACGACGAGGACCATCGGCGCCAGAAAAGTGCCGACGATCCGGATACGCGTGCCGGCCGCCTCCGGACGTACGAGCATCAGGAAGAGCACGTAGACCGGCAGAAGAACCAGTGCCTCAGGACGGGCCAGGGCGCTCAACGCATATGAGAAACCTGCTGCGGCTGCGTAGCCAAAGGCCCGCCGGCGAGAAGCGTGGACCACGAGCACCACCGTGAGCAGGCTGAGGGAGGCGGAGAGGGCGGTGTCCATACCGGTCCACGACCAGAAGGCGACGCTGGGATGGGTCGCGAGAAAGGTCGCGGCGATCAAGCCGGCAGTGACGCGGGCGGTGCTCCCGGAACCCATCGCAACGAGAATGAGAATCGGCAGCGCGAGTCCGAGAACGCCCGATACGAAGGGGGCGACGACCTCCAGATCGGCTCCGAGAACCCCGAGTATGGTGAGCGCCGCCAACCAGAGCGGTGATGTGTAGCCCTCGACCCGCTCGCCGGGGTTGAAGACCGGACCCAGACCCGAGGCGAAGTTCTCCGCATAGCGAAGAAAGATGTAACTGTCGTCGACGAGACCGGATCCAAGGGAGCGAGTGACGAACCACGAGATGACGCACAGCAGCACCGCTCCGGCGATGAGCGCAAGACGTCGGCCGAAGTTGATAGCGGGAGCCATCACCTTCTCTCGGCAAAGACGGGCGCGATCAGAGCGGGGTCATCACTCATGATCCCGGTCGCGCCTGCGTCGAGCAACCGGCGCGCCTCGTCGGGGTCGTCCACTACCCAGTACTCGACACGCAATCCGAGAGAGCGGCATCGCTGGATGAACCGGCGCCCGTCGAGCCGAAATGCGCCGTGCTTGACCGGGATGTGGGCCGCGTCACCGGTGACGTATCGGCGCGCGATCGCCGCCGGCAGGAAGCGGAGGCATGCGACCTCGGTTTTGGACAGCGTCGTCCTGCCAGGGTAGCCGAGCCGACGGATGCGACGGACGACCGGCGCATAGAAGCTCGCCAGCGTGACTCGCTCCTCGGCGCTGTGACGGGCCACCACCTCGAGAAGGGGAGGGACGGCTCCGGGCTCGTCCGGTTTGAGGTCGACACTCATCGGCACGTCGGGAAAGGCCTGCAGCACCTCGTCGAGGGTCGGCACAGTGACGGGGGCGGAAGCGGCCTCTCCGTCCTCGGGCGCGACATTCCACCGTTTCACCTCGTCGAGACGGATGGCGTGGATGGACTCGTCAACGCCCGCCGTCCTGCGGCCGTCCGGATCGTGAGAGACCACGAAATGACCGTCCGCGGTCGGATGGACATCGAGCTCGAGCGCGTTGGCGCCGTCGGCCAGTGCCCGCTCGAAGGCCGGCAGGGTGTTCTCCGGCAGGTGCGCGGGCGCCCCGCGGTGGCCGTAAAGCCGGAGGCGGTACTGTCGTTGCTCCGTCACCCGCACATCCTACAGCTGTGGGTGCCGGCGGTGGAAGCCGGTTTGCTCCTGGTAGGCCCTCGCCAGCAGCATCGCCTCCGAGTCGCGGAAGAGGTTGCCGCAGAAGGTGATGCTGGTCGGGGTTCCGTTCGCTCGGAAGCCGTTCGGCACGACTACCGCCGGGTGGCCTGTGAGATTGGTGAGACGCAGGTTGTCGCCGAAGGTAGGCGAAAGGTAGACGTCGATGCCGGCGAGGACACGGTCCATCTCCTGCATGGCGATGCGGCGAACCCTGTTGGCCTGGAGGTACTCGACCGCGGGTACGGCACGGTGGGTGCGGAGCCGGTTGGGCCAGGCGCGGTCGTCCTGGCGCACGAGCGTGTCGTCGATGTTGTCGCGCGTGAGCTCATCGAAGGCGGCCGCGGCCTCCACGACGAGGATGAAGCCGATGGCGCTCACCGGGACCTCGGGCAACTCGATCGGAACGAGCTCGACTCCGAGGGATCGAAGGGCCTCGAGTGATCGCAGATTGATCTCCCACCACTCGCGGCGGTCCTCGTCCTCCGGTGTGTCCTCGAATGCCGAGCGAAGGTACGCCACCCGGAGATCCTTTGGATCGCGGTCCGGCTCCCAGCTGAGCGGCATGTCGATCACGGTCTCGTCGCGACCGTCGGGGCCGCTGATGGCGTCGAGCACCAGCGCGCAGTCCTCGACCGAGCGGCAGATGGGACCGATCTTGTCCATCGACCACGAGAGTGCCATCGCGCCATGGCGGCTGACGAAGCCGAATGTTGGCCTCAGCCCGGTGGCGCCGCAGCGCGTGCACGGCGAGAGGATCGAGCCACGGGTCTCGGTACCGATGGCGAAGCCGACGAGGCCGGCCGCGACCGCCGAGGCCGACCCGGCCGACGAACCGCTCGAGCCGTCTTCGGTGTCCCACGGATTGCGGGTCGTGCCGCCGAACCACACGTCACCGTTGGCGAGCGCTCCCATTGTCAGTTTGGCGACCAGTACCGCGCCGGCGTCATCGAGGCGCTGGACCACGGTGGCGTCAATGTCGAGAAGTTGCTCCTTGAAGGGTGTCGCACCCCACGTCGTAGGGTAACCGCGGACCGCCAGGAGATCTTTTGCGCCCCACGGAATCCCGTGGAGGGGGCCGCGGTAAATACCGGCCGCGATCTCGCCGTCGGCCTTCCGGGCCTGTGCGAGGGCACGTTTTTCGGTCAGACTGATCACGCAGAGCAGCTTCGGGTCGAAACGTTTGAGACGTTCGATGTACATCGTGGTCAGGGCGACCGAGGAGACCTTTCGGGTCCGGATGAGCTGGGCGAGCTGCGTCACCGGCAGGAAAGCGAGCTCATCGAGGTTTTCGGGAACGTCGATCGGTGCAGGGCGACTCGGTCGGAATCGGCGCGGTCCTGGAAAGTAGTCGAATCCCGCGGGTCGAGGATCGAAGTGGAGCGCCGGCGAGACGCTGTTGTCGAGCGCCACCTTGCGGATCTCGGCGTAGTCCTCGAGGAGGTCGTTGACGCCTTCGAGCATCTGCTCGCGCTCGTCCGCGGTGAACTGGAGACCTGTGAGTGATGCCGCCTGATCGATATCGGCTGCAGTGATCGCGCCCGCGGTCGCCGCCGCGGCCCACAAACGGTCCGCGGCCAGCCCGGCAATGCCAAAACCACCCAGAAAAGCCATGAAGCTGCGGCGGTTGAATTCGTGCTGCATGAGAGCCCTCCTCGGTAGTGGAAGGGTAGCAGGAGCGATCTTCGGGTATCAGAGAAACTTCGGCTCGAACTCGAGCTCAGCCGTTCTTCGGTGGATCGCGTTCGTGGTCTCGGGCACACGCCGATGATGAGTTGCCTGCTCCCGGGCGTCGATGAGCGCGATCAGACGTCCACCGGACGGGGCCTGAGCCGACACCCACTCCATGACGAGGAGCTTCGATGACCTGAAATGGCGACCTGGAGTATCTTGGAAGTGCAACCCGGCGGGAGAGAACATGTTCGAATCAGCCGAGCTTGGACGAAAAATTTCAAAGAAGGCATTCGAGGAGGCGGTGCCGGAGCTCAGGATGGAGCTGGTGGCGCTTCAGCAGAGGCTGCGGCGAGCCGATTTTCCGGTGATCTTGCTCTTTGGTGGCGTCGACGGGGCCGGCAAGAGCGAGTCTGTCAACCTCCTCAACGAATGGATGGATCCGCGAGGCGTCGAAACCAACGCCTACGCGTTGCGGAGAAAGGAGGAGAGCGAGTGGCCGCCGTTCTGGCGCTACTGGCGGGATCTGCCGCCCAAGGGCAAGGTCGGCCTGTTTCTGAGTGCGTGGTACACCCAGCCGATCCTGGATCGTGCATATAAACGCATCGGGAGAGGCAGCTTCGAGCGGGCACTCGAACGTATCGCCCTGTTCGAGCGTGTGCTCGCCGATGACGGCGCCCTGGTCGTCAAGTTCTGGATGCATCTCGGGAAAAAGGTGCAGAAGAAACGTCTGGAGTCCCTCGAAAAGGACCCGCTGCAGAGCTGGAGGGTGAGCAAGACTGACTGGGAACGGTGGAAGATGTACAACCGGTTCGCGAAGATCACGGAGCGCGCTCTGCGCCGGACGTCGACCGGTGCCGCACCGTGGCGGATCGTCGAAGGTGCGGATCACCGCTACCGGTCGCTGACGGTTGGGACCATCGTCAGGGATGCCATCGCGGAGCGTCTCGAACGTGGACACCGGCCCGCTTCGACGGTCGATGTCGAGCCCGGCGATCTGATGGTTCCCCCCGGTACGAACCCTCGAGATCGGGTCGTGACGTCCCTCGCCTCAGCCTTGAGCACGACGGTTTTGACCGAGCTCGACATGACGCTCGACGTCGGCAAGGCCGAATACACCAAGGAGCTCGCCAAGCTGCAGGGCCGGGTCAACGTGCTCTTCAGGCTTGCCAGGGAGGAAAAAATCCCCATGGTGGCGGTTTTCGAGGGATGGGACGCCGGCGGAAAAGGTGGTGCGATCCGCCGTCTCACGCGTGGGCTCGACGCCCGCGACTATCGTGTGGTCCCGATTGCGGCGCCGACCGAGGACGAGCGTGCTCACCACTACCTGTGGCGGTTCTGGCGCCACCTGCCGCGCCGTGGACGGATCACGATCTTCGACCGGTCGTGGTACGGCCGCGTGCTCGTTGAACGCGTCGAGGGATTTGCCACTGAGGACGAGTGGCGCCGCGCCTACGGTGAGATCAACGACTACGAAGCCCAGGTCACGGATTTCGGAACGGTGCTGCTCAAGTTCTGGCTCCACATCACTCCGGACGAGCAACTCCGCCGATTCGAAGAGCGCCAGGGGATCGGGTACAAGCAGTGGAAGATCACGGACGAGGACTGGCGGAACCGCGAGAAGTGGGCGCTCTACGAGAGCGCGGTCCAGGACATGGTGGAGAGGACCTCGACCTCGGCGGCGCCCTGGACCCTGGTGGAAGGCAACAGCAAACGTTATGCCAGGCTCAAGGTGCTGCGAACAGTCTGCGACGCACTGGAAACGGCCCTCCCCGCGGAGAACCGGATCGAAGAGGACACGAAGAAGAAACGCTGAAGCCCATCGGCCGATCCGACACCCGATTTTCGGAGTCCGGAATCAAAACATCCCCAGCTCGAGCTTGGCGGCCTCGGACATCATCTCGGGGTCCCAGGGCGGGTCCCAGGTGACCTCGACGTTGGCCGAGGCCACGCCGTCGACGGCGGCAACTTTTGCTTCGACCTCGGGCGGCAGGCTCTCGGCGACCGGGCACATCGGTGAGGTAAGGGTCATGAGCACGTGGGCGTTGGCGTCGTCGTCGACGGTGACCTCGTAGATCAGCCCGATCTCGTAGATGTTGACGGGGATCTCCGGGTCGTAAATGTTCTTCAAGACTTCGATCACTTTTTCGCGAAGGGCTTCGGCCATGGCTACCCCAATTTTGAATTCTGAATGTTGAATTTAGAATTGGCCCCCGACCAAACCCGAGGACCGGGGGTGATGGGCGGGAATTCAAAATTCAAAATTCAACACTCATCATTCATTCTGTCGTCACCGATTCATCGTCGCCGTCCATCGCGGCATTGAGTGTGTGCCACGCCAGAGTCGCGCATTTGACCCTGACGGGGTATTCTCGCACGCCCTCGAAGACCTGGAGCTTGCCGAGCTCGACGCCCTGCTCCTCGGCGACACCGGTCAACATCTCGTGGAAGACCTCGAAGAGCTCCTTGGCCTTGGCGACGCTCTTGCCCTTGACCGACTCGGTCATCAACGAGGTCGAGGCGGTGCAGATCGCGCAGCCGTGACCCTGGAAGCTGATCTCCTTGATGATGCCGGCCTCGATCCGCAGATAGACCTTGACGATGTCGCCACACAGGGGGTTGTGGCCGTCGGCGGTTCGGGTCGCGCAGTCCATCGCGTAGCAATTACGCGGCTTCTTGTTGTGGTCGAGGATGACCTCCTGGTAGAGATCGCGCATGTCGGACATCAGGCGAAGACCTCCTTGACTTGCTTCAGACCGGCGACCAGTGCAGCGATTTCCTGATGGGTGTTGTAGAGGCCGAATGATGCGCGAACGGTCGCCGACACGCCATACCGGGCCATCACGGGTTGTGCGCAATGGTGGCCGGCGCGGACCGCGATACCTTCCGAGTCGAGGATGGTGCCGATGTCGTGCGGGTGGATGCCGTCGATGACGAATGACAGGACCGATGCTTTGTCCCGCGCTGAACCGACCAGACGGACGCCTGGCACCTCGGTTACCGCTTCGGTTGCCGTCGCCAAAAGATCGGCTTCGTGCGCGGCGACCGATTCGAGGCCGATCTCGTCCAGGTATCTGAGCGCCTCGGCGAAACCGATCGCACCCTCGATGTTGGGCGTTCCCGCCTCGAAGCGGTGCGGCGGCTCGTTGTAGGTGGTGCCGTCAAAGCTCACCGACAGGATCATGTCGCCGCCGCCCTGGTAGGGGACCATCTCCAACAGGTGCTCGCGCTTGCCGTAGAGGGCGCCGATACCGGTCGGGCCGTAGGCCTTGTGGGCCGAGCAGACGAAGAAATCGCAGTCGAGCTCCTGCACATCGACCTGCAGGTGGGGGAGCGCCTGAGCGCCGTCGAGCAATATCGGCACACCGCGCGAGTGGGCGAGCTCGATCATCTGGCGTACGGGGTTGATCGTGCCGAGCGCATTCGAAACGTGGACCACACCGACGATCCTTGTGCGAGCCGACAGCAGCTTTTCGTACTCCTCGAGGATGATCTCGCCCTTGTCGTTGATCGGGATGACCTTGAGCTCGGCACCCTTCTCTTCGCAGAGGAGCTGCCAGGGAACGATGTTGGAGTGGTGCTCCATGGTGGAGATCAGGATTTCGTCGCCGGCCTCGAGCCGCGGGCGGACGAAGCTCGCTGCGACCAGATTGATGCCCTCGGTTGTCGATCGGGTGAAGACGATCTCGCGGCTGTCGTTGGCGCCGATGTGGTTTTTGATCGCGGTCCGGCTCTGCTCGAAAGCGACGGTTGCTCGTTGTGACAATAGATGGACACCGCGGTGCACGTTGGAGCAATCGCGTTCGTAGAACGTGCGCACGGCGTCGATCACCGCTCGCGGCTTCTGGGTGGTGGCGGCGTTGTCGAGGTAGACCAGCGGGTGGCCGTGCGACTCTTGGTGGAGGGCCGGGAAGTCGGCGCGGACCTTTTCGATATCGAGGGCCTGAACGCCGGCGGTCGCGGTCGGTAGGGTCACTCGGGACCTTTTGCGTCGGTCATGGCGGCGAGGCGCTTTGCCACCACGGCTTCGATCCGTTCGCGGAGCCCGGCCACCGGGATACGGTCGAGGATCTCGCCCGCGAACGCCAGGGTCAGAAGCTGGATCGCCTCTTCACGGCCGATGCCTCGCGAGCGAAGGTAGAAAACGGCTTCTTCGTCGAGCTGGCCGACGGTGGAACCGTGGGTGCAACGCACGTCGTCGGCGAAAATCTCGAGCTGCGGGTTGGAATTGACGACCGCGTCGTCCGACAGCAGCAAATTGCGGTTCGACTGTTTGGCGTCGGTCTTCTGCGAGTCCTGGTCGACGATGATGCGGCCGTTGAAGATGGCCTTCGCCTTGCCGCCGAGGATCCCCTTGTAGAGCTGGTGGCTGTCACAGTGGGCCGCGGCGTGACGCATCGTGAGGTGCGTGTCGGCCTGCTGGGTGCCGTCGCACAGGTAGAGACCGTCGAGCGACGCTTCTGCGTTTTCGCCGTCCAGTACCACTCCGATATCTGTGCGAGCCAACTCCCCACCGAGCGAAATCGCCTGGGCAGAGTAGCGGCTGCCAGCTGCCAGCCTGGCTTGCCGAACCGCGAGATGGTGGGCCGAGGGGTCCTCCTCCTGGACGATGACATGATCGATGGCGGCGTTTTCGCCCACCACGATTTCAGTCACAGGACAGCTCAGCGAGTCGCCGTTGCCGATGTGTTGTTCCACCACGGTGGCGTGGCTGGCGTCTTCGGCCACGACGAGGATCCGGGGGGCGCTGACCGTCGACCTGCCCTCGGATCCGGAAACGAAGATCAACTGGATCGTCTTCTCGAGCGCCATGCCGGCCGGAATGTGAATCAGTGCTCCGTCGGCGACGAGGGCGCTGTTGAGGGCCGCGAAGGGGTGCTTGTCGAGTGGCGCGAGGCTGCCGAGATGTTTGGCCACGGATTGAGACCCCGAGGTTGAACCGATCACGAGGTTGGAGACGACGACGCCATCCGGCAGGTCGCCGATGTCCGAGATGTCGGGCGAAAAGACCCCGTCGACAAAGACCAGCAATCGGGCATCCGCAATCCGCCACGGCGTGACATCGATTCGCGGGGCGGTGGTCGGCGACTCGAACACACCTTCTTCCAAGCCTTTGAGGCGGGTGAATCGCCACTCTTCCTGGCGTCGGCTCGGGAGGCCGAGCTGGGAGTAGCTCTCGCGACCCTTTTGGCGCAGCTCCTGTAGGAGCTCGGGCGCCGGCGTGCCGGCGACGGCCTCCAGGGCCTCGGCGAAGGCGACCGGACGTGTCATGCGCCGGCCACCTGGGCGGGTTCGACCTCGAGCCACTCGTAGCCCTGGTCCTCGAGCTGGAGGGCGAGTTCGCGGTCTCCGGACTTGACGATGCGTCCGTCGATCAGTACGTGCACGAAATCCGGAACGATGTAGTTGAGCAGGCGCTGGTAATGGGTGATGAGGACGAAAGATCGCTCGGGGTCGCGCAGCGAGTTGACGCCGTCGGCGACGATCTTGAGAGCGTCGATGTCGAGGCCGGAGTCGGTCTCGTCGAGGATCGCCAGCTTCGGCTCGAGCACCGCGAGGTGGAAGATCTCGTTGCGCTTCTTCTCGCCGCCCGAGAAGCCCTCGTTGACCGGCCGTTTGAGCAGCGCGTCGTCGAGCTTGACGACCTTGACCTTTTCGCGCACCAGGGCGAGGAAGTCCATCGCGTCGATCTCCTCCTCGCCGCGATGGGTGCGAATCGCGTTCAACGCGGTGCGAAGAAAGTAGGTGTTGCTGATGCCGGGGATCTCGACCGGGTATTGGAAGGCGAGGAAGAGACCCTCTCGTGCCCGGGTCTCGGCGTCGAGCTCGAGCAGATCCTGGTCCGCATAGCGGATCTCACCGCCGGTGATCTCGTAGTCCTCGCGGCCAGCCAGCACACTCGCCAGTGTGCTCTTGCCTGAGCCGTTGGGCCCCATGATGGCGTGCACCTCGCCGGGGTTGACCGTGAGGTCGATGCCCTTGAGGATTTCGTTGCCTTCCACCGAGACGCGGAGGTTCTTCAGTTCGAGTAAGCTCATGAGTTCTCCTGTATTGGCTTCGCGGTGTCGCGCGGGGCGGCGCCGGGCACGCCACAATGCCGATGCCGCAGGGGGCATCGCCAATGCGGGAGCCAGGCACCGCGGATTGGTGCTCGGGATGCGCTCCTCATCCGACGCTCCCTTCCAGGCTGACGCCCAGGAGTTTTTGCGCTTCGACCGCGAACTCCATCGGCAGCTCGCGGAAGACCTCCTTGCAGAAGCCGTTGACGATCATCGACACCGCATCTTCGGTCTCGATGCCGCGCTGGTTGCAGTAAAAGATCTGGTCCTCGCCGATCTTCGAGGTTGTGGCTTCGTGCTCGACCTGGGCGGTGGGGTTGCCGATCTCGATGTAGGGAAAGGTGTGGGCACCACAGCGGTCGCCGATCAGCATCGAGTCGCACTGTGAAAAGTTGCGGGCGTTTGTCGCCTTCTTGCCGACCTTGACCAGGCCGCGATAGGTGTTCTGACCCTGCGCGGCCGAAATGCCTTTCGAGACGATGGTCGACGAGGTGTTCCTGCCGAGGTGGATCATCTTCGACCCGGTGTCGGCCTGCTGGTGGCCCGAGGTCAAGGCCACCGAGTAGAACTCGCCGACCGTGTCGTCGCCCTTGAGGATGACGCTCGGGTACTTCCAGGTGATGGCGGAGCCGGTCTCGACCTGGGTCCACGAGATTTTCGAGTGGTCGCCCTTGCAGATGCCACGCTTCGTGACGAAGTTGAAGATCCCGCCCTCGCCGGTTTCCTTGTCGCCCGGGTACCAGTTCTGCACCGTCGAGTACTTGATCTCGGCGTCCTCGAGCGCGACCAGCTCGACCACCGCCGCGTGGAGCTGGTTCTCGTCCCGCATTGGTGCTGTACAGCCTTCGAGGTAGCTGACGTAGGAGCCCTTGTCGGCGACGATCAGGGTGCGCTCGAACTGGCCGGTGTTGGCGGCGTTGATGCGGAAGTAGGTCGAGAGCTCCATCGGGCAGCGCACGCCCTCGGGGATGTACACGAAGGAGCCGTCGGAGAAGACCGCCGAGTTGAGGGTGGCGAAGAAGTTGTCGGTGGTTGGCACGACCGAGCCCAGGTACTTCTTGACCAGATCCGGGTGCTCGCGCACGGCCTCGGAGAATGAACAGAAAATAATGCCGAGCTCGCCCAGCTTCTCCTTGAAGGTGGTGGCCACCGAGACGCTGTCGAAGACGGCGTCGACCGCGACTCCGGCGAGAAGCTTCCGCTCTTCGAGGGGGATGCCGAGCTTTTCGTACGTGGCGAGGATCTCCGGGTCGACCTCGTCGAGGCTTTCGAGCTTCGGTTTGGGCGCGGAAAAGTAGGAGGCTGCCTGGTAGTCGATATCCGGGTAGCGGACATTCGGCCAGGTCGGCTCGGACATGGTCAGCCAGTGGCGATAGGCCTTGAGCCGCCACTCGAGCAACCACTCCGGCTCGTTCTTCTTCGCCGAGATGAAACGGACGACATCCTCGTCGAGGCCGGGCGGGAGGGTGTCCTGCTCGACATCGGTGACGAAGCCGTGTTCGTACTCGCGATTTGCGAATTCCTCGATGAGCTTGTCCTGGGTTGCCATCTTCCCCTCGCTGTGACGCGACCCGGAGGCCGCGGTGCCGTCTATAAATCGCTGGTTCGCGGGGGGATATTCCCCGCATTTCCCCAGCTACTTCTAGAATCGTGAAAAGGGTGAACATATTCCTTTCACCCCGTGCCCGTTTCCGTTTCCGTCTCCGTTTCCGAAAGTCTCATCCGGGCACGGAGACGGAGACGGGCACGGAGGCGGGAAATATGCTCAAATACCCCCCATGAAAATCCACCTCTCCCGTTGGGTGTGCACAGACGTTGAATCCAATCTCGCCCGCCTTCGAGACGAGGCGCTGTCGGCGGCCAAAAATGGTGCCGAGATCGCGGTGTTTCCGGAGCTCTTTCTGACCGGATACACGCGGCCGCTCGATCCGCAGAGCGCGCGCGAGGTCTTTACCGAAGTTTCAGCAGCTTCACCCGAGACCCTGTTCGTCTTCGGCTCGATCAGCGAGGCGGGCCGCAACCGTGTGACCGTCTGGAACGGCGGCTACCAGCTCGCACTGTATGACAAGGTTCACCTCTTCCACCCCAACGGTGAGGACGAGCTGTGGGAGCCGGGGCAGAGCTACGTCGCCTTCGAGTGGCGCGATCTCCGCATCGGGCTCATGAACTGCAACGACATCCGTTTTCCCGAACAAGCACGGGCCCTCAAGCTCGAAGCGCACTGCGATCTGCTGGTTGTTCCAGCGTGGTGGCCGTGGCGCCGCGATCACATCTGGAGCACCCTGCTGCAGGCGCGGGCGGCCGAGAATCTGCTCTGGGTCCTCGGTTGCTGCGTAGCCGGGTCGGTGGAGGAAGAGGAGTTTGCCGGCGCCGGCAACCACGTCTTCGATCCATCGGGCGAGCCCGTCCGCACCGCGGACGACCGAACCTACGAGCTCGACCTCGACAACCCGCCACCGTCTGTGGTCGATCCCGTGGAACGTTTCGTGAAGATTGATCGCGTTGAGGTCATCCGAGGGTCAAGGCGGTGACGGCGGTGCCAGGCACGCCACATTGCACTTTCGCTGCGCTCCAAGTGCAATGTGGGAGCCAGGCACCTCCGCCGAATGTGAATCCCACCTTCTCGACCGCTCGGCGAGTCCCG
>JBFFBV010000067.1:0-24106 GCA_041560205.1 Candidatus Sulfomarinibacter sp.
GCCACCGGCAAGATCATCGAGTTCTGGGACGCCGATCTCGATGATCGGTTGCGTCGCTTGTGCCAGGAGCACAAGTTCCGCCCGACCTTTATCTCGATCCAGATCCAGGGTCTGAGCGAGGAAGGCCAGAAGGTCGAGCAGGACACCTCGTTCTTCTGATCGCGGACATCGACCACCCGACGCCCCGGCGGAGACGCCGGGGCGTTTTTTGTGAGGTCTTGAGGTCTTGAGGTCTTGGGGTATTGACGTCTTGACGTCTTGGAGTCTTTGAGGTCTCGGGGTCGACTCTCCGTGGAAGGATCAGCTCGACGAGGTGCGTGATATCACGGAGTTGATCGCGAACGAGAACCGCGCGGGCGGGTGGTGCCTTAGCACCTCAGGACCCCACGACCGCAGGACCTAAGAGAATTTCACTCTCGCGAAGCGCCGTCTGCCGACTTGGATGAGGACCGAGTCGTTCCCGGTGGTCGAGATCTCCGTCTTGACGTCGCGCAGCGCTTCGCCGTCGACCCTGACGCCCCCCTGCTGGATGAGACGTCGCGCCTCGGAGTTGGATGAAGCCAGCTCGGAAGCCACGAGCACCTTGGACAGCAACATCTTCTCATCGGAGACCTGGAGGGCGACCTCGGGGATTTCCTGCGGCAGGTGCCCGGAAGAGAAGACACGTTCGAACTCGCGCTGCGCCTCGGCGGCCGCCTCGGCGGAATGAAACTCGGTGACGATCGTCGAGGCGAGTGCCTTCTTGGCATCCATCGGATGGAGGCGGCCATCGCCCACCTTCTCGCGTTCGGCGTCAATCTCCTCGGCGCTGCGATCGGTGAGCAACAGCGAGTATTTCCACATCAGGTCGTCGGAGACCGACATCAGCTTGCCGAACATCTCAATCGGCTCGTCCTCGACCGCGACGTAGTTGCCGAGCGACTTGGACATCTTCTCGACCCCATCGAGCCCTTCGAGGAGCGGAAGCGTCATGACGACCTGCGGCTCCATGCCGTGCTCGCGCATGAGGTGGCGACCGACCAGGAGATTGAAGAGTTGGTCGGTCCCCCCGAGTTCGACGTCGACCTCGAGCGCGACCGAATCGTACGCCTGGGCGAGGGGATAGAGGAACTCGTGGAGCGCGATCGGCTGCTGCTTTTCGTAGCGAGACCGAAAGTCGTCACGCTCGAGCATCTGCGCCACCGTCACCTTCGCCGCGAGGCGTATCCAGTCCGCAGATCCGAGGGCGCCCAGCCAACGCGAGTTGAAATCGATGACGGTGTCCTCCGGATCGAGCAGCTTGTAGATCTGGCGGCGGTAGGTGGCGGCGTTGGCTTCGATCTCTTCCGGCGTCAACTGCGGGCGCGTGCTCTTCTTGCCGGTCGGGTCGCCGATCAGTCCCGTGAAGTCGCCGATCAGGAAAATGACGCGGTGTCCACGCTGCTGGAAGTGACGCATCTTCCGAATCACGACCGTGTGCCCGAGGTGGAGATCAGGTGCAGAGGGGTCGAAGCCCACCTTGATCACCAGCGGCTTTCCTGTTTTTCTCGACCTCAGGAGCTTCTCCGCCAGTTGCTCTTTCGGAACGACGTCGACACACCCTTTGGTCAGATAGCTGAGCTGTTCGTCGATCTCGGACGGCACCTCGACCTCCTCTATGCTGGGTTTGGATCACCGCTCGTCGAGGGTGACGATCGGGAGGACACCCGCTCCGGTGTTGGGAAGGACCTCGAAATCTGCGAATCCTGCGATCGTCGCATCGACGACTTCGCGCGTCACAGAGAGGATCGACATTTCGAGATCCGCAGCTGTCCTCCATCCGGCGGCGCCCGATGCGACCGCCGCGCAGCGACAGGCACGCCCGGTCGCACCGCTCCACTCGGCCGCGCTTGCTGCGGCGACACGACGACGCACGGCGGCCAGTTCGTCTTCGGTCGACGGACCCGTCAAACCCGCCCATCCCTCGCGAAGATCGTTTTCGACGACATCGACCGTCGCCGGTGCGGACGCGACGACCAACAGCACCTGATGCCCCGGCACGAAGGGCCGCAACACCTCGATGGTGCCCCCCTCGAGCAGTGCCTCGCCTCGCGACGCCAGCATTTCGGCGACCACCAAAACCAGCGTCTCGTCGACCGCAGCAGCGAGCTCCACGGCGACGACCAGAACAGATTCTCCCCCGGCCGCCGCCTCGCGGGTCTTCGGGACCGGCGCGACCGCGCGCACCGACGTGGCGACCACCGGCGAGCCACTGTCCAACCAGAACTTGTGCACCGCTTCCGTCGCCGCCTCCACGTCCTCGGCAAGCACACCCAGGGACAGATTCCCAGTGCGAAGGAGGGTCGCGGGCGAGAGATTCGATCCTTCGGCAACGCCCAGCACTCCAGCCATCAGCCGCAAGGCCCGCCGGCGGGCGCTGCCGCCCTCGGACATCACCGGTCGATCATCCTCCTCGGCCTCGGCCATCGCGGCTCGGAGAACCTCGCTCAGCTCGCTGAACTGGTCGACCGGCGCCGCCAGCAGGATCTGCGGTGGTTGCGCGTTCACACGGACCCAGCCGGGCCGCTGCTCGAGCTCGCGAAGCTCGCGCGCGAGGCGGGCGAGGATTGTTGCCGCCAGCTCGTCGTCGAGATCCGGGACCACGACCGGACGGAGACACAGCGTCGCGAGCGGCGTTCCAGCCCTCCCCAACACCGCCGCCGAAAGACCATTTTCGAGTTGGACCATGACGGGTGGCGAGGCGAATCTCGGGTTGAAGGCCCGGGGGGGAAGCGTGATGACGATGTTGCCCGGGTGTTGCGGGAGCCAGCTCATCGCGGCGTTGCGAACGGTGCTCAGCGTCACGCCATCCACCCCGAAGAGAAACTCCCGGACAGCTGCCTCGCCGCCGGAAAACCACAGGTCCAACACCAGTTTCGCCGCGTTCGGATGTTCCTCGAGGAGCGCCAGCCGGCGAACCCGCAGCCGTGTGCTGGCGGCTTCAACTCGTTCCATCTGGACGGCCGGATTCTCGGCAAAACGCGCCAGACCCAAACGCAGCTTTCGCACGGTGAGATCGGCGGCCGCCGAATCGACCCGGGCCTCGAAGAGCGCTCGATCTCCGACGACGCGGCTCCGCGCACCGCCGAGATCATTCGCCAAGACCTCCGGCAGGAGGTCCCAGAGCACCTCGACGGCACTCCGCGTGGGGTCTGATGGCGGCGGCAGGTCGAGCTCGAGCCGAATCTCGGCCTCGCTGCCGGCGATGCCGAGGCGACGTTCGAGACGGCCTTCGCCCAGGCTCTCGGCGGTCGGCGCCAGCAAGGGCTGCGGCCGTCGCTCGGAAAGCAATCTTTCGATCAGGGCGCGAAGCTCCGGCACCGAGGCTCCTCCGACAGCGACCACGATGGGCGGCGCGGGTCCGTCTTCGGCCTCGTTCAGAGCGGTCTCGATCGTGGTGGCCAGGGTGAGATCTCCGCAGGTGATGAGCGTTGACGAGACCTCACCATCGACCTCGGAAGGCCAGGCGACCGTCGTCGCATCGGCGAGCGGCTGCGTTACGACCAGGAGCTCGGTCCCGTTTCCAAGGCGGTCGGTATACAGGGCCTGACCCGCAACCGGTGAGGCCATCACCACGGCCACCGATACCACGACTAAACACTGGAGATACGCGCCTTGGACCTTCATGGCGGCCGTCATGGTAGCATGCCGAGGATGGAGACCGAACCCGGGACCACCGAGCTGCCGGTGATCGCCATCTCCTGGTTGGCGGCCCTCGCCTCCATTCCACTCGCTCTGATTGGCGCCGCCTGTGGGCAAGGGCTCGGCGCAATGGCGGGAGGCTGCCAGTGGATCGGGGTGTCCTTGCCGCTCGATCGCCAGGTGTGGGCCCTGGTCAACCAGCCGACGCTCAACTTCGCATCCCTGCCCGGAGCCCGCGGATATTGGCTCGGTTCGACCCTCTTCCCGCTCTTCGTGGCCGCGACCGTCATCCATTTCGTACCGCGCAAACGCTCACTCGTCGGCGAACTCGTCTGTGTCCAGCTTGCCTGGGCGATAACGGCGATTGCCGTCGCCTGGCTGCCCCTGCTGGACGCCAGCGACGGCCACATCGTCCGCTTCCTTTCGTTACGCGGCAGGCCCACTTCCGGTGTATGGCTGGCACCGTTCGTGGCGGCTTGCGTGGCCATCCTGCCCACCCTTCGCGTGCTCGAGCTGAGCAGACGTCGGCGGCCCGATATCAGCCGGAGATACCGGCTGTGGGTGGTCACCATCCATCTCGGCCCCCCGGTCGTTCTGTGGCTCGTCGCGGCCTCCTTCGTTCGGGGCGAGATCCTTCTCGCACCGACGGTCGGCCTCGTGGCCCTGTTCGCGTCAGTTCTCCTCTTCGCTTGGCTGTGGTACCCGGCGCCCTTCGTGCACCCCCTCGAGCTGCCCGGAAGATCGGCGATCGCAGCGCTCGCGATCGTGGCACTCGCCTCGATCTCGTTCGTGTGGCTCACCGGCCGACCCCTGGCCGACGGGCGAAGGGCCGGCGTTCTGTGGGGCCAGGCACACGCCTTCAACAACATCCGTCCGTGGATTGAGCCGATGTCGACGTCCGGAGCCGAGGTCGTCGATGCTCCTGATTGAGACCGCGGCCCTTCTGGAGCTTTCGCCGGGGGAAGGTATACTGTGGGGCGGTTTCGGCGGCCGTGACGGCCGTCCTCCGACACGACAAAGGAGTCCCGATCATGAATCAAAAGGTCGAAAAGGCTCTCAACGAGCAGATCCACGCCGAGTTTTTTTCCTTCTATCTCTACCTTTCGGTGGCGGCGTACTTCACGGGCCATCATCTCGACGGCTTCGCCCATTGGATGCGGATCCAGGCGCAGGAGGAGTTCGGGCATGCGATGAAGCTTTTCGATCACCTCGCCGAGCGGGGCGGCACCGTCGAGCTCATGGCTCTCGACGCTCCGCAGCGCGAGTGGGCCTCGCCTTCGGATGCGGTCGAGGCGGTGCTCAAACATGAGCGGCACATCAGCCAACGCATCAATCAGATCGTTGATCTGGCCACAGCCGAGAACGATCACGCAACGACCGTCATGATGCACTGGTACGTGAACGAGCAGGTCGAGGAAGAGGCGACCGCCGACAGGCTTTTCCACCAGGTCAAGATGGTCGAGGACAACCCCCACGGTCTGCTCATGATCGATCGCGAGCTCGCGGGCCGGCCGGCTGCGGCGGCCGCTGAAGAAACGGCCTAGCGCGGTTTTTGACGACAGTGGATCGCGTGCTCGACCAGAGCACGCGCGACATCGACGCCGGTCACCTCCTCGAGGCGAAGGAAGCCGGGGGTCGGGTTGACCTCGAGTATCACGTCCCCACCGCTGCCGCTCACCAGGTCAAGCCCGCAGTGGCCCAGACCGAGTGCCCGAGCCGCTCTGACCGCCAGCCCGATCTCGGCCGCTGACGGCTGGTGGCTCTCAGCCGATCCGCCACGAGCCGAGTTCGACCGCCACTCCCCTTCCGCCGCGTGGAATCGCGCGGCCGCAACGACAGTGCCCCCGACGACCAGGAGCCGGCGGCTGTGCGCACCCCCGGCGAGCCAACGCTGGACGACGACCTCGTCACCGACCCGCCACAAGGAATCGAGGACGGCTTCGAGGTGATCTCTGGTCTCGCAACGGACCACGCCAACACCCATTCGAGATCTGCGCTGCTTGACCACCACCGGGAGCCCGAGGCGACTCACGGCCTCCGCTGCGAGAATCTCGGGGTCAGCACCGGCCACCGTCGGCGGCGTCGGCAAACCGGCAGCGGTGAGTGTTCTGACGGTCGCCCAATGGTCGCGGCCGAGTCGGATGGCCTCTGGCGGGTTCGGGGTCGCGACACCGCGAGCCACCGCCGCCTCGAGAACCGCTAACAGGCTTTCGGGGCGCCAGTTGCCGATGCGGGCAATCACGGCATCTGGAAGACTTTTTTCGGCCGTGATCCCCAGAGGGTGAAGCTCACCGTCCGCTGATGATGCGCACGCGGTCGTGCCGTCGACGACGTCGAGATCGAAGCCGAGATCTGAAGCGGCCTCACCGAAACGGGCGTTGACTCGCAGATCCGGGCGGGCACTGAGCAGCAGCAGGCGCACTCGAGGATGGTATCGCACCCGATATACTGGTGGGATGATCGAGGGAAATCTCGACCGTCTCCACTTCGGGGACCTCCTGCAGTGGTTTCAGATGGGTGGCGTGAGCGGCCGTCTGATTTTGAAGGACGTTGGCGGCGAGCGGAGGCTCGATTTCATCGAGGGTCGGATCTGTTATGCCTCGTCCACCATCCCGGAGGAACGGCTCGCCACCTGGCTCACCAAGCGCAGCCTGATTCCAGTCGGTGAGCTTCGGCGGATCCTTGCCATTTCGATGCTGCGGCGCGCCCTGTTCACGGATCTGTTGATCGCGGAAGGGCGCGTGTCTCCAGAGGACCTGCAGGCCAGCCTCACGGACCTCGCCGAGGCCATTACGAGTCGTATCTTGATCGCGCCGGAGGTGCGATTCGAGTTCATTCCCAACCATCCCGTACTCGACATTCTCGGGCTCAGTCTCAACGTCGAACCGAGCCAGCTCCTGCTCGAGGCCGCGAGGCGTTCCGACGAGGACGATCTCGGACAGATCGACCGGCGCTCCTACGAGCTCGCCTTCTCCGGGGAGGCCTTCGAGGACCTCTTCTGGGCGATGATTCGCGAGGGCGTGGTCGGCGAGGACGCGATCGACGGAGAGCAGCTCAGCCGTCTCCACGATCTCGTGCGGGACATTGTCAGCACCCTCGCGCAGTGGCTCTCTTCGAGTCCCGGTCTGGTTCCCGTACCGGCCGGTCAGCTCGAAGATCTCGAATCTTCGGAGGACGGCCAGGCTCCCTTTTACCTGCCCGGGCGGCCGCACGCCGTATGGAACCAGATGGTGCTGGCCTGCACAGTGCGCAAACGCACCCACCCGGGCCCCCTGACCCTCGCCGAGCTCGACACGATCGCGGCCGATCTCGACCTGTGGGACGAGATGGTCGGCAGCGGTTTTCTGAAACGTCCCGAGGCGCCAAAGCTGGATCGACTCATCCGCCAGGTCGTCGCGACCTGGTCGCAGACCGCGGCGGCCGCGGCGCCCCATCTCGATGTAGCACCGGAGACCGCCTCGCTGGCTGTCCATCTCGTGACGGTGCCCACCGACCTCGTGCTGTGGGTCTTGACAACACTCCCGGTGCCCCATCAGAGCCTGCGGAAGACCTTGCTCAAGCACCTTTCGCGGCGCGTCGGTTCGAGGCTCGCACATCTGGCAGATTTCCCGTTGGTCATCCGGCGCGTCCTGGACCCCCGCTCGGCGACTCCCCTCGGCGCCTGCCTGCAGCTTGGGAGACAATGCCTGCCTACCGCGGCGACCTGGCCATCAACCGTTCCGGAGGGACCTGAGGTGTTGCTCGAAATCGCGTCCCAGGCGGCTCTCGAGCTCGCCGCCGACGCCGCTCGTGAGGTCGCCGAGTCCTGCGGAGAGATGCCGCGCGCAGACTGAAGTCCTGATCAGGTCGGGCTGGCCTCTTCCGGATCCCTTGGCGCACCTGTCTGTGGAATGGACATCACGACCAGGGTGCCACCCTTCTCGCCGTTGCCAACGGAGATCGTGCCGCCGTGGTTTTCCATGACCCGCTTGGCGATGGTGAGGCCGAGTCCGATGCCGTGCCTTTTGCCGGCCTTCGAGTCGTCACCCTGCCAGAATGCATCGAAGACGTGTGGAAGGTCGCCTTCGGCTATTCCGCTCCCGGTGTCGCTGACCCGGAGCTGGAGCCACGGATCATCGTCGTGCGTGACACGCCGCACCTCGAGCTTCACTTCGCCGCCGTTGCTGAACTCAATGCTGTTTTTGATCACGGCTCGGAGCGCCGCCTCCGTACTCTTCGGCTCGCAGGAAACGGTTTCGAGACCGCTTGGAATGAGGATCTGGAGGCGGACGTCGCGGTCCGAGGCGAGGTCACGAAGGGGCGCAATGGCGTTGCGAAAGAGGTCCTGCGCCGGCACCGGGCTGTGCTCGAGCTCCCGCGCCCCGGCGGCGATGACCGAGGCCTGAAACACGCTCTGGACGATCTCCATGAGCTTCGCGCCCTCGTCGTAGATGATGTTGAGGAGACGATCCGCTCTCTCGGGCGGAACGTCCTTTTCACGGCGGACGATCTTGGCAGCGGTGAAGAGTGAGGTCACGGGTGTGCGGAGGTCGAGCGACAGTCGACTGATGAGCTCGTTCTTGACCTCGTCGAGGGCTTCGAGATCTCGATACGCTGCTTCCAGGAGATTCTTCTTCTCCGCGAGATCGGAGGCCAGCTGGCGCGACTCTGCGAGGCTCCTTTTGAGCTCCCCCGCCCGCTCCTCGACCTTCGCCTCCAGCCCCTTGCTGACTTCCTCCATCTGCCGCCATGCAATCGCGTTGGCATAGCCCATCGCGGCCGTGGAGGCGAGCACGGTGGCGAGCTGGAGGTCGTCCTCGTCGAAATCCGTCCGCTCCTTGTCGCCATACGCGGTCAGCAGCCCGACCACTTTCTCCTGGGTCGTCATCGGCACCGCCACCGCTGACGTGAAGCCCGCGCCCTCGACTGCGGCAAGCGCTGAACCGTTGCTCTCATCATCGATCTCGCGGACGAAGAGCCGCGGCTCACGACCGTTGAGCAGGGCGGCCGCAACAGAGGCCCCTGTCGAGTCCGCGGCGAGCAGCAGCGGGTCCTGCTTGAAACCGTGAACCACCGCCTCCCGCAGTCGACCACCTCCCGGAATGATGATCACCGCCGCTCCCTGCACCTGCAGCAGCCTGATCGTGTCGGTGATGAGGAGCCGTAAGACCTTGGCCGGGTCGCGCTGATTGCTCACCGCGTGCCCGAACTGGGAGATGCTGTCCATCACGCGCACCTTGCGCGCCAGCTGGCGGCTGACGATGTCGAGGCGGGCGTTGACGTCAGTCATCGCCAGATTGGCCCGCACCGCCTCGCCCACCAGCACGTCCTCGCTCAGGACCTTTTCGGCGTCGATCCCCGGAGAGGTGACCGTCACCTCGACATCGTCGGCTGCCTCCTCCGCCTCGCTCTCGCCGTCGATGAAGGGCTGCATCGCCTTGCGCATCTGCGCCTGGAGACGCGAAATGGCCTGAGGGCTGGTTCCGACCCCGAGCTTGTCCGCGACAGAAGCCAGGGTTTTCTCGCCGATGGTGGCAAAGGCCTCGAGGACGCCCTCACCGTTGATGGCCACCGACGGAAAGGCCTGCATCTTCTCCGCGTTGAGGGACCCTTCCATTTCTTCGATCGACTGGATGGGGTCGAGGTCACGCTTGTTGTATAGCAGGACAACCGGGACGCTTTTCCGGTCAAGCCCGTTGGCCTCCATGTTGGTCCAGAGGTTTTCGAGGGACTCGACATTGGCCTCCTTCTGGGATTCCTGGGAGTCGGCGACAAAGACCACCCCGTCGGCGCCGGCGAGCACCGTGCGCCGCGTTGCGTCGTACTGGACCTGGCCGGGAACCGTGTAGAGCTGGAGAGTAAGGCGGTAGCCACGGATCCGCCCGAGATTGAGCGCCAGAAGATCGAAAAAGAGGGTGCGGTCGGCGGCGGTGTTGAGCGAGTAGAGCTTGGTCCGGCGCTGGGGATCGATCGCGCGGTGGATGTACCTCAGACAGGTCGTCTTACCACCCACCGCGGGCCCGTAGTACACGACCTTGATCTTGATCTGGCGGTACTGATTGTCGAACTGGACCATGCGCCTCCCGGCAACTGACGCCCCACTATGGATTCTACCTCGCGGAGAATCGATACCGAAATGCCGGTGAGGCGCCGCCGGTCAGCCTGTCATCGCGCCGGCCGTCGAATGGAAGAGATCACCCGCCGTTGCACCCTCGGCGGCGCAGGGCGAAGGCGTCGGATCCCGGCCTTTTTGGCCACCGATACGCCAATCACCGATGACGATCCATACAGGAAGCTCGCGTCGCCGGTCTCCTGGTTGATCACTGTCGCGTAAGGGAAGACCAGCGCATCGTTCTCGGGACCCGCCTCGAGGTAGAAGACCAGCGCACCTCCGTCACCGCTCGGCTCCAGGCCGCGTTGAACATGTCCGAAGGGAGGCACGTCGAAGACTTCACTGGCCACGATGTTGCCCGTGGCGTCCTGGATGTCCATCCGTACCGTCGTCCAGTCGGGCGCCCACGAGGCGACACCGGCGTTGCATCGGAAGGAGGTGCCGTCGTTGAGGAGGCCGGCGGCATAGCCGATGGTCGACCAGTCGGTGCCGTGAGCGACCGGCACCCCGGGGACGGCCAACCCGTACTCTCCAACGCCGCCGCCTGTCTCTGGAGTGTAGGTCCGCGACGTCACCAGAAAGTGGCAGTCTTCGATGGGATCGCAGGCAAGTGTCGGGTCCGCATAGGCGAGAATGGCGGCGCTTCCCGCTTCGTCAAATACATCGGGGCCGAGCACATCCCAGAGATTGACCGTTTCCCAGGGGTAGATGGTGAAGCTCAAGGTCGGCACGTCGAAGTTGACCGTGTCGCTCGGCAGGACCTGGACCACCACCGGCAGGTCGTACTCGTGCGGGTTGTGGAGCGACAGGTCGGTCTTCCAGAAGGTCTGCCTCAAGCCTCGGGTATGGGCCGCTGCGGGAACCATCCAGTCCGCCGCGAGTTGCGCGGTGGCGGGTGCCGGAGACATTGCCAGCAGAAGAACAAGCAGCCGGTTTCCTGCATTGCTGCGCATTTCAACCTCCACCATTCCACGGCGCAAGGATCGTGCCACGATTGGTCCTCGGTCTGACCATCGCTCACGCATCGGTCGACCTCACCCTGTCCACAACAGAGGACATCCTTGACCCACTTTGACTTATAATTCGGAGTGGAGGTTGTCGCATGCGGGTCTCGGGAGCGCTGTTCCTGACAATTCTGATCGCCGCGGGCTTCGTGCTCTATCTCACGGCTCGCGACACCACCTCGAGCCTCGACGCGATCGCCACCGTTGCCACCAACCTCCGCGAGGAGGGCGTCACGGGCAGGGCCCTGGATCGGGAGGCGGCGCTTCAGATCGTCGATGCGATGGATCAGCTGCTGAAGGCGCCCGACACCGTCGCCGAGCACGTCGAGGACCTCAAGACCTTTGCCGCAACGGCTGCAGCGTGGGCGGACGCGGCGCCGTCTCCGAGTGCCGAGCTGCGGGCCGCGGTCGCCCTGCGGAAGGCGGCCGGCGAGCTGCGAGCCCAGGCCCTGAAGCCCTCGACCGCCCACCTGATGCGCGCCCGGCGCCACCTCGATGTGGCGGCCGACGCCCTCCAGTTCGGGATTGGGGGCGCTGGGGGGGGCCCTGGTCCGGGTCTCGCCACCGACGCCGTGCGCGACCGCCTCGAAAACCTCCAGCAATCGCAGCAGGAGCGTTTTCAAGAGGTGGACGAGGAACTCGCGAATTAGCGCTATGCGGAGTGCGAGTGGGCCCCGCGCCCTTCCGATCAATCCGTTTTGAGATCGAAGTCCTGCCACAGATCGTCGGCGACATTGGTGGCCTTGAGGGGTCCGGCGCCATGCCGACAGGCCTCGCTCGCAACTGAAGCCAACCACCGCTGCACCGCCGGCGTGCGTTCGACCGGCGCCAACCGCCACAGACGAACGCTCGTCTCTCCCCTGCTCTCGGTGACGACCGCGACGGGGTGAAGAGGCCGCGAATGTTCGACCACGACCCCTTCGACCAGGACCGCGCGGTCGTCGGCGCGACGCCACGCACCCTCGGTCTTGAGAACCGCCGGTCCCCAGCGCTGCGCTTCACCACTGAAGCTCGAGGCCAGACGACCGAAATCCACAGTGCCTTCAAGGATGAAGTGCGGCATCGTGTCCTCAGTCGTGAGTGCCGACAAACGACAGCACAACCCGCCGGCGGCGCGGTGCGAGGTCACACTCGACCAGAACGATCTGCTGCCAGGTGCCGACGATGCATCGCCCGCGAGCAACAGGCACGGTCAGCGAAGGCCCCATCAAGGCCGCCCTGAGGTGTGAAAAGCCGTTGCCGTCACCCCACCGCAGGTCGTGATGGTAGGACCGGTTCGATGGGGCGATGGTCTCGAGCGCCTCGACCAGATCGCGCACCGCTCCGGGCTCGTATTCGATCGTCGTGATGGCGGCTGTTGCTCCGGGTGCGAAGACGGTGACCTGGCCATCCGCGGCGTCGATCGAATGCAACCATCCGGACACCTCGTCAGTGAGGTCATAGACGTGCCCGTGTCCCTCGCTGGCGAGCTCGAACTCGTGCTGAAAAACCTCCATGCACAAATTATAGCGGTCTGCCCGAGTGCAGAGCCCAGCCAGATTCGGTGTCGAGGAGGTCGTTTGACCGCCAGGTCCGAAACCTCAATTTTCTCGACACTCTGGTACGATACGCCCCGTGCAGACGGGGGGCGCGTTCGTGGCGGCAATCGAGGCCCTGCTTCCCGGCATGTGTCCACACTGCGATCATCTCCTCGCCGGAAACGACCGCGGTTTGTGTGGCCCGTGCTGGGCGTGCGTTGTCCCTCTCGCCGGCGCGGTCTGTCCACGCTGTGGCTCGCCGACTGACACACCGTCTGAGCCGTGCCTCGCATGCTCCGAGAACTCACCCGCGCAGCACGCAACGGTGGTGTGGGGTGAGCACGACGGTGTCCTTCGAACGGCCATCCTCGCCCTCAAGCACGGCGGTCGCGACGATCTCGCCACGCCGCTGGGTCTCCGCCTCGCGGCGAAAATCACCGCCGAGCCCTGGGCCGCCGCGATCGACGGGGTCGTCCCCGTTCCTTCACACCCGTGGCGACGATTGAGGCGGCCATGGGCAGCGTCAGAGCTCCTCGCGCGGGTGATCGGCCGGCGCCTCGGAAAACCCGTGACCCGAGCCCTGCGACGCCGCGGTCTCGGGCGCCAGACCGGACGCACTCGCGCCCGTCGTCTCGAACTTCCCAGGCGGAGTTTCACAATTCGTTCAGCGGTTGGGGGGCGGAAGCTCCTTCTGGTCGATGACGTGACGACGACCGGTGCGACCCTCCGGCGAGCAGCCGAAGCCCTGCACGACTCTGGTGCGGACAGCGTCTACTGCTGCGCGATGGCGCTGGCTCCAGATTCAAGGAGATTTTCATGAGCTTGTTCGATGCGCTGGTCAAGTACGGCATGCCGATGGTGCCGAAGCCCATCGTCGGCCGGGTGGCGCGCCGTTACGTTGCAGGTGAGACGCTCGATGACGCGGTGCGGACACTTCGCGAGATGAACGATGAAGGGGCGATGGGCACGGTCGACGTCCTTGGCGAAGAGGTACGAGAAGAGGCGAGGGCCGAAAGCGCAGTTGCCGAGTACCTGAGGCTGCTGGACCGCATCAACGAGGAAAAGCTCGATGCCAACATCTCGATCAAACCGACCATGCTCGGTCTCAAAATCGACCAGGCGCTGTGTGAGAAGAACCTCCTGACGATCGTCGATCGCGCTGCCACGCTGGACAATTTCGTCCGAATCGATATGGAGGACCACACCTGTACGGACGGCACCATTGAGCTCTACCGGCGGATGCACGAGCAGCACCCCACGCGAGTGGGATTGGTTTTGCAGTCCTACCTCCGCCGAACGGTGAACGACATTAGCGACCTCCTCCCCCTCGACCCGAACATCCGCATCTGCAAGGGGATCTATCGCGAGGCCCGGGAGATCGCCTGGCGCGATTTCGATACGATCCGCGCCAATTTCGTCTACGCCACCGAGAAGCTTCTGGAGGCGGGCGCATACGTCGGCATCGCGACCCACGACCCTTACCTGGTATGGGCCGGGATGCAGATCGTCGATCGACTCGGCCTTGACCGTGATTGCTATGAGTTCCAGATGCTGCTGGGCGTCGACCCGGAGCTCCGCAGAATCATCCTTGCCAACGGCCACCGGCTTCGGGTCTATGTGCCGTACGGACAGGATTGGTACCCCTACTCGATCCGGCGACTCCGAGAGAACCCGACCGTTGCCCGCCACATCATTCGGGCGCTGCTTTCGTAAGCCCTCGGCATGACACCAGTCGTTGAGACGGTCTCGGAAAGAAGGTATGCTGAACAGCGCGCAGCCGCGCGCAGGAGGCGAGCATGATGCACAGTCATCTCAGGACATGTGTCGCGGTCATCGGCCTGCTGATTATCGCCACGCTGGTCTACGCCGGCGCTCAGGCGCGGATCGAAGGCTTGGTCACGGATATCGCGGGCAAGCCGATCGCAGGCGCCACGATCAATATCACTTCGGTCGAGGTCTCTGGATTCAAAAAGGTCTCGAAGACGGATCGGAACGGTGAGTTCAAAATCCTGATCCTCGACGCCACCCGCAACTACGTGTTCACGGTCGAGGCCGAAGGCTATCTGCCGGAGGAGCGACCCTTCAAAGTCCAGGCCGGTTCGACCGACAACTTCTTCGACTTCAAGCTCCAATCGACCCAGCAGGCGGCGGCCGCGGGCAGTCGGCAGCTCTATGAGCAACCCGGCTTCAAGGAGCTGGAAGAGGCGAAGGAGCTGATGAGGAGCGGCGACCGCGAGGGCTCGCGGGCGAAGTTCGCAGAGGCTGTCGCCGCCAAACCCGATCTCCTCCCGGCTCTCGTCGGCCTTGCCGAGCTCAACTACGAGGTCGGTGACCTGGAGGGCGCGCTGGCCACAGCCAAGAAGTGTCTCGAGGAGGACGACCAGTCCATCCCGTGCCTGGCCATCGCCGCCAACGCGAGTGGGGCGCTCGGCGATGACGCCGCGCGCGCCGACTACATGGCCCGTTACCAGGAGCTCAATCCGGACGACCCGACAATCCTCTTCAACGAGGCGGCCGTTTTCCTCAACAAGCTCGACGACGAGGGCGCACGGCCCCTCCTGGAGAAATGCCTCGAGGTCGAACCGGGCTTCCCGGAGTGCAACTTCGAGTACGGCATGCTCCTGCTCCGCGGTGGTGACATGGAGGGGGCAAAGACCCACCTCCAGAAGTACCTCGAGGTCGCGCCGGACGGCCCGCAGGCGGCGACGGCGCAGGAGACCATCAAGTACCTCTGATGGGAAAGCCGGCGGGGGTCAACCGATGAAGACCCTCTGTATCGGTGTGGCCGGAGGCACCGGCTCGGGTAAGACAACCGTTGCCGACGAGATCGTCCGCCGCGTTGGACCGGAGCGCATCGTCATCGTCAACCAGGACCGGTACTACCACGATCTCGCCCACCTCGAGGGCCACGAGCGAGCCCACCACAACTTCGACCACCCGGATGCGATCGAAGAGGAACTTCTCGCGCAGCATCTCCGGCTCCTGAAGGCCGGCCAACCGGCACCGTTGCCGGTGTATGACTTCGCCCGTCATCTCCGTCTGTCGGAAATCGAATGGGTCGACCCGCAGCCCGTGATCATCCTCGAGGGCATTCTGATCCTCGCCATTCCGGCGTTGCGGGAGGTGCTCGACGTCAAGATCTTCGTTGACACCGATGCCGACCTCAGGTTCATCCGCCGACTGCTCCGAGACATGGCAGAGCGCGGGAGGTCGGTGAACGGGGTTGTCGAGCAGTACCTCGCCACGGTACGGCCCATGCACCTGGAGTTCGTCGAATCATCGAAACGATGGGCGGACGTGATCATTCCGGAGGGCGGCTTCAACACCGTCGCGCTCGACCTCGTGATCAGCCGGATACTGCAGATGCACCGATCGGAGGATCGAGGGGATGCGTGAGCCGGAGACGCGTCACGGCGCCGCGGGCGGACGTCGGCGTCGACGGGAACGCAGCTCTTCCTCCTTGAACATGAACTTGATGGAGTGCTTGAAAAGAAGGAGATTGGGGGCGTCGACCCTGTTCAGCTTGAGACAGGTTTTGTCATACCACTCGATCCAGCCCTTGAGCTCGGTCCCGTCGGTCAGCACCACCACCATGGGGGTGCGGTTCTGCATCTGCTTGAGGTAGTAAAAACTTTCGGCATTTGTCTGCTCTGCGGGCACTTGCTTGCGACGCCCGGTCGTTCGTGCCGGATATTTCTCCATCATTTCGTTCATCGACGGTCGGATCAGCTTCCGATCAGACATATATTCTCCTCGCGCCCCATGCTGTGCCGCGTAGGGATTTCGGAAGCATGAAGTCGGCGGGTTCTTGGAACGAGAGTACCAGATCCACGGGGAGGTGTCTCCCCTGTCGCCGAGGGCCGGAGGGTGGCTACCGACGTTCTCTCGGATTGGCCGGGTAGAGCTCGACCTCGTGCGACAGGCAGCACATCAGGCGCCCACAGAGGCCTGAGATTTTCGCGGGGTTGAGGCTCAAATTCTGCCGTTTCGCCATTCGCACCGTGACGGAATGGAAACGGTCCATGAAGGTGGTGCAGCACAGACACCGGCCGCACGGCCCGAGACCGCCGCAGAGGCGCGCACCATCACGCACCCCGAGTGATCGCATTTCGATTCGCCGCCGATAGCGACGGCCGAGGTCCCTCTGCAGGGGCCGATAGTCGACGCGCTTTTCGGCCGAGAAGTAAATCACCGCCTTGCGCCCGGACAGGGGCAGCCTCACCTTGAATGGGTGGAGCTCGAGCTTGAGCTCGCGGGTCCGACGACGAAGGTAATGCTCGATCTCACGTTCGAGATGACCGGTATCGACGTGACGTTTTTCGTCCTCCGGGGTCGCCCGCCGCACGATGCGGGCCGCGTTCTTGCGTGGCTTCTTGATCGCCGGGGCCGCAAACGCGGTGACCGTCCCGAGAAACTTACCGTCGGGGGTGTCAACGACGATGGTCTCGCCGTGTTTGAGCTCGAGCTTCCCGGCGCGGCACGGCATCGGCGGCAGATCGGGATCGACGAGCACGGGCAGCCAGTCCTCCAGGCGCGGCGAAACCACGCATTGAACCAGCTCCGGCATCAGGAGTCGCCCTCCGCGCCCAGCTCCGCAGCGATCGATTGATCGGCAGCGACGACCTTCTCCCCGCCTTGGCGGCGAGCGTCCTCGAGGGCGGCGGCAATCTCGGGTCGATCGCCAGCAATGATCTGCGCGGCAAAAAACGCCGCGTTGCGCGCGCCGGCGGAACCCACCGCAAAGGTCGCCACGGGGATGCCACCGGGCATCTGCACGGTCGACAACAGGGCATCGACACCGTCGAGCACGCCTCCGGGGAGTGGCACACCGAGAACCGGTCGTACGGTATGGGCCGCCACGACGCCGGCGAGGTGCGCGGCCATTCCGGCGGCACAGATGAAGACCTTGCAGCCGCCGGCCTCTGCCGACTGCACGAGTTCGATGGTGCGCTGCGGTGTCCGGTGAGCCGACGACACGTGGATGGAGAAGCTGACGCCGAGGGAGCGCAGCACGTCCACCGATGACTTCAGGTGCGTCCAATCACTCGCCGATCCCATGAGGATCAGAACTTCGGGGTGGGTTTCGGATTCCGGTCCGGCCATTCAAGTTCCCAACTTCGCCAGCGTGTCGCGACCGATGTCAGATCGATACCACATACCGTCAAAGGAGATCTGCGACACCCCGCCGTAGGCGGTGTCGAGCGCCTCCGCGAGCGTCGGGCCGCGCCCACAGACAGACAGGACCCGGCCGCCGGAGGTTGTCAGCTTGTCGTCGTCGAGACTCGTGCCGCCATGGTAAACAGTCACCCCGGACATCGCCATCGCGTCATCGATGCCGCTGATCGCATCGCCCTTGCGCGGGCTACCCGGATAGCCCTCCGCCGCGAGGACGACGCAGGCCACCGCCTGCTTCCGCCACGTGAGATTCGCGACGTCGAGAGAGCCCTCCGACGCGTCACGAGCAATCTCGGCGAAGTTGTCGTCGAGACGCAGGAATATGGCCTGGGTCTCCGGGTCGCCCAGCCGGCAGTTGAACTCGAGCACCTTGGGGCCGTCGGCGGTCATCATGAGGCCGGCATAGAGCACGCCACGATACTCGCGCCCTTCGGCTGCCATCCCCGCGATCGCCGGGCGAACGACGGATTCGAGGATGATCTTGCTCGTGCCCGGTGGGATGACGAGCGCGGGCGAATGCGCGCCCATGCCGCCCGTGTTGGGGCCCTCGTCGTTTTCACCCGCCCGTTTGTAGTCGTGCGAGGTCGCGATCGGCACCACGCGGGTCCCGTCGGAGATCACCATGTAGGAGACCTCGTCCCCTTCGAGGCACTCCTCGACGAGCACCCGATCACCGGCGTCGCCGAAGCGACGCTGGTTGAAGAAAATGTCCACAGCGTTTTCAAGATCCTCTTCGCTGCGAATCATGAGCACGCCCTTGCCCGCGGCCAGGCCATCCGCCTTGAAGACCACTGGGAGACCGAGGTCTCGTGCCGCCGCCACCGCCTCGTCGTCGGAGCGCACGACCGACGCCTTGGCGGTCGGGATGTTGTGGCGTTGACAGAACTCCTTGGCGAAGACCTTGCTGGATTCGAGTTCGGCCGCGGCTCGGCGCGGTCCGAAGAGACGCAAGCCGCGGCGGTAGAACTCGTCACACACGCCCATTGCCAAAGGAACTTCGGGTCCGACGATGGTGACGTCGATGCGGAGATCCTCAGCCGCCTCTGCGACACCTGGCAGGTCGTTGGCCGAGATGGGGAGCAGATCCGCCGCCTGTGCGATCCCAGGGTTTCCCGGGGCGGCAAAGACGTAGCTCACCCCGTGGGACCTTCTGAGCGCGTGGACGATGGCGTGCTCACGGGCACCGGAACCGAGAACGAGTACGCGCATGGCCAGATCAGCCTTTCACCCAAGGTTTCGAAAACGCGCGCGATAGATCGATGCGGCAATGCTGTCGGGCCATACCACCCCCGTCGACATTGTACAGCAGGTGATCGCCCCGGGACGGCGGCCGTGGCGCCGTATCGGAGAGATCGGATGGGGGCTCTCGAAAACACTGGTTCGGGTCCCCAGCAATCGAAGATAGGACGCAGGAGGTGCTCTGGCTGACGAAGACAGGTCATGCTAAACTCATGCGCCCCATGAGGATCGCGGAGCTCGCGCTGCGAGCACAGGCCCGCAGACGCCTCGGTCCCGACAACGACACACGAGGGAACGACATGCCCAAGAACCTCTACCTGGCAACCACCGGGCCGGCCACCGGCAAGAGCGCTCTCGCGCTCGGATTGATGACCTTTCTCGAACGGGAGGTCCAGAATGTCGGCTATTTCCGTCCGATCGCTCGGTCGGGCCACCCCGACGAGACGACTCCCGACCCGAGTGTTGCGCTCGTCCGATCCGTTTTCGGCATCGACTACGACCCGCTCGGCATGGTCGGCATCTCCGATGCGCGCGCCACCGAGTTCATCACCTCCGGGCGGTACGACGACATGCTCGAGGAGATCGTGACGGCCTACAAAAGCTACGAGAAGGGCCTTGATTTCGTCCTCATCGAAGGGACGAACTACCAGGGTCCCTCCGTCGCATTCGAGTTCGACGTCAATGCCGACATCGCACGCAACCTGGCCGCACCCGTCCTTCTCGCCATCAGCGGCCGGCGCCGCAGCGTCGCCGAGATCATCGACACCACCGTATTGGGCCAGCAGAAATTTTCCGAACGCGGCTGCGATCTGCTCGCGGTGATTGTCAATCGCGCGGACGCCGAAGACCTGGCAGCAATCTCGGGAGAGCTGGCGAGTGCGTTCGCGGACGCCGCGATTCCCTTTGCCGGTGCCTTGCCCGAGGAGGAGATCCTCGCCAAGCCCCGCATGGATGAGATCGCGTCGGCGCTCGACGCCGAGGTGCTCTACGGCGAGGAGTATCTCGACAATCTCGTGTTTGGCTTCCGCATCGCTTCGATGCAGCTGATGACCATTCTCGAACGGCTGGAACCGGGTGCCCTGGTGATCACCTCCGGCGACCGGGCCGATATCCTCCTCGGATTGATGGCCTCCCAGATCTCGCGACAAACCACGAACATCTCTGGCATCCTCCTGTCCTCCGGGCTCAAACCAACGGAGATGGTGGACCGCGCCATTCAGGGGCTCCGCGCCACACAGCTGCCGGTGTTGGCCGTCACCACCGGGACCTACGAGACAGCGATCAACGTCAGCCAGGTCGTCTCGGCCATCACCCCGCAGAGCGACCGAAAGATCGAAACCGCGCGCACCCTCTTCGAGCAGCACGTGGACCTGGAAGTTCTGCGGGAGGGTGCCGCGGCGGTACGGGCCGAGAAGCTCACGCCCACGCTCTTTCTCCACAACATCCTCGAGAGGGCGAGTGCCGACCGGCGTCACATCGTCCTGCCGGAAGGTGGTGAAGAGCGGATCCTAAGAGCCGTCGATGCCCTGCAGAGACGCCAGGTGGTGAATCTGACCCTGCTCGGAGACGAGGACGAGATTCGTGATCGCGCCGCCAAGCTCAAGGTGGATCTCGAAGGGGTCGCCGTGGTCGACCCCAGGGAGTCGGAACACCTCGACGACTACGCCTCCTGTTATCACGAGCTGCGCCAACACAAGGGCGTCACTCCGGAGATCGCTCGCGAGGCGATGCAGGACGTCACCTACTTTGGAACCATGATGGTTCACCGCGGCGACGCAGACGGCATGGTGTCGGGTTCGGTCACGACGACGGCGCAGACCATTCGGCCCGCCTTCGAGTTCATCAAGACCAAGCCGGGCTGCCACCTCGTGTCGAGCATCTTCTTCATGTGTCTCACGGACCGGGTATTGGTCTACGGGGATTGCGCCGTCAACCCCAACCCGAGCGCCGAGGACCTCGCCGAGATCGCCGTTGCGAGCGCCGACACCGCAGCCGCCTTCGGCATCGAGCCGCGGGTCGCCATGCTGTCATACGCCACGGGCCAGTCCGGCACGGGGGTCGACGTCGACAAAGTCCGCACGGCAACCGAGCTGGCGCGGGAGAGCCGCCCGGACCTCGACATCGACGGGCCGCTCCAGTACGACGCGGCGGTGGACGCGGGAGTGGCCCGCACCAAGCTCCCCGCGAGCAGTGTCGCCGGCCGGGCCACCGTGTTCGTCTTTCCGGATCTCAATACGGGCAACAACACGTACAAGGCCGTACAGCGATCGGCCGGTGCGATTGCCGTCGGTCCGGTCCTCCAGGGGCTCCGCAAGCCGGTCAACGACCTCAGCCGCGGATGCACGGTGCCGGACATCGTCAACACGGTGGCGATCACCGCGATCCAGGCCCAGGCTCACGCCGCCCCTGAAGAGCCTGCCTGAGGCCGGCACCTGGCGGCGCTCAGCGAGATCACACCAATCAGTTGCTCGGGAAGTGCTCGAGGATCCCGCGTTGGTGTGGGAAGAAACACGGGTGTGCGCGGGTTGCATCGGTCATCTCAGCCACTGGAGCGATCATGCACATCGCATCGGACATCACCCACCTCATGGGGAACACGCCGCTGGTCCGCCTCAACCGGGTCGTGGACGAATCGAAGGCAGTGGTCGTGGCGAAGCTCGAGTTCTTCAACCCCGCCCACTCCGTCAAAGACCGCATCGGCGTCGCAATGATCCAGGCGATGGAGCGAGAGGGAATGCTCGTACCCGGCACGTCGACCATCGTCGAGGCGACATCGGGGAACACCGGTATCGCCCTCGCAATGGTGGCGGCCGCACGCGGGTACCGCTGCGTTCTGACCATGCCGGAGTCGATGTCATTGGAGCGGCGCAAGGTGCTCGATCTCCTCGGCGCCGAGATCGTCTTGACACCGGCGGCTGACGGCATGCGGGGCGCCTCCGCCCGCGCCCAAGAGCTGCTCGCGGAGATCCCCGATTCGGTGGAGCCGATGCAGTTCTCCAACCCGGCCAACCCCGAGGTCCACGCCAGTACCACCGCTCTTGAGCTGTGGCGCGACACAGATGGGAAGATGGATGTCTTCGTGGCCGGGGTCGGCACGGGAGGCACCATCACCGGAGTCGGCCAGGTTTGGAAGCAGCGAAGCTCCTCGGTGCGCATTGTCGCAGTCGAACCGACCGATTCGCCAGTGCTTTCGGGTGGTGAGCCGGGCTCGCACAAGATCCAGGGCATCGGCGCAGGCTTCGTTCCCGACAATCTCGACACCTCCGTCATCGACGAGGTCGTCACCGTCAGCAACGAGCAGGCCTTCTCGACCGCCCGTCGTCTGGCACGCGAGGAGGGGATCCTGGGTGGGATTTCCACCGGTGCGGCCTGCGCCGCCGCCATCGAAATCGCGAATCGCGAGGACATGGCCGGCAAGCTGATCGTGTTTGTCGCACCGTCGACATCCGAGCGGTATATCTCCACCGACCTCTTCGCCGACCTCTGAGCCAGTCCCCCGCTCAGCCGCGCGCCGGGAGGCGGATCCAGAGGGGCTCCGGGTCGACGCCGATCTCTACCGGCAGGACCCCCACTACATCGCCATCGATCTGGTAGGGCACCACGTCTTCCGGTGACGCGGGCTCGAGACGAACACGGGTCACAACCTCCCTTTCGACGTCGTCCCGTTCGACGTGGCGCCCAGAAGGGATGCCGCTCAGAAAGGCGACCGCCGCTCGCCGGCCGCTGCTCCGCTGCGCCACAACCTCGAGGTCACCGCGAAACGGATCGGCTCCCGGGGTGGCGCAGAACCGGCCCGCGTAACACCTTGACTTGCCGATAATGACCCAACCCGCCGACCTCCCCTCGCCTTCGGCCACGACCCGCATCCGAGGGAGTGGGCCACCGGTGATCGCCTCAACAGCGGCCTGCAAGGCTACACCGACCCTTCCGCCGAGTCGCTTGAAGGAGGGGCGGAGCCGTTCGAGCACGTGTGAGTCGGGGCCGGCCGAGAGCATCAGGAGCACGATGTCTCCGGCATCAGTTCGACCGACCGACATGGCACGGTCCTCGCCCTTCAACAGGGCTTCAACCGCACGCCGCGCCGGCCGCGGCACGTCGAACTCGTAGGCGAGGACCGACGTCGTTCCTCCCGGAAGAACACCCATCGCCGTGCCACTGCCGACCAAACCCCGAGCAACCGTGTTGTAAGTGCCGTCACCACCGTAGGCGAGCACGAGGGCCAGGCCGTCTGCGGCCGCGCGCTGAGCGAGCTTGAGGGTGTGGTGCGGACTCTCGGTAATCCAGATATCGAGCTCCGCGCCACAGGTCGCCGCCACGTCCACGAGCCGTTGCTGCTGGCGGAGCAACCGACCTCCACCCGCAATGGGGTTGAGGATCACGGGAACCTGGGTCATTCAGCGTCTCGCTCGTCGAAGAGGGCACCCGGACGACCCGCGGGGTTGAGACCGAGGTGTCGATAGGCCGCGGCAGTCACAGTACGGCCTCGAGGCGTTCGCTGGAGCAACCCGATCTGCAGGAGATACGGTTCGTGGATGTCCTCGAGAGTCCCCCGGTCCTCGCCGATCGACGAAGCGAGGGCCTTGAGCCCCACCGGACCGCCGTTATAGACATCGATGATGGTGGTCAGGAGCTGTCGATCGAGATGATCGAGGCCGAAGGCGTCGACCTCCATCTGCCCGAGGCCCCACGTCGTCGCGTCGAGATTCACCGATTCTGATCCGAGGTGATGGGCGAAATCACGAACCCGGCGCAGCAGGCGATTGGCGATCCTCGGCGTGCCACGGGAGCGACGGGCAATCTCCTCCGCGGCATCACCCGCGACCTCGATTTCGAGGATCCCCGCCGAGCGGGCCACGATCACTGCCAGGTCCTCCCGCGGGTAAAACTCGAGGCGGTGGACGATCCCGAAGCGATCGCGAAGCGGTGCGGTGAGGAGGCCGGTTCGAGTGGTCGCCCCGACCAGGGTGAAGCGCGGCAACGTCAAGCGCACGCTGCGCGCCGCAGGGCCCTGGCCGATGACCAGGTCGAGCTCGAAATCCTCCATCGCCGGGTACAAAATCTCCTCGACCGCCGCGGGCAGGCGGTGAATCTCGTCGATAAAGAGGACATCTCCAGCCTGGAGGTTGGTCAGCATTGCGGCCAGATCACCCGCGCGCTCGAGCACCGGACCCGACGTCACGTGGAGCTGGGCCTCCATTTCGTTGGCGATGATGTGCGCGAGGGTCGTCTTGCCGAGACCCGGCGGGCCGAAGAAGAGCGTGTGGTCGAGCGCTTCGCCGCGATCTCGTGCGGCGTTGATGAAGACCCCGAGATTGGTCGTGAGACGTTTCTGACCGACGAACTCATCGAGCCGCCGCGGCCGGAGGGACTCCTCGAACGGCCGCTCGTCCGGCTGGCGATCGGTGGTCAGGACCTCGTCA
>JBFFBV010000068.1:0-23993 GCA_041560205.1 Candidatus Sulfomarinibacter sp.
GGGGGTGGGTGGGGGACCGATCGTGTACCATGAGATCCAATCTCGAAGAGTTTGGACGCGATGAAACTCGAAGACGGCACGGTGCTCGGAGCGTATTCAATCCGCGAGCTGCTTGGCGCAGGCGGAATGGGTGAGGTCTACCGCGCCACCGACACCCGTCTCAAGCGCGATGTGGCGGTCAAGGTGCTCCGCGAGCGGCTGGCCGAAGATTCCGAGGCCCTGGCGCGCTTCGAACGCGAAGCCCAGAGCATTGCTGCGCTCTCGCACCCGAACATCCTCGCGGTCCACGATGTCGGCAGCGATGAGGGCATCTCGTATGTGGTGATGGAGCTGTTGCAGGGCGAAAGTCTGCGGCAGAGGATGGAGAGGACTCATCTGTCGACCCGGAAGGCGATCGAGATCGCTCGACAGATCGTGGGAGGGCTGGTTGCGGCTCACGACCGGGGCGTCGTGCACCGGGACGTGAAACCGGAGAATGTCTTCCTGACCAGGGAAGGCCTGGTGAAGATTCTCGACTTCGGACTCGCGAAACAGGAGTCCGTGGCGTTTTCACACGACTCGAAGACCGCAGGGCCGACCCTCGGCTACAGTCAGCCAGGGACGATCATGGGAACACTCGACTACATGTCACCCGAACAGGTCCGAGGCCGCCCGGTGGACCAACGATCCGACGTTTTTGCTCTCGGGGTCGTTCTTTACGAAATGCTTTCCGGGCAAAAACCGCACCGGGGCGAAAGCTCGGCCGACGTCATCGGTGCGATTCTGAAAGAGGAGCCCCGAGATCTCGCGGAAATGGACGACACCATTCCCCGCGCCCTGAGCCGGATCGTTCATCGCTGTTTGGAAAAGAACCTCGACGACCGCTTCCAAACCGCCCGCGATCTGGCCTTCGCCCTCGAGACGGTCGCCGACGTCAGCAGTGAGTGGCAGGCGTCGGGCGCTTCCGCGAGTCGACCGGAAGTCAAGGAATCCTCCTCTTCAGTGGCGGTCATACCCTTCACCAACATGAGTCCGGACCCGGGCCAGGAGTATTTCTGCGAGGGAATGGCCGAAGAGATCATCAACTCGCTCGCCGGCGTCTCGGGGCTTCGGGTCGCTGCCCGCAGCTCCGCCTTTCAGTTCAACTCCAAGTCACACGACGCACGCGAGGTCGGAGCGGCGTTGAATGTGAAGACGGTACTCGAGGGAAGCGTCCGAACGGCGGGCAGGCGGGTACGCGTCACCGTTCAGTTGGTCGACGTCGACAACGGTTTCCAGCTCTGGTCAGATCGTTACGACCGCGAGATGGACGATATATTCGCCCTTCAGGACGAAATCTCGGAGCACGTTGTCGATGCGCTCAAAGTGACGCTCGGGACGGAGGCGAAGGAGGAGTTGAAACGTCCGACCGCTTCGGTCGAGGCCTACCAGCTCTACCTCAAGGGCCTTCACAATTGGTACAAACGTGAGACGGGGTCATTGCAGAAGGCTGCGGATTTCTTCGAGCAGGCCGTTGCAGTGGATCCTGATTACGCGCTGGCCCACGCCGGGTTGGTCACCAGCTACTGCAGTCTGGCCTTTTACGGAATGGAACCGTCCATCGCCAGGGCCAGGGCAAGCGCGGCAGCGGAACGAGCAGCCGCTCTGGCGTCTGGGGTCGCAGAGGTCCATGCGGCCCTCGGTCTGTACGCCGCATGGTTCGCCTTCGACTGGGCGACGGCGGAAAGGGAATTGAAAACGGCGGTCGAGGCCAACCCCTCCTACGTGCTGGCCCATTGCTGGTACAGCTTCGTGCTCTCGATGCTGTCCCGGCATGATGAGGCGATAGCGCTGGCGGCCCAGGCCCGGGAGGTCGACCCGCTGTCGCCGTACACCAATACCGCTCTCGGTCTGGCACAGGTCCAAGCTGGCCTGAGGTCTGAAGCGCTTCCAGCGCTGGAAGAAGCCATCGACATCGATGCAGATTTTCTCTACAACTTGTGGGTGCTCGGATCAGCATACGGCGCGCTGGGTCGTCATGACGAAGCCGTGGCGATTCTTGAAAAGGCGGTCACCCTGTCGGGCAGAGGATCCTACTATTTGAGTTGGTTGGGATGGGCGTATGGTATCGCAGGACGGAGAACGGAAGCCGAGAGGATTCTTGATCAGCTCATGGTGGGCTTCTCGAACGAGGAAATCCAGCCGATTTTTCTGACCTGGGTCTGCAGCGGTCTCGGCGACCTGGATTCGGCATTTGAGTGGCTCGAAAAATCGGTGCTTCGGGTTGATCCCGCCGCCAGTTTTATCGGCTTTCCTCCGATGGACACCCTGCGCGAAGATCCGAGATTCGGCGGCATCCGCAAACGCCTCGGGCTCTAGCCGACCGCCCACCTGCCCGGATGCAAGATGCACCCGCCCGCCCAACCAGCCAGATGCAAGGTACAAGGCCACCCACCTGCCCGACGGGATGACAGACTCAGGGTGGATGGGCGGCCCTGTATCTTGAACCTTGTATCTTGGATCTTCCCTCAGAGCTGTTGAAGCGCCTCATCCAAGCGAGACCCGAACATCTCTCCCAAAGCCTTGAGCGACTTCAGATCCGTGGGTTCGTCGGGCATGAACGGGATCTCGACAACCGGATGTGAGGATCCGACCAGATCCTTGAGCTCGGACACCGTCGCGTGGTCTCTGCGACCGAGCCAGGCGAGCAGGCGGTGGCCCTCACTCTCGGCCTCGGCATTGGCGTCACCGAGCAGCGGATGGATCCGATTGATGACGATCGGTCCGAGGTTGTAGCCCGCTTCCGTGAGGCGGCGGGCAAAGTAGATCGTGTCGGCGACCCTTCCCTCGCCGGGGCCGCTGACCAGGACGAAGAGGGTGTCGTTCGATCGGAGGAGATCGTGGACCTCGAGGGCGCGCCGGCGAAACCCATCGTAGAGCGGCGCGAAGGCGCGGAAGAATTCGGCCATGTCGCGAAGCAGCTCGAGGCCGACCATCCGGTCGAGGAAGTCCTCGACAGTGCGGCCCACGAAGCCGAGCCTCGAGGTGGCCTTGAGCTTGCCGTCGTCGTCGAACCAGGGCTTCAGCGCGATGCGCAGGGCGCCGCTGTCGAGGAAGCCCACGATTCGCGCGGGGGCGCCGAGAAAGTCCAAGGCCTGTCGTGTGGGTGGCGTGTCGAGGACGATGCGATCGTGCCGTCCTTCGTTGGCGACCTCGAAAAGACGTTCCGACGCCATGTACTCGAGCACCCCGGCGAGGTTGGCCGAGAGGCGGTCGTAGAATCGGTTTTCCAGGATCCTCCGTTGCGCGTCCTCGTCGGGCGAATACCGCTCGATGACCCGGTCGAATGTCCTGCGGGCGTCGAGGAGGCTCGCGTGCAACGGGGCCCCGGTATCGGTTTTCACCCGAGTGGTGTGCTCGCTGGCTTCGAGCCCGACGCCGAGGGTGTCCTTGAGCCTGAGCGACGGATCGAAGGTCATGACCAGGGTGTCGTCCCCGCCTTCGGACGAGCTGAGGGCCATCGCCGCCGCCAGGGTCGTCTTGCCGACCCCTCCCGATCCGACCACGATGACCATCGGGTGCTCGCGCGGATCCATCTCAGGCCTCGATCCCCCGGGCAAGGTGATCGCCGACCACGCCCACCAACGCGGGCCCCGCGTCGATGGGTTCGAGAGGGATCTCGACAGTGGGCCCGTCCCATCGCTCGCTCAGCCTCGCAAGCTCCTCTTCATTGACGCGGCGCCGGCGGATCCAGAGGCCGGTTGCCGGGTCGTCTCCCCGGCGCGGTTTCGGCGCAGGCGGGTAGATCGAGTTGACGACCACCACTTCCGGCTGGCGGTCGAGCCGGGTCGACATCGCGTCGAGGAGCTCAAGCGCCTCCTGGACCGGCATCTCCTCGGCGGTGGTGACGACGATCGAGCCGAAGCGTTGGCGATCCGCGAGAAAGTCGGCGATCAGGGCCGCCATGTTGCCGATCGGGCCGCTCGAGATCACTTCCGATACCAGCTGCGGTGCGGCCATCCAGGCGATGCCGTGACCCGAGGCGGGGGCATCGAGGATGACCACGTCGGGCCGGCGCAGCTGTTTCGGGCCATGACCCTCGACCATGCGCAGTGCTCGCCCGAACACCGCGGTCTGCTTGAGCCCAGGGGCTCCCTCGGTGAAATGAAGATGGACCGGACTCGAGAGGACCTTCTTGACCAGTGCGCCGACCTTCAGCTTCTCCCTCACCAGGTCGTCGAGAAGCTCTCGGGGATCGAGGTGCTGAAGCCAGAGGTTGGAGGCTGCCTCGACGATTTCGCCGCCGGAAGGCGGTGTGTCGAGGAGCTGGTGGAGGTTTTCCCGGGGATCGACCTCGATCAGCAACACTTTGCGGCCTCGGTTCGCGAGGTGGGCACCGAGTGCGGCCGACACCGTGCTCTTGCCGACCCCGCCCTTGCCGGTGACGACGAGGAGTTGGAGACGATCGAGACGGTTGAGAACTCCCATCGAACCGATCCGGAGCTTAGCACGTGAGAAAGAGGCGACCTTCCGCACACGTCCGAGGACCGACTGAGTTCGGAGCCGCGGAGCGGCGGCAGTTTTTGGCCCGGGGCTGACGCCCCAGACTTTTTCGGATCTATCGCTCTTTCGGAGCCTCGGACTGGCGGAACACGGCCTCCGCGAGGCCGTGGCGTTCGAGTGGACCGTCTCCGTGGCGGTGCTCTGGCCCGAGCCCTTCCCACCCATGAATCACCTCGAGCTTCGGAAACAGGGTCACCAGCTCACCCGGCTCGAGGTAGGTCCGGACCAACCCGTCGAGCGAGCAGAACGAGTTTTCGTCATCCTCCGTCCACTCGCTCTGGTGGTGGCCGAACGCCGGGTCCCATGTGCCGAATGCGGTCACGAACACCAGGCCCTTCGGCGCCAGGAGTTTTCCGATCGCTGCGGACAGGGCCTCGACCTGTTCCCGTCTCAGATCGGGGATGACGCCGAAGACCAGGATCGCGCCGTAGCCATCAGCTTCCGGCTCCAATACATCGAATCCGCCGTGGATGCTTCGTATGGGCAGACCTTCGGACTCCGCCACTGCGTTCACCGATCGAACCGCCTCGATGGATGGATCGAGGGCATGGACTGCGATTCCCCGCCGCGCCAGATAAAAGGTGTTGCGCCCCTGGCCGCAGCCGATGTCGAGGGCCGTGGCGGTGGGCTCGATGAGCTCCGCATGCTCCACCAGGATCGGATTGGGTTCGGGACCGAAGACTTCCGGGGTGCTGCGGTAGTAGTCGTCGTAGCGTTCCATGAAAGGAGGATAGCAGCGGCGGGAATTGATGATACGGGTTCTCAGGTTTTGATGTGTGGCGGGTGAAGTTACCCGCTCGGGAGGACGTGAATGAACCGATCAGACAACCCCTTCAAGATCACGGCGACACCGGAGCCCGAAGCCGCACATGGACAGCCGGTCGCCGAGTCAAACCCGAGTGCGGACCCGATCGACCGCGTTCGTACGATGGTGCGCTCGTCCGAAATCTTCATGCTGATCAAGGGCACGCCGCAACAGCCGATGTGCGGCTTTTCTGCCAATACGGTGGCTCTGATGGAGTCGCTCGGGGTGCCATATCGCACGTTCGACGTGCTCTCCGATGAATCGATTCGCGCTGCCGCCAAAGGCTTCGCTGGCTGGCCGACCTTTCCCCAGGTCTATGTCAAGGGTGAGTTCATTGGCGGCAACGACATCCTGATGGAGATGTACAGCGCCGGCGAGCTTCAGGAGCTGGTCGCGGGGATCGGCGCATGAGCGGGACCGCGGCACTCGATCAACGGTCCCTGGTCACGATCACCGATCGCGCACAGCAGGAGATCCGGTCGATCTTCGAACGCGAGCACCAAGACGGTGCAGTGGGCCTTCGGCTCGGCGTCATCGGCGGTGGCTGTTCCGGTCTCTCGTACGAAATGGAGTTCTCCGAGCGGCGAGACGACGATACGGTGATCGGCTACGAGGGCTTCGACATCCTGCTCGATCCCAAGTCGACGATCTACCTCAAGGGAATTACCCTGGATTTCCAGGATGGTCTCCAAGGCAAGGGCTTCGTCTTCGCCAATCCCAACGCCACCAACACCTGCGGCTGTGGTGAGTCCTTCAGCATCTGAACTCCTGATCCGCAACGGCCTGCAGGCGCCCTTCCCGGGCTGGACGTTGGTCGTCGCAACGGGGCGCCACGCCGAGCGTTTCCTGCACAGCCAGCTCACGTCGGACGTGAAGAGTCTGGAGCCGGGAATCTCGCAGCAGACCGCACTCCTCGATCGAATGGGGAGGCTCCGGGCTTTCGGTTTCCTGCGCCGCCGCGAGGATCGATTCGAGATTCTTCTCCCCGAGGAGGTTGCGGCCGAGACCGTCAAACGGCTCGAGGGTCACATCGTCGCAGACGACGTTTCATTCGAGGTCTTGGAGACCCTGACACCTCGACTCGCGCTTGGCGCTGAGGCAGTGCGCCTCGCAGCCGAAGACGCCAACCGGTTTCCCCTCGAGATCTGCGGAAGCCGCGGATTCCTGACCTTTGGCGACGACGAGCTCGATCTGCCGAGCTTCGACGATGACGAGCTGGATGCGCGCCGAGTGCTGACGGGCCTCCCGCGCTGGGGCGAGGCAGCGGATGCGGGCGTCCTGGTTCACGAAACCACCTTGATCGATTCGGCGGTGTCGATCGACAAGGGCTGCTACCTCGGCCAGGAGACCGTGGCGAAGGTTCTCAGCGGTCGCGGGGCGGCTCGGGCGCCGATGCTGCTCCAGGTCATCGCCAGCGATACGAAAGCGGCGAGCCTGATCGGCAACAGCTTCTCTACCGACCTGGGTGAAAAAAGCGGAACGGTGCTGTCGGCGGCGTGGTGGGACGAGACACTGTTTTTACAGGCAGCCGTGATTCGCGAGCTCAGAGTCGAGGACCGAGAGATCGGGTGCCGCTTTGAAGACGACACCGTCGTCGAGGTGCGAATTCGTGCCCTTCCATATCTGGTTGCGCCTCGTCCGGAAAAATGGTCGAGAGAGCTCGAGCTGCGAGCGGTCGATGCATTCGCTGCGGACAACGAAGATGAGGCGGTCGAGCTTTACCGGCGCGCCGTGGCCGTCTGTCCGGCTTATGCCGACGCCTATGAGGGTCTGGGGGTGATTCTGGGCCGACACGGCCGGTTCGAGGAGGCCATCGAGCTGATGAAGACTCTGCTCGAAGTCGATCCGGCATCGGTCATGGCCCACACGAATCTCTCGCTCTATTACAACCAGCTTGGTCGAATCGAGGATGCCGAGCGCGAGGCGGCTGAGGCGATGCGCGCGAAGATGCAGCGCGACCAGAATGAGCCAAAGGTCGCGGAGGACCAGCGGCGGCACGCCCAAAGCCTCAACGCCGACCGCGAGCGTCGGGCCGAGATGTTCCGCCAGGTGCTCGACCTCGACCCCGATGACGCCCTCGGCAACTTCGGTCTCGGCGAGCTGCTGGTGGAGGAGGGGAGATTCGACGAGGCCGTGCTCCATCTCGAGCGCGCGCTCGCGGCGGATCCACGGTACTCGGCGGCGCTGTTCGCGCTCGGCCGAGCACACGAGGGGTCCGAGGATCTCGAGTCCGCCCTCGAAACCTATCGACGGGGCGTGGACATCGCTGCCGCTCGGGGCGACCTCGCAACTGCCAATAAGATGCAGGAGCGCTTGGCCTCTCTCGATGCTGAGATCGACTAGCCGTCGACCCGTACCCGTGTCCGATTCGGATTCCGAATTCGTCTCCGTGCCCGTCTCCGTCTCCGTGCCCGGATTCGATCCTTTATGATCACGACAAATGTCCCGAAACCGGATTTCCGCCATTGCACGCGTCGAATGTCGAAGCGAGGGGCGAGGCGAGGAGACTCCGATTGCCGTGATCTCTGGGGATCAGAGGTATGAGATAGTTTCCGTTCTCGACCGCGCAGTCATCACGAGCCAAGTGGCAGGAGAACCAGTAAGGCATCGCTGTTGGGTGGAGTTGGACGATGGTCGCCGTTGCCAGCTCATTCGTATCGTGCCCGAAGGTGTATGGCGTGTGACCTTCGAGCGATAGTCGGGCACGGAGACGGAGACGGGCACGGAGGCGGGAGAATTCGCCCCCGGTCTCCCGGGGGCGTGAAGTCACAAACGCTTCAGTGCGCTCAAGCCGACTTCTCCACCCACACCTTCAAGATCTCCAGGGTGGCCACGACCGCGGTGCTCATCCACTCGAGCGAGACCCACTCGCGGACCGAGTGGAAGTTCTGGCCGCCGGCCCACACGTTGGGAGTCAGGAGACCCATGTAGGAAAGGCGTGCGCCGTCGGTGCCGCCGCGAATGGCCTGCCGCTTCGGGGTCACGCCGATCCTCTCGACGGCTTCGAGCGCGTAGTCGAGGACCTTGGGGTCCTCGCGGATCTTGTACGACATGTTGCGGTAGGACTCCTCGATCTCGAGGCTGATCTTCGCCTTCGGAAAGCGCTCCTCGACCTTTGCGATCACCTCTCTGAGGTGGTCTTCACGCGCGGTCAGCTTTTCGACCGAGAAGGCGCGGACCAGCACCTTGAGCGCGACCTTGGAGACATCGCCCGAGGCGATATACGGATGAAGGTAGGGTTCCCTGTCTTCGGTCGTCTCCGGAAGCCAGCGCTGGTCGATGCCTTCGATGATGGCCGCCGCCACTCGCAGCGCGTTGACCAGTTTGTCCTTCGCGTAGCCCGGGTGGACATCGTGGCCCACGATCGTGACGTTGGCGGTGTCGGCGGAAAAGGTCTCGTCCTCGATCTCGCCCAGGTCAGAGCCGTCGAGGGTGTAGGCGTAGTCGGCGCCGAAGGCCTCGACGTCGAAGTGGTCGGTGCCCTTGCCGACCTCCTCGTCCGTGGTGAAGGCGATCCGGATCGGACCGTGCTCGAACTCGGGGTGGTCCCTGAGCCACTCGACGACGGTCATGATCTCGGCCACGCCGGCCTTGTCGTCGGCCCCGAGGAGGGTCGTACCGTCGGTGTGAATGAGGGTGTGGCCGACGCACTTCTCGAGGTTCGGGTTGTCGGCGGTCTTGAGAATCTGCTCGTCGTTGAGCTTGATATCGCCGCCCTCGTAGGGATCGATGATCTGCGGCTGGACATTTTCTCCGGACGTCCCGAAGTAGGTGTCGACGTGTGCGATGAGACCGATCGTGGGGGTCGATCCCGCCGCCGGGTGATCGTCCGGGAGGTTGCTGGGGATCGTCGCGACGACATAGCCCCACTCGTCCATTTCCGCGTCGTCGCAGCCGAGCTCCTTGAGCTCTTCTGCGAGCATTCGCGACAGGTCTTTCTGTTTCTCGGTGGTCGGGCTCGACTCCGAGGCCTCGTCGGATCTGGTGTCGACCTTGACGTACCTCAGAAACCTGTCGAGGAGCTGCTGGCGGTACGTAGCTTCGAGGGTTGCGGTCACAGAACACCTCCTGATCGAATTCGGGTGGTCAGTTTAACCTGGTAGCTCCGACCTCACAATTCCATTACGAAGGCCGCGGCGGGAGTTTGCCGAATCGGTAGGTGAGGCCGACGAGCCCGAAGATGCCCCTTTCCTGATCGACGATCGGGCTGTTCGAGATCTCGTTGTCGAGCCTCTGGATCTGCACGAGCGCAACCAGGCGAATCCTCATGTTGACGAAGAAAAAACCGAAGAGCGAGCTGCGGAAGTTGATCGCCGCGTGGCCCTCGAAGGGAGGGCGCCCCGGGCGGGCTTCTTCAGGGGTCACGCCGTAGTAGTAGTCGACGAAATTGTTGCTCTGCCAAACGACGCCGACAGACGGCGTCAAACCCCACCGGAACCGGTTGAAGGTCCAGGTGCGTGAAAAATCTGTAGACACCTGCTGGCCGTAATAGCGTCCCAGAAGATCGGTGTAGGCAGCGGTGCTCAGGCGATACTTGCCCGGCTTCCAGTCGAAGACGAACCCGCCTTCGATGGTAGGCCTGCGCTTGTTCATCCCTTCCAGATCCGGAGAGTCGTCGGGGTCGAGGCCGTTGAAGACGATTCCGGCGCGAGCGTCGAGACGAAACTTTTCGGTGTCGAAGAAGCGATATCCCGCCTGGATGCCCTGCACGTAGATCTTCTTCCAGGTGACTTCAATGAGCGGGGCCACAATTTGAGAGTTCTCCGCTCCCACGTAGGGGCGAGGCGAGGAGAACGCTCCGAGACCGAGGGACCACTGGATCGGCGACGGGGTGGAGGAAGGCTCCGGTTGGGCCGTCTCATCCTCCGCAATGAGCGGAAGGCTCGACAGAAGCAAGAGAATCAAGAAGAGTGATCGAAGTTCCATGTGCCTTCCTTTTTGGCCGCGCTGCGCCGGCATTCTGCCAGCATTTGCGGGAAAGTCCAAAAAAAAACGGCCAGCCTTCATGGCTGACCGTTGGGTCGGAGCGGCGGACGGGGGTCAGCCGCGGGGGATGATCACGGTGTCGATCACGTGAATCACGCCGTTCGAGGTCTCGATGTCGGTAGCGGTGACCGTCGCGTTGTCGATGCGAACGCCGCCGTCGGCGAGCATGATCTCGATGTCGGAGCCCTGAGCGGTCGTTGCAGAGCTCAGAGAGACGACGTCGGAGGCCATCACCTTGCCGGGGACCACGTGGTAGAGGAGGATCTCGCGCAGCTGGTCGGGATTGGCGAGCAGCTGGTCGATCGTGCCCTCGGGAAGTTTGGCGAAGGCCTCATCGGTCGGCGCGAAAACTGTGAACGGTCCGTCCGATTGCAGGGTGTCGACGAGCCCCGCCGCTTGGACAGCTGCGACCAAGGTGTTGAAGCTGCCGGCCGAAGATGCGGTGGCGACAATGTCGCTGCTGTTGGCCGCCTGTCTGGCGGACTGTTCGCAGCTGCTGCCGGCGAAGGCGGGAACCGTTCCGAGAGCGACGACCAATCCAAGAACCACAAAACGTTGCATGATGACCTCCCAGGTCGAAAATTCCGTTGCCGTGTTCCGGCATCCGTAAAGATAATATCTAGAAATTTTGGAAGATTCCAAAAATTCAGAAAAAGATCCTATGTTTTCTCTAAATTTATTCGATCGAGGAGTCTCTGAGGATTCGCTCGAGGCTCTGGTGGCGATAGGCGAAGATGCGCCTCACGTCCCGGGCGACTGCGAGCCGCTGTGCGATCACGCCGCCGACAGGTGCGTATTCGACGCGATCCTCGATCGACGTGCCGCCGGTCCTCTCGGCGAAGCGATGTTCGTGCCGCCAGAATCGATACGGTCCTCGGACCTGACGATCGACGAACCGGTGGGGGGGATCCCACACCTCGATCTCGGTTCGCCACGGCATCGGAATGCCTCGCCACCGGATCCGGTAGTCGATCAGCGTGCCGACCGCCATCTCGATCGGCCCGTCGGTCAGGATCTCGAAGCGAAGCCACGGCGGCGTCAGCTTTTCGAGGTTTCGTGCATCGGAGAAGAAAGCGAAGACCCGCTCGAGCGGCACGGGAAGAACCAGCTCATCGGCGTAGGAGAAGGTCCTCATTGCGGTGCCTTCTGCTCCGCTCGGGCGGCGATCGCTCGTACGAGCCCGGAGAAGATGATCTTGTGGACCGGGTACAGAACATTCCAGTAAAGGTGCCCGGCCAGACCCATCGGTTCGAACAGAGCTGTCTGGACCACCCGGGTCCCACCCGCCTCGGGAATGGTCTCCCACTGAAGCCAAGCGCGGCCGGGCACTTTCATCTCGGCCCGCAACCGCAGCAGGTGGGGCGGCTCGACCCGTTCGACCCGCCAAAAATCGACCGCGTCTCCGGGTTCGAGGTCGACTGGATGGCGCCTGCCGCGGCGAAGCCCGGGACCGCCGACGAGGCGGTCGAGAAACCCGCGAAACGACCACGACCAGTTCCAGAAGAGCCATCCGGTGTCTCCTCCGAGTGAAGCAAACACACGGAAGACGCTCCCGGGATCCGCGGCGGTCCGGCAGCTCCGGGTCTCCCGGATCATGCCTTCGATCTGAGTCAGCTCGAATGATGGCGCCGAACCCAGGGCGCTGCTCCAGCGGGTCTCCACCGCGTTCTCCGTCGTCTGGTGGAGCGCCCGCGTGACGGAAAGATAGTAGCTGAGGGGCTCGATCTCGGGAAAGTCGGTCTCGGCGCGAGACGTGTCGGCGACCACGGGATGCACGACGCCCTCGACCAGCGGCACTGCGAGCCGATTCGGGATCGGCGTGACGAATCCCACCCACAAGGCGGCGAGCCGCGGCGCCAGGACGGGCACCGGCAGGATGAGGCGTCGGAGACCTCTGACGCTGGCAAACTCCTGCATCATGGCCTTGAATGTCAACGGCGAGGAGCCGACGCTGTAGATTCCGGATGGCTCTCGGTCGAGCGCGGCCACGAGGTAGGCGAGAATGTCACGGACCGCGATCGGTTGGACCTCGTTGAGGATCCACCTTGGCGCCACCATCGCCGGCAGCCGCTCGGTGAGATATCGGACCATTTCGAACGATGCCGAGCCTGAACCCACCACCGGGCCGGCGCGAAACTCCGTGGTTGGGAGACCGGCGCGCAGAATCTCGCCGACCTCCGCTCGGCTGGCCAGATGTTTGGATACCTTTTCTGCTTCAGGAAGAAGTCCACCGAGATAGATGACATGCCGCAGGTTGCGACCCGCCCGGACGAAATTCTGAGCGGCTGCGCGATCGCGCGCGGCGAAGTCTCCGCCCGCGTCCATCAGGTGGATGAGGTAGTAGGCGCGGTCGATGCCGTCGAGCGCGCGGCCGAGCGACGCGGGCTCTTCGACGTCTCCACGAGCGACCTCCACCTTGCTCCCCCAGGGCCGTCCGGTGACGCGCCCGGGGTCACGGACCATCACCCTGACGTCGAGCCCACGCTTGAGGAGGACCGGTATCAGACGGCCGCCGATATATCCGGTCGCGCCTGTAACGAGGACCTTCATCGGTCCCCCGTGCCGTAACGGTCGATGTACCCACGGACGGGGAACTTGCGCGCGGTATTGGCGGACGACATGTAGCGCACGGTGCCGAAGATCGGGCGCTCGGGCCCCCATGGCCGGTCGTGGCGGCCGAGCACCCAGAAGATGCCGGAGTATGAGTTGGGGTCACGACCGTCGAGGGCGTAGCGGTTGTTGAGCTCGATCATGATTTCGAGCGCCTCGCGGGGCTCCGCCGTCCACTCGAGGATCTTCTTTCCCCAGAGCATTCGGAGGTAGTTGTGAATGGTCCCCTCGCGAACGAGCTGCGTCTGAGCCGCATTCCATAGGGGATCGTGAGTTTGGGCATCGGCAAACTGTTCAAGAGTGTACACGTGCTCACGTGGGTCGCGGGCATGCTTTGAAAGCGTCGATGCGGCCCAGTCTGGCAGCGATTCCCACCGATCATGGTCGGAACGATGATGGCAGACATTGAAGCCGAGCTCACGCCAGGTGATCAGCTGATCGAGGAAGGCTTCCGCGTTCTCGCCGACGCCCCACCAGCCCGCACGACGGCCGTTTGCGGGAGGCGCAATGTCCTCCGGGCTCCAGCGCTCGCGCCGCATGATCTCCAGGAAGACCTCGTGGGCCGAGATGTGGCCGAAGTGGAGGTACGGCGAAATCCTACTCGTCACCTCCGCCTCGGGCCGGTTGCGTTCGTCTTTGTAGCGATCGAGGTTGTGGTTCAGGAAATCGTCGAGAGCGCGGCGACCGGCGACCGGTCCCCCCTGGGTGGACGTGACGGCAACGGAGTGATCAATCGCGAGGGCCACCAACGCCTGGCCGCGCCCCGCTTCGACGAGCTCGGTTGCGACGGGCCACCGCGTCGAGATTTCGGTCGGGACCTCCGTCGGAGGCGGGAGCTGCTCCGCGAGGGGGTCCTCGAGAGGGATCTCACTCAGGTGGTCAAGGAGGGTCTTCTGCAGATGCCTTCGAAAGGAATACGCGGTCGCGAAGGCTCGATCGGTCGCGGCCATCGGCATCAATCCGTTACTGTCGACCGCTTCGAGACGAACGGGGACTTTTTGGCCAGCGGCGGCCAGCATCCTGGGAAGGAAAAAGGTCGGAAATTCATCGGTCACGACGACCGCCGCGTCGCGAGCGAGGCTTTCGAGCAGTCCGCGACCGTCGCCTGGGCTCTGTTCGACGTACGGGTGATATGTGACCTGGCGACCGTCAAGCGCCGCTGCTGTGTCGCGCATACCGTCGACGACGAATTGATGGAGACGATCGCTCGCCCACGGGTAGTCACACCGAAGAGCTTCCAGGATCACCAGTGGACACCCGAGTTCGCGTGACCACTCCGCTGCTCTTTGGAGGCCGAAATTGAAGCGCACCCGGCGTGCCGAGGTCATCCAGTAGACAACCCTCTTGCCGTCTTCACGGACTTCTCGCGTGTTGACGCTGCGGTTTCGCAATGATGGGCTGCCAGATTCAATTCGAAAGGTCACGATTCCGCTCCACTCGATGGTTTTTAGGCCTTCGGACGCTTAAACGCCGCGAAGGGCTGTTTATTCCGTTTTCTAGAATTGTTACTGGAAATTTCTAGAAATTTATTTGATAGTCTCACGGTTAGTCCCTGTGCGTGCGTTGGGTAACTCCAGGGAGTTCGGCGGATCGTTTGAGTTACGACAAATCATCATAGATGGGAGGCCGCGTATGCGAAAGCACTTCAGATTCGACACCCGCTCGACAGGTCTGGCCCTCGTCGTTGTATTTCCGCCGGGAGTGAAGGGTCTTTTCAACGCGGAGATTCACAGTCTTGTCAGGGAGGTCGGCGAGAAGCTCGACGGAGTCCACGTGCACTACGCTCTCTCCTCGGGCGCCTCTCCCGACCTTCGAGATGCGCTCGCCGCAGCTCGCTTCGGAGGTTGTGATTCGGCGGTGGTGGTTTCGGTTGGGGAGAGTGACCTCGCCCGCTTCGCTCACCTCGGCTCGGCCGGGGACTGGATTCTCGCGGCAACTCCGGTCCATTCGAAGCTCGACGCGCCTGCGGTGGTCGATGCCTATCGAGTGGCCATTGCTGAAGCTGGGAGGGCCGCGTGAGTCGTATGCAACCACCGGGCCAGATAGTTGAAGGTCGGTGCCTGGAAAGCTGGCGGCGATATCATGCCGGGAGATCGAATCATGGCTGGTAAAGCCGTCGAAAGCAGTCAACAGCTCTGGCCGATGGGCGCGGTGACGCGACGAACGGGAATCGGGGAGCATACGCTCAGGGCCTGGGAGCGGCGTTTCGGTTTCCCGGCCCCGGAGCGGCTCCCGTCGGGTCACAGACGCTATTCGGGCGATCAGGTGCAGCATCTCCTTCTGATCTCCAAAGCACTCGAGGCCGGATACCGCGCGGGTGATATCGTTCCGCTGCCTCTGAGCGAGCTGGAAGGGCTTCTCGCGAGCTCGGGGGTTTTCGGCCGTGAATCGGCGGTGGCCGATTCCGAAGACATCAAGTCGCTCGCGTTCGACGCCTGCAAGCGATTCGACAGAGACGCCCTGATGGGGCTTCTCCAAACCGAAGCCGTGAACCTCGGACTCCCGGCTTTTCTCCGTGAGCGTGTCGCTCCGCTCCTCGAGGAGGTTGGCAGAGCGTGGGGGCGTGGCGAGATCGAGATACGGCACGAGCACTTCTTCTCGGAGGTCCTCGAAGATCTCCTGAGGCGGTTGCGCGCACCGCTAGATGCTGCGGCAACGGGCCGTCCGGTCGTGCTGGCCACGCTGCCAAACGAGCTTCACGGTCTTGGCATGCAGATCGCCGCTCTGGCTATTGTCGCCACCGGCCGGAGCGCGCGTGTGCTGGGGCCCCATCTCCCCGTGGAGGAGATCGTCCAGGCGGCGGATGCCCTTGACGCCGCTGCGGTCGGCTTGTCCGTGAACGTATTCGCAGAACCCGAAGAAACGGCGCGCGAAATCAACGCGGTGCGCGAGCGTCTGCGCGGCGACACGGCGTTGTGGGTCGGCGGGTCCGGCGCCGCGACACTCGAAAAGTTGCCCGATCGGGTGGAGATCACGTCGACCCTCGATGACCTCGACCGCGCGCTGGCGCGACTTCCCGACTGAAGTGCGCGGACTTTGACACATCCGTAACCAAGCCCAATTGACCTCGACGCCGTGTACGTCCATAGTGGAGAAGTCGTCCCGGAACGGTGGTCCCATCGTCCTGGACGGCAAAGATCGGAGGACGCGAAGTGAAAATCGGTATGAGAACGATGATAGCGGGTGTTGTGGCGACCGTGGCCGTGGTGGCGTGCGCGCAGACGGAGGAGCCAATCGACGACCAGGTCGTTGCGAGGATCGGCGATGAGGCGGTCATCACCGCGTCAGAGCTCGAGGAGCTGGCCGGACCGTCCCTGGTCTCCCTGCGCCAGCAAATCCACGATGCACAGGTCAACCTGCTCACAGCCGAGATCTACAAACGGCTTCTTCGGGAAGCGGCGGAAGCTGAAGGACTGAGCGAGGCCCAGTATCGGTCCAAGCGTATCGACGAGAGGGTGAGCGAGCCCGACGAGGGCGAGGTCGTCAAGCTCATGACCCAGTACCGGGCGCGGTTGGCGGAAGATGACGCGCAGGCGCGAGCGCAGATCGTCCAGGCCCTCGTGCAGCGTGAACGACAGCGTCTCGAGGCGGATCTCCAAAATGTTCTCTTCGCCGAAGCGGGCGTCAAAATTCTACTCACACCTCCACGCATCGAAGTGCAGATCGCCGAAGGCACACCCGAGCGCGGGACGCAGGACGCGCCAGTCGTGATCGTGGAGTACACGGATTTCCAGTGTCCGTTCTGTAACCGGGTGCAACCGACCCTCGACGCCGTCCTGGAGCGCTACGAGGGCAAGGTCCGTCACGTGTTCAAGAACCTGCCACTGCCGAACCACTCCCAGGCGCAGCTGGCCGGAGAGGCTGCGCTGTGCGCCCAGGATCAGGGCACGTTCTGGGAGTTCCACAACTGGCTCTTCAAAAACCAGCGGACCATGAACCGCGAGTCGATGGTGACGGCGGCGGGCGAGCTCGAAATGGATACGGAGGCCTTCACAGCCTGCGTCGATGGTGGCACCTATCGAAGCAGGGTGCGGCAGGATATGGCCGAGGCCCGGGGCTTCGGCATCACGGGCACGCCCGGCTTTCTGATCAATGGGCGCGTGATCAAGGGCGCGCAGCCGGTCGAACAGTTCGAGGAGATCATCGACGACGAGCTCCGGCGCAGAGGCATCGACATTCCGCCGAAACAGGCCGCCAACACCGCCGCGGAGTAGGCGACAGCCGAGGCCCAAAGGGGCGGCAGATGTTGAGCCCGGGGCGCACCGGGTTTTCGGCGCCCGGAGAATGGAGACGAGCCGCGGAGTAGGCGACAAATCTTGTGTCGCCCCCACCGGGGGCTCTCTGTTTTTCTGCCCGGCGGTCCCTGGGGCTCACGTCCCAGGCTACACATCTGTCGCGCCTTCGGCGCTTTGTGAATGGGCAACCGCATACCCGCGAGCGATTCGACCTGAGGCCCTCAAACCCTCACGCCCTCAAGCCCTCAGGCCCAACCGGGCGCGAACGCGGATGGAAATCAATCGAGATCGATGTCCTTGATCGGTTTCTTCCCGTCGTCCTTCTTCGTGGTCTCGTCGAAGAGCTCGCGGAAGCGGTCGTCCATGAGGCGGCTCTTGTCCTTCTCCTTGCGCATGGCTTCGGCCATCCGGTCGGCAGCGCGCGCGCGGTCCCTGCCCAGCTGTTGCAGCCGATCGTCGAAGTCGACCTTCTCCTTGTGATGGACCGGAGGCTTGTGAGAGACCACCACCTCGGCTTCCTTGTCCACTCGGATCGTCGATCCGCAGTGGGGACACTCGATGTCGAGCTTGTCAGCCATGATCAACCCACCTTTTTGATCAATTGATTGGACGCGACCAGCACCGGGTCCCACACCGAGGCGAAGGGCGGTGCGTACACCAGGTCGAGGCTTTGCAGGTCTGCAACCGTCATGTGTGCCGCGAGGGCGGTCGCGATCGTGTTAATACGCAGCGCGGCGCCTTCGCGACCGATGATCTCGGCGCCGAGGAGAAGCCCGGTCTCGCGATCCGCCACCAGGCGCACCTGCACCGGCACGCCTCCTGGATACGCGTGGGCCCGCGATCGCTGGCGGATGGTGACCGCCACCGGATCGAAGCCCTCCTTTTTCGCTTCGTCCTCGCCGAGTCCCGAGCGGGCGACCTCGAGGTCGAAGACGACGAAGCCGGCAGTCCCGACGATGCCGCGAAACCTCTGTTCCGCGCCGAGCACGTTGGCGCCCGCGATCCGTCCCTGCTTGTTGGCCGTCGTGCCCAACGGAACCCACGCGTTGCGCCGGAGGATGCGGTGATAGGCCTCGGCGCAGTCGCCACCCGCCCACACCGTTTCGTGCGAGGTCTGTTGGTTCTGGTTGACCCAGATCGCTCCGGTGTCGCCGATGCGAAGTCCGCCCGCCCGCGCGAGCTCGACGTTCGGTCGAACCCCGGCCGCGACGAGCACGAAGTCGGTTTCGAATTGATCGCCCTCGGTGTGAACCGCGGCGACCCGGCCGTCGTGTCCCGCTTCCGCCCCCTCGACCGTGACACCCGTATGGAACTCGACGCCGCGCTCGCTGAGGGTTTCGCCGACCACCGACACCGTGTCCTCGTGCCATCCGGGGAGCAGCTGGGGCAGCTTTTCGAGGATGGTGACCTGCAGACCGCGCTCGGTGAGCACGTCCGCCATCTCCATGCCGATGTAGCCGGCGCCGATGATCACCGCGCGTTTCGGACCGGTCTCGAGCGCCTGCTTGATGTCCGCACCGTCTCCGAGCTTCCGGAGCGGGTCGACGCCCGGAAGATCGAAGCCCGGAAGCGGCAGCTGCACCGGCACCGCGCCCGTGGCGATCACCAACGCGTCAAAGGCCTCTTCGGTCTCTTGCTGCGTGTCGTGATCAAGGACCGTCAGGACACCGCGATCGAGATCGAGGCCGGTGGCCTCGTGGTGGAGCCTGAGGTCGATGCCGCGCTTTTTCCGCGCCTCCTCGGCGCTGAGGACCACGAGGTCGTCGATGTCCCGCTCGGGGTCCTCGATGTTGTACGGCATGCCGCAGGCGCCGTAGGAGATCACGCCACCGCGCTCGAGGACCGTCACCTTGGTCTCGGGACGGCGCCTGCGAATCTGACTGGCGGCGCTCATCCCGGCGGCGACGCCACCCACCACAATCACTCGGTCGGGGACCTTCACGGCGGCCTCCATCTTCGGCCTAACAGAGGAAGATTTTAGCTTGCACTCGGAGAAGCGGCAACGATGGCTTTCTCGTGCACGCGTCTCGCGTGCAGATCTCCCATGATTATCGAAAACGTGCAGCCGGGACGGCTGCCCCGAAATTCGCGCAGCCCCGAAGGGGCGACGGATGGTTAGCCTGGGGGGTGAGTCACGACGGCCACAGGCCGTCCGTAACCCCAGTTCCAAGGGCCTCCACAACCCCCAGGAACATGTCCCGGGTGCTATCCTGCGCAGTGAACAGCCGGTGGGGAGGTCCATATGCGAACTCGGAGCATCATTGTGGTGACATTGTCGCTGGCGATGTTGTTCGTCGCGGCGTGTGAAAACACGGATCCCACGCCGGAGGAGCGGCAGGCGGTGGAGACCGCCGTCAGGGGCTACCTCTTCGCGCTCGCCGAGGCCTACTCGACACTGGATATCAACGTCCTCGAAGGGCACGCCAGCCCGAACGAGATCGCGCACGTCCAGAAGCTCCTGACCGACCTTCTGCAGAAGACCGGTGACCGCATCGACGCGGAGATGGTGGGTTTCGAGATCCAGTCGATGAGCGTCTTCCGCGGGATCAACGCCACGGTTCGGCTGCTGGAGGTGTGGGACATCACCAGGGTAGGAGCCGTCGACGGGATCGAGAAGGGACGCACGAACTCGATCCAGAGCACCCTGGTCCAAATGCGCCTGGTCGAAGGGAAGTGGATCTGCGTCGGTCGCTCGATCATGAGCCAGGAGACGCCGGTCCCCGAGGACCAGCAGGCGACCGGGGAACTGGCTTGAGCCGACAGGCGACCGTGGTCGTGGTGGGCCGGCCGAACGTTGGCAAGTCCACCCTCTTCAACCGGCTCACCCGGAGCCGGCGGGCCCTGGTCCACGACCTGCCTGGGGTGACGCGGGACCGCATCTTCGGTGAGGCTGAACGGCCGGGCGGTGGCGCCGTGACCCTGGTCGACACCGGCGGCCTGCTGATGGAGGATGAGGACGCCTTCGTGCCCCTGATCAGGGGCCAGGCGGAGGCGGCGATCCGCGATGGCGATGTCGTCCTCCTCCTCCTCGACGGGGAAGCGGGGCCGATCCCCGAAGACCGGGAGATCGTGGACTATCTCCGGGGCCTCGGCGTGCCGATCGTCCCGGTCGTCAACAAGGGTGACCGCAAGGGCGTCGAGATCCAGGCCCACGAGTTCCACGAGCTCGGGCTCGGGGAGCCGGTCGTGATCTCCGCCGAGCACGGCACGAACATGGATGATCTGTGGGCCGCTCTCGAAGCGCGTCTCCCGCCGGTCGAGGCGGAAGAAGAGCCGGAGGAAGAGGGCGACCAGATCCCGGTCGCCGTGATCGGCCGGCCCAACGTGGGGAAGTCCTCGCTCATCAACACCCTTCTGGACGACGAGAGGCTTTTGGTGAGCGAGGTCTCGGGGACGACGCGCGATGCGGTCGATACGATTCTCGAAAAGGAGGGCGTCCGCTACCAGTTCGTCGACACCGCCGGCATCCGTCGCAAGGGTAAAACAGATCGTGGGCCCGAGGTGCTGTCGGTGGTGATGGCGCGCCGGTACCTCGAGCGCGCCGACCTGTGTCTGCTGGTCGTCGATGCGGACGAGGGAATCACCAAGCAGGATGCGCACGTCGGAGGTTACGCCTGGGAAGCCGGCCGCGGAGTGATTCTGGTGGTCAACAAGTGGGACCTGATCGAAGATCGCGCGCTGGGGCGCGAAAAAATCGAGCATCAGGCCGGCCAGCACCTCAAGTTCATGCGCCATTCGCCTCGGATCTACCTCTCGGCCCTCAGCGGCAAGGGCGTCCACAAGCTGTTTCCGGCAATGCGCGATCTCCACCGCGCCTACAGGCGCCGGAGCTCGACCACCGACCTCAACCGCATCGTGCAGAAGGCCTGGGAATCGCGCCCACCGGCGATGGCCGGCAAGCGGGCGCCGAGACTTTACTACTGCACCCAAGTGCGACACTCGCCGCCTCACTTCGTGCTCTTCACGAATTTGCCGAAGAGCCCTCATTTTTCGTATATGCGCTACCTCGAAAACGTCCTCCGCGAGGCCCTGGGTTTGGATGGAGTCCCAATTCGGGTTATCATCAGAGGACGAGAGAGATAGCTTCTCGCTGAAGGATTTCCATGGTTTTCTTCAACTACGCCCTGCGCAAGCTCAATGCGAAGATCGTGTATTACGGCCCCGGATTGTGCGGCAAGACCACCAATCTGGTGTGGATCCACGATCACTTCGAGGGGGGTGAGCGCGGCAAGATGATCTCGCTCGCCACCGAGGGCGACCGGACCATCTTTTTCGACCTTTTGCCGCTCGAAATCGGCTCCATCCGCGGCATGGAGGTGACGCTCCAGCTCTACACCGTTCCCGGCCAGGTGCACTACAACTCGACTCGGCAGCTGGTGTTGCGCGGCGCCGACGGCGTGGTCTTCGTCGCCGATTCCCAGCGGGCGATGCAGAGCTCGAACGCCGACAGCTTCAAGAACCTCCAAGAAAATTTGCTGTTGCAGGGCATCTCGCTCGACGGGTTTCCGCATGTCCTCCAGTTCAACAAGAGGGACCTCAAGGATCTGGTTCCGGTCGAGGAGCTGAACGACGATCTCAACCACTACTCGGTGCCGATTTTCGAAGCCACGGCGACCGAGGGGGTCGGTGTCCAGGAGACCCTCGAGGGCATCGTCAAGCTCGTGATGCGGAACCTTCGCCAGCGCTACGAAGGCGCGACGACCGGTGCGAGAACTCCGGGCGTCGAGGACTCACAGGTCAGCATCCCAGAAGCCCCGCCAACGCCCCCGCCAGGCCCCGCCGAGGTGCCACCGGAGGCGCCGGCAGAGCCTGTTGCATTCGCTGATGCGCCGACCACGGTGGGGGAGCCCGTTGTTCCCCCCGAGCCGCCGCCGGTGAAGCCAGTGGAGCCGCCTCCTCCAGTCGAGCCGATCGAAGCGCCTCCGCCGGTCGAACCGGTGGTTCCACCAGAGCAGATGTCGGCGGATGACACCGCGCCGACGGGAGAGGCGCCGGTCGTTGAGCCGGTCATCCCTGAGGACCCTGCCAAGACGATCGACTTTTCCCAGGCTGGAGGCGCCGATCCTTTCGGCGGACTCGGCGGCGGCTTCGAGGACGAGGTCGACACGGGCGTCTACGATGCTGACGAAGAACCGGCCATCGACTTCGAAGAGCTCAAGGCGCTGGATGCCGAGCCCGGAGCGGCACCGGCCCCTCCGGCCCCCGAGCCACCACCGGTCGCCGAACCGCCACCGGCGCCGTCTGCGTTCGACGCCGTCGACCCGGTCGCGGAGGTGGCACCGCCCGAGGCACCCGATGGGGTGCCGCCGGCATTCGACCTCGACTCGACCGACGCCGGGTTGAAGACACAAGATGCGGCTCAGGCCGCTGATGACGGACCGATGGGGGCCTTTGACTTCCAGGCGCCGCCGCCCGACATGGACTCGATTCCGGATTTCGAGCTCGATGAACCGGAGCCTGAGCCGCCGCCCGTACCTGAACCTGTTCCCGAGCCCGAAGCGGCACCGGCCGAGTTCGAGGTCGAGGTGGTTGAGCCGCCGGCGGAGGCCGACGGCCCCGTTTCACCAGTACCACCCGTCGCAGAGGTGGTGCCGCCTGCGGCCGAGGCCGCCGCGCCGCCGATGGTCGAGGGTCGCTACCAGGATCGGATCGAAGCGCCGAGCCCCTTCGCCCCGAATCCGGAATCACCCGGTGGCTCACCCGAGGTCCTCGAGGCGCTTGGCGCGCCCGCTGCGGCGGTTCCCGGGGTGCCAGAGGCTGAGGCACCCATTGTCGAGCCGATACCCGAGGTTCCCCCGATGGAACCCGTGGCTGAGGTTGTCGCCGAGGAGCCGATGGTCGAGGTCGTGCCGCCCGAACCCGAGGCTCCGGCAGACCTGCCGATGGACGAAGTGCTCGAAACGCCAGCCGACGTCATTGACGAGGAGCTTTTCGATGCGACCCCGGTGGAACCGATCGTGGTCGGCAACGACGACCCGTGGACCGAGGAGGAGCTTTCTGGTGTCTACGACCTCGCAGAGGTCGAAAAGGCGGAGCAGGCGGCGGCCATCGAAGTCGCCGAGCCTCGCCCGGTAGATGTCACCGCGGAGGACAACCAGATCCACCTGCGGCTCCAGGGCACCGGTGCGATTGTCGAGAGCGGACAGGTGCGGGCCCTTGACATTGAAGTTCCGGTGCCGGGCTCGTGGGTCGGCAACAGACGCGTCACCTTGCAACTCAGGCTGACCCTGACACCGGATACGGAGGACGGTAATGACGGACCAGGTAGTCCTTCCTGACGATCAGGACCAGTTCAAGCTCAACGAAGTCTGCAAGCTCGCCAACGTCCAGCCCTATATGCTGAGATTTTGGGGCACCGAGTTCCCGCAGCTCGAGGCGGCGAAGAGCGGCACCGGTCAGCGACTCTACTCCCGGGACCAGGTCGAGCTGATCCTCGAAATCCGCCGGCTGCTCTTCGACGAAGGGCTGACCATCGCCGGCGCGCGCAAGAGGATCACCGCCATGGAAGAGGGGGGACCGAAGCCGAAGTCCAAGCCAACGGCCGAGCCAAGAGCTGAATCAACGGCTGAGGAAAAGGACGAGGAGCAACCCGCCAAGAAGTCTTCGCCGCCCAAGACCAGCAGCGCACGGCGCAAGACCCCGAAGAAGAAGGCCCCTCCCGCCAAGGTTGACAAAGAGACCCCGCCCGACGTACAACCACTGCTCGCGACGCTCAAGAACGTTCGCGACGAGGTCGAGAAGATCGTCACGGAACTCAAGGGCGAGTAGGTCTTTCGAATTTTGAATTGTGAATTATGAATTTTGAATTGCCGTCCATTCCCCCGGTGGAAAGGGGA
>JBFFBV010000069.1:0-23513 GCA_041560205.1 Candidatus Sulfomarinibacter sp.
GCTGCCGCCGCCGGCGGCGTCGGCTATCACGCGGGGACCTACACGCTCTCTGGGCCGGATGGAACGGTTGTCGACAAGGGCAAGTTCATCGAAGGCTGGCGAAAGATCGATGGCGAGTGGAAGATCACACACGATATTTTCAACAGCGACTGGGACCAGTATGCGAGCGCAACCACAGTGGTTGCCACTCACGACGTGAAGGACGGCGATCACTGGCTCGCCGCGTGGCAGGGTGAGAACAGCCGGCACGGATTGTTCGCCGAGCACGGGGTGGCCAACGTCAGGGTTTTTCAGAATCCGGAGCAGCCGAACCAGACCGGTCTCGTCATCGACGTGACCGACATGGCGGCGTTCCAGGCAATGTTGGCCTCGGAAGTGGGCACCACCGCGAAGGCCGAGGACGGTGTCATCGACAAGACCCTGAAGTTCTACGCGGAAGTGGAGTAGCGCGAGCTGCCGCTCCTGCCAGGTCGAAATCACAACTGGCTGACAGAATGGGCGGGGTGCATCCCCGCCCATTTATTCTCCGGTGTCCGGCCCACGCGAATCTACAGCACGTCCCAGCCGTAACCTCCACGGTCGTAGGCGGCATCGGCGAGGTCCTTGATGATCTCGTCGTCGTTGTCGTCGATGCGGCGGAAGCATCGCCGCGCCCGGAAGCGCACCTGGTTGGCGACCACCCTGGCGATTCCGGTCTCCTGCTTCGCGCCATCGACACCGTTGTCGTCGATCGCGGCGGTCACCCGGCTGATCACGCACGCGAGCACGAAGAGGTCAACCATGACGTTGGCCAGGCGGCTGGTGGCGAACTGTTTGCCGATGATGTTCTTGCCGTGCTTGCGGAGGAGGCGGTCGGTCATCGCCGCGAGGTCGCGGGCCGCGTCCTCGAAAATCTCGGCCTCGGCGCGGAGGGCGACGTGGGCCTTGGTCATCCTCGGGTTTGAGACCGCCAGCCCGGTAGCCCACCTGGCGCGCTTCTTTCCGTACTCGTAGAGAAGACCGAAACCTTTGATCGGATCATCGAAGATCCCGCGCAACGAGCCGGCCATCTCCTTGAGGCGCTGGCCGACATCGTTGAGTGCGGTGAGGGCGACGTAGAGACGAAGGATGTCGTTGGTCCCTTCGTAGATGCGGTTGATGCGACAGTCGCGCACCACGCGCTCGTATGGGTACTCGCGCATGAAACCCGTTCCGCCGGCGATCTGCAGGGCCTGGTCGGCGGCTCGCCAGAGCGCCTCTGAGGCGTAGATCTTGGTGATCGCTGCCTCGACAGAGTAGTCCTCGTACTCGCGGTCGGCGAGAGCGGCGACCATTTGAACGATGCTCTCGGTGGCGTAGCAATCGGCCACCATGAAGCCGATCTTCTGCTTCACGAGGCCAAAGCTGCCGATCGGCTGGCCGAACTGGTGGCGTTCCGTGGCGTGGCTCGAGGCCAACGCGATCAGCGTCTTCATGCCGCCGATGCAGCCCCCTGCAAGCCCTGATCTGCCGTTGTTGAGGATGTTCATCGCGATCTTGAAGCCGCCGTTGAGCGGCCCGAGGAGGTTTTCTTTTGGGACCCTGACGTCGTCGAGGAAGAGTGTGCAGGTGGGGTTCGCGCGAATGCCCATTTTGTCTTCGTGAGGTCCCACCGATACCCCGGGCATGTCGCGGGTGACGATGAAGGCGCTGAGCTTGGAACGCGCGTCCTTTTCGCCGGTCTTGGCGAAGACGGTGAAGAAGTCGGCGAAGCCGCCGTTGGTGACCCAGAGCTTGGAACCGTTGAGGAGGAAGTGGTCATCCTGCTCGACGGCGTGGGTCGTGATCGATGCCGCGTCGCTGCCGGCCTCGGGTTCGGTCAGGCAAAAAGCCGCGATGAGTTCACCGCTGGCCAACCGCTGGTAGTACCGTTCCTTCTGCTCGTCGGTGCCGTAGAGCTTGAGGCCGCGCATGCCGATCGACGAGTGGGCACCCACGGTGACCGCCACCGACGCGTCGTGGCGCGCGACCTGCTGAATTGTCCGCGAGTAGGCCATGTTGCCGAAGCCGAGACCGCCGTCGGCCTCGGGCACGATGAGGCCGAAGAGCCCGAAGTCCCTGAGCTCCTGGAGAAAGGCTTCCGGCATCTCGCCGGCGACGTCCCAGGCGCGGAAGTCCTCGGCGCGGCCCTCGAGGAGGGCGTCGACCGATTCGACGACCGGGCCCAGAAGTTCGCGCTCGTCGTTGTTGAGGACGGGGAAGGGGAAGAGGACCTCCTCTTCGATCTCGCCGCCGCAGAGTGAACGCATGAAGCTGATGCTCGTGTCGCGCATGACGGCCTCCTCGAGCTCTCGTTGTGTTGGCGCGTTCCTAATCTGCTACCGCGTCAGGCGGCTGTCAAGAAGGGTCTGAGGCGGGTGTCGAAGAAGGAGTCGAGGGTCGCGACAGGATAAACGTCAGCACCGCGGCGCCGATGAGCAGGGCGACGACCTTCCACGGCATGTCGAGGCGGTAGACCGAGTAGGAGATCGAGAGAACGACCATGATCGTGGCAACCACCTTGGCTCGGACGCCGATGGCACCGTGCTCCCGCCAGGTGCGGATGGTCGGGCCGAATCGCGGGTGGTCGAGGATCCAGGCGTGGAATCGATCGGAACCCCTCGAGTAACACATCGCCGCGAGCAGCACGAAGGGCGTCGTCGGCAGCAGCGGGACAAAGATCCCGATGAAGCCGACGGCGAGGCTCGTGTGACCGACGAGGATGTAGGTGGTTCGTACCATGAACAACTCTCGGATCAGTCAACCCGTGATCCATCGCCAATCTTCCCTTTCCGTGAGCCACTTCGCCACGTTCGTCCGACGGAACCTTTGCTTCCCGCGATCGTAAGGCGATAGTAGGGTGACATTCATGCGAGGCTACGGTGTCTCTGGGTGCCGCAAAAACGGAAGGCGCGCGCTCGATTGGGCGGTGTTCGCAGCCGTCGCGGTGGCCTTCTTCGTGTCGGCCGGGGCGGCCAATGCGGCGATCGACGATGATCGAGAAGAGGTCGTCCTGATCACCCAGGAGAGGCTCGAAAAAATCCTCGGGCTCACCAGAGAGTGGAGCTATCACCCCGGAGACGATCCGGCGTGGGCGGATCCGGATTTTGACGACTCGTCCTGGGCGCTGGTCAGGCCTGATCTGCGGGCCATCGATGAGGTGCCCGGAGGCTTCCCCGGGGTCGGCTGGTTCCGCCGCCGGGTCATGCTCGATCCCGCCGTGAAGAACACCTCCGTTGGAGTGTGGGCGATTCAAGTCGGGGCCTCCGAGCTCTACATCGATGGCGAGCTCGCGGTGCGTTTCGGAACTCCATCCGCGGATCCGAAGGCGGAGATTGCGGTCGCACCCCAGACTCTGGGCTCGGCGACTCTCCGACCTGGCGAGGTTCACCTTTTCGCGATGCGCTTTTCGAACGCCCGTCGCAACGAGTTCGTGGGCGGATTTCGCGGCTTCGAGCTGTGGGTCGGCGACGTCCGAAGCATGGTGACGTGGGCGATGAAGACGACCCGTATCTACTCGAGTATCTCGGCAGCAGCAGCTGGCCTGTTCGGCGCCTTCGCCCTGATCCACCTCCTGCTCTTCCTTTCACGTCCGGAACTCCGCGAAAACCTCCATTTCGCGATCTTCAACCTCGCGCTGGTCACGGTCTTGGTCAGCGAACTCTGGACCACCTCACAGAGCGAGCTCGTGAAGTTCCACTTCGGCTTCAACCTCCAGATGACCTGTCTCTTCGCCATGGTGGTGGCGGCCCTCCTCCTCGAACGGAGAGTCTTCCGCCGAAGGGTGGATGTCGTCTTCTGGCTGGTCATTGCTGTCGGGCTCGTGATGCTGGCATGGATCTGGACCCGCCCGGCGATCTCGGGCCTCTACCCGATGGTGATCCTGGTCGCACTCGGTCTGGCCGACATGCTGCGATTGGCAATTGGGGCCTTGGTGCGGCGTGAGCCTGATGCGTGGGTGGTTGCGGCCGGTTTTGCCGTACTCACGGTGGCGCTCATCGTCTCCATGCTTCGCAATCTCGGAATCTTCGACATCTCTCCGTGGCCAATCTTCATCGTCGGGATGGGCGCTCTGGTGCTCGCGTTCTCGATCTATCTCACCCGGCGGATCGTACGCACTGACCGCTCGTTGCAGCAGCGACTGCTTGAGGTGGAGGAGCTGACAGCGAAGAACATCGAGCAGGAGATCTCGAGGCGGGTCCTCGAGGCCGACAATCTGCGCAAGACGGCCGAGCTCGAGGAGGCGCGCCGCCTGCAGCTGGCAATGCTGCCGGACACCCTGCCCGATCTGCCGGGCTTCGATCTCGCTGTCCACATGGCGACGGCGAGCGAGGTCGGCGGTGATTACTACGATTTTCTCCATGACGACGACGGTGGTTGGACGGTGGCCTTGGGCGACGCGACCGGACATGGGCTCCACGCCGGCATGGTCGTCGGCGTGGCGCGCAGCTTGCTGCAGGCGGCGAACGGAATCGGTGAGCTCGCGGCGATGCTCGGGCGGATCCACACGGGGCTCGCCAACCTCCCGGAACGTCGCGCGAGCATGAGCCTCGTGCTGATGCGTTTGAACGGCTCGGTGATCCGCCTGGCGTCGGCCGGGATGCCGCCGGCGCTCGTGCATCGCCGCGCCACCGGGGCTGTCGAAGAGTTCCTGCTCCCCGGAGTTCCTCTCGGCACCCTGCACGAGGCACGATGGAGCGAGCACGACTTGACGGTGGCGCCCGGTGACTCGGTACTGCTCATGAGTGACGGGCTTGCCGAGGTGATGGGTCCGGACGGCAACCCCTTCGGTTATGAGCGCGTGCGTGCGGCATTTGCCGAGGTCGGCCGACTCGTACCGGCTGCCGCGGTTGAACATCTTGTCGCCGCGGCCGACACCTACCGCGGAGAAGAGGCCATCGCCGACGATGTGACGCTCGTATTCCTGCGGGCGAAGGATTGACCGGCTCGAGTTCGCGAAATCGCGCTTTGACACGGCATTGACAATCTCCGATGCAGCCATCGAATACAATCTGCGCCATGAAAACGAGAGTGATGATCACTCGCTCCATTCTGGTCGGGCTGGCCGCTCTGATCGCGGCAACGCCGATCGCGTCCGCGCAGATCCCGGTCATGATCTTTGCGTACGACGGGACGCCGCTGGCGACCGACATCTACCGGCCTCTGGGTGGCGGACCCCACCCGGTGATCCTGATCCGCACCCCGTACGGCAGGGATGGCATGGTGGAGCCCTGTTTGGCCTTCGCCCTCCTCGGCTATGCCTGCGTCGCGCAGGACACCCGCGGACGCGGCGAGTCGGGAGGCGTCGATACCGTCTTCCGAGATGACGCCGACGACGGACGCGCGACCGTCGAGTGGCTGAGCGAGCAATCGTGGTGCGATGGCAACATCGGGATGTTCGGAGGCTCGGCCTTCGCCATCACCCAGTATCTTCCTGCTCCAGGTGCCGACTCAGCCCTGCGCTCGATCGCTCCCACCGTTGCGACGCCCGACCTTTACCACCACGCCTTCCTCCAGGGCGGCGCGATTCGAGAGGCGCTGGCGGTCGGTTGGCTGGAAGACCAGGGTGCGGAGGATTTCTTCGACCAGGTTCTCGACCATCGGCTCAAGGATGCCTGGTGGGACCCGGTCGAGGTGCTCGAGCATGCTGGCTCGACCCACACCGAGGGTCTGCACGTCGGTGGTTGGTACGACATCTTCGGCCAGGGAACGCTCGATGCCTTTACCGCGATTCAGCGGGACGGGGGTTCCGGGGCGGCCGGACGCCAATACCTCGTCATGGGACCGTGGACCCACGGCGGTCTGTTCACCAACACAAATGGCGCTCTGACTTACCCCTTCAACGCGGTCCGTGATCCGCTCGATCTCTACCTGCCCTGGTACGACGCGACGCTGCGTGGGGACCGGTCCGAGATCGATCACTGGCCCGCGGCGAGGATCTATCTCATGGGAGCGGTCGGTGAGCCGGGCGCGCCGGGCAACGAGTGGATCGAGTTCGACACGTGGCCACCGCCCGCCGTGTCTCGGCATTTCCATCTCTCGGCGGAAGGCGGGTTGGCCATGAAACCGCCTGCGCAGGGAGAACTGACCCTCGTTTCCGATCCGATCAATCCCGTGCCGACGCTCGGCGGTGCCAATCTCCAGCCACATCTGGTCGTGGATGGGCGTGCGATGGGGGATGGACCGCAGGACCAACGGGAGATCGAAGCGCGCTCCGACGTACTGAGCTTCACCACGGAGCCTCTCGTTCAACCCCTGCCGGTCGTCGGGCCGGTGCGCGCGAAGATCTGGCTGGTGCCCGACACGACGGATCTGGACCTCGCGGTTCGCCTGAGCGATGTCTACCCCGATGGACGGTCGATGTTGGTGCTCGACGGCATCCAGCGGGCAAGGATGCGGTGCGGTGATGATCGGGAGTGCCTGCTGACTCCAGGTGTGCCGGTCGAGCTGACGGTCGAGCTGTGGTCCACGGCCCTCGTCTTCAACGCCGGCCACCGCATTCGGATCTCTGTCTCCGGCAGCAATTCGCCCCGCTTCGAGGTCAATCCCAACAACGGCGCCGACCTCGGTATCGGTTCGACCCCCGTGGTGGCTCGGCCGCGTTTGCTCTTCGGGACTGAGCATCCGTCACGGCTAAAGTTACCCGTGTTGCCGATGACTCGACATGCGGGCGGCCGGATGCGGCCGATCGGTGAGGGCGTTCGCATCCCACCATCGGTGAAGGCGGATGTTTCTCGCGCACGGACTCGGGGTTCCGACGTGATCCGTCGCGCTCTTCTCGATGCCTTGCGCCGGCCACACGGCATGTCGGCATCTCCACGATGGGGCGCTCCACTCGATCGCCCGGTTGACTGACTGTCAACGGCTGAGGACGAGACCTCAGCCAATCCTCAGCGAATCCTCAGAGAGCCATCAAGCGCGGCGCACGTGGGGGACCCACCATGGAAGACGACCGCTTCGTGCCCTGTGGGAGCGAAGCGGATTCTTCGAATGGGAAGGAGAGCGAAAAATGCTCACCAGAAAGCTCCTGCGAGGCTTCGGATTCGTGGTTGTGTTCTTGGCAATGATCAGTGCGCCGAACCAGGGGGCAGTTGCCGGTGAGGAGAAGGAGGGGGCCGAAAAGGTCTCCGAAGAGCAGCCGACCACGCCCCAAAAGCTCCGCCACCGCAAATGGAGAATGAGGCTTTTCGGAGCATTTGCCGGCGACAGCGGTGGAACGTTGGTGACGACCGGTTCTTCGTACGCTGGAGTTGCCGTCAGTGGAGACGGCGGCGTCGGTGTCAACTTCGAGTACCGCTATTCCCCGCGGATGGGTTTCGAGATCGGTGCCATGGCCATGGGTGGCAACGTGCGGGTCGGTGTCGGAAGTGAGTTTCGCCGCTACGGTGCGAGCGTTGAGGTGGACGGGTATGTGCCGATCACCTTTGCCCTCAACTACCACCCGGTCAAAGGCTCCGAAATCGTCGATTTCTATGTCGGGCCACTGCTCGCATCGACGTTTTTCAGCAGCGTCGGAGTAGGCCCGGGCGCCGTGGTCGATTCGCGGGTCGACCTGGGCCTCGGGGCAAACCTCGGCCTCGACATCAATTTCGGGGAAAGAAGTCGCTGGTCCTTCAACTCGGGCCTGAAGTACATTTCAAACGTGACCGATAGCGGAGACCCCGACACCCGAATGGATTTCGATCGCTTGATCCTCGGCTTCGGTTTCGGGTTCAAATTCTGAGTTGAGATGCCCGTGGGCAGGCTGCTGATGCCGCCGGGCTTCTGTGCGCGCAAGGGTTCAGAAGCCGTAGACGATCGACACCGACCCGACAGCCGCGAGCTCGTAGATGTCGAGTCCTACATCGATCTGGAATCGCTTGAACGCCAGCCCGAAGCCGAAGGCGAGGTGCGCCAAAGTATCCGTGATCACGGTGTTCACCACCTCGGAATCGACAATGATCTGTCGGCGGCGACCCGAGTCGATCCAGAAGTCGGCTCGAAAGGCGACCACCGGTTTCCATCGCAGAACGGCGTACTCGGCGCCGAAGTGGTACTCCTCGCCGCTGGTGGTGACACTGTCTCCCAAAAGAAGTGTGTCGACCGAGCTTCCAATCCGGTCCCACTCGAAACCGAGGGTCCAGCCGCCCTTGCCGGGGCGATAGGCGATCCCGAAACCGTACTCGTCGGGAAAAGAAAGGCGTGAAGCGGAGGTGGAGTCTTTGAAGTCGGTCGCGAGGAGATGACTGCGCTTCGGATTCGCTTTCGATTCGAAGATCGGACTTTCGCGGTAGAAACCGGCGATCGTCAAGGTCGGCGCGGCATTCCACAATAGACCGAGGTTGAAGCCCCAATCGACGTCCGAGACCGATTCGGCGCCGGCGGTACGGTCGCCGCTGTAATAGCTCAATCCGGCACCGATGCTGAGGCGGTCGTTGATCTGGTAGGCGGTCGCTCCGGAAAAGCTCCGGACGGAGAACTCGCGGGTCAACGGATCGACGCCAGAGAAGGTGAGCTCCAGGCTCGCGAGATGGTGCGAGTAGAGCGCGAAGGCCCACTTGCGGGTCGGATAGACGAAGGAAAAGAAACCGAGACCGGAGACCCCGTTCGAGGCTTCGTACGGGGCGCCGGAGTCGAACCTGCCCGCGGTGGCTCGCAGCTCGGCCGAGAGCTCTGGCCGGAGGATCTGCACGAGGCCAGCAGGGTTGGCGAAGGCCGCTGTCGCGTCGTCGGCAATGGCAGCGAAAGCGCCGCCGAGGGCGATGCTCCTCGCGCCGGGGTTGGTGAATACCGTGTCGTTGATCCGCGAGCTGTCCTGCGCCCAGACCGGGAGCGCGACCACCATCGAACCGGTCAAAAGGGTGGCGATCAGGACGTGGGCTCGCACGCGGCGGATCGTATCACGATGGCGAACGAGCAGGTCTCGCCAGTGCCTGATACGATGGCCGCTGGACCCTTCGAACCAGACGTGGAGGCCTGCGTACCTCCATGAAACGGGGGAATCCATGGTTCGATTGCTCGCTTTCACGCTGGGCGCTGCGCTTGTCGTACCGATCCCTTCCCTGACGGCCGGGGAGCCGAACGCGAGGCAGTGGTCCAAGCTTCACCCCAAGCTCAGGCTCGAACTCGGGTATCGCCTTCGCGAACCCGTCCCGCACGGCCCGGATGATCAGGGTTACGAGAAAAGGGAGCACGAGGTTGCGGTGCAGGTTCGTGCCGGCACGAATCTCGAGGGGCTTCTCGGCAATGCTGTGACTCGCCGATACATCGATCCGCTCGGTCTGCAGCTGGTGATCGGCCGGGTGGGGCCCGGTGACATCGAGAAGCTGGTTGGTCTGGACTCGGTGATCGAAGTCTGGCCAGCCTCCGACCTGATCGAACCGCCGCTCCCGCCCGACCCGGATATTCCGAGAAGATCACGAGAACGGCTGAACCAACGGGAGACCGAAGCGAAGGACTGGTACGAGTCGACCGATGTCCATCGCTTCCGCCAGGCCTGGGACCGGGGATTCACCGGCCGGGGCGTCAAGGTGATGATCAACGACTCGGGCATCGACTTCTGTCACCCCGACCTCCATGGCACGTGGGCGACGGTCGAGGACCAGAGTTCACCGTACTTCGGGTGGCCCCTGATGTTCGATGCCTACTCGATGTACCTTCTGGCCCGCGACCTCGGCCTCGGTGAGCGCAACCTCGAGGAAGGGCGAGCCCATTACGCCGACACCTCGAGCACCTGTGAAGAGGGCAGTACATGCCGCTTCACGCCGATCGGCACGAGCCGAATTTTTCACTACACCCTGCCGGGGACCAGTCTCAGCGGCGTCTACCGTATCGGCAGCCATCCCGATACGACTCTCGATCGGACTGACGGCCGTGCCGCCATCCTGCTCGCAGACGAGGAGGTGGCGGGGGTCTACGACACCGTCTACGTCGACATGAACCAGAACCGGGACTTCACGGACGATCCCGCCGCTTCGCGGGCGAGCCCCGCCGCGTGCGGTAGCTACGAGTTCGGGACCTACTCGGGCGGTCTCGTCTACTTCATCGCCGACGGCGTCAACCCCGTCCCGGGATCGGACTGGATGTGGGGTCTGGGACCACCCGCGGCCGGCGATCTCGTCGCCTTCGCGATCGACGACGTCAACGAGTTCGGCAACGGCCACGGCACCAAGTGTGCTTCGGCGGTGGCGGCGCAGGGGGTGGTCAACGGCGGCGCGCCGTCATTCAAGCCGCCGTACCAGGGACCGGGCGACGGCATGGTGCTTGGTGCCGGGCGAGACGCGAAGCTCGTCGCCGTCGGAAACACCTTTCTCTATCCGGGTCTCGCGGAGCCGTTCCTGCTTGCGGCGCTCGGTATCGATGGCGAGCCGAACACCTCGGACGACGTCCAGATCGTCACCAACAGCTGGGGCTCCTCGACCGTCGACAACGACGGCTGGGACCTCTCCTCGAGGATGCTCGACTCGATTCAGCGCCAGCTGGGCCCAAAGCTCAGCATCGTCTTTTCGGCTGGTAACGGCGGACCGGGATATGGCACGGTTGCACCTCCCGCTCCACCCGGTGCCGTCATGGTCGGCGCCTCGACCGAGATGGGCTCGACCGGCTGGGACGGCATCGCCAGTGCCGAACAGATCCGGTGGGGGGACGTCGTACCCTTTTCGAGCCGTGGTCCGACGGCGCGCGGTGAGGTTGGTGTCCACGTGGTGGCGGTCGGTGCTTTTGCCGCTGGGGACCTGACGGTGAACGAGAGCTCGGACGATGTCGAATCCGCGTGGCTCGCGTGGGGCGGAACCAGTCGTGCGTGTCCGATCGCCGGCGGCAATCTGACGCTCGTCTACGACGCCTATCGACAGACGCACGGTGTGTGGCCCGACTTCGAGATCGCCCGGGCGATCCTGATGGCGGGTGCCGACAACCTCCACTACGATCCTTTCAACCAGGGCGCCGGCATGGTCAACGCGGAGCGGGCGACCTCGATCGCAAGCGGTGGAGAGGGCTTCTACCTCGAGCCTGCTTCGTGGTCGGTGGGAGATTACCGAGGGAGGCGCTACCCCGCATTCGGCAAGCTCGTATTTCCGGGCGAGCAGACCACATCCACCTTCGAAATCCACAACACCGGAGAAACGGCGATCGAGGTCGCGATTTCACCGCATCATTTGGTCAAGTTCGACCAGCGCACCCTGAGCTGGGCGACCAGTGATGTGGGGCTGGAGGAGGACTACGACTTCAACGTCCCGAACTACCTTTTGGAGATCACCGAACTGGTGCCCGACGACACGGATCTGATGGTGGTCCGGCTGATCCAGCCGCTGGCGGAAATCGATGCCGATGGGGACTACGACGCCGAGAGCCGCTGGCGGTTCGTACCCTACGACTGGAGCGACGACGGTGACGGGGAGTTCTGGACGGATCTGAACGGCGACGGCACGGTCAACCCTGATGAGCTCGATCCTGATGACGCCTACATCAGATTCACCTATGTCAAGAATGTCGGCACCTCTCAGGAGTTCCGGATCCAGCGACCGCTGGACAGAATGCACGACGGCATCTGGCTCGCTCTCCAGCACACCGACCGGGACGAGGCGATCCCGCAGAGCCACTTCCAGGTTCGGCTCGAGTTCTATCGTCACCAGGCCTGGGATTGGGTCAGCGTGCCGGGCTCGGTCGCCCTTCCCGCCGGCGGTGCCGCTGAGTTCCAAGCCACCCTGTCCATGCCGGGAAACGCCCGGCTCGGCGTGCACGAAGGGGTGCTGTGGCTCGACCACGGAAGCGCACGTTCGACGTTGCCGATCAGCGTTGTGGCGGCAGCTCGTCTCGGCGTCGAGCCGTTGGTCTTTGGCGGCAACGACTCGACGACTCCATACGAAAACGGTACCGCAGGGGGTTTCTTCAATTGGACCGCGCGCGCTTACGACGGTGACTGGCGTTTCTTCTTCGTCGATGTCCCGTCAGAGCACGAAGCTGGATCGCGGCTCCTCGTCCGTACCTCATGGCTGGACGTACCCCGGACCGATCTCGATACCATCGTCCTCGGACCGGTCGAGGATCCCGCGCACTCCGGAGCGGAGCCTGAATACTACGGGCCCTACCGCTTGGACGACGTCGGCCGGAGTCCCAACTGGCATTACGGCGGCGGGACCTGGGGCTACAACACCTCGAGCGAAGAGTCGGAAGATTGGGTGTCTGCGCCGCTCCGCGAAGGGCTGCACGCCATCCTCCTCCACAATGTTCTGTACCAGGGGAGCGCGAATACCTTCGAGGTGCCGGTCACTGTGACCGTTGGCCGGATCGAGGAAATGGCAGGGCCGATTCAGATCAACGCCGCGATGCCGGAAGGGACGGTCAGATTCGAGATCGGCACCGGAATGGCCCTGGAAACCATCGAGGCCGAAGTCTATGGGCTGTCCTGCGAACCGTGGTCGGTCGGCGGCGAGGTTGCGCAGGACGCCGAGTACGAGATGGCGCTCACGCTCAACGACTGTGGCCGGCTGGCCGTGACTCTCAACGGTGAGGATCTCGACGACCTCGACCTGTGGCTCTACCATCCCGACGGCTACCCGACCCTCAACTCGACGGGCGGCAGCGCGCAGGAGAGCCTATCGATGAGGGCGCCGGCCGACGGCACGTGGGTCATTCAGGTCGAGGGGAGCGAGGTTGCTGGATCGATGGCCGATTTCGTCCTGACGGTCGACGCCGTCCAAGGCGGCGATCTCGAGATCGTCGGGTTACCGTCGGGGCCCTTCGCGGCTGGAGACCGAATCCCCTTCGAGATCGCCTATTCAATCCCGCCGGGGTCCAGCTGCGACGTCCTTCACGGATTGTTGATCTACGGGCCGCCCGGTGGCCAGGTGGTCGAAGTGCCGATCGAGGTCGTGACGCGATCCACGCGACGCGGAACACGACGCATCACACCCTGAGTCTCTGAACGGAAGGAATCTTCAGCGTCGTGGCTCAGCCACGAGGCCTGTGGCAGATCTTCGGGCCCCGCTACGATCCTGGAAATGTCTCCCTCAGGACGTCGAACCAGTTGGTCACGAGAGTGACGTGGTTCTGATTGGCCAGACCCTCGCCGCCCTGCAGAATGACGAAGGTCTCGCCGTCGCGCGAGATCTCGTAGTCGGAAAAGATGCTCCCCGCGATCGCGATACCGATCTGGTTGTTCGCGAGGGCCGAGGCCGCCAACGGTTTGGGCCTGTCCGCGCGGAAGGTCCCGTTCTCGGCGGTGACCGTAGAGGACATCAAGCCGTCCTCGGTGCGGTAGATGAGCTCTGTTCCGTCGGGTGACCACGTGGGCCAGTCGCCGCCGCCGTCGGAGACCTGCCACTTGCCGGCTGCGGCCGGGAAAGGTCGCACGTAGATCTCTTCGCGGCCGGATTCGTCTGACATGTAGGCGATCCATTTCCCGTCGGGCGAGATCGACGGGAATCGTTCGAAGAACTCGGTCGCGAGATACTCCACCGGTTCACCGGAGCCGTCGGCGGGTATGGCCCACAGGTCAAAGGTCGACGCCTGGATCTCGCCCAAGATCCACTTGCCGTCGGTGGACCACGATGAGGCCCAGAAGTCGTGCTCGATCGTCGCCACACGTTCGGCATCTCCCGATCCATCGGCCCGCTTCCGATAGGGATTCTCGACGCCTTCGCGGTCCGAGGTGAAGACCAGGTACTGGCCGTCGGGCGACCATACCTGGTCGCCGTCGTAACCATCGTGAAAGGTCAGCCGGGTCGAGACCTTGCGTTCGAGGTCGTAGACCCAGACGTCCCAGTTCCCGTCCCGCAACACCGTCAGCGAGAGTCGGGACCCGTCCGGCGAGAGCTTGGGGCAGGCGTAAGTTCCCGGTTCTTCCCACAGCGTCGACACCACGCCGTTGCGATCCATGGACATGATCGGGTACTCGGGCACACCGATGTCTCCGCTGACATAAGCAAGGGTACCGGAGTCGGAAAAGGCGATCTGTGCACCGCCGTTGCCGCTGTTCGCGGTCACGCCCTGGACGATAGGCGCCGGGGAGCCGGTCGCCTGCATCTTTTTGATGTCGAAGGGCATGGCAAAAACAGTGTTTTCGCGGATGTAGAGGAGGTGGCCCGAGGGCACCCATCGGCCGTAGCTGCCGCCCCGATGAAGCACCGTGCGTTCGCCGGTTTCCAACGACACCGCCTCGATCACCGCCTCATCGGCGCTGCCCGATCCCTGCGGTACGGTCGTGAAAATCGCCGAGTTGCCCGGCACCACCTGCGGCCAGCGGTGGGCGACCTCTCCCTTTTCGGGGTCGAGGGTCGTCAGAGGTTGTGGTTCGCCACCGGAGGCGGAAACCGTGAACAACCCGCCGCCCGGTTCCGGTGCGAGGACGATCGTGTTGTCAGGACCCCAGCTCGCGCCGCGGCTGCGGTTGACCTTGCACAGCGTGATCGGAGTGCCCCCCGTGATCGGTACCTTCTTGAGCTGCTCGGGGGTGGAGAAGCCGACCCACTGGCCGTCGGGGGAGAAAAACGGGTGGTAGGGCACGCCCGAAGAATTTCCGCTCACGAGCTCGGTGCCCTCGAGTTGGTCGAGCGCGCGCACCGAGAGCGTCTGGCCGTTGTCAGTCTCGGTGACGTAAACGATCTTCGAACCATCGGGCGACAGGACGGCGGCCGCGCCCAAGGGCACGAAGAGGTTGTCGTCGCTGATCGCGACCTCGAGGCGCATGGTTTTCTCGGTGCCGTTTCCACGGGATCCGAAGACCGCGAGCGAGGCGATCAGCGCCACCGCCGTCACGCCGGCCACTGCCCATGGGAGGAATCGTTTCGCCGCCGGAGTGGTTGGAGGAGCATCGGGTGCGTCCGCCGACCTTGGGTCCTCGAGGTATCGCTCGATCGCGATCCTGGCTTCGCCGATCGCCTGCAGGCGCTGCCCGACCTCTTTGTCGAGGCACCGTTCGAGGAGCCGTCGAACCGGCGCCGGCGTGTCTTTGGGGAGCTCGGCCCATTCCGGTTCACGCGCCAACACGCCCGCCAGAGTGTCCGAAAGGGTTTTCCCGGCATACACGCGGTTTCCGGTCAGCATTTCCATGAGCACCACGCCGAAGGCCCAGATGTCGGCCCGGCGATCGGCGGCCTCACCGCGCGCCTGTTCGGGACTCATGTAGGCGGCGGTGCCGAGCAGTACACCCTTGCCGGTCATTTCAGCGGTCATGGTGGGGGAGAGGGAGAGGCTCTGTGGACCCGAGCCCGACGCGGCGCCAGTGGATTCGAGGGCCTTTGCAAGCCCGAAGTCGAGAACCGTGACCTGGCCGTCGGGTGTGAGCTTGATATTCGCAGGCTTGAGATCGCGGTGGACGATGCCCTTCTCGTGCGCGGCTTCGAGAGCTTCGGCGATCTGTAGAGAGATTTTGAGGGCATGCTCGACGGGGACCGGACCGGCGCCGATCTTCTCGGCGAGGGTCTCACCCTCGGCCACCTGCATGATCAGCAGCTTGCGTCCCTCATGCTCCTCGAGACCGTAGATCGAGGCGATCCTGGGGTGCTCGAAGGCGGCCAGCACCCTCGCCTCGCGTTCAAAGCGAGCCAGCCGTTCAGCGTCCTCGGTGAAACCCTCGGGCAGGACCTTGATCGCCACCTGACGCCCGAGCTTGGTGTCCTCGGCGCGCCAGACCTCGCCCATGCCGCCCTCACCGAGCTTGTCAAGAATCGTGTAGTGCGCAACTGTCTGGCCGATCATGGCTGTCCTTTCAGCGGGCGAATCTGGCCGCCCCGCGGGAACCAGTTCCCGCTCGGTTCGTCGATGTCGTTCGTCAGACCGCGTTCACTTTTTCGGGTGGATGTTCTGATTGATCCTGAAGAGGTTGTTCGGGTCGTACTTCGCCTTGATCTCGGCGAGACGGTCATAATTGCCGCGGTAACTCGCCTGGACCCTCTCTTGGCCCTCTTCCATCATGAAATTGACGTAGGCGCCGCCAGCCGAGTACGGGTGGACGGCCTCCCAGTAGCCGACCGCCCAGTCACGAAGCTCGTCCTTCTTTGCCGGGTCGGCGTCGACGCCGGCGATGACGCCGGCCCAGTTGGCGTCACGGTAGGCCCAGGCGGTGTCGTCGGCGCCGACCCGGTGGGCCGCCCCGTCGATCGGGTAGAGGTGCATGGTGCTTTGCGGCGTCGGCATCTTCTCGGCCCACGTGGCATGCTCGACGATCGACTCGTCCGAGAGCTCCGAGAAGAAGTCCGCCCTCCAGTACCACTGGTCGCCTGGGGGATAGAGAGGGTCGAAGACCGAGTTGAGGGCCGGGAACGGCACCTCGCTGACTCCGAAGAGCGCCGGTTCGAGGGCCTTGACCGGTGCGAAGACCTCTTCGGCCTCTTCCGCGGAGCCGTTGAAGCACCAGACCACCGCGCACATCTTGTGCATGTGGAGCTCTTCGGGAAAGGGCTCGACCGGCGGAACGGTCAGAAAGGCGAACCAGCCGTTGAGCTTGTCCGGTGCCTGGAGGATGAACTCCCGGTACCACTTCATGATCTCTTCGGTGCGATCGAGGTGCCACATCGTCGGTCCACCGATGACGGTGTGGACATCGCATCCCTGGAAGAGGAATGAGGTCACGACCCCGAAGTTCCCGCCGCCGCCGCGCAAGGCCCAGAAGAGATCGGGGTTCTCGTCGGCGTTGGCGACCACCATCGAGCCGTCGGCAAGAACCACATCGGCTTCGAGCAGGTTGTCGATCGTCAAACCGAACTGGCGTGTCGTGTGGCCGACTCCACCGCCGAGGGTGAGGCCGCCGACTCCGGTTGTCGAGATGATACCGGCAGGGACGGTCAATCCATAGGGGTGCGCCGCGTGATCGATGTCTCCCCAGCGGCAACCGCCCTGGGCGCGGATCGTCTTGTCCTTCGGGTTGACGCGAATGCCCCGCATCGGTGCGAGGTTGATGACCAGCCCGCCGTCGACCGTGCCGAGGCCGCCGCCGTTGTGGCCGCCTCCGCGGACCGCGAGCGGGACGTCGTTTTCACGCGCGAAGTTCACGCAAGTCTGGACGTCAGTTGCGTCGACGCACATGGCGAGCGCCGCCGGTTTCTTGTCGATCCACGCGTTGTACACGACCCGGGTCTCTTCGTAGTCGGCGGAATCCGGTGTCACCAGATCGCCCCTGAGGTTTGCGGCAAGATCTTCAAACTGCATCTTATGCTCCAATCGGTACCTGGTCGCCGTGGCCACACTCGACCTCTGCGCGGTGCAACCCGCTCCACCACGGTGTCGGACGTGGTCGCCATGCGATCGCTTTATTTTTAGAATGAGACAACATCTCTAATGAAGGTATACAGTCTCGCAGGCCGCTGAGTCAAGGCCAGGTGTGAGCCAAAACCAATCTTCGGAGTGAATTGTGTGAATGAGTACTTATCTCAATTAATGAGATATATTGATTATAACTCTCTGAATCTTATTGAGTTGGAGTTTTGACAAGAGGAATGAAATTTTGCATTTTTCTGTTGCCGTGAGCCGAATAACGGAGACAACCAAGGGGGTTGGGCGATGAGATCGTTCGCGATGCCGGGATTCCGGCGACGTTCCTTTGCGGTACCGAGAGTGATGGCGTTGGCGGTGGCTGTGGTGCTGTTGGCGACCTTGGGCTGTTCGAGGACACCGGGAGATCCGGCGGCCATCTCGTTGGTCGGGAACTTCGATTCCGCAGTGGTGGATGGAGCACCGTCAACCGAAAGGGAGTACCCGCGTCTGGAATGGCGGTTCGATGGGGAATCGAAGATCCTTCCGAAGGACGGCGGGGACGAGTCCGTGGGGTGGGAGGCCTTCAACGATATCAAGGGCCTCGAGGTGCTGGACGGCCAGCTTCAGGGGACGGCGGGCGAGCTGCCGATACTGACGGTCGCCGTGCCCGAGGACGCTTTTCCCAAAGACAGGCTGTGGGCGATCGAGCTCAGGTTGCGCATCTCGAAGGGTACGCAGCTCGGCATCGATACCTTCAGCAAAGAGGAGATCGACACGGAAGAATTCCTCAAAGACCTCAGGGAGACCGGTCAATCGAGCTACATGGCGGATCTCAGGCCGGGCGAGGAGATCCAGACCTACACTTTAACGGAAGCTAACGCGAGGCTTTCGAAGATGGAGCGTATCGGCAACCTCCGCCACATGGCCCTTCGATTCGTCGACGCGGAAGGCGCAGACTTCGCGCTCGAATCGTTCCGGGTGATACCGCGCACCGAACATCTTGCCCAGGTACCGGCTGGCGTCGGCTGGCACGGGCTCGGCAGCATTTTCCGGGAGACGCTGGTGGCGAGAGCGCCGGAACGGATGACCTGGGAGCAGGATCTGGGGCAAAGGGCCTGGCTCGATCTCACGATCGGCACGCCAGAGAGCCATCCTTTGACCTTCAAGGTCGAGGTGACCAGCCCCGGATTCAATTCTGTCATCCGTGAACGAACCGTGACGAAGGCGGACAGGTGGGAGCCATTCCTCGTGGATCTGGAGGACATGTCCGGAAAGCGTGTCAGTGTCGCCCTGTCGCTCAGAGCGGAGAGCGAGGGGCGCATCGGTTTCTGGGGCTCTCCGGCCGTCCGGCACCGTGGAGCGAGGCCCGAAGTCTCCCTCCCGACAGAAGCTCGCGCAGCCCTGAGCGCGGCCGGCGCGCCGCGCGGTGTGATCCTGATCGTCGCGGACACCCTCCGACCCGATCACCTCGACGCCTGGGGCTATGGCCGCCCGACCGCGCCGACCCTGGCCTCACTCGCTGCTGAGGGGACGAGGTTTTCCGACAATATCTCGCAGGGGTCGTGGACCAAGGTGGCGGTGCCGTCGCTGCTGACATCACTCTACGCGTCGACGCACGGAATCTACGACATCCCGCACAAGATTCCGGCGTCGGTCACGACCATGGCCGAGGTCTTTCGCGAGGCCGGCTACGCCACCTTCCACACCTCGTCGGTGACCTTCTCCGGCAAGAACAGCAACCTCCACCAGGGGGTCGAGGTGCTCCACGAGCGTGAGTCCCTCGACGATCTGGGTGACTACAGGAGCAAGACCTCGCGGTCCTACGTCGACCGCCTGCTGCCGTGGCTCGAAGACCACAGCGAGCAGCCATTCTTCGTCTTCCTGCACGTCTTCGACCCGCACAGTCCGTTTCGACCGCAGGAGCCCCACGACCGGAGGTGGTTGGACGACGAGGCGCTGAACCAACACGAGGAGGACCTCGAAAAGGTGGAAGAGGTCGTCGAGGTCTTTCACCACCTTCCGAGCGCCGAGCAGCTCGACGATGCGGAAGTCGACGCGGAGACCTTCGTGACCGCCGAAAAGGCGTGGTACGACGGCTCGATTCTAGCCATGGACTACGAAATCGCCCGGCTCCTCGAGAGGTTGGAGGAGCTCGGCCTCCGCGACGACACCCTGATCGCCTTTGTCGCCGACCACGGCGAGGAGTTCCTCGAGCACGGCAACCACTGGCACGGCCACTCGGCCTACGGAGAGTTGGTCAACGTACCGATGTTCGTGACCTGGCGCGGAGTCGTTCCCGAGGGCCTGGTCATCGACAGGACCACCCAGTCGATCGATCTCATGCCGACGGTCCTCGAGCTGGCCCGGCTCCCAGTGCCGGATGAGGCGCAGGGTGCGAGCCTCTTACCGCTGCTGGCCTCGCCGGAAGAGCCCGCCGCGCTCGGTTGGAACGAACGAGCGGTGTTCACAGAACGAAAGAACCCACCCTTCGAGGCCACCGATGGGACCGCCGACTCCTTCGCGATCTTGGCCGACGGCTGGAAGCTCATCTGGAACGAGGTGGTGCGTGACGACCGTCCCGAGATCGAGCTCTTCGACCACCGCAACGACCCGCTCGACCTCGTCAACCTCGCCGACAGACACCCCGATGTTGTGGCCGATCTGAGGCACCAGCTCGAGCAGTGGCGCAACATGGCGGAGGCGGCCAGGGTTGAGCAGGATCGTGACGGCGCCGACGTCAGCCCGGAGGAGCTGGCGCAATTACGCGCACTGGGATATGCAAATTGATGGCACCGCCTTCGGGCTGAGGGTGCGGGGAAGGGCGGGACCCGGCTTCGTCTTCGACTTCGAGATGGCGCGCATGTTCCGCCCCTTCATCATCGTTGACTGAATACCGGTAGGGGCGGCATCAATGCCGCCCTTTCCAATTCCGGAACGGCGGCCGCCCGCATCTTCAAGCAGGCTTCTGGTCGCCGGTCGCCCTGCGGAGGCGCTTGTCGTCCTGCTTCGTCCGAACGACGGCCTGAAAGACCTCTCCGGCGTGGGCGAATGGGCTGCCGCAGAGCGACCACCCCTCGGCAAGCCGCGCGTTCACGGCCTCCGAAAGCTCGGCGGGGTACTGTGCTGAAAGCAGCTCGTATTCGTGCACCTGGCTCATCCTGACCCCCAGTGTCTCTCTCAACATTATCTCAGATGGTGTCAGACCCTCAACAAATCCTCATGACACCCTCATCGTTGCATCAAGCGCAAGCGAAATCCGCGATACATATTGAAGATCACCACGTAGCCGCTTTCGGGTGCGCGGGAGTTCACGAGGGAGTGGGGGAGGACATGAAGGTTACGGGCGCTCGGACATCGATCGTGTTGCTGGTGCTGTTGAGCTTCTGCGCTCTGGCGCTGCCGTTGGCTGCAGCGGAAGGGGGGACGATCGCCGGCCGGGTGATTGACGCGGCGGGTTACCCCATCGGCTCCGCCACCGTCATCATCACCTCGATTGGACGTTCGACAACCACCGATTCCGATGGCAGCTTCGAGTTCTCCGGCATCGACGCGGGAGTGTATGACCTGGAAGTCAGCTGTCAGGGTTACACCGGTGGAACCGTCGCATCGATCGAGGTCGGATCCGGTCGGACCACTGAGGCCGATGTCCAGCTCGATCCCCTTCCAATTGCACTCGAGGAGATCCAGGTCACCGCCAGCGTGTCGCTGCTGCGGGAGCAACCTGCGGCCGCGGTGGCCCTCGACCGCAAGGAGATCAGCGAGCTCCCGCACTTCGGTGATGACCTCTACCGCGCGATGGCGGTCCTCCCCGGGACCTCCGGGGGTGATTTCTCCGCCCGCTTCGCGGTTCGTGGAGGCCTCTACGATGAGACGCTCGTGACGCTCGACGGGCAGGAGTTGATGGAGCCGTTTCACCTCAAGGACTTCCAGGGTGTATTCAGCATCCTCGACCCGGAGGCTATCGGCGGCGTGGAGCTCACACCCGGCGGCTTCACCGCCGAGCACGGTGACCGCATGACCGGGGTGCTCGACATGGTCACGCGATCGCCCAAGGAAACCCGCGCCGGGATCGGCATCAGCCTTACGACCGCCTGGGCGAATGCCGGCGGGCTCTTCTCGGGGGGGAAGGGCAGCTGGCTCGCCTCAGCGCGACGCGGCTATCTGGATTTCATCCTCAAGGCGGTCGGTGACGACGGTGATGACGGGGACCCGCCGAGCCCCGAGTACTGGGACGCCTTCGCCAAGCTCGCCTACGCCCCGAGCCCGAGCCATTCGCTCTCGCTCACGCTCCTGGTCGCGGATGACAACCTGCTTTTCGAGGAGATCGATCAGGACGACTATGTCGATGTCGAGAGCGGATACGCCAGCACATACCTGTGGCTCGGCCATCAGGCTGTTCTTGGCCGGTCGAGCTTCGTCAACTCCGGTCTGTATGCCGGAGAGATCACGGTGGACCGCGATTTCCTGGTCATCGACGATCCGGGCGACGAGTTTTTCGGATTGCTCGACATCCGGGACAACCGGTTCTACGGGCTCCGCCAGGAGTGGCAGCACGATTTGGGGAAACGTCATTACCTCAGGTGGGGCTTCGATTTCCGGACCTACGAGGTGAGCTACGACTACGAGATCGATGCTTTGATCGAAGACCCGATCGACGACCCGCGATTCTATCCCGGAGAACGGATCAACTCCTTTCAGGACATCTACGAGGGTGAGCAGTACTCCGTCTTCGTGACCGATCGCATTCGCCTCGGTCGGGACCTCACCCTGGAAGCGGGCCTTCGATTCGACAGCCAAACTCTGACGGATGACGACCAGGTGAGCCCCCGCCTCAACCTGATGTACAACATCTCCCCGAAAGGCGCCCTGCGTATCGGGTGGGGGCACTTCTACCAGTCGCAACGGCCCTACGAGCTCCGCGTCGAGTTCGGGGAGACCGCGTTCCAGCAACCACAACGCGCCGAGCAGATCGTTGTCGGCTACGAAACCGAGATAGGCGACCACTATTTCTTCAGGGTGGATGCCTACGCGCGCAAGGTCACCGAAGCTCACCAGCGGTGGGAGACGATCTTCGACCCATTTCACCCGGTGCCCGAGATCGCGACCGATCTCGCGATGATCGCCCCCGAAGAGGTGAAGGCCAACGGGGTGGAGCTGTACTTCGCGAGCCGTACGGGGGGAAAATTCGACTGGTGGGCGAGCTACGCCTATTCGACGATCGAGGATGTGGTTGATGGCGTTGACACTCCACGATTTCTCAACCAGCCCCACGCCGTCACAGCCAGCGCGAGCTGGCGACCCGGCCCGAAGTGGAGCCTCACCGGTGTCCTCCATTACCACACTGGATGGCCGGCGACGACTGTTTCGGCGTGGCCAGTCGAGAACCCCGACGGCTCATGGCGTCTGAGCTATGACGTCGGCCCCTTCTACCAGGAGTTTCTCGACGATTACCTGCGCCTCGATCTGAGGGCAAACCGCACATCCCGGGTCGGCCGGAGCGGGTCGCTGACCTTTTTCATCGACGTCCAGAACCTGCTCGACCGGAACAACCAGCGGGGCATCGCGATTGCGGATCCGGATTACTTCTGGAGCGAACAGACGGGACCGGTGATCACCTTTCCCGAGGAGCACTGGTTCCCGATCATTCCGTCCTTCGGGGTGAGCTACGAGTTCTAGATGCGGAGGAACCCGTCGCGGATGAAGAGCACCGCGTAGACCAGGAGCACGATCGCGAGAGCGCGGTTGACCGCGACGTAGGCCCGCCCGCGAAGGATTTCACGCGACCGCGCAACGAGCACGGCGAGGACGGACTTCGAGCCTACCAGGCCGAGGTAGAAGACGAGCAGAAAAGCGACGGAGCCCGACCAGCTCGCACGGTGGGCGCGGAGCAGCATCGGCGCGCCGATGGTCAGCCAGAAGAGATAGGGGCTCGGGTTGAGGAGGTTGACCACAACGCCCTTCCCGAGCGAAGCCCACACGCGACGTTGTGATTCGACCTCGTCGATTCCTTCGCCCGGACCCCGTAGACCTGCGACGGCGAAGAATATGAGGACGAGGCCTCCGGAGATGCTGACGATGCCGAGAGCGGGTTCCGAGCCGCCGATCCTGCCGAGGAGAAGGATGGCGAGGGCGATGATCGGACCATCGGTGATCAGCGGTGCGGCCGCGACCGCGAGGCCCGCGCCCCCGCCGCGGGCCCGGGTCTCGGCAACCACGGCAACGAGGGGCTCACCGACATAGCGCACCTTGTCGACGGGGAGCACCGGACGGGACATCTCCGGATGCATGCCGTCCGGAGCGGGGAACGGGTGCAGCGTGATCTCGTCGCCGGTCACCACGTCGAC
>JBFFBV010000070.1:0-23384 GCA_041560205.1 Candidatus Sulfomarinibacter sp.
GGGGGAGGGGGTGGGCTTTCATTCGGTATCGGATCGTCACTGCCGAGGACGCTTGGACGTGATCACAGTTCGCGGCCGGCGGGCCCTCATTCGTGAAAGGCAACGGGAACGGGGACGGGAACGGGAACGGGTTCAAACGGCTTCGGGATAGCCGAAGAAGTAGCCCTGCTGGAGCTCGATTCCGAGGTCCTTGAGGGTCTCGACCTCGTCCTCGGTCTCGACGCCCTCGGCGATGACGATCGACTGGCTGTCACGGGCAAAACCGGTGATCGCGGACACGAGGTTGCGCTTGATGGGCTCGTCGGGCAGGTCGCGCACCAGCATTTTGTCGAGCTTGATGAAATCGGGCTGGAGCTCGGCGAGCACGTGCAGTGCGCTGTAGCCGGTTCCCATGTCGTCGATCGCGATGCGGAAACCGTGCTTGCGAAGCTCGGCGATCCGCTCGCGCAGCCGGCTTGCGCTCTCGGCATAGGTTCTCTCGGTGATCTCCAGGACACACTCCGTAGGCGAACGACCGGCCTCCTGCACGCGCACGGTCAGCCCGAGGCCCTCGGATTCGATGTACTCGAGGCCGAGCATCGAAAGGTTGACGAACAGGATGGAGCCATCGGGGAGCAGGTCGGCGTTTTTGAGGGCTCGATCCACGCACAGCAACTCGACCTCGCCGAGCATGCCCGCTCTTTCGGTGAAGCCGAAGAGGTTGTCAGCGGTCTCGAGGTAGCTCCCGTCGGGACCCCTGCTGAGCGCCTCGAAGCCGATGATCTCGCGATCGGGCACGCGCACGATGGGTTGAAAGAGAGTTCGGATCGAACCCGTGCGGAGGATGCTGCGCACCTCGTCGAGTCGGGCCTGATCGAGCGCTTCACCGCGGCGGTGAAAGTCTTGCCGGGCCTCGAGGATACCGTTGTAGATCGTCCGTTCGACCCTGAGGGCCGGGCGCATCTTGATCACTCCCTGGCCGACCCGCACTGCGATCTTCTCGCTCTCCCCGGTTTCGTGGGTAATGGTGATCCCGTCGATCAACGAGTCGTGGAGGCGCCCCGCCTCGAAGTCGTCGGCCAGGATGACGAGGAATATGTCCCCACGCACATTCTCCTGGCACAGGAGGCTGCCGGCGCCGGCAGCGGCCTCGAGCAGCCCGCTGAGGTGGGCGGACACGCTGCACAGGACGGCGTCGTATCGCTCCCAACCGACAATCCTCTCGAGATTCTGCTCGTGCTCGATGCGCACCAGCAGCACTTGGAGGGACCCTCGTTCGTCGAGCATCCTGCGGATGCGATCGAGCACGACCGGCAAGGTGGGCAGCTTGGTGACCGGATCGAAGAGGCTCGCCCGGTATTGGAGGATTCTCGTCTTCAGCTCGACGGGATCAGAGATGGCGAATCCGTTCAGTGCCATACGGGTCAAGCACTCGTCTTGGCTTCAGGCGTCTCGAGCAGCTGTCGGACCTGGCGCACGAGCTCGCGCGGAGAAAAGGGCTTGCAGATGTAAGCGTTTGCACCCAGCTGCAATGTGCCGAGCTGGTCCTGGTGACCGCTCCGGGCACTGACGACGAGCACCGGGACACTGGCCCCCTTTGCGTCGAGACGGAGCAGCTTGAGCAGCTCCATCCCGTCGAGGTCGGGCATCATCAGATCCAGCAGGACGAGATCGGGGGGGTCAGCCAGCAGCCGCGCCAGCGCCGAGCGTCCATCCGTGTCGGTCTCCACCTGGAATCCGTCCGACTTCAGAATCGTCGCCAGGAGATCCACCATATCCGGTTCGTCGTCGACCACGAAAACCCGCGCCATCAGGCCTCCCCCACCGCTGGACGATGAACGTCAGCTTCTTCGAGTCTAACAGACGGAGCGCCGTCACCGACGGCCTCAGACGGGAAATCCCTGTTGGGAAGCCACACGAAAAAGGTCGAACCCACGTCCTCTTCGCTCTCGGCCCAGACCGCACCCCGGTGGGCCTCGACAATGCTCCTCACGAGCGACAGCCCGAGACCCATGCCGCCGAAGCGCCGTCGGGAGCTCGGATCAACCTGGTAAAAGCGATCGAAAATGCGGATCAGCTCGGTCGGCGGGATCCCGACTCCGCTGTCCTGGATCCGCACCAAGACGCCTTGACGCCGCTCGTGATCGCAGGACTCGGCAAACACCAGAACCGTGCCGCCGTGCGGCGTGAACTTGACCGCGTTGTCGAGGAGATTGAGGAACACGCGTTCGATCTGCTCGGGGTTCGCCTCGATGGTCTGGAGGTCCGGCTGAACCTGCAGCACGAAGTGCATGCCGCTGCCCTCCATGCGCGGCCTGAAGGTGTCGATGGCGCTCTCCAGCACGGACCTGAGATCGACGTCTTCACGCGCCGAGTCGAGGGCGGTGAAGCGGTCGAGACGGGACAGCTGGACCAGTTCCTCGACCCTCAAGGACAGCCTCTCGACGTTTTTCCGGCACACCATGACCGCCCTGGACGCCTCGTCGGAGACCGCCCCCAAGCCTCCCTCGGACATCAGCTCGAGATAGCCCCGAAGTGCGGTCAGAGGGGTCTTGAGCTCGTGCGAGACGTTGGCGACGAGGTCAGCCTTCGTTTGATCCAGCGTCTCGAGCTCACGATTCGCATCGCGCAGCTGGCGGATGGTCGCAACCAGCTCGTCCGCCATCAGATTGAAGGCATCGGCGAGCTCCTGGATCTCGTCCCTGGAGTTGATCGACACCCGCTCCTCGAGGCGTCCCTCCTGGATCCGCAGCACGCCCGCACGGAGGCGGTCGACATCGCGAGTGATGCCCCCTGCGAGGGCCACCGAGACCCAGTGAGCGAGACCCAGACCGATGGCCAGGATCAACGCCGAAAGCCAGAGAGATGAACGCAGCTGCCGGTCGACGTTGGCGTAGGTAAATGTCCCAACCAGCGAATAGACGTGTTCGCCCCACTGTTTCACCACCGGCGCGACCACCCGGTATGCGTCGCTCCCGTCAGCCTCGGTGATCTGCTTCGCGGTTGGATCGAGCCCGTCAATGGCCCGCAGGAGCTCGCGATCGGTGATCACTGGCGCGTCGATACCATCACCGAAGAGGACGACATTGCCACCCTCGGCACGCAACACGACCCTGCCGCGCACGTCCACGATCTCGAGACGCTCGATGTCGTCGTTGAGCTCCCGGAGCTGAGTCACCTGGAGATCGAGAACGTTTTTTCCGGACGAACCGTGGAAACCGACCTGGTTGGCCAAGGGCTCGCTGATCAGCTGTGCGTAGGTTCGCGCCGATCGTTCCATGTTGCGCCGAACCGAGGTGTGGCGAAACACGACCAGGACGAGGGCGCTGAGCACGAGGCTGACCACCACCGCGAAGGCGATGTGGCGGGCGATCCGCGTCTGCAGCAGCACTTGCCGCCTAGCCCGCACGTGTCACCTCGACGTCGTCGTGGCCCGAGACCTGCGTGTTCTTCACGACCCGGCCGCCCTCCAGACCATCAACACCACCCCACCGATCATAACAACCCGGAATCACTCCAGGTTTTGAATTTGCTCGCGAACTCTTTCGACGGATGATTTCGCGTCCACCAAACGGTCGGCGACTCCAAGCTCACGGCACTTCGAGCCCAGAGTGTTGAGCTCGCGGTGAATCTCCTGACACAGAAAATCCAGCGATCGGCCCACGATCCCCCCAGACGTCATTCGCTCCGCAAAGTTGTCGAGGTGTGCCCGCAACCTCACGATCTCTTCGGCGACATCCGCTCGGTCGGCGAGCACAGCGGCCTCCTGGAGGATCCGATCGGGGTCTGCGGTGCCCTGAGATCCGATGAGCTCTTCCACTCGCTTCTTCGCGCGGTCGAACAAACCCTGGCGAAACTCCGGCATCTTCGGTTCGAACCAATCGGCGAAGGCGACCACTTCCGCCAGCTCGGACTCGATTTGCTGGACCAGCGCCCTACCCTCCTCCCCCCGCATCGATACAGCTTCAGCCACGGCCTTCGAAACCACGGTCTTCAGCCCTTCAAGCTCTGACTCTTCGAGGATGGTCTCCGGTGAAGCCACTGTAATCAGCCCGGGTACCGCGAGGACATCACCGAGCGCTACCGACGCCCCGACGCCATCGGGCACCGTGACGCTGGAGAGCTGGTCCAGAACTCGGCGCACCGCAGCTGTGTTGACAGCGACGTCGACATCGGGTGTTCGAATCCTCTCGAGATTGATCTGCGCCGTCACCCTGCCGCGATGAATGCGCCTCGCGATCTCAGAGCGGACCGCCGCGTCGATCTCGGGCGTTTCCTCGCGAGTGTTGGTCCGCACCTGGATGTCGAGATATCGGTGGTTGACCGACCGCACGACCACCGACACACCGAGCCGCTCCGAGAGCTCGGCCCGGGCGCGCCCGAACCCCGTCATGCTCATCAAGGCCATACCGCCTCCGAAAAACTTTGTTCCAGTCATTCAGGGTACCGGGTTCGGGTCACGCGTTCAAATATCGAAACTCCAAACTCTTAGCTGAGGTCATGTGTTTGAACCATTCTGTGGTAGGCCCCGTTTGCAGCCAGGAGCTCGGCATGGTTCCCCAGCTCGGCCACCCGACCATTTTCGAGCACGGCAATGATGTCGGCACGCATGATCGTGGCCAGGCGGTGTGAGACGACGAGGACCGTCGCGTCGGGCAAGAAGGCTCTCAGAGCCTCGTGAATTCTCTCCTCCGATTCGGGATCGATGGCGGAGGTGGCCTCGTCGAGGATCACAATCGATGGCCCCGCGAGCACGGAGCGAGCAATCGCAAGTCTCTGGCGCTGCCCACCGGACACCTTGATGCCCCCCTCACCGACGATCGTGTCGAAGCCCTCCGGCAGGGATCGAACGAAGGTCTCGGCGTCCGCGATTCTGGCGGCCGCCTCGACGGCATCGTCGCCGAATGCCGTCCGGCCGCACAGAATGTTGGACCGCACGGTGTCGTTGAAGAGGAGCGTCTCCTGCGTCACCAGGCCGATGTGCTGACGCAGGCTTTCCACCTCCAGATCCCGGACGTCTTCTCCGCCCACCCTGACGCCGCCATCGTCGACATCGAAGAAGCGCGGGATCAGCTGCGCCACGGTGCTCTTGCCCGCACCCGAAACACCAACAAGCGCCAGGGTGGCTCGATGCGGCAGGTGGAGGTCGAATCCGCGCAGAACGCGTCGGCCCCGCGGGTAGGCGAAACCGACATTCATGAAGCGGATGCCGTCGCTCAAGCCATCCAATGGCCGCGCGTTCGGCCGGCTGCCCACCGCCGCCGGAGCATCGATGACCTCGTAGAGCCTTGCCGCAGCCACCGAGGCCTGCTGCAGGACGAGGTTGAATTTGTTGAGCCTTTTGAGCGGGTTGTAGATCGCATACGCCCCAAGCACGAAGGCCGAGAAGTCGCCCAAGGTCATCTCGCCAGCGGTGATCCGCGAGGCCGCGTAAGCGACCACCGCCAGAGCCGCCACCGTGCCGACGATCTCCATGACCGGTCCGTTCGCCACCTGGATGGCTCGTGCCCAGAGGCTCGCCAGAAACTGCCTGCGGTTGGCGCGACCGAATCGCTCCACGACGAAGGCCTTCATGCCGTAGTTTTGCACCATCCGCATACCACGAACCGTCTCGTCGATCACCACCGCCAGATCGCCCGTGCGCTCCTGCGCCTGGCGAGCGCGGGTGCGGAGCCTCCGGCTCAGGTGAACGACCGGCAGGAAGAACAGTGGGGCTGCCATGGCCGTGGCAAGGGTCAACCGTGGATCGAGGGAAAGCAGATAAACGAGGATCACCGGCACCGTGACCAGGTCCTGGGCGACGTCCCCCAAGCGTTCGGCAAGCGCCTCGCGGAGCAACTGGACATCGTGGGTCGCCTGCGAAACGAAGGTGGCCGTCGATCGTTCGTGAAAGTACGCGGGGCCCTGGTCGAGCAGGCTTCGAAAGAACCGGTCGCGCAGATCGTGGATCGTCTCCAGGCCGAAGCGGGCCGAAGCGAATCGGGCGAGAAAGGCGAAGAAATTCTTGACCACGATCGCCAGAGCGGCCAAGGCCAGGATGGAGAAACGGTCGCCGCCGACGCGCGCCGCCAACCACTCTTCGGCCCGACCGGCAAAGCTGTCGAGCGCCTCCACGACACCGGTCGTCGGGTGCCTCGGGGTCGCCTCCTCGGCCGGTGCCGGACGCAGCACCTGGTCGTAGATCGGTCGCACCAGATTGAACGCGAAGACCGTGGCTGCGGCCGCCAGCACCATGCTGAAAAATGCCAGCACGATCCACACCGCGTGGCGCCGACCCAGCCCGAGCACGCGTCGAACATCGCGCATGCTGGGGAGCGTAGCACGCTGCTGCGGGCTATCGATTCACCACCAAAACACGTCGATCACCAAGGAATCCTTTTGTTTCCGAAAAATCCGCTCTCTTGAAGCCTTACGGTATTGACGGCTCAGTTCATCTCCTTGTGTTGAACGAAAAAACACGAACGAAATCCTTGGTGGCCTTGGTGTTCTTGGTGGTTCGATTAGGCCGTCGGTTGGTCGTCAAAACTTCGGGTCGCGCTTCTCGAGGAAGGCGCGTGCACCTTCGGCGGGGTCACCGGCGGCGAAAAGGAGACGGAAGGAGGCGAGTTCGAGGGCGAGCCCCGCGCTCCCATGTGCCGAGGCACGCAGGAGATCGCGTGCGGCAGTCAAAGATGCGAGCGAAATGGATTTCGGAAGGGGCAAGGGATCGTCGTCGGCGACAACCGCAGTGGCGAGACCGAGTGTCACCGCATCGGCGGCCGTCAGGTCACGCTCCTCCAGAAGACCCCTGGCAAGGGCCGCCCTGCCCGCTCGCCCCAACGCCCAGATCACGCCGTCGGAGGGTGGCGCGGTCGAGGCCGAGATCCTCAATCGGGTCTGCGGTCGGAGGTAGATGAGATCCGAACACAGCGCCACCTCGAGGGCTGGCGACGCCAGCTCCCCGGTCACCTCCGATACGGTCACCGCCCGGCTCCGGGTCCACGGCTCGATGACCGACCACGGCAACGTTCGCCCGTCCCCACCCTGAGGGAACTCCAGCAACAGATGACCAATCTCTCGCGCCGCCGTCACGAGAGCGCCCACCTGCATCTCAGCTCCTTCGCCGTGCTTCCACTCGAAGCGCCTCATGCGCCAAGTCTACCCGCACCGGATCTCGTAGAATGGCGCCGTGGACCCTCAGATTCTCGCCCAGACCACCGTCGGCACCTGCGTCCTGCAAGCCGTCGTCGGTGACATGACATCGGAGAAGGTCGACGCCATCGTCAACGCAGCCAACACCAACCTCGCGCACGGCGGCGGTCTTGCAGGTGCCATCGTCGCGGCAGGTGGCACCGTCATCCAGGAAGAATCGGACCGCATCGCCCCGGTGCCAACCGGGGAAGCGGTCGTGACCTCTGCTGGCGACCTTCCGAGTCGGTGGGTGATCCACGCCGTGGGTCCGATCTGGGGGAGCGGAGACGAAGAGTCCCTCCTCCGCTCGGCGGTTCGCGCAAGCCTCGATCGCGCGGCGGAGCTCGGCGCGAGCTCGATCGCCCTTCCCGCCATCTCGACGGGCATCTTCGGTTATCCGAAGAACGAGGGCACGGCGACAATCGTCGAGGCGGTGCGAGCGTGGCTGGTTGCCCATCCCAACACGTCGCTGCAAAGCGTCCGCTGCATCGCATTCGACCAGCCGACCGCACAGCTTTTCGCTCATGCGGTCGGTGCCTCCCGGCATCCCTGACAAGGGTTCAAGCAACCTTTGTGCCCGATTCGGGAAATTGATTCCGTTTTTCGCCAGCAAAATAATCATAAATCATTGATAGACAAACTGTTAAGTTGACCTCGGGAGAGTGTGCTACAATGCCGCGCCGATTGACGACTTTCCGAGGAGGAATGACCTCACCCAATGGCTGATCTTCACCAATTCCGCACAGCTCCCGAAGAGCCTCTCGATTGCATCTATATTCTCCAGAGCAGCGACAGCGATCCGTTGTCCGGACTCGAGTTCACCGCCAAGGAGCGCAAGTCGCTTCGCAACAAGGCCAAGGCTCTCGGCCCGCGTGGCGAAGAAGGAGAGATGATCTCGGGCGAATGCCCGATCTCGATCGCCCATCGGATGACCTTCGTTGGCATCGGCAAGGAAAAAGAGATCACCCACTCGAAGATGCGCGAGACCCTGGTTCGGGTGATGCGCCAGGCGACCAAGAACCGCGAGTATCAGATCGCCCTCGGCGTTCCCGTCAAGGTCAACGGCCTCACCCACGCTGAATCTCGTCTCTTCGCGCTCCGCGAGGCCGCGATCTCGGACTACACCTATGACCAGTTCAAGTCGAAGAAGAACGAGTTCGAGAAGATCGACGGCCTCCACATCCTCCCCCTCGTCAAGGAAAGCGAGGAGGATCTTGATGAGCGCCTGAAGACGGTCCGACTGCTGCGGACCTCTCAGGTGCTGGCCCGGGATCTCAGCAACCGGCCAGCCAACGATCTCAACCCGGAGACCTTCGCCCAGGCGGCGAAGGAGATGTCGGAAGAGGTCAAGGGCCTGCGCGTCACCATTCTCGGCGTCAAGGAGCTCCAGAAGGAGAAGATGGGCGGCATTCTGGGCGTCTGCCAGGGTTCCGAGCAGGAGCCACGGATGATCGTGATCGAGCACCGGCCGAAGAAACCCAAGAAATCGGTGGTGTTGGTCGGCAAAGGTGTGACCTTCGATTCAGGCGGCATTTCGATCAAACCAGCGGCCGGGATGGGCGATATGAAGGCCGACATGGTCGGAGGCGCGACCGTCATGGGCGCGATGCGGGCCGTTGCCGACCTCGATCTGCCGATCAAGGTTGTTGGACTGATCCCAGCCGTCGAGAACATGCCCTCGGGTTCGGCCATCCGACCGGGCGACGTCCTCACCACCTCGAGCGGCAAGACGGTCGAAGTCGACAATACCGACGCCGAAGGCCGTTTGATCCTCGCCGACGCTCTTCACTACTCTGCCCGCTTCAACCCGGATATCGTGATCGACTTCGCCAGCCTCACCGGAGCCTGCGTCGTCGCGCTCGGCCACGAGGCAGCCGGGATGATGGGCAATGACGACAGCCTTCTCGAAGAGCTCCGCAAGATTGGCGATCAGGTCGGCGAGCGGGTGTGGCCGTTGCCGCTTTACGACGAGTACCTTTCGTATCTCAAGAGCGAGTGGGCCGACATCAAGAATGTCGGCGGGCGCTGGGGTGGTGCCGTTACCGCAGGCACCTTTCTCAAACAGTGGGTGCCAGAAAAGGTGAGCTGGGCGCATCTCGATATCGCCGGCGTCGGATACAACGACAAGGTCCACAACGGGCTGCCGAAAGGCGCTTCCGGGTTCGGCGTCGTGCTGATCGCGACCTTCCTCGAGAATCTCCTCAAGTGAAGCCTTCGCGCCCTGTGAATACCGAACGCCGCGGTCCCCGCGGCGTTTTTGCTTTACCCTTGGGTTGATGTCCCATCCGACCGTTCACCTCGGGCCCTTCGAGGTCTCGCCGCCGGTCGTCCTCGCTCCCATGGCGGGTGTCACCAACTACCCGTTTCGCGCCCTCTGCCGCCGCTTCGGCGCCGGCCTCTATATCAGCGAGATGATCACCGCCCGGGCGTTGGTCGAGGGGCGCGAGAAGACTCTCAAGCTCGCCGACTTCGGACCCGACGAAGACCCTCGAAGTCTGCAGCTCTATGGCATCGATCCGCACTACGTCGGCGCAGCGGTCCGGCTTCTCGTCGGCGAAGGACGCGTCGACCACGTCGACCTCAACTTCGGCTGCCCGGTGCGAAAGGTCACGCGAAAGGGAGGTGGCGCCGCGATCCCCGCCAGGCCGAAGCTGCTCGCGTCGATTGTCCGGGCGGCCGTCACCGCGGCTGGCGAGGTCCCGGTCACCATCAAGTTCCGAACGGGGATCGACGACGATCACTTGAACTTCCTCGAGGCCGGCCGCATCGCCGAGGAGGAGGGCTGCGCGGCGGTCACCCTGCATGCCCGCACCGCTGCCCAGCTCTACGACGGGCATGCCGACTGGCAGGCCATCGGCGAGCTGAAGCAGGCCCTGACGTCAATCCCGGTTTTCGGGAATGGCGACATCTGGGTCGCGGAGGATGCCCTTCGCATGCTCCGTGAAACCGCTTGCGACGGGGTGGCGATCGGCCGGGGTTGTCTCGGGCGCCCGTGGCTCTTTCGCGATCTCGCCGACGTGTTTGCCGGCCGGGATCCCCAGCCGCCGCCTGATTTCGGCGGCGTCGCCGATCTGATGATCGAGCACGCCCGTCTGCTGGTGGAGTGGTTCGGTGAACGTCAAGCGATGCTGTCGTTCCGTAAGCACGGGGGCTGGTACACGAGGGGCTTCCGATCGAGCGCCCGCCTGCGCGGACGGCTGATGCGGGTTCAGCATCTCAGGGAGCTCGAGGAGGTCCTCGCGACGATCGACCGTCAGGAGCCGTTCCCCGAGCACGGCCACCTCGTGCGCCGTGGCAAGAGGAGCGGGACCCAGAAGGTCGCCCTCCCCCATGGCTTCTGGGATGACCCCGACGATCCCACCCCCCCGGACTCAGAAGAAATGGTTTCTGGCGGATAGGCCCTGGCAACTCAGCGACCCTTCACCGGTCGACAGCGACCAGCGGCAGCGACAGGGATCAGGGACAGAAGACAGGGACGGCGATCAGGTGCCGCGGAAGGGCAGCATGATCTCCTCCGGGTCGTTCAGGAGGGGTCGTAGTCGGTGGGCAGCCGATGTCAACGGCAAGCCGGGAGAACCCGGTGCTTCGCACCCTTGACATCGGCTGCCGCACCGGCTTGGGGGAGGGGCATGAACGACCCGGAGGTGATCATGCTCGACGCCCATCCCGACAGCAATCTTGTCGCCCACCGCAAAGCCCTTGAGGCTGCGGCGATCGCGATATCCCTGGTGATGAGAATCCCAGCTCCGCTGAAATCGATTGCCGACCAGGTCATTCGGTCGGCAAGCTCGGTCCCAGCAAACCTCGCCGAAGGCCATGGTCGCAAGGGTCGCGACCGGATGTATCACTGGCGAATCGCCTATGCGTCGGCGAAGGAGGTCGACTCCCACCTTCGGCTGCTCGCACATGCTCGAGCGGTCAAACCCAAGGACGCTCAGACGGCCTTGCAGTTATTTGATGAGGTCCGTGCGATGACATGGCGGCTCCTGCACCCTGCCGCAGATTGCTGACTACTGCCCTCTGCCGCTGTCTTCTGCCGATGGTTTCGGCCCCAGCTCACGGGTGGGCGGCCTTGTATCTTGGATCTTGAACCTTGTATCCGGCTGGGTGGGTGGGCGGTCTAGGACGGGTGTGTGGGCAGCGTCGACTTGTTGAAATCGCAGGCACCGAGATCCTTGTCTTCGCGCACACACTGACAACTCGGGCCGCCGCACGATCCATTGAGGCTGCGGCCACTGATCAGCACTCCGGCCGTCATCACGAGCACCGCGACGCTGAAGAGCACGAAGGTCAGGAGGAGAATCTGCATCGTCTCACCCTATCCAACAGGACGGCCGTCCTCAGAATTCTCGACCAGGGCCCGCCACACGCCAGTGAGCCGTTCTTCGAAGGACCCGTCGTCGAGCCGCACCAGGAAGAGTGCCGGAATGTCCTGCCGCTCGGCCAGCTCGAAGCCCTCGTCGGGCCCGAGCACTCCAAGGGCGGTGGCCAACGCATCGGCGGTCATACAACTCGCGTGAATGACCGAGACCGACGCCAGATTGTGTGTGATGGGCCGGCCGGTTCGCGGGTCGATGGTATGGGAGATCCTCACCCCGTCCCGCTCGATGTAGTTCCTGTAGTCACCCGAGGTGGCGAGAGACATGTCGGCGAGTGATACCGCGGTGTGCAGCGACCTGCCGGCGGCGGTCGGCCGTTCGATGCCGATCTTCCACACCTCACCCGCGCCGTTGACGCCTCGGGCGCGCACCTCGCCGCCCACCTCGACCATGTGGTTCAAAATCCCTTCTTGCACGAGCGCGGCCGACGTTCGATCAGCTGCAAAACCTTTGGCAATCGCGGAAAGGTCGATGCGACAGTCGGACCGGGCCTTGCGCAGCGTCAAGGCCTCGACGTCGACCTCGAGCTGCTCGTAGCCTGTCACCGCGACTAATTGCTGGAGCTCTTCCTCGCTCGGTACTTCGGTCTCGCCGGAAGGACCGAATCCCCACAGATCCACCAGCGGCCCCACGGTAATGTCGAACGCGCCGTTGGTGAGGCGAGCGACCCGCTGCGCCTCGATCACGACTTCGATCAGGTCCCGAGACGCCTCGTAGGCGTCCGTTCCGCCCCGGTTGAACTCCTCGATCTCCGACTCGGGTCGATAGGTCGACATCGTTTGGTCGACGCCATCCACCACCCGGCGCACGATTTCTGTAAGGCGCTGACGGTGCGCTTCGGACAGGTCGTCCGTCGCCACCTTGATGTTGAACTCGGTACCCATGGTCGGCCCGGAGATCACCAGCTCCCGATCCGCAGCACTCTCGGGGCCCTGGCGCAGGAAGTAGACGGCGAAAAGGCCGGCGACGAAGATCGCCGGCACCACCAGGCGTTTCAGCGGGGGTGGGACGGTCTGAGGCATCACGCTCCTCCGAGGCCTTACTCGCCGAAGTCGTCGAGCGCGATGTTCTCTGGCTCGACGCCGAGATCGAGCAGCATGTTGATACACGCCTGGTTCATCATCGGCGGGCCACACATGTAATACTCAACGTCTTCTGGCGCGGGATGGTTCTTGAGGTAGTTGTCGAGCACGACCTGGTGGATGAACCCGGTGTCGCCCGTCCACTCGTCCTCGGGCAGCGGATCCGACAGCGCCAGATGCCACTCGAAGTTGTCGTTGGCGGCTGCGATTTCGTTGAAATCCTCGTCGTAGAAGGCTTCGCGGAGACTCCTCGCACCGTACCAGAACGAGACCTTTCGATCCGTGTGAATGCGCTTGAACTGATCGAAGATATGCGATCGCATCGGCGCCATTCCGGCGCCCCCGCCGATGAAGACCATCTCGTTGTCGGTTTCCTTGGTAAAGAAATCGCCGAAGGGACCCGAGATCGTGACCTCGTCACCCGGTTTGAGGCTGAAGATGTAGGACGACATCTTCCCGGGCGGGACATTCGGCATGTTCGGAGGCGGCGAGGCAATCCGCACGTTGAGCATGATGATTCCCTCTTCGCCGGGATAGTTGGCCATCGAGTAGGCGCGCGTCACGGTTTCGTCGACCTCTGACACGAACTGCCACATGTCGTAGTTGTCCCAGTCGCCGCGGTACGCCTCCTCGATGTCAAAGTCGGAGTACTTGACGACGTGGGGCGGGCAATCCATCTGAATGTAGCCGCCGGCGCGGAAGGGCACCGCCTCGCCCTCAGGCAGTTCGAGCACGAGCTCCTTGATGAAGGTTGCAACGTTGCGGTTGGAACGCACCCTGCATCGCCACTTGCGCACGTCGAAGATCTCGGGCTCGACCTCGATCTTCATGTCCTGTTTGACCTTCACCTGGCACGAGAGCCGCACTCCGTTGCGGGCCTCTCCGCGGCTCACGTGCGAGGTCTCGGTCGGCAGCAGCGCACCGCCACCTGCATGCACCTCCACTTTGCACACCCCGCATGTGCCCTTACCCCCGCACGCCGAAGGAATGAAGATCTTCTGCGCAGCCAGAGTGTTGAGTAACGTTTCCCCGGCGGCGGCGACGATGGCCTTGTCCGGATCATCGTTGACGGTGATGGTGACGTCGCCTGACGCCACCAGCTTCGACTTGGCGACCATGAGCACGACCACCAAGGTAACGATCACGAAGACGAAAACGGCGACTCCGAGGATGACGGTCAGCATCTCACCACCCGCCTACAGCTGAATGCCCGCGAAGGCCATGAAGCCGATCGCCATCAAGCCCGTCACGAGAAAAGTGATGCCCAGCCCGCGGAGGGGTCCGGGAACGTCGGAGTAGACCATCTTTTCGCGGATCGCAGCAAGGGCGACGATCGCGAGCAGGAATCCGAAGCCCGAGCCGAATCCGAAGACCGCGCTTTCGGTCAAGGTGTAGTCTCGCTCGACCATGAACAGAGATCCGCCGAGGATCGCGCAGTTGACGGCGATGAGGGGTAGGAACACGCCGAGCGCGGAGTACAGCTTCGGCGCGTACCGGTCCAGGATCATTTCAACGACCTGCACCGAGGCCGCGATCGATCCGATAAACGCGAGAAACCGAACAAAGCTGAGATCGACGCTCGACCACGCTGGGTTGATCCAGGTCAGCGCACCCTCCTTCAACAGATAGTTGTAGACAAGATTGTTCAACGGTGTCGTCACCGTCAGCACGAAGGTCACCGCGGCGCCCAGGCCAAGCGATGTGTCAACCTTCTTCGAAACGGCGAGGAACGAGCACATGCCGAGGAAGAAGGCCAGGGCCATGTTCTCGACGAAGATCGCTTTGACGGCGAGGCTGAGGTAGTGCTCCAACATCTCAGTCCTCCTGCAGCTCGGGCTTCCAGGTCCGCAGCATCCAGATCAGGATCCCGATGATGAAGAATGCTCCCGGCGCCAGCACGAAAAGCCCGTTCGGCTGGTACCAACCCCCTTCGGTGACCAGCGGGAGAACCTGGATCCCGAAGAGTTTTCCGGCACCGATCAGCTCGCGAAAGAAACCGACGACGATCAGAATCAGGCTGTATCCCAAGCCGTTGCCGAGTCCATCGAGGAGGCTGTCGACGGGGGGGTTTTGCATCGCGAAGGCCTCGGCGCGACCCATGACGATGCAGTTGGTGATGATCAGGCCGACAAAGACCGACAGCTGTTTCGAGATGTCGAAGAAGAAGGCCTGCAACACCTGGTCGGTGACGATCACCAGCGAAGCGATCACGGTCAGCTGAACGATGATCCTGATGGACGGCGGAATCAGATTCCGCATCAGCGAGACGGTCAGGTTCGAAATCGACATCACGGCAATGACGGCGATCGACATCACGACGGAGGTCTCCAGCTTGGTGGTGACCGCGAGGGCCGAACAGATGCCGAGGACCTGAGCGGCGATCGGGTTGTCGTTGAACAGGGGGTCGAGGAGTGCGCTCTTCTGCTTGGCGTTCATGAGCTGCTCCCCTCTGCGCGGAGCTTCTCGAGGTACGGATCGAAGCCGTTCTCGCCAAGCCAGAACCGGACGAGGTTCGTCACCCCCCTGGCGGTCAATGTCGAACCGGAGAGACCGTCGACCCGGTACGGATCCTCCTCGACCGGTCCCGCCACACCCTTCACGACCTCGATGGCCGGCTGCCAGTTCTGGTCGTAAGCCTGCCGACCAACCCACAGCGCTTTCCAGTTCGGGTTGTCGACCTCTCCACCCAGGCCCGGCGTCTCGCCGTGCTCGTAAAAGGTGATCCCCTGGATTGTCTTCGTATCGGGCGCCAGAGCGATGAAGCCGTAGAGGGTCGACCACAAGCCCTTGCCCTCGATCGGTAGAATCAAGGACTGGACATCTTCGCCTTCCACGCGCTGGTAGACGAGGCCGTAGGTGGGTAGGCGGGTCAGACCGGCGCTGTTGGCTGGGGCCTGCCGACTGGCTGCGGGGTCTTTCGTCGCCCGGCGCTGATCGTAGGTGGAGGGCTCGATCGAATTGTCATAATTCCCGGTCTCGAGGTCGATGACTCGGATCCGGACGTTCTGCTCGAATAGAGCCTCGACCTCTTCAGGGCTTGCCTTCCGGTCTGCGTCGAGAAGGCCAGCCACAACCAGCACCTGGGTCTGGCGATCCAGCACCTTGTTGCGCTCCTGCCTTTCCCTCAGCGCCACGGCCGAGGTCGAGACCACGATCGAGCACACCAGACAGACCGCGGTCGCGAAGCCGATGATGTAGGCGTTACTGTCCTGACGCATTGCGCACCAACCTCCGCTTGATGTTCGCCTGCACGACGAAGTGGTCGATGAAGGGAGCGAACATGTTCATGAAGAGAATCGCCAGCATCATCCCTTCGGGGTAGGCTGGGTTCACGACCCGGACCAGGATCACCATCACGCCAATGCCGAAACCGTAGATCAGCCGTCCCTTGTCGGTGAAGGCCGACGACACCGGATCGGTCGCCATGAACACCGTACCGAATGCCCAGCTCCCGAGGACGACGTGCCACGTGAAAGGGATCGAAAAAGCGGGATTGGTGTCGGAGCCGATCGCGTTGAGGAGCATCGCCATCGCGGCCGAACCCACGACGACTCCGAGCATGGTCCGCCAGGATCCGATCTTCGTGATGATCAGGATTGCGGCACCGAGGAGACAGAGCAGCGCCGACGTTTCGCCCATCGATCCGGGGATGACACCGATGAACGCTTCCATCCACGCGGCGGAGCCCACTGCGCCGATCACATCCGAGCCCTCGGCAGTCGCCCGGGCGAGCCAGGTCGCACCCGAAAACCCGTCGACACCCACGAAATCGGCCGCGATCCAGGGCTTGTCCCCCGAGATCTCGGCCGGGTAGGCGAAGAAGAGGAAGGCTCGCGCAGTCAACGCCGGGTTGAGGATATTCATCCCCGTCCCGCCGAAGATCTCCTTGCCGATCAGCACGCCGAAGACAGCGCCCGAAGCCACCTGCCAGAGGGGAATGGTCGGAGGCAGGGTCAAGGGGAGGAGGAAGCCGGTGACGAAGAAGCCTTCGTTGACCTCGTGACCGCGAACGCTGGCGAAGATCACCTCGACCGTGATGCCGGCCGCAAAGCCGGCTACGAAGACGGGTATGAAATAGAGGGCACCGTGGAAGAAGCAGGCCCAGAAGTCCGTGGTGTAGCCATAGCCCATGGACTCGAAAAGCCGCGTTTGCCAGCGGTCGAGCGGCTGGGCACCCGCCATGATCGCCCGGTGGGCTTGGAGGCCGGTGTTGTACATCGCGAAGAACACGATCGGCATCAGGGAAGCCACAACCACCGACATCATGCGCTTCAAATCGAGCGCATCCCGCACGTGGGTCGTCCCGGTCGTGACGCTGTCCGGGGTGTAGAAAAAGGTGTCCATCGCCTCGAACAGCGGATACAGACGATCGAGCCTGCCACCCGATTGCAATCGGTCTCCAACCGTGTCGAGGAGCCGGCGGAGAGCGCTCATGACTCTTCCTTCCAGATCTCGAAGAGATTGCGGCGGAGATGACGTGCGTAGTCTTCCTTGCCCGGGCTGACAAATGAGCAGAGACCGAGGTCCTCCTCATCGAGCTCGAGGCAGCCGAGGGCCTCGGCCCGCTCGAGGTCGTTCATCATCAGCGCTCGAAGCAGAAAGGTCGGCATGACGTCGAGCGGCATCACCTGCTCGAAGAGACCGATCGGGACCATCGCCCGGTGGCTTCCCCTGGTGGAGGTCGTGAAATCGTACTTGACGGCCTTTCCCCGGAATCCCGAGAGGTACGCGCGGGTCGTCGAGAAGAGTTCCCGACCCGGCATCGCCCAGCCAAACAGCCTCCGCCGGTGATCTTCGGCCAGGCAACTGATCTGTCTGGCATAACGGCCGAGATAACCGAAGACCGGACCTCTCGCCCGGTGCCCGTAGAGCACCGAGCCAGAGACCACCCTGGATTCTCCGAAGAACAGCTCCTCGTCGATCAACGCTTCGATGAAGGCCCCGAGACGGGTCTTCAAGAGCCTCGGACGGATGACGATCGGCCCGCCGAGGGCGACCGTCCGTCCCACCGGCAGCCTGCCCGCGCCAAAAAGCCTCCCGATGGCGGCAACGTCCTGGTAGCCGACGTACCAGACCACTTTTTCTCGATGCACGGGGTCGAGGAAGTGGATGTGGGTCCCCGGCAGCCCGGCCGGGTGTTTGCCTCCGAACTCCTCCACCTGGATCCGGGGAGCATCGCCAGGCTCGATGCCGGCGGCGGGAGCACGACAGAGAAACACGGTGCCGTCGGTCAGCTTGCCGAGGGCCGTCAACCCACGCTGGAAATCCTCCTGCTGGCCGTCAAGGACAACCTCCGGGTCCGCGGCCAGCGGGTCGGTTTCTATCGCCGTCACGAAGATCGAGCTGCAGGACGAGGTCGGCGACGGAACCTTCGAAAACGGTCGCTGCCGGATCGCGGCCCACAGCCCGGACTCGACCAGCAGATCACGAACCGCCTCTCCATCGAGCTCGGAAACCGGGCGGCCGGTGTAACTCTCGAAGGGTTGGAGATCGCTGTCCTCGGGTTTGCCCCGTCGCTCGCTCGGTGTCAGGTCGATGACCACGGACTGCAGCGCGCGGCGCGCACCGCGGTTGATCGCCGCCACGGTGCCGGCGCCCGGAGATGTGAATCGCACGCCCTCGGTCTTGCGGTCCTCGAAGAGGAGCTGCCCGCGTTTGACCTGCTCACCGACCTGCACGTGCATCCGGGGTTTCATGAACGGATAATCGCGTGCGAGGACCGCTACCTTTTCGACCAGGGATGTGCTCCCGTAGGCCTGTCTGGGCGCGCCCCTGATCGGGAGGTCGAGGCCCTTTTTCACGACGTGTACTGCCATGACCGTCTCTTTTCCGCTTTCTGCGACCGCCTGACGCAGTCGAGCGCACAGAGGATACCAAGGACGTCAAGGCTTCGAAACACCTGCAGGAGGTCCTCTCGGGTTGATCGTGGACAGGTTGGTGCTAAGCTGAGAAAAATCTGCCGAGGGGTGACGCCAATGGCGAAGACACCGATCGTCCGCAAGTACATGAAAAAGCCGGCGAGGACCTTTCGCGAAGACGAGGAAATGGCTCCCTGCATGAGCTTCCTCGCGCAGTCGTCCTTCCCGGCGATTCCGGTCGTGAACGACGACGGACAGGTCGTCGGCCTCTTGACCGAGAAGGACGTCATTCGCACCGTCATCAACTGGGCCTACGATCAACGCGCCGGTGGCAGCGTCGGCAACTACATGTCCCCGCTCGAGGTCATGGTGACACCTGAGATGGACCTCCTGACCGCCGCACGAGCATTCCTGGAGTGCAACTTCTCGTGTCTGCCGGTACTGGACGACGACGTGCTTGTCGGTCGCCTCACGCGTCACGACGTGCTGCGCGGGCTCGAGAAATGGGCGACCGAGATCAACAAGGAGAGGGCGGGTCGCCTCACCAAAACGCCCGATCACGAGCGCCCTTCGGCCATCGACGAAATCCAGAAGGTCGCCGCCTCGCACTCCAAAGAGCAGCTGTCCCAGATCTTCAGGAAAAACTGACAGCAACGCCGGCAAGCGCCTCTCGCTTCGACGAGCAAGGTACCACCTTTCGCATTAATTGAATTCGTCGCTCTGCAATATGAGCACGCGTCCCAGACGAACAATGCGAAAGGTGGTACCTGCGTCGTCGACGCGGCCAAACGTTCTTGATTGGCGGTTGGCACCTCTGGCGTGGATTCTGCATAACACCATGACCGGAGGTGATCCATGAGAAAAGTACGTGCTGTGCTCGCACTGGCTACTTTTCTTCTTTTGCTCGCATGCTCGTCGACCGTGCAGACGGATTTCGATCGGCAGGCCGATTTCGCGACCTACTCGACCTACTCCTGGTATCAGAGCCAGGAGGACGCGGGGCCGACTGAAGGCGCCAGCCAGCTCGTCGACCGTCGCATCCGGGACGCCATTACGGACAATCTCAAGAACAAAGGCCTCAGTCCTGTTGGACCGACCGAGGCCGATCTGCTCGTCACCTACTACACCTCCCTCAGCCCGCAGACGCGTGTTTACACAACCGGCTGGGGCTACGGCTGGGGTTGGGTCCCGCACTGGAGATTCGGGTACGGTTTCTGGCCGGGTTGGAGCTGGACCACCGCCCACACCTATCACGAGGGCACGATCGTCATCGACATCATCGACCGCGGCAAGAACCAGCTCGTGTGGCGAGGCGTGACGACCCGCGTGCTCGGCAAAAAGAGCCACACAGAAGAGAAGATCGATCAGTCGTTGAATCGGGTCTTCTCCAGCTTTCCGCCCGCCTGATGGAGTCCGGTAGGCGCTCTTGGCGTCGGCGAGTCGGGTGCCACCTTTCGCATTGTCATTGTCGCCCTGCTGCCCCGAGTGCGAGGATGACCATGCGAACGGTAGCACCGAAGTCATCGCTGCGGCACGCGCTTCTCCGGGGAACGTTCCTTGTTTTTGACAACCCGACTCGGGTTTTCATCGTCCAAACCCCGAAGGGAGAGACCATGCGTCGTTTCATCATGACCAGCCTCGTTCTCGTCGTGCTCACAACGATCCTGGCTTGTTCCTCGATGACGGTCCGTGCCGATCACGATTCGCAGCATGACTTCGGGGGCTACTCCAGTTTCGCCATCTACGAACGCAGGGGGAAGGAGCCCCGCAAAGCTCAGATGAGCCCGATCGTCGACAGGCGCATTGCCTCGGCGATGGCTCAGGATCTCGAGGCCAAAGGCTTCGAATCGACCTCAGCGCGCAACGCCGACTTTCTGGTCACCTTCTACACCGCCGTTCGCAACCGCGTCGTGGTCCATCATGGCGGATGGTACGGCTGGGGTCGCTGGGGACGGGGCTGGGGCTGGGGCGGCGGAGCGAGATGGGTCTCCAGCTACCCCGAAGGAACCCTGGTCGTCGACGTCGTCGACCGTCGTGACCGCCAGCTCGTGTGGCGAGGCGTCGGCGAGAGTGCGTTCACGAAGATGAACCCGTCGGACGACAAGGTGGCGAAGAAGGTGGCGAAGATCATGGCCAGCTTTCCGCCTGTGGGTAACTGAATCCGGCTCGCGCTTCCCGAGTCAGCGAGTCAGGTGCCACTCCTCACATTGTTTGCCTGAAACGCCCCATCACCGCAGCGCGACGAATTCAAACAATGTGAGGGGTGGCACCGGAGTCGTCGAAGCCCCTCCGCGCTTCCCGTTCTCAGCCCGCCGCTTCCTCCAGCTGTGCCGGCGTCACCACCGAACCGTACTTCTCCTTGAGCGCTTCGAGGCCTTTGCGCTGCTCCGCGTAGACCTCGTAGAGCTGTTCAGGCACGTTCTCCTCCTTGCCGTAGGCCTCCTCCTGGAGATCGATGCGGCCGAGGATATTGTCGACGTAGAGCGAGAACTGCATGTCGTAGAGCTCGCGCGGGTATTCCTTCGAAATCTTTTCCGCGAAGAGTTCCTTGAGGTCCTCGTACTTGGGTAGGTAGCCGATCGGCGTCTCGATCGCGTCGACGTCGCCGTGGCTCCGCCGCTCGAGCCAGTTCATCCACACCTTGACGTCGCGCTTCTCGCCGAGCAGCCGAGTGCCCTCGCCGCCACGCGCGCCGGCGGTCAGGAAGTAGTTGAGGCCGGCGAGAATCGGCTTGTCGGTCAGGTCGTCCGAGTTGAAGAAGTCAAACTGTGACCGCATGTAGTCGGCAAGCGCGCCGGGGATGAACGGCGCGTTGGCCCAGGGCTGACGCCGCACCCCGGTGACCCCGACCTCGGTCGCCGTAGCCGCCGATACGATCGATGCTCCGATCGCGACACCTTCGTTGGGCGTCTTGGCCACCCAAATCGGCGGCATGGTATCGCTGTCGCGGCCCGAATAGGTGATGACCTTGACATGCACCCCATCGGCGCTTTCGGCGGAGGCGAGATCGTAGTTGCCGATCGCCTCATTGGGCACCGTCGCGCGCGCGTTGGGATGCGAGATCGGGATCGGCTTGCCGTTGTCATCGGTTTTGCCTTCCCACCACTCGCCCTGGAAGTTGCGACCCTTCGGCGGGTGCGGTTCGTTGTTGCCAACCCAATGCGGCACCAACTCGTCGTCGATCAGGACGTTGGAGAAGATGACCTCGGTGCCCTCTTCACGGAGGCATTTCATGAGGTAGGGATCACCGTCGAAGTTGACGTCTTCGACAATGCCGAAGATGCCCTTCTCGGGATTGACCGCGCGCATGGTGCCGTCGTCCGCGATCCACATCTGAGCGAGGTCGTCTCCCACGAAACGGTCGCCCGCCATCGCGGTCGTGGTCTTGCCGCAGCCGCTCGGCGCCGCGCCGCAGAAGAAGGTCGAACGTCCGCCAGGACCGTCGAAGCCGGTGATGAACATGTGCTCGGAGAGCTGCTTGCCGGCCTGGAAGTAGGTCGCGAGATCGACCGCGAAACGGTGGTTGCCCTTCTTCATCAGCAGGGTGTTGCCGGCGTAGGTGCAATACATCGAATAGGTCGTGAGCCACGACCGGTCCATGAAGACCCGGGCATTCGGCAGGTCCTCTGCCCGCCACGGGCCTTCGGAATGGACATTGGTGAAGAAAAAGCCGGTGTCCTTCACCTGCTGGTCGAAGGTGTCGTAGGAGTTCCGGTAGAGCAGATTGGCGCTGTGCATGACGTAGGTCGAGCTCGTGATCTCGAGGGCCGGGATCGTCGCCGGCGCGCCGGCCGGCCCTCGGTTGAAGAAACCGACCATCATGACCTTGCCCTGCATGATGCCGGACAGATTGTTCTTGACGTATTCGTGGCCCTCGTCACGGAGGATCTTCTTGGCCAACGCGCTGATCTTCTCGTCCGGGTTGACGATATAAAAGGTGCGGTCGACGATCCGGCCCTGCTCCTCGGGCAGATCGAAATGAATGGTGTGATCCTGCATCGCGAGCTTCGACTCTTCGCCCTTGTCGAGGCTCATCTGGCGAATCGTGTCGACGTCCTCAGCACTGCCAGAGTTGATCATCACGCTGTCGGGCTGGCACAGCGCGATCGAGTTGGCGATCTTGAGGAGCGCCGCCTCGGTTGTGATGTCATCGAGCTTGGCCAGCTCCTGGTCGCTCATCTTCTCCCGGAACAGGGCCTTGGCGCCCTCCAGGTTGTCGATGCCACCGATTTCGGCGAGGATTTCCGTACCCTTTTCGAGTTCAAGCATCAGTCTCTCCTCCGTCTCCCGATTTGTTTTGAGGGATTTTTCACAAGCCACATGCCGTCGAGGATTATAGCGCGCCTTGCGAAAATCAAAAGCCACTGATCGGCCGGTCCCAAGGCACCATCCACGATCTGCGATAATCACCGTTGCCAGACAGGGTTTGGCCGAGGTGAAAATGACCGAGACTCTCACGTCAACACACCCCAGAGCACGCGCCCGCGAGGTCGCGGAAACTCGATCTTCCGGCGCTCCGGTCAGCATCCGCAACCTCCCGGAAGGCGCTCAGCTCGTCAATGTGATGGGCGTCGACTACATCCACACCGTGACCGAAAACGGTGGCGATCTCTACCTCACCAATGAGGGCTTCGCCCATGCCGAACACCTCCAGCCCGACAACTGGTACGACCTCGAGTGGTTCCGCAAGCACCGCGAGGTGCTCGAGGGTACGGGCGCGGTCTACGCTTCTCCATCGAAACCGATCGACGGCGAGTGCCTGGTACTGGTGGTTAAATTCAGCCGGGTCGGTCAGAAGGTCCCGATCGAAACCAAGGCCATCCGCGATCTCCTGTCGTGCGAGTTCAACGGGCCCTTTGAAGAGTTCGCTCTGGTCGAAGAGCTCCGGCGCAGCCGGCGCGGGCCCGATGGGATGA
>JBFFBV010000071.1:0-23366 GCA_041560205.1 Candidatus Sulfomarinibacter sp.
AGCAGACCCGATTCTCGGTCGAGCAGGATGTCGCGCGTCGCCGACTGGGCGAGGAACAATATGCCCATGAATGCAAATCCCGGCAGAACGTGGGCGAGGATGCTCAGGTCGGGATTCTCCTCTTCTGGGCCCTCGGGCTTGAGGGTGACGCTCTCGAGTTCGACGATCGGCGGGAACAGGAACTGTTCGAGGCCGCTGAGCTTCTGATTGAAGCTGGTGGAAAGGCCGGCGACCGCTGCATCGGCCGGGAAGCCGTCCAGATTCGTGAACCCGCTCACGGTTTCGAGCTCCGATCGGAAGACGCGCGAGGCTTCCGACAGGCCGACGGCTCCGATGTGGACACCTTCGTCGACGACCTTCGGCAGAAACCTTTCCGAAGGGTTCTTGACCACGTCGATGGTCGTTGGAACACCGTTCAAAAAGTCGGAGGTGAAGTTCTCCGGAAGGTGAATGAGCGCCGAAGCCTCGCCGCGCTCCATCATTTCGTAGCCCTCTTCTCCGACAGGGATGATTTCGAGCTTCTGATCGGTTTGTGAGGACCCGTCGGCTCCATCGAGAAGCTTCGATAGGAGGCCCTCGTCCTCGTCGAAGAGGAGGACCTTGATGGTGATGGCGTCGGCACCGCCGCCACCGAAAGCAAGAGCGAAGACGGCCGCCATGACCAGTGGTATCGAAAAAAGCAGAGCGGTCCGGACGGGATTTCGCACGTAGCGCACCAGGTCGCGGCGGACGATCTGGAGGGCAACCATCAGTCTCGAAGCTCCTTGCCAGTGAGGCTGATGAAAACACTCTGGAGATTGGGTTGCTGAATCGACACGTCCTCGACGCCCAAATCCGCGCCGAGGATGGCCGGGAGGACCTCGAGCAGGCCAGGTCCCTCAGCGTCGACCGAAAGAAGCGCGAGATTTTCGTCCGCCTTGAGAATACGGACACCATCGAGGGCGGTCAGCCGCGCTCGGACCGTTGGATCGTCAAAGGAGCCCGTCAAGCGCAAGACCTCGGCCTCGCCGGCCAATCTCGTCAGCTCATCGAGCGTGCCGACGGTGAGCACCTTGCCGTGATCGATGATGGCGATGCGGTCGCAGAGCTCCTGCGCCTCGTCCATGTAATGGGTCGTGTAGAGCACGGTCGTGCCGGCGGCAGCCACCTGGCGAACGACCTCGAGGATATTGAGCCGCGCCTGAGGATCGATGCCGACCGTGGGCTCGTCGAGCAGAAGGACCTGCGGGCGATGGATCAATCCCATGCACAGATTGAGACGCCGCTTCATCCCGCCGGAGAAGCCCTTGACCTTGTCGCCTGCACGATCGGAAAGGCCGACCAGGGTCAGCGCTTCGTTGACCCTTGAACGCAGGGATTGTCCGGAAAGGCCGTAGAGCGATGCCCAGAAGTTGAGGTTGTCGCGAGCGCTCAGGTCCTCGTAGACGGCGATCTCCTGCGGAACGACCCCGAGCTGCTGCTTGACGGTCTTCGGCTCGAGCCAGATGTCCTTGCCGCCGATCAGAACGCGGCCACTCTCGGGTTTGAGAACGCCGCAGATCATGTTGATGCTGGTGGTCTTTCCGGCGCCGTTGGGGCCAAGGAGCCCGAAGATCTCGCCTTGCCGGACCGTGAACGAAACATCGTCGACCGCGACGAGAGCCCCGAAGCTCTTGCCCAGGTGCTCGACCTCAATCATCGTTTCCTCCGCTCGGTATGTCCTCCCGATATTCAACGAACGATCGGCTGTTTTGTTCCTGGGATGGTCTAAACTGGTTCGGTGACATAGTTTGCTTTGGACTTTCTTTTGAGGGAGCGGTTGCACGGTGGAAGAAAAAAAGTCGATCCTCACCGTCGCTCTCGACGATGAGACCTTCGAGCGAATCGCACCGCTGCTGAAGCGGCAGAGCCTCTCCGTTCAAAACGCGGCGCAGGGCTCCGAGGCCGAGTTGCTGGCCAAGCGCAAGCGCTTCAACCTCGTGATCTGCCGATACCCCCTTCCCGATATGAAGCTGCGGGAGTTCGTGGCGTCGATCCGCAGCGAGTCGAGCGTCAGCAAGACGGCCTCCCTGCTTCTTCTCACGATCCCCGAGATGGCCACCGAAGCCCGGTCGGGCGTGAGGGGTGGTCCGTTCCTGGTCTTTTCGGGGCAGGAGCCCCTCGGAACCCTCGGGCAGGGGGCCGCCCACCTGCTCAAGGTGGCGCCTCGGTATGCGCCACGCATTCCGACCCGCCTCCAGACGAGCCTCGAGGATGGCAACGAGAACTACGAAGGCTGGGTCGCCAACCTGTCGAGGACAGGGATGTTGGTGACCGATGCCCCAATGCTCCCTGTCGGCGCGTTGTGTGTGTTCGATTTCAAGCTCCCGAACGGCGAGATCGTCCGCGGCACCGGCGAGGTGGTTCGCCACGCCAAGCCGCGCCGCGAGAGGGTCACCGGCTTCGCCCTGCACTTTGTCAGCTTCGAGCCAGGCTGCCACGAGGTCCTTCTGTCGTGGTGCGACGCCGAGGAACCCGAGGGCCTCTGAAATCGTGCGCGGTCGGACAGCTTGGATCACCCGTCATCTTTTCGCTGCGATGGCATCGTCCAGCAGCGCCTGTGCGGAGTTCGCCTCGCCGCCCTCCGGCAGGGTCTCGAGAAGCGCCTCGAGCAGATCGATCGCCTCGTCGTATTTCCGGACGTTGTAGAGTTCCACGGCTCGGTTGTACTCGTCGACGAAGCGGTTGTAGTCGAGCGTGCGACGGACCTCAGCTATCCGGTCTTCGAGCCACTCCCGGCGCTCGAATCCGACCCTGTCCCGCATGCCCTCGAGAAAAAGCAGGGCCGATTCGAACTCTCTGCTCGCGATGAGCTGGTTGAAATGGTCGATCTCCGTCGCGGTCGGGGAAAAGCTGACGGTCGACACTGGCGCCGATGACGGCTGCTCAGGGTGATCGATGATCTGGAGGAGCTTCCGGCTCGACGAGGCTACCGGTCCATCTCCGACGAGCTCGATCGCCTCTTCGAGCAGCTCGCGCGCCGCCTCCCGCTCGTCCTCCTGGAAGAGCTCCTGCGCCCGGCTGAAGAGGGATGCGGCCTGATGTTCGCGGATCGATCGCCTGGCCGTTTCGACGTTCGAGCGTGAAATGACGGGATTCATCGAGCGATCGACCAGCTGTTCGGCGAGGTCCATCCTTCGCATGGCCTCGGCAGGACGGTCCTCCTGAAGGAGCTCCCGGGCCCTGACGAGGTCCTGTTCGATGACCATCATCCACGCCTGCCCCTGAACCCGCGGGTTCGAGCGGAGCGAGGTCTCGATCAAGGTGACTGCCTCCTTGCGTCGATCGAGGCGGAGGTAGAGCCGCGCGAGATCGCGGGTGGCCATGATGTCGGAGGGCCGCATCGAGACCGCGATCCGAGCCGCCTCGAGCGCGGCATCCGAGGTCACCCCGGCATCCGCATAGACCTTTGCCAGCAAAGCCCAAACGGGGGCGAAGGAGGCGTCGAGTTCGGCACTGCGACTGAGGATCGCGGCGGTCTGCTCGTGGTTGGCGCCACGCCGACTCAAAAAACGCCCCCTCCTGTACAGGACGAATGGATCTTCCGGGTTCGCGGCGACCGCCTTCCGGTGGAGCGAATCGGCCCGGCTCCAGTCCGCCCGGAGCTCGGCCTCGACAGCCAGGGACGAGAGGGAGGGGCCGTGATTCGGGTCAGCCTCGACCGCCGCTTCGAAGTAGGACCGACGCTCAGGGCGATCCGGCTGATTGGCCAGGAGCTCGCCGAGGCGAAAGAGGACCTCGGCGTATGGCATCTTTCGGATCTCGAGGTCTGCGTCGAGGCTGATTTCGGCCTTCGATTCGATCCAGGGAATACGGAATGAACGGACGTAAGCCTGGACACTCGCGCCGAGGCTTTTGTAGTCTGTGGAGAAGGCGGCTGCAAACGCTTCTTCCGACGGCACTCCGTTTCGAACCATGCCGAGGTATTGGCCGAGCTCCTGCCGCCTGGTCTCGTCACCGAACAGCAGGTAGTGGACGAGCGCCCAGGACTGGGCGTAGAAGATCCCCTTTCGGTCGGCCTCGTTGTAGAGCTCCGAGCTGCGGTGAACCGAAAAGAGCTCCTCGAGCGGGATGAGGGATGAGTGTCGGAGCACTGCGACGTGTCGCAGGACGGGCAAGCCGATGTACACCGTGTCTCCGGAAACCTCGAAGCTCTCATAGAGCTCGGCCAGACCCTCCGAGAACCACACCGGGAGATACCACATGTTGTTGTTCGCGACGTAGTGCACGTACTCGTGGTAAACGAGGGCCGAGGCGTCGGGAGCGTCGGCGTTGATGGCGATGTAATTGGCGTCCTCCCCGCCGATGAAGTAGCCGCTGACGGCGGCTGGACGGCCCTCATAGAGTGTCTTGTAGGGGAGGAAGGACCTGTCGCCCCTGAAGACGTAGATCAGGGTCGGCACCGGCGCCTGCAGGTCGTAGTCGGTGAGCTGGGCGAGAACTGCGCGGAGCTCTTCGAGGTCCTCGGCGACCAAGCGTGTCGACAGGCGACCGACGTTGCTGAAGAAAGTGAAGTTCGTGGTCTTGACCTCGATCCACTTCTGCCCCGGTCGTGGGAGCGACACATCGCCGGCCGGGAGAAGCGGAGCCCAGATGGAGAGAACGACGAAAACGGTGACGAGGGATCGCTTCATGAGAAGTGCCGGAGATCATTATCGCCGGAACACGAGTCCTTTGCTGTGCCCATCGACGGTCAATACGATCGACGAGGCCACGGGGTTACCGTGGCGACTCCACTCCGGCCAGACAAACTCGTCGAAAGCCCGTGAGCAAGGTGGGTCCATAGGGTTGGTTTATTGGTGGGTTTTTCAGGTGGGATGAACAGGTAGGCAAAAAGGCACGGGCGTTTTCGAACGAGTTTGACAGCATCAGCTGCTATCGACATTATGAAAATATAAGCAATAGGTTAATTTGTCAACCCTTACAAGAACTTAGAGGCGTTCAGGTGAGAATTTGTCGCAAAAATGAATGGCGGCTCATTCCATGAACGCGTGATTCGCAATCCCGAAAAAATGACCTCGCAGGGGTGTCCGCGAGGTCATACCGGGAGTGAAAGGAGGTTGTGTATCTAACAGACGTCGGCGCGCTCCTCGACCCCGTCCACAATCCGCAGCCGGAGCAGCAACAGGAGATCGTGAGCGGAGACAGGCTTTTGGAGGAAGGTGAGCCGAGCCTTTCCGAATCTGGCGCCGATCTCGAAGACCGGATGGTCCGTGAGGGCAACGATGTGGCTCCTGCAGTCGCTGAGATTTGCGAGCGTGATGAGATCCATGGGCTCGTTCTCGAGGAGGTCCATGTCGATGATGAGGTAGTTGGGTGGGTCGGCGGCACAGATCTGGCGGGTCTGGGGGAGGGTCGAGCAGCCGGTCACACGAACCGACGAAAGCTCGGAAAAGCCGTCGAAAACCGCCCACAGAAGCTCTTCCTCACGGGTCGAGATGACCACGTGAACCATGTCCGGCGCGGACATCGGATCACGCAGATCTTCGAGCTCGTGTTGCTGATCGCGTGTGGTGTCGGTGTGATTCGCCATGATGTGCTCCCTGACCGTTTCGCCCTCGTGTCGATCGGTCGCACATGGATTGAGCAAGCTCCGTGCCAGTATTCTCAGCGGATATGGGGCCTTTTTCTGTTCCAGCATGGGACGATGCTTCTCCCGCCGTCCCACACGCGGTCATGACCAGCGGAATTCGCGGCCGTCAGCGGATCAGAAGGGCCCCCCGGCGCCAACGCGGCGGCCCGTGGTCCGGCGGACCGGGAGCTTCGTGACGACGCCTTCGGCGATCACCTGAACGTTGTCCACGTACCAGCCCACACGGCCGTTGCAGCCATCGATCCCGAAATCCCAGCGAATGCGAACGGTGTCGCCGGCTTGGACGCCAAAGAACCCGAGATCGATCTGCGACTGGCCCCAGCTGCCGCCGAATACGTGGCCTTCATCTTGACCGGTGAAGGCCGCCTGACCAGCAATGGGGTTCGTATTCTCGATCAGCTCTTCTTCGATGGTGAGGGAATCGATGACCTCCGAGTTATAGGGGTTGAATCGAAACGTCGAGGTCGTTGCCGGCTGATACTCGCCGCCGTTGACGCTGATCCGGAGATTTCCGCCGTCCCAGCCGTCCTCGGTGAAAACCCAGTGGTCGAAGGCGAGAATGGCACCGGTTGCGGTTCCAGGAATTGCGATAGGCGGGCTTTCGAGACGCGCCACTCCGGACTGGTCGTTGATGCCCGCTTCACAGTTACCGTAGCGAGGGCCGGCACTGTTGATCGCCCAGTATGAGCCGCCATCACCGCCCGGAGGGATGTCGTCCGTCCACCTCCAGGCGTGGAGATCACCGTCGTACTCGCTATAAACGCCCTCAGTGGACACGACCCACTCCGGACCGGGGTCGCTGCTGAAGCTCTCGAAGAACACGACCTTCCCCGCAGGGAGAACGGGTGGGTCAGGCTCCAGGATCACGTCGAAGTCGCAGGGGGGCTCGGTGCGCATGTCCACCGCCGCCATCGCATTGGCCACCTGTTGGCAGTCGGAGGCATCGATCGTGTCGCCGATCACCTCTCCAGTTGTGAGCGAGGTGATCGGCTGACCGATCAGGTCGGCACAGCTCTGATCCATCGCGTCGGCATGCTCGGGGAAATCGGTGGTCGGACCCTGGTAGACGCTCATCGCCCGCCAGTAAATGTGGGCCGCCTTGGTCATGCCGATGGGGGTGATGGTGCGGCTGTTGTAGGTGCCGCCGTCCACCAGGAGAGCGAAGGCGTGGTTGGAGACGCCGCTGTTGATGTGGACGCCGCCGTTGTCGCCGGTGCCGCACCAATACCGAGTTTCCAACACCCGGCCCGGGTCGTTGAAACACGGAGGGTGCCACATGTCGCGTATACCGCCGCTCCTGCCGCTGATGTCCTCGCCCGTCAGCCAGCGGACCGACTCGTCCGTCGAGGCGTTGATTCCCATGGTGACCTCGAGGCCCTGCTCGACGACTGTTTTGAAGGTCTCACCCGTGGTCAGCCCGACGAACAGGCCGGGAATCTCCGGCGGCGGATCGCCGCCCGACATGCCCAGCAAGGTGTCGTCCTCGTTATTGGCGACGATGATGGCCACCGCACCGGCGGCCTCGGCGTTGAGGACCTTGGTGCGGAACTGGCAGGCACCGCGATCGATGAGGGCGATCCGGCCCGCGGTAAAACCATTCAACGCTTCGCACGCGTCGGTCATCGTGTCCGTACCGTCATTGACGAGCTCGACCGTGCCGCTCACGGACCAGGTTTCTGGATTCCAGATCGCGCCCGCAGAATCGTACTGGCGCGCAATCGACTCTGGAGACACGACCTCGAGGATCGGAAGAATGTTCCCGCCGAACGACGAGCAGGCGCCGGCTGTGCGGGGACTGTCCGGGTCGTCAAACCCGCGCCCGTTGAGGAGGTCGACGATCTCCCCGAAGATGTCGGAGTAGCTCTCGTTGAGGGCCCCCGGTTGCCAGGCATAGATCAAGTTGTGATTGAAGTCGGTATAGCCGTGGGTCCACTCGTGGGCGATGACGTCGTCGACCGCGAAACCCAGACAGAAGTTGGTCGTTGAACCGTCCCAGGTGGCATTGGGGCACTCGAGGAAGCTCGCCTCGTAAATGCTTCTCATGGGAGCATCGTTGCCGTTGTACGACAGGAACTGACCGGCGGTGATGTTCGCGAAGAGGTCGTAGGTCTCCTGAGCCGAATCGATGAGGTCGTTGACCTCGAAGTCCTTGTTCGTCGTGAGCCCTGAGAACGGCGTCGCGTTGCCTTCGCTCCACAGAACGGTGTTGGTGTCACGGTGGTAGATCGTCCTCGTGATGGAGTGGATGAGGTCGATGCGGTCGATCAGCCTTCCATTATGTGCATCGATGAAGATGTCCTCACGGACCCCCTGCCCATTGCCGATCTCGACCCTCCAAGCGAGATGGTTCCATCCGGGGACCCCACGAGCGAGACCGGATCGATAGACCACAAGCTCGGCGTCAGACGCATCGAGGCTGTCAGGTGGGATCCGGCGCTCCTTCGCGAGAAGTGCGCGTGCGGTGGATTCCGCAGCGTCCCGTGAAATGGTGGGGTCGGTGTCGAGCGCCAAATCGGGCACGAGGGTCCCGTTGATCGTCACGAGCTCTCCATTCGAATCGAAATGGACACGAAGTTGTGCCCCGAAGACCGCGATCCCGCCAAAGGTCTGCCGATAGGTGAGATGGGTCATTCCGATTCGATCTTCGTTGGCGCTCACCAGCTCCAGTTCGCGGGAGGTTGCCGGGAGACCGAGGAGATCACCGTAAAGGGCCAGGAAGCGATCGGCCTTGGCTTTCGGTGTGGCGCCCTCCAGCTGAAGCGACCCCGGAGGGACCTGGATGAGGCGGGCGCGCGCCGTCGCGGGATCGACGACCACGTGCTGGCGACCACCGGTTTCCGCATCGAGATCGGCCATCGCCATCTGGAAGGGCCCCGGGCGCTCGCCTGCGGCGACGGCGGTAGAGCACAGCAGTGTTGAAATGATGAAGGTCGAGAGCACCTGGTTTCGCATGAATGTCCTCCGGCGGCGCGCCGACACGGCGTCCTAGATCATAACAAAGGGTTTGAGGCGCGAATTGCATCCGGGTACCGTCGTCGTCGACCGATGGAAACCACAAATTCGGGGTTGACATAGGTCAGTTGTTATAAACTGTTTAGAGTGCGGGGATTCGACATCCCCCTGGTCTCTGTTCAAGATTTTTTCGCGGGAAGGTTAAGGAGGGCGCAGATGTTCCGCAAGAGCCACGTCCCGACCGTGGTGGTCTTGACGGTGGCGTTGCTGGTGGGAGGCGTCGCACATTCACAGACGACCACCGGCCGCATCATCGGCACGGTCACCGACGAGGGCGGCCAGGCCTTAGCCGGTGTGACCGTCACGATCAGCTCGCCGGCCTTGATCGGCGGCGAACAGGCAAGGGTCACTGGTGGTGACGGGGGCTTTCAGTTCGTGAGCCTGAGCCCCGGCGACTACACGGTCAAGGCCGTCCTGTCGAGCTTTGTCAGCCAGGAGCGTCAGGAGGTCAAGGTGCCGCTGGGCGGCGCGGCTTCCCTCTTCATCGTCATGCCGCAGGGCACCTTCGAGAGCTCGATCGAGGTCTCGACTGTCGCCCCCGTCATCGACCCGACGCAGATCAACACCGGCCAGATATTCGACGAAAAATACATGCAGCGTTCTGCGGTTGGTGCGGAGAATCGCAAGTATTACCGGATCATCGGCCAGACGCCGGGAGTGACGGGCTTCGACCAGAAGAATGTTTTTGGATCGACGCTTTCCGAGAACGCGTGGTTCATCGATGGGGTGGACACCACGGAACCGCTATCTTCGACGTGGGGCACGCTTTACAACTACGACGCGATCGCCGAGGTCGAGATGCAGACCTCGGGCTTCGAGGCCGAGTATGGCCGCGCGACCGGCGGCTTGATCAACCTGATCACGAAGTCGGGTGGCAACCAGTTCTCCGGCACCTTCGATGTCCGCTACAGCGAAAGTGGTTTCCAGGAAAGCGGTGATCACTACGATGCGTCGAACCAGGACACCTCGTTCCAGGACATCGCGGCGACCCTCGGTGGGCCGTTGGTACGAGACAGGCTGTGGTTCTTCGTCGCCTACGAGTACTTCAACTCCGAGCTCACCCCGGTCAACTCGCCGACTACGCGTGACTTCGAGGGCCAGAACTACAATCTCAAGCTGACCTGGCAAGCAGGACAGAATTGGCGCCTCGTCGGCAGGGCTTCGGGCGACCCGGCCGAGATCGCCAATGACAACGCATCCCAGTTCGTGGCGCCCGAGGCGACCTCGCGCCAGAAGCAAGGGGCGGATGTCTTCGCGGTCGAGCTCAACGGGCTGTTGTCGGACAGGACAGTGTGGAACACAGTGGCTGGCGTCTATCGCTCGAATCTGGATTCCCTGCCCATGTCCGGCGATCTCGAGACTCCTTCCCACTTCAATGTCACCACCTTCCTCACCACCGCGAACCATCCCAACCAGCAGTACACCGAGCGGAACAGGGACGACTTCGCCACCGATCTCACCTGGTTTGCCGGTACCGCGGCGGGGTCGCACGAGTTCAAGATCGGCGTGCAGTACTCGGCGACCGACTTCCCGGGGGCCAACTGTTCGACCGGCACCTTGGGCGGAGCGTGCTCGCCAGGATCGGTCGGTTTCTCGTACGAGGACTTCGGCGCGCCCTTCGCCTTCCCCTCGCAGATGCTGGAAACCGTCACTGCGGGCGAGCAGAACTACAGCGGCCAGCTTGCCACCGCCTACCTCCAGGATTCGTGGCGCGTGCTCTCGAATCTGACCCTCAAGCTGGGTGTCCGCTATGACCAGGTGAGCTATGACAACAACGCCGACCGCCAGATCGCGGACATGAGCAAGACACAGCCCCGGGTCGGCATTGCGTGGGATCTCACCAACGACGCTCGAAACGTGATCCGCGCGAACTGGGGCCGATTCATGGATCCGGCCTCGCTCTCGCTGCCCTTCGTGCTCCGCGCCGGCAACGAACCGTCCTATCTGTGGTCCTCGTGCATGAGCTGGGGTTTTCTGATCGGAGTGACGGACCCTTCACAATGTGAGTTCACGGCCGGTCTGTTCGGCTTCCAGTACCGGCCCGACGATCCGGACGGAATGGACCCCTTCGGCTGGTTCCTCCTCCCCGGAAACACCTCCGGGATCGGTCAGTCGCTGGTCCAGCCCGATCTCAGACCGACCTTTGCCGACACCCTCAGCCTCTCGTACGAACGGGAGGTCGGACGCCGAGCGTCGGTCGAGCTGACCTATGTCGACAAGAAGACCCGCGACATTTTCGAGGACACCTGCTCCGGGAACATCCCCGAGCCGACGCAGGGAGCACCGTGCTTCGAGTACTTCCTCGGCAACCTTCCCGACCTCGCCAGGGATTATCAGGGCTACATCCTCCGATTCGAGTCCCGTTCGCTGTCGTGGCTGACCGTGCTGGCCTCCTATACCTACTCGAAGTCAGAGGGCAACATGGAGTGGAGCCAGGGAGCGAGCGAGGATTTCGACCTCTACCCCTGGCACTTCGAAAACCGCTACGGCTACCTCCGCGACCACCGCGCCCATCAGTTCAAGCTCAACGGTTTCTTCTATTTCAGGGGCGACTGGACCATCGCTTTCGACGGCTTCTGGTCGTCGGCCTTCACCTGGGAACCGCAGGCCACGCCGTTCGACGTTCTCGATCCGACATTCTGGTACGGGGTCTACTTCACGGAGCCACGCGGCAGCCGCGACGGCTTCGACGCCCACAACCTCAACCTTCAGCTGAGCAAGGGTTTCACCTTCGGCAATCGTGTACGGCTCCTGCTGATCGGTACTGTCTACAACACGTTCAGCAACGAGTACGGGACCAGTGTGTGCAATTTGATCAGCGGTTGCGGCGCCTTCGAAACGGGTGAAGCCATCTCGTGGAATCTGCCTCGCAGCTACGAGCTCGGGTTGCGAATCGAGTTCTGAGACCTCCTCCTTCATCCGGATGCCCGCCCTCGAGGCGGGCTTTTTTTGGCAGGTTCGGACTGACGAAGGGTTGTCGGGGCCATGATGCCTGCGTTGTGTCGGGGCGGGGCATACCCCGACCCTGCCGGTGGCCGACCCAGGATGACGACCTGAGTGATCCCTGGGGAGCGATCGCGGACCGGAAGGTCATATAATTCGCCGAGATGGCGAAAACACGGTACCCCGAGGTCCCTCCCGAGCTTCCACGTCGGGGCTGGGGCTGGCCTCGCGCCCTCGGGCGAGCCGTCCTCAAAGTCGCCGGCTGGGGATTCGAGGGCAGCATTCCAAAGCTCTCCAAGGGCGTGATCATCGTTGCTCCCCACACCTCGAACTGGGATTTCGTGATCGGAGCCGCCGCGATGCTCGCGCTCGACCTCGAGCTCCGATTCCTCGGCAAGCACACGCTCTTCGAGGGTCCCTTAGCCCCCCTCATGCGCGGTCTCGGCGGCATTCCGGTGGATCGCAGCCAGCCCGGAAGCGGTGTCGTGGAGGATATGGCGGCTCGCTTCAAGGGCGAAGAGAAGCTCATTCTGGCCCTGTCGCCCGAAGGGACGCGAAGCTCCGTCGACCGTTGGAAGACCGGGTTCCACCGCATCGCGAAAGCGGCCGGGGTCCCGATCTTTGCGGTCGCCCTCGATTACGGGCCAAGGCTCATTCGCTTCGGTCCTCTGCTCACTCCGACGCAGCATCTGAATGCGGATGTGGCGGTCTTCCAGGACTTCTTTGCCGGTGCCAAAGGGAAAAAGAAAACCTGAGCCCCGCCATGCCGTAAAATTTAGATTCAATCTCGAAAAGGAGGCGCATGAGCATGAAATGGATGGGCGTCGTGCTGTGCGTGTGCTTGGTCATGGCCCAGACGGCTCCAGGGAAGGCGCAGGAGGGTGAGCCGGCGCCGAGGTGCGCGGATCCAGAGTACTCGCAGTTCGACTTCTGGATCGGCGAGTGGAAGGTCACGGATCCGGAAGGCAATGTCCAGGGTTCCAACCGCATCGAAAAGATCCTCGACGGGTGTGCGATCCAGGAGAGCTGGAACGGCGCCAAGGGCATGCGCGGCCACAGCTACACCATCTTTGCGAAGCGGCGCAGCATCTGGCACCAGACCTGGGTCGACAGCAATGGAGCGCTGTTGCTGCTCGACGGCGGTCTCGTGGACGGGCGCATGGTGCTTCGCGGGCAGACCCCCGCGCCGAAGGGCGAAGCTACGGTCGAGCACGAGATCTCGTGGGAAAAGTTGGCTGACGGGCGCGTCCGCCAGGTGTGGCGAATCTCACGCGACGGCGGTTCGACGTGGAACGACGCCTTCGTGGGCCTCTATACTCGCGAGAAGTGACGGCAGACCCCTCGACACAGGGAGGACCCATGCGCATCGCCCTCATCCAGCAGCACGCCACCGGCGACCGAGAGGACAATTTGATGCGGGGACTCGACGCTCTCGAGAGCGCGGCCGAGGGCGGCGCCGATGTGGTGTGCTACGCGGAGCTCGCTTTCGAGCCGTTCTACCCCCAGAAGCGGGCTGAGGGGAATCCCAGTCACCTGGCGCAGGAGGTGCCGGGACCGGTCACCGGTGCTTTCGCGGCGCGCGCCGCCGAACTCGGTGTGGTTGTGGTGCTGAACCTTTACGAGCGAGACGGTGATCGATGCTTCGATTCCTCACCGGTGATCGATGCCGACGGAAGGCTCCTCGGTCGCGCGCGCATGGTCCACATCACCGATTACCCGTGTTTCCACGAGCAGGGCTATTACGCACCGGGTGACACGGGCGCGCCGGTGTTCGACACACGCGTCGGGAGAATCGGGGTGTCGATCTGTTACGACCGGCACTACCCCGAGTACATGCGTGCCCTCGCGCTGGCTGGCGCGGAGGTGGTGATCGTGCCTCAGGCCGGTGCCGTCGATGAGTGGCCGGAGGGCCTGTACGAGGCGGAGCTCAGGGTGGCGGCCTTCCAGAACGGATACTTCACCGCGCTCTGCAACCGCGTCGGCGCCGAGGAGTGCCTCGAGTTCGCGGGAGAATCGTTCGTCTGCGGTCCGGACGGCCGGGTGCTGGCGAGGGCGCCCCAGGGTGAGGACCACATTCTCTACGCGGATATCAACCTCGGTGAGGTCGCCGAAAGCCACGCGAAAAAACTGTTTCTTCGCGACCGGCGACCCGAGCTCTACGCCGACTGGCTCAAATGACCCAGCTCATCCCTATCGGACGATCAGGGTCGCTCCTGTCGCCAGGGGCGCGGAACGTCGGGTGGAACGGCGGCTCAACCCCTTGTCGACGGCCAACCGCGCCGCCCAGGTCACGATGCTGCCAGCTTCGTTGGTGACGACGCAGTCGTAAGAGCCCTCGGATCCACCATCGACCTCCTCGATCTGCAGCCACGCGGTGTCGCTGCCCGAGACGCCATTGCCATCCACCAGCTCGACGCTGTTGCGACGCCACCGGAAGCTGAGCGGGGTCTCACTTGCTACTGCGACCTTGAAGGACGCCCGCTCTCCCGCGGACGCAGCGACCGAGAGTGGATGCTCGTGGACGACCGGCGGTGCGAGATCGGTGTGGACCATCGTCGTGGTCAGTGCGTCACCGAAACGGCGCCCCCCGGGGTCAGCCATGCGCGCAGTGGCGGTCACCAGGGATCGTGACTGTCCAGTGACGTCCGGCGCGGTCTCGAGTCCAATCCAAAAATCGACCGTCTCGCCGGGTGCGACCTGTGTCGCTTGGGGCAAAGGCGTCACGGTGTACGACCAGCCACCAACGTCGATTTCAACCACGAGATGGTGTCCGGTCGTTGAGGACCAGGTCGTTGTGCCGGTGTTGCGGACGGTGACCGGGATGTTCGCAACGGTGGTCGAATCGACGAAGGCGGGGAATCGGTGACCGATGATCTCGGCGTCGTCGACCACCGCATCCGCGATGAAGTCCCGATAGGCGAAGAAGGCCTCCTTGCGCTCGAGCTCGGAGCGGATTTCGATGATTCCGAAGCTGCGCGGAGCGGGCTGCGGGCCGTCGTACATGTGATAGAAGAAGATCCTGTCGATCCACCGCGCTTCGGGGTTCCGCCCGAACCAGTCGCCGAGCAGATCCTCGTAGTACTCGGCCTGTCCGCGCTCACCGTAGCGGTCGCTCTCGACCCCGGTCTCGGTGAGCCAGAATGGACGGCCCCACCACCCCGTGTCTCTGAGCACGCGTCGCACCGAGGGCGAGGAAAAAGGGAGATCGAGCTTCTGGTCGAGGTCGTAGGTGACCTCGAAGGCCTTCCCGTAGGATGGGTAGATGTTGTGGGTCACGACGTCGAGGACGCCGCCCGCTCGCCTGATCACGTCGGCGAGCCAATCGTCCCAGTGCAGGCTCGACAAGTGGGCGAGATCCGGTCCACAGACGAGCGCACCGGGATCCGCACCATGGATGGCGGCGGCTCCGGGGAGCAGCAGGATGTCGATGTACTCCTGGCGGGTCCCCTCCCAGAACCTCTTCGAGTTCGGCTCGTTCCAGATCCCCCACGCATCGACCCGGCCGCGGTAGCGGGACGCGACCAGATAGCAGAACTCCTGCCATTGCGCCGAGTCGGTCGGAACGCCGTTGAACTCGGAACCGTTGGTGGCCCACGCCGGGGTCGAGCCGAGACCGGCGAATATTCGCAGACCGCGCGCCTGCAGCCGCTCGACGAGCTCGTCGAACAGCTGCCATTCGTAACGATCGCGCTCGGGCTCGATGAGGCGCCATTCGAAGTCGACACGAACCCAGCCGATACCCGCCTCGGCGATCTCGTCGGCGACGGGGTCCATCGGTACGTGAGCATTGACGCCGAAGGACGAAGCGACAGCCGGGCCCGCACTCGATGCGAGGATGGCTCCGGCGATCACGAACGATCGGGCGAAGGTACGACCTAAGTCCATCACGGTGATAATTATAAATTAAATCGCTAAAAAGTTATGTTTTAAAATTGTCACACCAGCTCGGGCATGTACTTCTCCCGCGCCAGCCGCCAGAAAACGACCAGGAAGGCGGTCAGCGGGATCGCCAGGATCATGCCCATGATGCCGTTGAGTGCCGAGCCCCAGAAAAAGATCGCAACGATGATCACCACGGGGTGCAGCCCGGTGCGGTCGCCCATGATCTTCGGGGTCAGGAAATAGCCTTCGATCAACTGGACCGCGGCAAAAACGACGAGCACCAGCAGGACCCGCACGATGCCTCCACCGTCCTGGAAGAACGCCAGCGGCAGCGCGGTGCCCAGACCGATGATATTGCCGAGATAGGGGACGATGTTGAGGAACCCGAGCGTGAGCCCGATGACGAATCCGTACTTGAGGCCGACGATGGTGAAGCCGATCGCGAACAGCAGCCCCTGCAGGAAGGCGATGATGAGCTGGCCGCGGAAAAAGGCGACGATGATGTTGAGGAACTCGTCGAAGAGGTAGAGCAGGTCCTTGCGGGTTTCTGGTTTGAGGAAGGGAAGGAAACGCTCGAGGTTGCCGACATTTGGCGTCTCGGCCATGAGGAAGAAAGCGAAGTAAACGGGTGCGACGACCCAGCCGAGGAGCGTGGCAACACCCGACAGGACACCGGCGCCCGCCGACACCATGCGGCGGCCAACGTACTGCGCGACGTCGACCACGGCTCCGCTCTGCCCTTCGACGGCGTCGCCGACGGCTTGCCCGAAAGCCGTCTCGTTGAAGAAATGGACGAGCTGCGGGGCACGCGCACGAACCCACTCGACGGTCGCCGCCCACCACGTCGGGAAGGCCTCGATCAGGCCCTTGGCCTGGTCGACGATGAGGTCACCGAAGAACCAGCCCAGCCCGACAACGGGCACGATGAACGAGAGGAACACCACGATCAGCGCCGGCACGCGCCCGAGCTTGAGCCGCGTGGCAATCGCCTCGTAGTAGGGGTTGACCACCAGCGCCGCGACCATCGCTACCGCGAGTGGCAGGAAAACCGCGGAGAACTTGACGAAAAAGGCGCCGACGATCCAGAACAGTGCGCCGATGGCGAGCAGGATGACGACCGCAGAGAGAATCGTGATCGCGGCCGCAATCGTCGTCCGCTGGCGTTCGCTGAATTCAATGTCCATCGGCGACCCCCTGGCGGCAGATCATATCAACACTACGATCAGAAGCGCGGAGAATTCAGGTGTTGGGCTCTGTCATCCCGACCGAGCGAAGGCCCGTGAGCGAGCGGAGGGATCCATGGGTACGGAAGACGTGACCCCTCACGGTCCTTTCCATAGATTCCTCGGCTCGCTGCGCTCACTCGGAATGACACGGCGCGAGGTGTCCGCCTTTAGGCGCCCGGCCCCAAACCCATCTGCGCGAGCCCTTCGTGCTGCACCACATCGTGATCGATCTGGCGGCCCGGTGTGAGGAAGCGCAGACTCGCGTAGAACTCCGCACGGTCGATGAGCTCGCCGATCACAGCGCCGACCAAGGCCGCGACGACCGCAATCTCGCCCGTCGCCGCGAGGGTCAGCGCTGGCAGGAGCCCGACGCCGATTCGGATCGGTGCGAGAAGGGAACCGCCCGGCGTGGGTCGATCTCGACGGGCGAGATACAGGACGAGCTTGAGCACCCCGGTCGGCCATAGGAGGACCGGATTCGCGGTGAGGATTCCGATGTAAAAGGCGATCGAAAGCATCGCCATGGCACTGTGCGGTATCGTGAGGACGGGCTGACCCGGGACCCGATACACCATGTCCATCGCAAACATCGAAGCGAAGCCGAGGGCAGCGATGGACCACAGGAGCCAGAGGGGCATTTCGATTCGCGTCGCGAAACAGGCCCCGGTGAAAAAAGCCGAAAAGAGCACCACCTCGCGGCTCACCCAGGACCGACGGATATTGAGGACAGCGCGCCATACGCGCGTGATACGTCCGAGATGCAGGGCGCTGATGCCCATCGCCAGGAGGCCGGCGGCTGCAAAGACCGGAAGGTCTACGGCAACACCCTGCGCGACGCCGGATGCAAACCAGGCGACCACCAAGGTCGCGACCGAGGTGAAGATCCAGAGCGACCATTCGTTCGCCAGCCCCTTCCATCCGACCGGTTGCGGCGGAGAGGCAACATTGACCGCGACAGGTGCCGCGGTCATGGATGGGGCGATCTGCCTGCGCGAGCCTTCGATTCGAATGGCCGGGAGCAACCCGGTTTCGGGAAAGCCCGCGCGATCCACCGCGGCCGGGTCACCGTGTCTCTCGAAGCGAAGTGCGTCGGTCGGGCAGGCGGTTGTGCACGCGGGCACCCGATCCTCCTGCAGCCGGTGGTGGCAGAAGGTGCATTTCTCCATCACGCCCGCTTCCGGGTTGAACGTGGGAGCCTCGTAGGGGCAGACCCAGGTGCAGTAGCGGCATCCCATGCACAGGTCTTGATCGAGGAGCACAGCCCCCGACGAGGCGTCCTTGGTGTAGGCGTTTGCCGGGCAGTTGTGGAGGCAGGCCGGCTCGACGCAGTGGTTACAGGCGAGTGTGAAGTGGAACACGGGTGCCGTGGCCAGACGCTGTTCGTTGAAGGTGTGAATGCGGCGCCAACCGTTTTCAGCGGCGACCTCGTTCTCGTTGTTGCAGGCGACGACACAGGCGGCGCAGCCCGTGCAGCGGTCGAGATCGAGAACGAAGAGTGCCTGCCTCATACGGCCCGTTCCACCTCGACCGCGTTGTCGTGAAAGGCCGCACCGTGGCCCATGTCGGTCTCCCGCGCCGCCGACAGCAGGTTGATCCCTCCGCCTTCGGCCAGCCACCATCCGTTGTGCACGACGACGCACCCCGGACGCAGGCTGTTGTCGAATCGAACGGTGATCTCGACACTGCCGCGATCGTTGAAGACCCGAACGCGATCGCCGTCGGCGATGCCACGATCTGCCGCATCCGCCGGGCTCATCTCGCAGGAGGTGTCGGGCTCGAGCCCTCGAATCGTCGGCAGATTGCCGAACTGCGAGTGGATCCTGTTCTTGGTATTGGGGGTCAGGAGGTGGAGCGGAAAGGCCTCGGCTTGGCCCTCGGCCGGACGCTCGGTATTCGGGCCATAGGTGGGGAGAACCTCCGCACCCCAGCGCTCCGCAGCCTCTTCCGACAGCAGCTCGATCTTGCCGGAAGGGGTGGGGTAGACGCCGTCCGACCAGGCGACTTCCTGGGTGCCCGGGGCGAGCACCGGGCCCTGGCGGAGGCGGTTCAAGGAAATCTCCGGAAACGGCTCGAGGCGACGCTCGAGCCAGGCTTCGACCGCCTCGTCGGATGGAGCCGGGATGTGTGCTGCAACCCCATCCGCATCAAGGCCCAGCCGCTGTGCGAGCTCCCAGAAAATCTCGGTCTCGGGACGGACCTCGCCCGGAGGCACGATGAGCTTGGCCTTGATCTGGATGTAGGGATGCCAGTAGGCGCCGATGACGTCCGTCTGCTCGAACATCGTCTTGGCGGGCAGAACGATGTCGGCTTCCCGCGCGGTGTCGGTCAGGAACTGGTCGACCACCACTCGGAAATCCAGCGCGCGGAATGCCTCGAGGATCTTCGTGGTCTGGGGGTTCTGGGTGACGGGGTTGCCTCGCTCCACCCAGGCGACTCTGAGCTCCGGGTCCCGCTGCTCGAGCATCCGCGGTCCGAGCAGGGCGGTCGATATCGACACCCGGATCGGGTCGTCGTCGTCGTCCGGCGGGTAGAGCGCGAGCGGTTCTCGGACCGAGCTGAAGATGTCGCTTTGCAGGTTGGCGTAGATCCAGCCCGCGCCCGGTTTGCCGAGGTTGCCGGTGATGGCGAGGAGGGCGATCAGGGAGCGCATGGTCTGGGCGGAGTTGGTGTAGCGCTGCATTCCGAAACCGGCGCAGATGCTCGCGGGTGCCGTCGAACCGAAGAGATCCGCCAGGTGCCCGATGACCTCCACTGGTACGTCGGTGATCTCGGCCACCCGGTCCGGCGGGTAGGCTCGGACCATTGACGTGAAGTCCTCGTAGCCATGCACGTGTTCGCGGATGAAGGCCTCATCGACCGTACGTCTCGCGACCAGGTGGTGGGCGATCCCGAGCGCCAGCGCCCCGTCCGTGCCCGGCCGGATCTGGACCAGTAGCTCCGCGCCTTCCGCCGATTGGGTGCGGCGAGGGTCGATGACGATCACGCGCGCGCCACGATCGATGGCCTCTTCGACAAAGCGCATCTGGTGGATGTTGTTCTCGGCCGGGTTCTTCCCCCAGAATATGATCAGGCGTGCATTGACCAGGTCCCACGGTGCGTTGTGCTTGTTGTCGCCGAGGGTCAGGCGGGAGGCCTCCAGACCGGCCGGCCAGCACAGATCGCCATAGGTCGTCGTGCAGCCGCCGAAGAGCCTCCAGAACTCGGTTGACACCTCGTTCAAGAGTCCTTTGGTGCCGCTGCCCGAGTAGAAGAAGACGCTTCGCGGTCCGTGGCGATCACGTGCGGCGATCAGCTCGGCCGTAATGCGGTCGAGAGCGGCGTCCCATGTGATGCGCTCGAAATCGCCGGCGGAGGTCCGTTGGAGCGGGTGGAGAATGCGGTCCTTCGCGGAGACGCGCTCGATGTAGGAAAGTCCCTTGAGGCAGACACCTTCCGGAGTGGCCAGGTTTGCGGGGTGGCTCTCGATCGCCCGCAGCCTCCCGTCTTCGACCTCGACCCGCATCCCGCATGTGGAGTAACAATTTCTCGGACACGCGGTGGTGAAGAACTCTCCCACCGCCCGAGTATAGGCCTCCCCCCGTGCCCGTTTCCGTGCCCGGACGCGAAAAGGAGCTCGAGAGGAGGGGCAGGGGCAAAAGCGAGCATCCGCCATGCGAGCCGCGGAGCGGCGGCACATGAATAGCCCGGGGCGTCAGCCCCAGGGACGAGATGTCAAGAAAATCCTGAAGCCCCGGAGGGGCGACAGACTCAGCCCCACACCCGCGCCGCAAACGCCGATTGAAGTGGATCTGTCACCGCTCCGCGGCTTTTTTTCTATTTGCCTTGATCCCGGGGCTCACGCCCCAGGCTATGGACCTGTCGCCCCTGCGGGGCTCTTTCAACGCTCCCTCACATACCTCGCGAGGTTCTGCCAGAACTGGAGGTTCGGCGCCTGACCACCCGGCGCACCGAGGATCCCCAGGTCGGCGAGCACGAGGACCTCGCCCGACCCGGCCGAAGCGATTGCGACCGCCGGGTGGTTGCCTGATTGCGCGAGAACCTCGGCCCCGGGAGCGGAAAAACGCACCCCATTGTTGGCGGCCATCTGCAACTGCTGCAGGCCGGCCACGAGCGGGTGGGTGGATGTCACGACAGCCGTGTCGTTGCTGAGCACGATGCCGGCGAACTCGACTCCAAAGCGCTCCGCGAGCTGGTTCACTGCGGACCAATCCTCGTTGTCTTCAAAGACCAGATTGACGTATTTCAGTCGGTGCCCGCTGTTCGGAAGGATCAACAGTCCTCCGCCGCGGACCCATTGCTCGAGGAGATCGATCTCCGTCGTCGTCCAGGTTTCGTCGTAAAGGGTGAGATCCGTTTCGGCGCTCGGGTAGTCGTGGACCGGAAGCGCGATCACGAGATCGGTGTCTTCGAGTTCGCTCGCGGTGAGCTGGCGACCATAGGGCACGATGTCGACGTCAATGCCCTCCCACGCCAGCGCCATCCCGAACTCGCTGAAGGCGGAACCGGACATGTGCGCGGACTCGGTGTGCGAGCCGACATAGAGCGCTCTCAAATCCGCTTCGGGGGTCACCCGGAGCTGCGGATTGTCCTCTCCCGTCTGCAGGGCTGCCGTCAGCAGCACCTCTGCCATCTCCCGATAGGCATCGCCGACCTCCGCCGCGAGCTCGACCGTGTCATAGGGGTCGTGGAGGTGGTTGTCGTAGTGGACCTCCAGCTCGTCGTAAGGGTTCATGTAGATCAGGTTGGCGTTGGGGAGATTGAGAGCCGCAAAATTCCCGTTGTCCGACCCGAGCCCGTAGTAGGGCACCGGCTCGGTCGAGATCCCCCTATCGGCGACCGCGCCTTCCAGGTAATCGGGCCAGGTCAGGCGCTCGTCACCAAAACGCCCGTACGGCCAGGCCATGAAGGAAACGAGGTTCGAGATGCCGTCCACCGGGCGACCGAGGCAGTCCATCTGCAGGAGCGCCAGGCTCCGATCGATGAGCTCGGAGTTGGCCGAGGCGAAGACCGACGAGCCGTACAGACCGGGCTCGTGGCTGCCGAACCACACCAGGTGGAGATCGACCGGAGGCACCGTGCGTGATCGATCGAGGGCGCGCGCCACCTCGACCAGAGCCGCCGATCCGCTGCCGTTGTCGAGAGCCCCGGGGGTGTTGGGGGAATCGATGTGCGCGCTGAGGATGACCGCTCGAGAGGAATCTCGCCCCGGTACTCGCGCCATCAGATACGACGACGAGCCCGGCGAGAAGAGATCCACATCCCAGGTCAGCCGGACCGTCTCCAGCTCTTCGAGATCGGACCAGTCCGCGACACCCGCTCCCGAGAGGTCTTCGAGTCGGACCTGGAGCACCGGCGGCAGCGGCTCGACCTCGACCCACGAAAAGGCGGGGATGTAGGAAGAAAAGCTGCCGTGGCTGAGACCGCGCAGGTTGGAGTATTCGGTCACCATGAGAATTCCGGCGGGCTGCAGCTCGGCCAGCCGCCAAGCGCGTTCGACGGTGACATCGCGTTCATGAACGACGCGATCGATGAGCTCGTAGTCGAGCAGGACGACCCGACCCGCGACCTGGGCCGATGTCAACGCGTCAAGTTCACTCACGGTTCGGATCAAAATCGGCGCGCCCTCGACCACCACGGGGTCTCGGTCGTGATCGTTGATGAAACCGTCGGAGTCGAACTGAAGCGCGAGGTCGATTCGATCCCGGTGACCGGTTGGTGCGTCGGCAGGCACCTCGATGTACTGGCCGCCCGAACTCAGATGGACCCTCGCCTGGTGGAAGCTGAATCCAAGAAACGTGCGGAAGTGTCGGCGCTCGGTCTCCAGGCCGAGACCGTTCAGAAAGCCGAGCCGAGAGAGCATGGCTTCGACCCAGGCGATGGCCTCCTGCTCTCCGCGAGAGGTGGTGTGGCGCCACCCGAGGTTCTCGCCAATGGCGGTGAGCTCGGTGAGCGTGGCGAGGAGACCGTCGACCGTGATCTGTGCGAAAGGATCGCTCGAGACGGGTTGGCGGTCGCCGCCTCGACGGGTCGCAAGTTCCTCGAGGGTCCTTTTCTGAATGGCCGCGGGGTCGCCGTCGACCGTTGCACCGAGACACAGCCCGACGACGAAGATCAGCGCGATCGAAGGAACGGCACGACCCATGACGCCTCCCGTGAAAAGGTCTCCGCTATAGAGATACCGCGGAAATCGCCAGAGGTTTACGCAATCTCGGTCCTGATGCCCGCTTCCGATATGGCCGAAAGATGAAATGCCCTGCGCGTACGCTCCCTGGTAGACTCGGATGTCGCGCAGGCTCGAGCAGGAGGGGGCACAGCATGAGCGTCTCAAATCGCGCCCGCCTGGAATCCCCGATCGGCACGGTCGAGGTCACGGTGAACGAAGCCGCCGCCGTCGTTTCCGTGGCCTTCGTTGACGAGCCGAGGAGCGAGGCGGAGGACGGCAGCACGGCCTGCGCGCGACCTCTCAAGCAGCTCCAGGAGTACTTCCGCGGCGAGAGGAGGGGTTTCGAGCTTGCCCTGGAACCGGAGGGCACCGAGTTCGAGCACAAGGTATGGAACGAGGTACGGCGGATCCCGTTCGGCGCCACGGACACCTACGGCGAGATCGCCAAGCGCCTCGGGGATCCCGACGCCGCGCGGGCGGTCGGCGTCGCCAACGCCCGCAACCCGATCGCGATCATCGTCCCGTGCCA
>JBFFBV010000072.1:0-23201 GCA_041560205.1 Candidatus Sulfomarinibacter sp.
CTCGAGGGTCCGGAGGGCCGCGTTGACGATGAGCAGAAGTACTTGATCGTCTGGCAGAAGGTAGACGGCGAGTGGAAGGCTGTAGCAGGAAGTTTCAGCAGTAACCTGCCGATCAGCTGAGGTAATCCGCGGTTTCTTGAATCGCACCGAGGTGCGTTGACGGCGCCCTATGCACTGAATGGAGGTGACGCATGCCAAGGACTGGGATCATCCTCGCCTTCTTTGGACTTGTTATCGGGACTCTCTCAGGAGTTGCCGTTGGGCGGTTGCAGGAGCAGTCCGTGGAAGAGGCTGTTCACAGTTTTGTCGATCAGACTATCGAGTACCTCAAGACCCAACAGGGTGAAAAGTTTGCGGGCCAATATGCCCCTAATCTGACTGCCACCAAGGACGGCAGGTGGATAGCGGACACTCGTGCATATATCACGGAGTTTGGCGAGGCAGTCTCCGAGATTCGCGTTCACGCATTTACCTGGATGCATCGCCAGGTTTACGTGCTCGCGCCCGATGCTGCCGTCTTTGTGGGCGTGGCCAGCGTCGCCGCATCCTTCGGGTCCTCCGACGAACAAGAACCCTACGATCTCGCGTGGACCCTTCTCCTGAAGAAAAGGAACGGCAAGTGGAAAATCGTCCACGAACACACATCGCACCTGTGGCCTGACCCGGCTGATGACAAGTAGTTCGCTTTCGAAGCACGTTTCCAGGCCAGTCCCGAGTATCGCTAATTTGAGTTAGACCGCAGGAGGTACAGAATGCACTGTCGAGTGACGTCGTTCGTGGCAATCCTCATCCTGCTTCTGACTGCTGCCTGCGCGCCCCGTGGCGAACTCGTCACGGGACAAGGCCTAGTAGTCCTCGAGGGCGCAACGCTCATCTCCGGAGCCGGTGGCGGCCCCGTCGAGAACTCGGTGGTGATCCTTGAAGGCGAGAGGATCAAGCGCATCGCAAGGCTCGGCAGTATTCGGTACCCAGCGGATGCCGAAGTCATGGATCTACGCGGCCGCTGGCTCGTCCCCGGCTTCGTCGAGATGCACTCCCACATTCCGGGACCACCTGATCAAGAGCAGGTCCTCCGTACCTACCTAGCGTTCGGAGTGACCACCCTGATGAACCCGATTGCTGTGCCGGAGACAGGCATCGAGCCGAGAACCGCCGTTGCGACGGGTCGGCTAATTGGGCCGAGAATCTTCACCGCCGGGCACGGACTGAACGGCCCCAGTGCCTTCGACGACTTCCCCCTCATGGTGCGAGTCGACTCCGAGGCGGACGCTCGGGCCGAAGTGCAGAGACAAGCTGCGGCCGGAGTCAATTTCATCAAGGTCTTCGCCCATATGGAGCCTGCAGTCTTCGCGGCTGTCGTTCGTGAGGCGCATGCGCAAGGGCTCAAGGTCACCGGGCACCTCGGGCGCACCAGTTGGCAAGAGGGGATTGACTGCGGAATCGACGTCTTACTGCACTCGGCTCTTGGAGGTCCGACTTGGGAACTGGTGCCTGAGCCTGAGCGCAACCACTTCCGCACAAACGTCCTGCCACCGCAGAACGGGATCGACGAATACGATGCTTCCCTCTTCCGCGAGTGGAGAGAGCTTGTGGACCTCCAGGGTCCGCTGTTCCAGCATCTTGTGGCCGCGATGGTGGAGGGCGATGTCACGGTCGATCCCAACCTCGTCGTGTACGAGTCCATCATCTGGGGCGACGACACGGAGGCACGAGAGCGCTTGGAGCCGGACATAGCGCCCTTGCGCGATGCCGAGGCGTGGCGGAGTTCTGACACCAACCCGACCACATCGGCTTGGGACGAGGAAGACTTCGCCGAGGCGAAGGCAACTTGGCCGCTCTTTCTCGACATGGTTCGCATGTTCCATGAGGCCGGTGTCCGCCTGACTGCGGGGAGCGACCTCATCAACCCCTGGATCACGCCGGGCGTGGCGTGGCATCGGGAGTTGGAGCTGCTCGTCTCCGCGGGAATCTCGCCACTTGAAGTCCTCAGTATCGCTACGCGAAATGGTGCAGAAGCGCTCGGCGCTCTTGCCGAAATTGGCACCGTCGAAGAGGGCAAGATGGGAGATCTGGTTGTCCTGGGCGCCGATCCTCTTGAGGACATCCGGAATACGCGCAGGATTCTCCTCGTCTTTCAGCGGGGAATCCAATACGACCCGGATCAGCTACTAGCGAGGTGAGTGGTGCAGTCTAATAAGGCGCTGAAGCTTATAAAGGTATCAGGCACTTACTTGTGGTTTTGATGCAGGACTGAGCCGTGGGCTAGCTCGCCCTGGCGAAGTTCTCGACCCGCTACTGGCGTCAGCGGGGATGTCCGGCTTCGCCTTCGGCTACGCCGGGACAGGCTTCGATCTCTCCCTACGGCCGAGAACAAAGCCTGGTGGGCCGCCCGGGACTCGAACCCGGGACCACCGGATTAAAAGTCCGATGCTCTACCAACTGAGCTAACGGCCCACTTGGGACAGTAAAAATAATCCTTTACGCTCTGAAAGACAAGCGTCTCGACGCGGCCTAGCCGGCGATGATGGAGCGGAGCTGATCCGCGAGGGCCGAATCGCCGCGGATCAATGTCTCTTCGCGGCGTGGACCGGTCGAGACGATGACCGCAGGCGCACCGATTTTCTCCTCGAGATACGCCAGGTAACTGGCGGCCTCGGCCGGCAGATCGCCCTCGGTCACAACGCCCTCGGTCGGCTCGCTCCAGCCGGGCAGCTCGTCGTAGATCGGCTCCATCGATTCGGCGAGCTCGGAGTCCGCTGGAAAGGTGTCGAGGGTCGATCCGTCGGGCAGACGATAGGCGGTGACGACCTTGACGGTTTCAAAACCGTCGAGCACGTCGAGCTTTGTCACCGCAACGGCATCGATCCCGGCCACCTCGACTGCGTAGCGCGCTGCGACCGCGTCAAACCATCCACAGCGTCGCGGACGGCCGGTTGTCGTGCCGAACTCGACGCCGCGCTCGCGCATCTTTTCGCCGGTGGCGTCGTCGAGCTCCGACGGGAAGGGGCCGGACCCGACTCGCGTCGCGTAGGCCTTCATGACGCCGATCACGGGTCCCAACAGCTTTGGTCCGATGCCGCACGAAGCGGCCGCAAAACCCGGCAAGCATGACGAGGAAGTGACGAACGGATAGGTGCCCCAGGCGAGATCGAGCAGCACGCCCTGGGCCCCCTCGAAGAGCACACCGTCACCCGCTGCCTGGTGGCGGCGCAGAGCCGGTCCGACCTCGTCAATCATCGGCGCGAGGCGCTCGGCGGCGGTCTCGAGTTCGGCGACGGCCGCGTCGAGATCGACGGGCTCGGCATCGAAGAGAATCTGAAGCTCGCGGTTGTGCTGCTCCATCAGAGCGAGAGCCCGTTCTTGGAGTCGTTCGTCGCCGAGCACATGGGCACGAAGGCCACGGCGCTGGGCACGGTCCTGATAGGCGGGGCCGATGCCGCGGCCGGTCGTGCCGATCTTGCCGGCGCCGAGCTTGCCCTCGCGGGCGCTGTCGAGGGCCTTGTGGGTCGGCAGAATGAGGGTCGCCCGCGGCGACAGCTTGATGCGGCCTTCGATGTTGACGCCTTCGCCGATCAGAGTGTCCATTTCAGTCACGAGGCCGGTGGGGTCGACGACCATTCCGGAACCGAGATAGCAGGTGACCCCGTCGTGGATGATGCCGGAGGGCACGAGGTGGAGCGCGAACTTCCGATCGGCGAAGCGGACGGTGTGGCCGGCGTTGTTGCCGCCGTTGTAGCGCACCACCGCGGTAAAGTCGGAGGACAGCAGGTCGACGACCTTGCCCTTGCCCTCGTCGCCCCACTGACCGCCAATCACCATCAACGATTCTGTGCCCATCGATCCTCCGGCCGCACATCATAGCGTGCTCGACGGCCACCGCCAAGTTTCCGCAGGCGCGCGAGATATGCGGGTTTCGAACCGGGTTACAATTCCTCCAAATGAACAAACCTGACCCCATCCAGGAGAGTGGCTTCTTCAGACGGCTGAGCGATCTCGCCCGCCGCAGTGAGAACAAACGCGGAGCGGGCCATTGGATCCGCAGAAGACTCCTGGTCGGCTTCATGGTCGCGTTCCCGCTCGTGGTGACGATCTTCTTCGCCCGATTCATTTTCGGCTTGATGGACAAATGGTTCCGGCCAATTTCGGAGCGGATCGTGGGTGAGCCGCTGGTCGGGGTCGGCGCCGTCGTGTCACTGCTCCTGCTCTTCCTGCTCGGAGTATTGGCAACCAACGTCTTCGGCGGGCGCTTGCTCGACTACTTCGAAAAGAAGATCACCGGGATCCCGCTGTTGAGCCCCATCTACCAGGGCGCCCGGCAGATCACCGAGGCGATCCAGCTCCACGACACGGCCGAATTCCGAAGGGTCGTCTTGCTGCCGTTCCCGAATCAGAATGTGCGTTCGCTGGGATTCGTGACCCGCGATTTCAGGACCGCGACCGCGTTCGGAGATGAGCCCACAGCCCTCGTTTTCGTGCCCACGACTCCAAACCCCACCTCCGGTTATCTGGTGGTCGCCAAACAAAAAGACCTGACACCCCTCGAAATCGATGTCGAGGAAGGCGTCAAGCTGGTGATCTCGGGCGGGCTTCTGACTCCGGCTCGGCTGCTCGGTACCGACCAGGCTCAACCCTGGATTGGTACTGGAGAATCGTGATAGCCCACCTTTCGGCATCCGGAATTGTTAGACTCCTGGCCTCTGTTCAATTCTGAGTAAGCTCCAAAACCAAAGAAAGGTTCACGGCATGACAATCAGTAGATACCGAGCGAAACGGTTTGCCGTCTCCACACTCGCCATTGCCTGCTTTGCACTGGCAATGGCGTCGCCGGTCGTTGCACAAGAGGAATCGATCGCGCCGGGTACATTTCTCGGTGCCGTTCTGATCAGCGACGACGCGACGGCGGCGAGTTCGTTCTACGCCGATCTCTTCGGCTGGGACATGGAGCGGGCCAAGGACGGCGGCTTCGCGGTCCGACACAAGGGTCAGATGATCGGCGGCATCAGTCCGGTCGATGCATCCGACGAGGACATCGAGGAGTCGTTCTGGCTGGTTGGCATCACGGTCGAGGACCTCGACGCCTCGCTTCGATCCGCTCAGAAGGCCAACGCCAAGATCTACGAGGACGCACACCGTGTCAGCGAATACGGGCGTTTTGCCGTGATCGCCGATCGGCAGAAGGCGCCGGTGTTGCTGATCGAGCCCGGCACCAAGCCGCTCGGTCGCGGAAGGGACCACGGATCCTGGGTGTGGGCCGAATTGTGGACCGACGATGCCGGGGACGCGGTCGCGTTTTACGCGGATGTCGTCGGTGTCGATCACGACAGCACGGATCGCGGTGGAGAGGATTATCACTACTTCAGTTCAAGGGAGGAGCCGCGCGCCGGCATCATCAAGATCCCGCCGGAGCTCGAGAGGCTGGAGCCCGGCTGGGCGCCCTACGTGGCGGTTTCGGAACTCGGCGCGACTTTGGGCAAAGTGAAGGAGCTCGGCGGCCGCGTCGTGTTCGGTGAAACGGAGCATCCCGCGGATGCCGATGTCGCGCTGATTATGGATCCCTCCGGAGCCGTCCTGTTCCTCTATCAGATTGGCAGCAGTGGGGAGGCACGATGAAGACACCAACCCGCATTATCGTTGCAGCGATCATGCTGTGCATGGCTCTCGTCACCGTCTCGTGCAGCTCGGACGGTTATACCGGTACCTCGACGGTCTACGTCGGCGTGGGTTACGGTGGCTATGGGCCCGGCTGGGGCTACGGATGGGGTGGGTACTATGCACCACCGCCGGTGGTCATCGGCCCGCCGCCGCCGGTCGCGGTGCCGTACTGACGACATCGTTACAACATTCCGCTCATTCGGGATTCGGTGAGCTGGCCCAGGAACCGGCCGAGTAGGAGTATCACGGGACCAGGACGACCTTGCCGAAGTTCTTGCGATCTTGGATGTATCGGTGGGCCGCTGCTGCCTCGCCGAAAGGAAAGCTGCGATCGACAACCGGTTTGAAGGAGCCGTCGGCAAAGAGATCGAGGATCTCAGCGAGCATTGCCGCCAGTTCCTCGCCCCGGTTCCAGAGATGGCCGAGGTTGACGCCGAGGACGCCCTTGTTGTGGCTCATCAGCTGCATCGGCTTGAACGACCCCATCTTCGACACCGAGGACAGAGCAGAGATCCATGACCGCTTGGTCCCCGGAGCGACGCTCGAGGCGCCGAAGATGAAGAGGCGGCCGAGGTCGGCCAGGCTCTTGTAGCTCTTGCGGAATGAAGCGCCGCCGACTGCGTCGAGGGCAATGTCGACGCCTCTGCCACCGGTGAGCCTTTTGACTTCTTCCTCGAAATCCTGGGTGCGGTAATCGATGCAGGCTGACACGCCCATATCGCGGAGGCGCTCGTGTTTGGAGGCCGAGGCGGTTCCGATAACCTCGGCCCCGACGTGTCGGCATATCTGGACCGAGGCAAGTCCGACGCCGCCGGCGCACGCGTGGACCAGGACCTTTTCGCCCGACTGGACGTGTCCGAGGCGTACGAGCATCAGCCATGCGGTGAGATAGTTGACGGGGATCGATGCGGCCCCCTCGAAGTCCAGATTTTTCGGGATCCGGCGGGCCGAAGATCTGGGTACACACACCACGTCTGAATACCCACCGAATCGGGTGAGGCAGACGACGCGGTCACCGTCGCGGACGTCGTGGACACCCTCGCCCACTCCGTCGACCACACCCGCCACCTCGTATCCGACCACCGTTGGCAGCTTCGGGGAATCGGGGTACAACCCCATCCGCGCGAGGATGTCGGCGAAGTTGATACCTGAGGCCTTGACCCGGACCCGGAGCTGGCCTGCTTTGGGTTCAGGGTCGGGGGCCTCGCGAAGCTCGAGAACCTCGGGCTCGCCGATTCTTGGGATCCATACCTGACGCATAGCCGCTCCTCCCGTCTCCGTCTCCGTCTCCGTCTCCGAGATCAGTTGCCAGAATACTCCTCCGTGTCGAAGGCATTCCGGGCACGGGCACGGGCACGGGGTGTCGACGGTGGCGTTGCCGCCGTCGACACAAAAAAGCGCCGGAAGGGGGAAGGAGGACCCATTCCGGCGGAAGGGCGGGTTGCGGCCGTGAGCCGATTCAGTTGGCCGCAACCTCGTCGCTAAAAAATTCTCTGAGGTCGATCTTGGTGTCGCGCAGCTTCTCGGGCGGTTCGCTGACGTAGTTGTAACGGCGCCCGAAGCTCAGGAGCGCCTTCTCCAGCATCCGGCGTCCGCGGTAGAGGCGGGACATCACGGTGCCCACCGGAACCGCGAGAATCTCGGCGATCTCTTTGTAGGCAAAGCCTTCGAGGTCTGCGAGCAGCACGACCATCTTGTAGTCGTGGGGGAGGCTCAGCAAGGCTTCGCGGACCTCGTGATCCATCTCGACCGCCATCAGCCAGCTCTCCGGATCGATGAGATCGCCGCGGCCCTTTTCCATCAAGGTTTCTTCGAGACCCTCCTGGACCTCGTCGAAATCCACCTTCGGCGGCTGCAGCTTCTTCTTGCGGTAGGAGTTGATGAAGGTGTTCTTCATGATCTTGAAGAGCCACGCTTTGAAATTCGTGCCTTCTGAAAAGCGGGCGTAGTACTTGTAGGCCTTGAGGTAGGTCTCTTGAATCAGGTCCTCGGCGTCCTCCACCGAGCGGGTCATCCGCAGCGCGCTCTTGTACAGCTGATCACGATACGGCAGGTTCCCGGTGGTGAAATCCCACTTTCTTGGCTCGGCCGTTTGACTCACGGTGACCTCCAGTGCGCGAATGCTACAAGATTGAAACATTGATGTCAAGTCTCGTAATGAATACGGTGGAAAATTCTAGAACGTTGCATTTATGAAATGAAACGACGACGGCCAGCAAAATCCGAGGTTACGGACGCCCAACGGGCGTCGTGACTCGCCCTCACCAGCCAGTGGCCGTAAGCCAACCACCCTCCCTCTCGGAGACCACCATGGCAACGGCCACGGATAGTTGCTGAGGGCGAGTTCACGCCCCAGGCCATCCATCTATCGCCCCCTCCGGGGGCTCTGGGGTTTCAAACACCAACAAAAAAGGAGCCCCGAAGGGCCCCTTTCGCTCTCGTTTGCGACCTCTGCTAGCCGGGGAGCAGCAGGAACGCGATGATCAGCGCGTAGATCACCAGCGACTCGATGAGCGCCAGACCGATGATCATGGTGATGCGGATCGGGCCAACCGCGCCCGGGTTGCGGCCAATGGCTTCCACCGAGGCCGCGAGGCCTTTGCCTTGACCGAGCGAACCGAATGCCGCCGCCAGACCGATGGCGATGGCCGGCGCAAAGAGCCCCCACGGGCTGCTGGCTCCACCCTCCGTCTCACCGTGCTCCTGGGCCATGGCCGGGGCGGCCACGGCGAGCGCTACGAGTACAACTGCCAGAACTGCAAAACGTCGAATCATGCTCGTCCTCCCAAGGGTTGTTTTCCCGAAATCGATCAATGTTCTTCGGCCCCGACGGCGCCGTTGAGATACGCCATCGTGAGCATAATGAAGATGAAGGCCTGGAGAAACGCACCGAAGATACCCAGACCCATCATCGGCCACGGCAAGAGGAATGGAAACATCATGAAGAAGATGCCGGTCGCGGTGTGCTCGCCGAAGATATTTCCAAACAGGCGCAGCGCCAGCGACAGGATCCGCGCCAGGTGGGAAATGATCTCGATCGGCACCATCAGGATGGCCAGTGCCGGCAGCGGGCCGGCGAAGTGTTTGAGATACTTGAAAAGCCCGTTGTCCTTGATGCCAATGATGTTGTAGAAGAGAAACGCGGTGATCGACAGGGCAAAGGTCGTGTTCGGGTTGGCCGTCGGCGGCTGCACGAAGTAGAAGAGGCCGAAGATGTTGCCGACGAAGATGAAGAAAGCCAGGCCCATGATGAAGGGCAGGAATCGCTTGCCGAAACCGTGCCCGACGACGTCCTCGATGAGATCCACGAGGCCTATGATCAGGACCTCGAAGACCTGCTGCACCTTGCCCGGGTTCTCGATCGAAAGCCTGCGGCTGGTTGGGATCAGAACTGCTCCGACGATGACCACGACAAGCATCGCCATGACCACGTGATCCGGCAGCCAGTAGCCGGCCTCGTGGAGCCCCATGAGCTCCTGCCACCGGAGGCTCGATTCCCCGAAAAGTGCGATCAGAAGCTTGTTGATGGGGTGGTAAAGAAATGAGACTGGGTGATGCAACTCATCCTCCTCCGACTCGAAGCTGGCGGAGCCCCTCGATGACGATCGCCAGCACCAGGGTCGAGAAACCTAAAGCCACCGCTACCGCGTCAATTCGCGGAATCACGAAAAAAGCCGCGAAGATGATCGCCAGGAGGGTCAGGCGACCGAGAAATCTCAGCACCGTCCAGCGGTCGAACCGTGGTTTGCCAGGCTGAACCACCCGGTGCACGATCACCTCCAGCCAACGGAAATTGATCATAGCCACCAGTCCGGCCGCGGTCAAGCACAAAGCACCAATCCATGTACGAAAAAGCACAAGTTCGGCCACAGCTCCCAAAACCACCAGTACTGCGGTGATTCGGACGACCCGATCGGTGGAGAAATCGTCTTCAACCGGAGCTGTCTGAGCCATCATCGGTTGTGGCGTCCTCCGCCTCTTCGAGCCTGGCGATCTCTCTCTCGGCGCGCTCGGCCTGGGCGGTAATGCGAAACAGGTTGACGAAGCCGGCGGCGATTCCGAAAAGAGCGAAAATGATGGTCATCCACGGCTTCGTGGTCAGCTGACTATCCAGCCAACGGCCAAAGAAATACCCGATACCGATCGCCACAGGAAACTGGATACCGACGATGGACACATCGAGCCAGAGACGAGCCCGGCGGAGCTGTTTCTTGCCGCGTCCCATCGTCCCGCTCCTCGACCGGTCGAACGACCGGCCTTTACATCACGCCCAACGCACTCGCCGCGGTTTTCGCCCACCCGACCACCGGCGCCGGCCAGACACCGATCAACATGGTAATGACGATGCAGATCGCGATCATGACCTCGGCCCAGCGATCGCGTAGGTATTCGGCCGGTTCCGCGCCCTCCTCGTCACCCTCGTACAAGTACATCTGGACGACGATGCGGAAGTAGTAATAGAGGCTGACCGCCGACATGATCACGGCGATCACGGTCAGCAGCACATATCCGCCCTCGATCGCTGCCGAAAAGATGTAGAGCTTGCCCATGAACCCGGCCGTCGGCGGAATCCCGGCCAGGGCGAGCATGAAGACCAGCATGCCGAGCGCGGCGCCTGGATGTCTGCGTGCGAGCCCCGCGTAGTCGCCGATCACCTCGCCCGCATAGCCCTTCGACTCGAGCAGGATCACGAAGCCGAATGCGCCGAAGTTCATAAAGGCGTAGACCAGGATGTACATCAGGATCGCCCAGGCGCCCGTCTGATTGAACGCCACCAATCCCATCAGCACATAGCCGCCGTGGGCGATGGATGAGTAGGCCAGCATTCGTTTGACGTTGTCCTGGGTCAGGGCGGCCACGTTGCCGTAGATCATCGTCGCCGCCGACGCCACCCACAGCACCACCCGCCAGTGATCGATACCGGATGCGAAAGCTCCGAAGAAGAGTCGCATGAACATGGCGAAGGCGGCCGCCTTGGGCGCAACCGAGATGAAGGCGGTCACCGGGGTCGGCGCGCCCTCGTAGGCATCGGGCGTCCAGACGTGGAACGGCACCGCCGCCACCTTGAAGAGCATGCCGAAGCAGACCAGGACCATGCCCAGCACCAGCATCGGGTTGGAGGTCGGCACCGAGGTCAACGAGTCCCGGATCTGCTGCAGATCGAGGGTGCCGAGCGAGCCGTAGACCAACGAGATGCCGTAGAGCAGGATCGCCGACGAGGCCGCACCGAGCACGAAGTACTTGACGGCTCCCTCGTTGGATTTGATTTCGAGCTTGAAGTAGCCGACCAGCACATAGACCGACAGCGCCATCAGCTCGAGGCCGACGTAGAGGCTGGCAAGGCTGGCGCCCGAGGCCATCACGAACATGCCGACGGTGGCGAAGAGGATCAAGGAGACGTACTCGCCACCGCCGTAGCCGAAGCGCTCGAGGAAGCCCGCCGCCATGAAGATCGCCACCGCACCCGCGGCCAGAAAAAGCAGCTTGAAAAAGACCGCGAAGTTGTCGATCACCAGCATGTCGCCGAGGATCAGCGCCGGCCCATCAGCCGGCCGCCCGAATAACCACACCAGAACGCCAGTCACCATCAGCGAGGCGACACCGAAGATCGACAGCTGACGGACGCCGCCGCGGCCGAGCGGTATGCCGAGCAGCAGCACGATAAAACCCGCCGTCGCGAGGACGATCTCGGGCAGAAACGGTACGAACTGCTCGAGGGTCATCGGCTACTCCCCGCGCTCCCCGGTCTCTTCGCCGGCCGGCGCATGGGCAATCTCGGCCACCTGTTCGGCCGCGGTTGGCGCCTGCTCGGGCATCGCGACCGCCACCCGCTCGAGAACGCGATCGACGGTCGGCGCCATGCGTTCGAAGAAGGGCTTGGGATAGAGCCCGATCCAGAAGGCGATCACGACCAGCGGAATCAGGGTCCACTGCTCGCGCCGGTTGAGGTCGGGCAGGTCCTTGTTCTTCTCGTTCGACAGCTCGCCAAAGAAGACTCGCTGATACATCCACAGCATGTATGCCGCGCCAAGGACGATGCCCGAGGCGGCGAAGAGGGCCCACACCCACGAGTGGTTGTAGACGCCGATCAGGATGGTGAACTCGCCGATGAAACCGTTGAGGGTCGGAAGCCCGATCGACGACATCGTGATGATCATGAAGAAGGTCGCATACAGCGGCATCACCTTCGCCAGGCCACCGTACTCGGCGATCATCCGGTTGTGCCGCCGCTCGTAGACGATGCCGACGAGCAGGAAGAGCGCGCCAGTGGAGACGCCGTGGTTGAGCATCTGCAGGATCGAGCCGCGCAGGCCGGCGTCGTTGAGGGCGAACATGCCGAGCATGACGAAGCCCATGTGGCTGACCGATGAATAGGCAACCAACTTCTTCATGTCCTTCTGTGCCATCGCCACCAGGGCGCCGTAGACGATGGCGATGATCGACAACAGGGCGACCCAGCCCACCGCCTTGATCGTGGCGTGCGGAAGGAGTGGCAGCGAGAAACGAATGAATCCGTAGGTCCCCATCTTCAGGAGGACGGCGGCCAGGATCACCGATCCGGCGGTCGGCGCCTCGACGTGAGCGTCGGGCAACCAGGTGTGGAACGGGAACATCGGCACCTTGATGGCGAAGCCAACGAAGAAGGCGAGGAAAACCCAGAACTGGACCTCCGGCGGAATCTGACCGGCAATCGTGAACAGGTGGACGACCGAGAATGTCGGCTCGTTGCCCAAGCCCTCGAGCCCGATCGCCGCCAGACCATTCGCGTTGAACCAGTAGAGGGTCAAGATGCCGACCAGCATCAGCACCGAGCCGACCAGGGTGTAGAGGAAGAACTTGATCGCCGCGTACAGCCGCCGCGGCCCACCCCAGACGCCGATCAGGAAGTACATGGGGACGAGCATGACCTCCCAGAAGACGTAGAAAAGGATGAAGTCGAGCGAGCAAAACACCCCCAGCATTCCCGTCTGGAGCAGGAGGAGAAAGACGTAGTATTCCTTCTGGCGCTCGGTGATGGCGGTGAAAGAGCAATAGACGGCGATGAAACCGAGCAGGGTCGTCAGCAGGATCAGCAGAACCGCAAAACCGTCGACGCCGAAGATGTACTGGACGCCGACCGACGGGATCCACTCTTTGATGGTCGCGAACTGGAACTCCGCGCCGTCCGGTTTGTAGAGAAACCACAGCGGGACCGAGATCACGAAATCGATCCCCGCCACCAGCGTCGCCCAGGTCTTGAGCGCGGTGGAGTTCTCTTTGTTGATGAACGCCATCATCACGAGCGCGCCCGCCAACGGCAGGTAAACGATCAGGTTGAGAAGGTAGCCGTATTGAAAATCCATCATCGTCCCCTAGTTCAATTTGAAGAGGTAAAAGACCGCGAGCAGGATCGCCGCACCGAAGACCATGACCATCGCGTAACCCTGTGCGAATCCAACCTGGAGCTTGCGGAACCAGCGGCTTCCCACGTCGTAGATCGTTGCGATCAGGTTGACCGCGCCGTCGACGACCCGCAGATCGAAAATCCCGGACAAGAAAGACGAGCCGACAGTCGACAGCGCGGTGCCGTTGACCGCGCCGTCCACTACCCGGGCGTCGACTTCCCACAGGAAGCGAGAGCCCTTGACGGTGCCACCGACCACGGTGGCGTCGTAGACCTCATCGACGTAGTACTTGTTGAGCAACAGCTTGTAGGCGAGAGGGAAGCGCTCGGCAAGCCGCTTCGGTCGCACCATCGCCTCGGCCCCCATATAGAAGCGGTACGCCATCCAGATGCCGAAGCTCGCGACAGCGACCGACAGGAAGACCAGGCCCCACTCGAGACCGAGACTGACCGCGTGGTGGCTGACGTCGTGTCCGGCTTCGGCGGCGTGGCCGATCGGCAGGAGAATGGGCTCGAGGAAGCGTTCGATGAGGTTCCACTCGGGATGGTGGAAGAGCTTGCCCGGAATGCCGACGAGACCACCGAAAATCGACAACACACCGAGCACAACCAGCGGCATGGTCATCGTCCACGGCGATTCGTGGAGGTGATGCTCCGCCTCCTCGCCGCCCCGGAACTCCCCGTGGAAGGTCATGAAGACCAGCCGGAACATGTAGAAGGCGGTCATGATCGCTCCGACCACCGCGAGCACCCACAGGGCGTAGTAGGCCGAGCCGAAATGATTGAGATCGGCGGCGCCGCCCTCGAAGACCTTGGCCAGGATCTCGTCCTTGGAGAAGAAGCCGGCGAAGATCGGGATCCCGGCGATAGCCAGGGTCGCGACCAGGAAGGTCCAGTAGGTGGTCGGCATGTACTTTTTGAGGCCGCCCATCTGCCGAATGTCCTGCTCGCCGCCGCAGGCGTGGATCACCGAGCCCGAGCCGAGAAAGAGGCAGGCCTTGAAGAAGGCGTGGGTCAGGACGTGGAAGATGGCGGCCACGAAGGCGCCCGCGCCGGCGCCGAGGAACATGTAGCCGAGCTGGCTGACGGTCGAGTAGGCCAGCACCTTCTTGATGTCGTTCTGAACCAGGCCGATGGTCGCGGCGACGATCGCGGTGAGACCACCGACGATGGCCACGACCAGCATCGCGGTCGGGCTGATGCGATAGATGACGTTGCAGCGAACCACCATGTAGACGCCAGCGGTGACCATGGTCGCGGCGTGGATCAGGGCCGACACCGGGGTCGGGCCGGCCATCGCGTCGGGCAACCACACGTAGAGCGGGATCTGCGCCGATTTGCCGATCGCGCCGACGAAGAGCAGCAGGCCGATCACGGTCGCCGCAGTGGCGTAATGCTCTGGATGCCCCGCAGCCATCGGGAAGAACTCGGAGAACTCGAGGGTCCCGAAGACCATGAAGGTGGCGAAGATCGCGAGCAGAAAGCCCCAATCGCCGATGCGGTTGACGATAAAGGCTTTCTTGCCCGCAGCGGCGCACCAGTCCTTTTCGAAGTAGAAGCCGATCAGCAGGTAGGAGCAGAGCCCCACCCCTTCCCAACCGACGAAGAGAACCACCAGGTTGGAGCCGAGGACCAGCACCAGCATCGAGAACATGAAGAGGTTGAGGTAGGAGAAGTAGCGCGCGTAGGCGCGGTCGGACTCGTCGTGCATGTAACCGACCGAGTAGACGTGAATCAGGAAGCCGACAAATGTCACGAAGGAGACCATCAGCGCCGACACCGCGTCGAGTTGGAACGACGCCGCAATATTCACGTCGGCGGTACTGCCATCGAGGATGCGCAGGCTGCCGCCCTGGATCCAACTGTAGAGACTGACGATGTGCGTGTGGTGAATGCCGAGGTCCAATATCCACTGGACGATGGCGCCCCAGCCCAGGAGCCACGCGGATCCCGAGCCGAGCAGGGCGACCGTGTGGGTGATCGTCTTGCTCAGGCCCAGCCGGTTGGAGACGAGACCGTTGAAGATCGCGCCGAGAAGGGGGAGGATCGGGATCAGCCAGATCAGATCGTAGAGCTTCATCCCCTAGCCCCCCATCTCGTCGGCCTCTTCCAAGGCCACGGTGTCCTTCAGTCGAACAAGGGTGATGATGAGGCCGAGGCCGATCGCCGCCTCGGCGGCGGCGACGGTGATGACGAAAATCGCCAGCACCTGTCCCGCGAGATCGCCGAGGCGGAAGCTGAAGGCGATCAGGTTGATGTTGACCGCATTGAACATCAGCTCGAGCGACATCAGGACGGTGATGAAGTTGCGCCGAACCATGACCCCGACGAGGCCGATGCACATCAGGACAAGCGAGAGCGCGACGTAGTGGGTGGCGCCGATCATGGCTCCACCTCCTCCCCCGCTCCCGCCAGCGCGGCATCGCGCCGACCGAAGACGATGGCGCCGATCATCGCGACCAGCAGCACCACCGACACGACCTCGAAGGGCACCAGGTATTTCATGTAGAGGATCCAGCCGACCGCCTCGGTGTTGCCGAGCGCCTCACCTTCGACCGCCGTCATCGCAGCGGTGCTACCCGCACCGGCGGCCATCGAGCCGAGCAGGATGCCGACCGCGATCAGGCAGCCGAGCACAACCCCGCCGAGAATCGCCAGCGGTGCGAGCCCGGACAGGAAGACCCTTCCGGGACCGAGGTCCGTGATCCTCACCAACATGATCACGAAGAGGTAGAGGACCAGGATGCCGCCCGCGTACACCAGCACCTGCACCGCGGCCAGGAACTCGGCATGCCTGAGAATGAAGAGCACGGCCACCATGACAAAGGTCAGCAGCAGGGCCACGGCCGAGTGAATCGGGTTGCGGAAGGCGACGACGGCGACAGCCGCGGCCACGGTGATGGCGGCCACCACGTAGAAGAGGATGGCGCCGAAGTTCGCTATCAGAAAGTCCATCAGCCCGCCTCCTCGCCGGCAGCCTCGTCGGAAGCGGTCGACTCAGTCGGCAGCTTCTTCATCGGCGACGACGGGTCCTGCCCGTCGATGGGCCTGATGACGCCCGGAAAGGCCGTCATTCCGTCCCAGTTCGCCAGCCGCTCTTTGGTGTAGTAGAGGCGTTCGTTGCGCTCGTAGACCGTGGCTTCGTAGCTCTTGGTCGTCAGCCAGATCGCCTTCGGTTCGGTCGGGCACGCCTCCTCACAGAGACCGCAGAACATGCAGCGCTTCACATCGATGTCGTAGCGGTCGATGATCTTCTTCTTTTTCTTCTTCTCGCCGACCATCTCGACCTCGGTGTGGTCGGTGATGTAGATGATGTCGATGGGACAGGCCTTGGCGCAGAGGTGGCAGTCGATGCAGCGTTCGAGATCGTAGCCGAACATGCCGCGGAACCGGTCCTTCGGTTCCATCTTCTTTTCCGGATACTGGATCGTCTCTTTCTTGCGAAAGAGGTATCCGCCGGTCACTCTCAACCCGCCGAAGAGATCGGTGGGGATCAGTTTCTGGACGAATTGACCAAAGCTCATCAGCTCATCCCTTCAGGATCAGAACGCCCAGCGCGACCAAAAAGATGTTGGCCAGCGAGAGCGGAAGCAGCCATTTCCAGCCGACCCGCATCAGCTGATCGAAGCGATAGCGCGGGAAGGTGCCCCGGAACCAGATGTAGAGGAAGATGAAACCGAGCATCTTGCCGTAGAACCAGAAGAACGGCGGGATCACATCGAGGAATGCAAGCGCCTCGACGTTGGGAAAGGGCCGCAGCCAGCCTCCGAAGAAGAAGATCACGGCCAGCGACGAAACCACCATCATGTTGATGTACTCAGCGAGGTAGAACATCGCGAACTTCATGCCCGAGTATTCGGTGTGGAAGCCGGCGACGAGCTCGGCCTCCGCTTCCGGCAGGTCGAAGGGGTTGCGGTTGTTCTCGGCGATGCCGCAGATGAAGTAGATGCCGAAGGCCAGGATTCCCGGGAAGACGAACCACAGCCCCGCGTCGCGTTGCGCCTCGACGATGCCGACGAGCGACATGGTGCCCGACATCAGCAAGACCGCGACGACCGAAAAGCCCAGTGGCACCTCGTACGACACCATCTGTGCGGCTGAACGCAGGCCGCCCATCAGCGAGAACTTGTTGTTCGACGCCCAGCCGCCGAGAATCAAGCCATAGACGCCGACTCCCGAGATCGCCAGGACGAAGAGTACGGCGATATTGATGTCGGCGAGGTAGGAGGTCGTTTCGACACCGAAGACGGTGAAGTTCTCGCCCCATGGAATGACCGCCCACACCAGGATGGCGATCGAGAAGATCAGCATCGGCGCCAGCGTGAAAACGAAGCTCTCGGCCCGGGCGGGGACCAGGTCTTCCTTGACGAAGAGCTTGAGCCCGTCGGCGATCGGCTGGAGCCACCCTCGAGGGCCGACCCGATTGGGTCCGATGCGCACCTGAATGTAGCCGATGATCTTACGCTCGGCGAAGGTCAGGTAGGCCATCGTCAGCAGCATCACCGCCAGCATCACGAGGCCCTTGATCAGGGGAATACCGACCCAGGTCATCATCGGGGAAGTCATGAACTCGTTCATCGATCGATCTCCCCGAGCACGATGTCGAGCGTGCCGATGACGGCAATCAGGTCAGCCACAAGATGGCCCTCAACCATCATCGGCAGGGCCTGGAGGTTGATGAACGACGGCGGTCGAACGCGGCAGCGGTATGGCGCCGTACCCTTTTCGGTGGCGACGATGAAGTAGCCGAGCTCGCCCTTCGGCGCCTCGACCGAGCCATAGACCATACCGGGCTCCTTGGTTCGCAGGACCTTCGGCACCCGGGCCAGTGTTTTGCCTTCTGGCAGGCGGTCGAGGCACTGGCGGAGGATCCGCACCGACTGGCGCATCTCCTCGATTCGCACGAGGTAACGGTCGTAGGTGTCGCCGGTTTCGCCGATCGGGACCTCGAAGTCGACCTCGTCGTAGCGGTCGTAGGGAAAGACCTTGCGGATATCCCACTTCACACCGGAGCCACGCAGCGGTGGGCCGGTCAATCCCCAGTCAATCGCCTCGTCGGCCGTCACGACACCGATTCCGATGGTGCGCTGTTTCCAGATGCGATTTTCGGTCAGCAGATTTTCGTACTCGTCGATGTGGGCGTTGAATCCGTCCACCAGCTCTGAACACCGATCGAGCCAGCCGTCCGGAAGCTCGAAAGGAACGCCGCCGATCTTCATGCAATTCAGCGTCAGGCGAGCGCCGCAGTACTCCTCGAAGAGGTCGAGGATGGCGTCGCGCTCGCGGAAGGTGTACCAGAACGGCGTGATCGCTCCGATGTCGACCGCGTGGGTCGCGAGCCACACCAGGTGTGACGCCAACCGCTGGAGTTCCGCCAGCATCATCCGGATGTAGGCGGCGCGCGGCGGAATCGTGACGCCGAGCAGCTTCTCCATGGCAACGCAGAAGCCCTGGTTGTTGGTCGCGGCCGCCACGTAATCCATGCGGTCGGTATGCGGAATGCACTGCGGAAAGTCCATCGTCTCGAAGAGCTTCTCGGTGCCGCGGTGGAGGTAGCCGATGATCGGTCTCGCCTCCATGATCTTTTCGCCATCGAGCTTCATCTTGACGCGGAGAACACCGTGGGTCGCCGGGTGCTGGGGACCGAAGTTGATTTCCATTTCCTCGACGTCGAGAAGAGGTCGGTTGGGATCGGTCATGCCGCACCCCCTTCCTCTTCGTCCGCCTCTTCGGTCGGCGGCCCGCCCCCGGGCGGGTAGACGTCGGGGTAGATCGCGGCGCCGGTGTCGATGCCCTCGACCGGGAAATCCTTGCGCAGCGGATGGCCGTTGAAGCCCTCCCAGGTCAGGATGCGCTCGAGAGCCGGATGGTTTTCGAAGATGATGCCGAAGAGATCGTAGACCTCGCGCTCCATCCAGTTGGCGGTCTTCCAGACCTCGGCCACGCTGTCAATCTGGGCGTCCTCCGCAACCACGGTCTGCAGCCGGAGTCGTTTCGAATCGTCGTGGCGGTGCATCCAATAGATGACGTCGAAGCGACCCTCCTCACGGTCGGGCCAGTCGATCGCGGTGAGGTCAACGAGGAACTTGTAGTCGCAGTCGTGTTTGAGAAAGCGGCAGACCTCGACGATGCGGTCGGCCGGGACCGTGAGGGTGACGTCGCCTGCATAGCGATCGGCCGCCAACACCACGCCCGCGAACTCTCCGTTCAAAGAGACCGCGTCGGGGTCGTCGGATGCGTCCTCGTGCGCGGGAGGCACCGGTTTCTCCTCCCACGGGTCCTTGGGCTCCGCAGCTTCAGCGGCCGCCTTTTTGGCGGCGGCCTTGGCCTCCGCCTCGGCGATCTTGGCGGCCTTCTCCTCTTCGGACAGGGGCTTCTTTTCTTCGGATGACTCCTCGGTTGATTCCGGCGTCGCCTGGTCAGGAGTCTTTTCGTCGGGGGTCGGGGTCTCTTCAGGCGGTGTCGTGGGCTTGTCGTCACTCATGATCCACCTCAGGAGGCCTGGGTACGGGCGATCGTCTCGCGGTCGATCTTGCGTTGCAGCTGCATCAGGCCGTAGAGCAGCGCCTCCGGCCGCGGCGGGCAACCCGGGATGTAGACGTCAACCGGGATGATCCGGTCGACACCCTGGGTGACCGCGTAGGTCTTGTAGGGGCCGCCGCACATCGCACACGACCCCATCGCCATCACCCACTTCGGCTCGGCCATTTGGTGGTAGAGCCGCTTGACTATCGGCGCCATCTTTTCGGTCACCGTTCCGGAGACGATCATCATGTCCGACTGGCGCGGCGTGCCACGGAAGACCTCGGCGCCGAAACGCGCAAGGTCATAGCGCGCGTCCATCGTCGCCATCATTTCGATGGCGCAGCACGCGAGGCCGAACTGCATCGGCCACAACGACGAACGACGCGCCCAGTTGAAGACGGCGTCGTAGGTCGTGGTGATGATGTTCTTGGAAAATCTGTCCTCGATCAGGCCCATTCGAGAGCCCCCCTTCGCCACGCGTAGAGATAGCCCACCAGGAGAATGGCCAGGAACACCATCATCTCGATGAAGCCGAAGAGCGCGAGCTTGTCGAAGATCACCGCCCACGGAAAGAGGAAGATCGTCTCGACGTCGAAGACGACGAAGAGCACCGCGATCACGTAGTAGCGGATCGAGAATCGTTTATCGAGCGCGAATGAAGTCGCCTTCACACCACACTCGTACGGCTCAGCCTTCACCGGGTCGTAGGATCCGAACCGCACCACCTTGGCCAGCAGCAGGATGATGATGGGAACGGTGAATGCGACCAGGGCGAAGATCAGGATCGGGACGTAGTGGTCCATACCCCTCCTCCAGTCGGGCGCGACAATTCTAGCGGCGCATCACCGCTTGTCAATAAATTCACAAGCTGGAAATGAGACTCCGAAACATGTGTCCTGGTGAAGGCCCTTGGAACCGGGTTTTCCACCCGTCGTGTTGTCGTTGTGAGGGCCCTTGGATCCGGGGCTCACGCCAGGGGGTCGTTCGATGATGTGGCGCAAGATCCGGGGCTCACGCCAGGGAACCGTCCACGATGGAGCGCAAGATCCGGGGCTCACGCCAGGGAACCGTCCACGATGGAGCGCAAGATCCGGGGTTACTGACGCCCAAAGGGCGTCCGTAACCCCAGGAACCACGGCGCACAAAAACCCCCAAGGCGCGGAGGGGCGACAGATCTAAATCAGCGAAGGTGGCGCTCGTCGAAGTCGATCGCATGCCTGGTGAGCAGCATTTTCAGTTCTTCTTCAAACGAGCGGAGCCGATGGTGTCGCTCCTGGTTTCGGACATATTGAGCGACCGACGACACCACCGATTGGCTGATCGAGAACGCTCCATACCCGCGTTGCCATCCGAACTTCAGGTTTGTGGCTCGCTCATTCATCCACTTCGACGAGTTCGCTTTCACGTTTCCCACGAACTCCGAAACGCACATATTGGTCGGCAGTCGCGCAACCAGATGGGCGTGGTCCGGCATCCCGCCGATCGCGACGACCGTGCCTCCAAGTCCTCTGACGATGCCACCGATGTATCGAAAAAGGTCTTTGCGGAGGCTTCTGGTCATCAGCGGAATGCGGTCCTTGGTCGAAAACACCACGTGGACCGACAGGTTGCTGAATGTGTCTGACATTTGGGTCTCCTTCTATCAATGCAAGATCCGGGGCTGACGCCCCGGGCTAAGCATCTGTCGCCCCCTCCAGGGGCTTCTGTTGACTCGCCAAATTGGGCGCCGGAGGCGCGGCATATGCATAGCCTGGGGCGTGAACTCGCCGCCGGCAGCGATTTGTGGACAACGGCCGAGAAGGAAGGGTGGCTGGGGGTCTGCCATTGGCCACTCGCTGGCGGGGGTGAGTCACGACGCCCGAAGGGCGTCAGTGACCCCAGGAACACGGCCGACCTCACAAAGGAAAGCCGCGGAGCGGCGGCAGATGACTCTCCCATCCCCGCCACCTCACGGTCCCTTCCATTCACCTGGGGATGGAGGTCTCGCGTTTGGATCGCGATCGAGGCTGCGGTAGGCGATGGCTTCGGCAAGGTGGATCGACGAGATCTGCTCGTCACCGGCCAGGTCGGCGATCGTTCGCGCAACGCGCAGGATTCGATGGTAGGCCCGCGCAGAAAGCCCGAGTCCGCGGCTTGCATGCTCGAGCAGTCGACGACCGTCAGGTTCGGGCTTGGCCCACCGCCGGATTGCATCCGGTCCCATCTCGCCGTTGCAGTGGAAATCTCCGCCCGTGGACCTCTCACCCTGCAGTCGTCGCGCCTCGGCGACCCTGGCGGCCACGACCTTGGAGGGTTCACCGCGCCGATCGGCCGACAGCTCACGCCACGGAACCGCCGGTACATTCACCTGCAAGTCGAGGCGGTCGAGAAGCGGCCCCGAGAGCCTGGCACGATACCGATTCACCGACAGCGGCGTGCACCCACACTCGCGCCGGGTGTCGCCGAGGTAACCGCAGGGACACGGATTGGCGGCCGCCACCAGTTGGAAACTCGCCGGGAATGAGAGGGTCGCCCGGGCGCGAGCCACCGTCACGCGCCGGTCCTCCAGCGGCTGCCGGAGGGCCTCGAGCACATCGCGCCGGAACTCGGTGAGCTCGTCGAGAAAGAGTACGCCGTTATGGGCGAGCGAGACCTCTCCCGGTTGGGGATTCGCTCCGCCACCGATCAGCGCTGCTGCCGAGGTTGTGTGGTGGGGAGCGCGAAACGGCCTTCTCGAAAGAAGGCCCGCCGGCCGGGAAACTCGGGTCGAGACCGAGTAGACGCAGGTCGTCTGGAGGGCCTCCTCGGGGCTCATGGCCGGGAGGATTCCGGGCAGCCTCCTCGCGAGCATTGATTTCCCGGCTCCGGGCGGGCCCATGAACAACAGGTGGTGGCCCCCCGCCGCCGCCACCTCGAGGGCTCGACGAGCCTGCTCCTGGCCGATGACCTCTTCGAGGTCGAAGAAGGCCGCCGCGACCGACCGGGAGTCGGTTTCCTCGGGGCGGGACAACGACGGATTCGTGCCGTCCCTGAGATACCGCACGACCTCTCCGAGGGTCGCCGCCCCGACCACTCGGATTCCCGAGACGACTCCTCCTTCAGAAGCGTTTGCGGCCGGGAGGATGACCTCGCCGACACCCCGCTCCCTCGCCGCCAAGACGATCGGAAGGACCCCTCGTACCGGCTGCAACCGTCCCTCCAGGGACAGCTCGCCGAGAAGCAATCGATCCCTCAGGGCCTCGCGCGGTACATCGCCGGTCGCCCCGAGAAAGGCCATTGCCATCGGCAGATCGAGAGCGGCGCCTTCCTTTCGCTGGTCGGCGGGCGCCAGATTGATGACCACATTGGCCGGCTCGGATCTCCGGCCGAGGTGCCGAATAGCCGCAAAGATCCTCTCGCGCGCCTCCCGGACTGCGGTGTCGGCGAGTCCAACCACGGTCACCGAGGGCTGCTGCGAGCGAATGCGATCCACCTCGACGGTTACGAACAACGCTTCCACGCCGCGTGGCGTGGCAGAGTACGCCTTCGCAAGCATAGTTCTCTCCCGAATTGTCAGCGTGGAACACATCCAAAATGACAGGGTCGGGCAATCGCGTCAACCCCGTCTCCGTGCCCGTCTCCGTCTCCGTGCCCGGGTTCGGCAATCCGAACCTACCTGAGC
>JBFFBV010000073.1:0-23166 GCA_041560205.1 Candidatus Sulfomarinibacter sp.
CACGGAGCTGCAGCCGAAGGGGCCGTCGAAGGCGATCACGCCGAAGCCGTCACCGAAGAGACCACTGCGGAACCGGCTGACGCGCAGCCACCAGCCGCCGACCCCGACCGCTCGACCATCGCGCCCGCGGCGGAGGGGCCGGCCGGCCTCGCGCAGCCGGTGCCCGAAACGGAGGGCGATCACGAGATCGTGCCCGAGCCGGCCAACGCCCAGATCTACTTCTCGATCTATTTTCTCCTCACCGGGCTGCACGGGGTCCACGTCCTGGGCGGGATCGCGGCCTTCGCCTGGCTCTTCCTGTGCGCCCGCCGCGGCTACTTCGACAGCGGCCACTTCACCAGGGTCGACATGGTCGCGCTTTACTGGCACCTGGTGGATCTGATCTGGATCTACCTCTTCCTGCTCCTGTACCTCATCGATTAGGGATGGACCATGAGTGAGCACGAAACTTCCGCAGTCCACGTCGCCTCGGTCAAGCTCCTGCTGATCGTGTGGGTCGCCCTCATGTTCGGCACCTGGCTCACGGTTTCGGCGTCCAACGTCGACCTCGGCTTCCTCAACATCTGGGTCGGGCTCGCGATCGCGACCGGCAAGGCCGTGCTGGTCGGGCTCTACTACATGCACCTGCGTTGGGACAAGCCTTTCAACGCCTTTGTCTTTCTCGGTGCGTTCTTGTTTTTATTCATCTTCATCGGCATCGCGATGATGGATACGGTCCACTACCAGCCGGATCTCATCCCGGGTTACGCCCCGGCCATGGAGGGTAGCTCCTGACGATGGACGGCGATCCGAGCCGCCCGTACCACACAGAGAAGATCGCGACCGGCGAGTTCGCCGCGCGGGACGCTCGGGACGATCGGGCGGAGGTGGCGCCGGCGCCCGTCCGGCGGATGGGAATGTGGCTCCTGTTGGCCTCACTCGGGATGCTCTTCGGGGCCGTCCTGGTCGGTTTTCTGCTTCTTCGCGCGCGAGCAGATCAGTGGCCCCCAGCGGGCACGCCGCCCTTACCTGGTGGTCTTTGGATCAGCACCGGACTTCTGGTTGTGCTGAGCTTGGCTCTGATCCTCGCCGCAAGGGCAGCGCGCGACGAACGGGCTCCGGCGCTCAACCGAATGCTCGGCGTGTCGACACTGTTGGCGGTCGCCTTTCTCGCGGCGCAGGTGTCGAACTGGATGCGGATGGCGGCCCACAGCGTGCTGCCGAACGAGAGCCTCCTCGTCTGGTTCTTCTACCTGTTGACGATTCTCCACGCGGCGCATGTTCTTTTCGGCCTGATCCCATTGCTGTTGGTCACCGTACGCGCCCGGCGGGGGCACTACGGCGCCGAAAACTGGGAGGGCGTCCACCTGGTGGGAATGTACTGGCACTTCCTGCTCGTCACGTGGATCGCGATCATTGTGGTGCTTCGTATTTGAGGGCTCTCACAAGGTACGAGATACGAGTTCCGCCCGCCCAGATCTGAAATAAACCCCCCGGGACCACCCACCCAGATACGAGATTCCTCCCGACTGCCCGATCGTGTCCGCTCGGCATGTCATCCCGAGCGGAGGTGGAGCGAAGCGACTCCGAAGTCGAGGGATCCCCTGACGCCGGAGACGACCGCCGCTCAGCAGTCTCCGGGGAAGTCGGGGGATCCTTCGACTCGGCCCGCGGCGGGCCTCGCTCAGGATGACAGCGAAGCGGAGCCGTCCGCCCACCTTTGACTCCTCAGAGTCGAAATTCGTGGTCTTGACGCTTCCAGCATCCAGCATCGAAGTCGAAAGGCGGCTATTCGAGAATCGGCAATCCGAGTTCCGTCGCATTGACGATGCTCGGTGCCGCCTGTGGTGGGTCGTTGCCGATGAATTCCAAAACCCGATTCGGGTCCTTCGATACCGGCCACCCGTTGAGAATGGCGGCCACATTCGATGCGGCGAGAGTCGCCATCGCCTCCCGGGTCCAGCGGGTGGCCGACGCGATGTGGGGAACGACCACCACGTTCTCGAGCGCGCTCAGGCCTGGCGCCATCCTCGGTTCGTCCTCGAAAACATCGAGCGCCGCTCGGAACTCCGGGTTGGCCCGACAATGGGCCACCAGCGCCGCCTCGTCGATAACGGGTCCCCGAGAGGTGTTGACGAGAATCGCGTTCGTCTTCATCAGCTCGAGTCGCTCCCGGTTGATGAGGTGATGGGTGCTCTCGTCGAGCGGTACGTGGAGGCTGACGACATCTGCGCTCTCGAGTACTTCCTCGACGCTGCCAGCGCGAGTCACCGTCACGGGCTCCTCGCCACGGGAGACGAGGAAGTCGGAGTACTCGAGAACGCGCCCCTCCAGGTTTCGGCTGCTCTGGATGTCGCAGTAGATGACGTCCATCGTGAATCCCTCGACCATCATCTTCGCGAAGGCGCATCCGATGCGACCTCCACCGATGACGCCGACGGTCTTTCGCGCCAGCAGCTCTCCCAGGAAAAGGGTGGGCAACCATCCTTCGTAGAAGCCGCCGCGCATATATGAATCGGCCTCGGGGATTCGCCTCGCCGCCGACAAGGTGAGCGCAACCGCCATTTCGGCCGTCGTCTCGGTCAGCACGCCGGGCGTGTTGCCGACCGGAATTCCTCTTCGGGTCGCGGCGGCGATGTCCACGTTGTCAAAACCCACCGCGTAGTTGCTGTACACCCTCCCTCCAGCGTGCCGAAGGGCCTCGAAGAGTTCGTCACCCCAGACCTCGGTCAGCTGCCCGATGGCGCCGTCGCAACGGTCGCCGATGGCGGCGCCGATCTCGTGTGTCCTCAGGATCCGGGTCTCGGTTCCATACTCGACCCTGGCATCCGCTCGGGCGAGGATTTCGAGCCAGCGGTCGCCGGGCAGCTCCTTGGTCACGACAACGCGTCGTGAACCGGACGGGTTCAAGATCTTCCAGGCAATTGCGCTCACTGCTGAGCCTCCTCACGTCGGTTGGTGGCGAGCATCGCAGGGATGGCTGCGAGCAGGAGAGCACCGAGCCCGAGAGCGGTCATCGTCAGCCCGGCCCACGGAATCGCGATGATCCCGACGACGAGGGCGCCGATGGCTGCCCCCGCCTCGTCAGCGGCGAAGGCGATTCCGGCGCTTCGCCGCCCGCCCCTCCCACCGAGAGATGCGAGACCGGGGAAGGCGGCCCCGGTCAGACCACCGCCCGCGATCAGCAATGCTGGAATCGCCACCATCGGGAGCCGAATGGCAACACCCGAGGCGATGGCCAACGAAAGCGCGACTCCGCCAGCCAAGACCAGTGGGAGATGTCGTTGAGGCTTCGGCCAGGAGCAGGCGAGCCCGGCGGCGCCCGCGAGCCCGCCCATGAACAGTGCGGTGAGGGCGCCGATCTCGGAATAGACCGATCCGCGTGTCGCCTGCCAGGTTGCGATGAGCAGCAACCACCAACCCATCGACCCGAATCCGACCACAGCGGCGGTGGTCACAACGGGTGGCCGGCGGGACAGGACCATCGCCAGGAGCGCAAGGCTCGCGATTGCGAGGGCGATGCCCATCGGCCAGGCACCGCGGTCTTCGAGCTCTAAAATCAGCTGCAGAAGAGCTGGTTTCGATCGTGCCTCGTGGAGACCTCCGGCCAACATGACTGCACGCGGCCGGGCGACGGTGTTGACTCGAGAACCGCGGTTGATCCTCTCGGAAAGACTCCGGGCACGATCGTCATCGACGAAGAGAGGGATCATTTCGGGGATCAGCTCCGAGCGCTCTACACGTCGGTTCTCGAGTCGTTCGGAGAGACCTTCGACATCGAGCACGAGCTCGGCCTCGGGCCCACCGGCGACCAGCAGGATCTCGCCTCCCGGGATTGCCGACACTTTCGGGAATGCTTCTTTCACGGTGGACGCGAGTCCGGCGACCAGACGACCGGCGGCGCCACCGAGGTAGGTGTCGGACACCCCGACCCGCATGACGAGAATCCCGTCAGGGTTCATGTGCTTGCGGCATCGACGCAAGAACTCGAGGGTCCGGGTCCGGTTGCGCCTGAGGGTCGTCGGGTCGCCGTCTCGGAGAACCACGAGGTCCCAGGGGCCACCCATAGCCACAGCCCGAAGCGGGTCGGTGGTGACCGGCGACACCTGCGGCATCCCCAGCGTTGCGGCGATGTCCCGTCCGTACCACCCCGGGAGATCACGGAGGAGGACGGGATCTTCCTCCACGACAACCAGCCGATCGACTGGATGGCGGGCCATTGCCTCGACCGAGCCATCGACCACGCAGCCGACGGCGAGGACTCGCGATGGGCTCGGATGGAGGAGCATCGTCAGGTGAGCGCGCGGCAATACCTCGTAGGGATCCGGATAGGAGGCGACCAGCCGTCCATCGGCGAAGACAGTTGTTGGGAAGCCGTCGCTCACCTCGATCCGTTGCAGTCGGGTCTCGCGCCAGGCGCGGAGCCCGCCGGGATTATCGGACCAGCTCCAGCTGCGTCGGGCGAGCGATTCTGAGGCGAAGGGCGCCAGCCAGATCCCGGCGATGGCGATAAGTGTTGCCAGCGTGCGGCTCCGGCGCCACACGGTGGCCCCGAAAACTGCGGTGAGTGTGAGGCACAGCGCCGCGGCTGCGCCGAAACCCATCAGGACGAGGCTCAGCAGCGTGCCGCCGGTCAGCGCGCCGACCGCCTCGATGGCGTATGCGCGTCCTCCGCCCGACGTACCGAGCTGGCCCGCGAGCATCGGGAAGGCGAGTCCACCGGCAATGGCGGTGGGTGCGACGGCCAGAAGCCAGAGCCAGAAGGCGCTGGCGGTGGTGAGGGTCTCTCCGGAGGCAGCGCCGATGAGCGCCGGCGCGGCCCGAAAGATGATGACACCGCTGCCGGCGAACATGAGAACCACGATCGGCAGAACCGGCGCCAGCCGCTCCGAGCCTCTGGTCGCCCCGATTCGAGAGCCGAGGCCCATCCCGAGCAGCCACAGCGCCATGACAGTGCCCCAGGCCAGCTCCGAGCCTCCCATCGCCGCCATCGCCTCACGAAGGAGCAGTGCCTGCGCGACGACTGTGGCAACACCCAGGAGGAAGACTGTCAGCCTTGGATCGGATTGACGCTGCTGAGGAGTCACCGCCACATTATGGCGCACCATGAGGGGATGAGGGGGTGCGGGGTTGAGGGAATGGAGTCCGTCGGGGTGGGCGGGCAGGCCGCCGACCCCTCACTCCCTCGAGCCCTCAGGTCCTCAGGCCCCTCTACGCGAGGTCTTCCAGGACGGCAGCGAGGTGCTTGTAGAACTTCTGCACGGATGAGATCTGCACGCGCTCCTCGGGAGAATGGGCGTTCTCGATCTGGGGTCCGATGGATACGACGTCCATTCCCGGAACCTTTTCGATCAGGAGCCCGCACTCGAGCCCGGCGTGGATCGCCTTGATCTCGGGCTTGGCACCGAAGAGCCGCGCGTAAACCTCGCTCGTCTTCTGCACGATGGGCGACTCGGGGTTCGGCTTCCAGCCCGGGTAGGCGTCGTCGACGTGCACCGAGGCACCGGCCTGGCGGAAGATGGAGTCCACCTGGCTCCGTACCGCATAGAGGGCGGGCATGATGGAAGAGCGGTAGGAGACGGTGATCTCGCTGTGATCGCCCTTGTTGCTGACGACCGCGAGGTTGTTCGAGGTCTCGACGAGACCCTCGACGTCTCTCGACATCGACAGCACGCCGTGCGGCATCCCGTCGAGAGCCCGGAGCAGCCGGTCACGGGCGTGGACGTTCATCGGCTGGCGCAGCTCGTCGCTGTCGTCCGTCTCCTCGATCGCGACCTTGAGATCAGGATCCGAGGCCTCGAACTCCTCCATGAAATCCTTGGTGCAGCCTTTGGCCACCGCCTTGAGTGCGTCGACCTGTCCCTTTTCAACGCGCAAGTGGGCGAAGGCCTCACGCGGGATGGCGTTGTGTTTGGAGCCACCGTCGAGCGAGACCAGGTCGATCTCGATACCCTCGGCGATCGCCGCGAGGAGGACCCTGGTCGCCAGCTTGAGCGCATTGCCGCGATTTTCGATGATGTTGAGACCCGAATGGCCTCCACGGAGGCCGGTGACCGACAGCTTGATCGGGACCGAATTCAGGAGGGCTGTCCGCCGAGCCGTCTTGATCTGGGCCACCGAGTCGGCACCACCTGCGCAGCCGATATAGATCGCACCGTCCTCCTCGGTGTCGAGGTTGAGCATGATGCGCCCGCTGACGATCGATGGGTCGAGGTCCTTGGCGCCGGTGAGGCCGGTCTCCTCGTCGACCGTACAGAGAAGCTCCAGCGGTCCGTGGACCGCGTCCGGGTCGTCCGCGATGGCCATCCCGGCGGCCACGCCGATGCCGTTGTCGGCACCGAGGGTGGTTCCCTTGGCCTGCACCCAGTCACCGTCGACCTCGATCTCGATGCCCTGGGTCATGAAATCGTGATCGACATCCGAGTTTTTCTCGCAGACCATGTCGACGTGGCCCTGGAGGATGACGGTGGGCGCGTCCTCGTGACCCGGAGTGGCCGGGACCTTGATCGTCATGCTCCCGGCGGCGTCCTGCACGACCTCGAAGCCGCGTTCGGCCGCCCAGCCCTTGAGGCTCTCGATGATCTTCTCCTCGTGCTTCGAAGGGCGGGGGATCTGGCGAATGGTGTCGAAGTGCTGCCACAGGAGGGTGGGCTCGAGGGACTCCAGGGGACTGCTCATGGTTGGGCCTCCAATTGTCAGGTGATCCGACCGCGACGGCCGGCTTCGACATGATACAGGATCTCGCTTGCCCCGTGCCCGTCTCCGTCTCCGTGCCCGATGAGTGAGATCAGAGGATTGCCTGGAGAATCTCCACCGCTGTCAACGCCCCGCCAACACGGAGACCGTCGGCCATCATCGTCAGCGCCAGCTGCTTGCCGTCCGGCGAAATCCACGGCGGCGTGACGATCACCTCATCGCGGTCCGGCACGCCGTCGAGGCTCACCGGCAACGATTCGATCACGAGCCCCTCCGCCTGCGAGAGGGCGTCCCGCAGATCGCCCCCATCGAGGCGTTGTTCGAAACTCAGACCGAGGTGTGCCAGGTGGCCGTGGAAATGGCCGCTGAGCGTGCGCGTGACGGCCAGCGGGAGATCGGGAAAGAGCAGCGAGGCGTCCTCCTGCAGCTCATCGCTTTCGACCGCAACCGCGTTGAACGCGAGGATCTGCCCGTGGATTTGCTCCTCGACCTGCGCTCCCTGGACCCGCTGTGCTGCCTGTCTGGCGAGGATCTCGATCGCCTCGCGGCCGAAAGCCGACACGGGGTCGACGACAGCCAGCGTGCCGCGGAGAGCGCTGAGGGGCGAGAGGACCTCCATCACCCGCGAGGTCGCGAAAAGGGCCGGGTGAGCGACCCTCAGATGCCGCAAATCGATGTCGGCGTCGCCGATCGAGGGGGTGCTTCGATCACGGAGCTGCTCGAAGCCTCCGAGATCGAGGAGCATCGTCGTCTGGTCTCGGTCGAGGTGCGCCAGGAGATGATCGTGGCCCGACGTCCAGCCGTCGGAGGCGACCACGATGGCATCGGCGCCTTCGAGGTCTTCGGGGGCCTCGAGGGACGGGACGAGCGCGGGGCCCGTCGTCAGATCGGCGATCTGGTGCTCTTCGTCCAGGTCCGTGTGGCGGAACTCCCACGCACCGACGATGCCCTCGAGCCGATCTGCACAGCCGAGCAGCTCGCGGCCCTTCAGAGTGAGGGGGTCAAGAATCAGTATCTTCGGCGGCACTGGTGGTGTCTCCTGGGGTCGAGATTGGCGTGACAGCGGGTTTGCGGCGCACTTTGCGCATCACCACCGCGATCGGCGCGGAGAGGATGTAGATCGCGGCGAGAACAGACAGGAAGTGCGGCGTCAAGGTGATGAGCGAAAAGGCGAGGGCGATCAGGAAGAGGGTCGGTGCAGGCCACTTCTTTCTCAGGTTGACGCCCTTGAACGAGGGGTAGGGGAGGTTGGAGACCATGAGCAGCGACAGCCCGAGCACGAAGGCCACCACCACCGGGATGAACGCGGGGTGGGTGACCGGCGACGGCGAGGTCAGAACCAGCATCGAGATCGAGCCGGCCCCGGCCGGGATCGGAAGGCCGACGAAATCGAGGGAGTCGCTGTGGGTGCTCGAAAACCTGGCGAGCCGAATCGAGCCTGCGACGAGGAAGAGAAAGGCCACCGCCATGCCGACTCTCGGGACCTCCCACAGTCCCCACTGGAAGGCCAGCAGCGCGGGCGCGACGCCGAATGACGTCACGTCTGCCAGGGAGTCGAACTCCTCACCGAACTCGGTGACGGTACCGGTGAGACGAGCGATTCTGCCATCGAGAACATCGGCGAAGATGGCGATCAGGATCAGGATGGCGGCGCGCTCGAATTGCCCCCGGCTCGAGGCCACGATCGACAGGAAGCCGCAGAAGATATTGGCCACGGTGAAGAGCGAGGGAATCACGTAGAAGCCCCGCCGCTTCCCCAAGCCCGTCTTGCGTCGTCTGATGCGAGGTACTCTCACGCGGAAATGTCCCCCGCGAGCTCCGCGATGGCCGACTCACCCGCTCGGACACGGTCGCCCTCCGAGACGAGAACTGTTGCGTCTTCGGGAAGAAAAACGTCCACCCGGGAACCATAGCGGATCAAACCGATTCGGTCACCACGGCCGACCGTATCGCCCGGACTGTGATCGAAGACGATGCGCCGCGCCACCAGACCCGCGATCTGCTTGAGGGCGATCCGCCCGGTCGGACCGTCCCAGACCGAGAGGTTCTGTTCGTTCTCCAACGAGGCCTTGTCTTTGAAAGCCGAGATCTTGCGGCCCGCGTTGTAGCTGTACTCGGTCAGCTCGCCGTCGATCGCCGCGCGGTTGACGTGGACGTTGAAGACCGACATGAAGATGCTGACCTGCTGGGGGAGCGAACGGCGGACCATCTCTTCCGGTGCGCGACACACTTTGATGACCTTGCCGTCGGCCGGCGCGCAGGCGGTGCTCGGGCCGAAGGCGCAGTGTCGTTCGGGATTTCGGAAGAAGAAGAGCGCAAAAACCCCGAGCGCCATCAAGAGGACGCCGGCCAACGGCCAGCCCGCGATCCACAACAGGACGCCGGCGGACAGTGGAATCACAACGAAGGGCCAACCCTCCGGGGCTATCATCGGTCAGACTCTATCAGGACCGGAGCTAGGATGCAGTTCTTCGCAATCGCTCCATCTCGTCCTTGAGGTGCAGCTTGAGCTTCTTGAGGCGCTTCTCTTCCATTTCCTCTTCGGGCGTCAACCAGGCGCGATTGCGCAGCTCCTCGAGCCGGCGCTCGTGGTCCTGGTGCCGGAGCTGGAGCTCCTCGATCGTGAGAGACCTCTTCCCAACCTGCTCCTGATCAGGGCTCATGCCGATCCTCCTTTGGGAGTGACGTACACAATCCATCGTATCACCTGCAAGAGCGCGCCTCAAAGGGGATATATTCCCTTGGAAACCCGTCTCCGTCTCCGTCTCCGTGCCCGTGACCGAACCGGCTTTTGTTCAGTGATTGGCCAGTTGGAAAAGGGGTTTCCCGGTAATACTTGAGGCTGAATTCTTCACATGGATCGATTCGGATACGGAGACGGAGACGAGCACGGAGACGGGCTAATAGTACGGCCGATACCCCAGGTCCTCCTCCTCGATGGGGCCCTTCTGTTTGAGCTCTTCGATGCCGACGACCGCCTCTTCGCGCGTCGTGAAGGTCATCTCGTGCTGGCGGCTCATGATCAACGCCTGCTTCGGGCAGGCATCGACACAGAAGCCGCAGAAGACGCATCTGAGGAGGTCGATTTCGAAGCTGACCGGGAGCTTCTCCCACTCGACGGTCGCCTCCGGATCCTCGTCGGCGACGATCGTGATGCAGTCCGCCGGGCACGCGGTTTCGCACATGTAGCAGGCGACGCACCGCAGTGAGCCGTCGTCCTTGGTGGTGAGGATGTGGCGGCCGCGCATGCGCTCCGAGTACTCCCGGACCTCCTCGGGGTACTGGATCGTGGCGACGTCGCGTTGACCGAAGAGGTTGCGTAGAAAGTGGCGCAGGGTGACCATCAGCCCTGTGATGATCGGCCCGAGGTAGCTCCACTCGCCGAGGCCCCGCCGGGGCCGGTCGACGTTGACGGTGGTCACCGCCCTCATCGGTCGAGCTCTCCGGCGATGATGTTGAGGCTCGAAAGGATGGCAATGGCATCCGGCACCAGGTGGCCCTCGAGCATGTGCGGGTAGGCCTGGAAGACCGCGAAGCAGGGCGGACGCACCTTGATCCTGTAGGGCTTCCCCGTGCCGTCCGATACCAGGTAATAGCCGAGCTCGCCGTTCGCTCCCTCGGTCGCGGAGTATGAAGCTCCGGCGGGCACCTTGATGCCCTCGTAGATCAGCTTGAAGTGCCAGATCAGGGCTTCCATCTCGGAGTAGACCTTGGGTTTCGGTGGCAAGGCCGCGTGGTGGTTATCGGTGATGACCGGGCCGTCGGGCAGGTTGTCGATGGCCTGCTCGATGATGCGCAGGCTCTGCCGCATCTCCTCCAAACGGACGAGGTAGCGGGCGTAGCTGTCGCCGGTGGTGGCGATCGGGATGTCGAACTCGTAATTTTCGTATCCCATGTAGGGTCTCGCGCGGCGGAGATCGTAGGGCACGCCGCATGCTCGCAAGCAGGGGCCCGTCCAGCCCCATCCCAGGGCCTCCTCCGCCGACAGGGCGCCGACGCCCTCGGTGCGGCCGCGGAAGATGCGGTTGGTGGTGACCAGCTTGTCGACGTCGTTGATGAACTTCGGGATGTGCCCGAGAAGGTAGCGCACCTGCTCTTCGAAATCATCGGGGACGTCGTGGGCGAGCCCGCCGATGCGAGCATAGGACACCGTCAGGCGACCTCCCGCGCAGGCCTCGAGCAGGGTGTAGATCTCCTCCCGGGGCTGAAAGAAGTACCAGAAGTTGGTGAGGGCGCCGACATCGACCAGGGTCGCGCCCAGGCATACCGCGTGATCCATGAGACGGGAAAACTCGGACAGGATGACCCGCACCACCTGGGCACGGGGAGGCGCCTCGATGCCCAGCATCTGCTCGACGCCAAGTGCGTAGCCGACGCCGTTGATCATGCTCGAGCAGTAGTTGAGGCGGTCGGTGTAGGGGATCACCTCGGCCCAGCCGTGGCTTTCGGACATCTTCTCGAAGCACCGGTGGAGGTATCCGATCTCGCACTCGGCGCGCGTGATGAGCTCGCCGTCCAGCCGGGCGACCACCCTGAGGGTGCCGTGAGTTGCAGGGTGGGAGGGACCGATGTTGATCACCTGGGTTTCGAACTGGTCCTCATTCGGGTCGGGCTCGTTCACCCAGTCCGGCACGAAGGTCTCGTTCTCGGTCAGGACCCAGCGTTTCTCGGGGTCGTAATCCTTGCGCAGTGCGTGTCCCTGGAAGGCCTCGTGGGTGAGGATGCGTCGGAGGTTCGGGTGCCCGTCGAAGCGGATGCCCATCAGATCCCAGGCCTCGCGCTCGAACCAATCGGCGGCCTTCCACAGACCATAGGCGGTCGGTACCCGCGGATCGTCCTCGTCCACCGGTACCCTGACCCGCACGCGGTGGCTTTTGTCGAGGCTGGTCAGGTGATACACCACCTCGTAGCGCTGCTCCCGTTCCGGATAATCGACCCCGCACACGTCGAGAAGCAGATTGCAGTCGAGCTCCGGGCGGTCGCGGAGAGCGCGCAGCACCTCGATCAGACGGCTCCTGTCGGTGGTGATCTCGGTGAAGCCGTCAGCCGACGTCGCGACGTCGAGGTCCTCGCCCCCCGGGAGGAATCTCACCAGGGGATTGGGGGCCGTGGCGTCAGGACTTGAGACGGTCATACTGAGTCTCTCCCGCCTGGATCATTTGCTGGAGCTTGAAGATTCCCTCCATCAAAGCCTCCGGGGTCGGGGGGCATCCGGGGACATAGACATCGACCGGTATGAACTCGTCCACACCCTGGACCACGTGGTACGCGCGATAGAAACCTCCGGTGCAGGCGCAAGCCCCCATCGAGACCACATACTTCGGCTCCGCCATCTGGTCGTAAATGCGCTTGACCACTGGCGCCATCTTGTCGGTGATGGTGCCGGCGACGATCATCATGTCCGACTGTCGCGGCGAGAAACGAACGACCTCCGCCCCGAAGCGTGCGAGGTCGTAGTGCGACGACACGGTCGACATGAACTCGATCGCACAGCAGGCGGTGCCGAAGGGCAAGGGCCACAGGCTGTTTTTTCGGGCCCACGCGAGCATCGCGTCGAGCCTGGTCGTGAGCAGCGCCGAGCTGCCGTCTGGTTGCCGCATGCGCCTCCTCGGTCGATGTCGCGCTCGCATTATACCGATCCCGGGGCGTGTCGGATCGGTCATCTGTAGAAACTCGCTAAAGGCGGAAAACATTGCATTTCGGACCTTTGCGTGATATTTATCGAAGTGGTGCCCGTTGCGCGCGGCTTCGTCGACGGCTTCGGATCAGCGGGATCCGGTCGAGTCGTTCCCGGGTGCAACACTTCAAGGAGAGGCTGAATGGAGAAGCGACTTTTTGTTGGCAACCTTCCCTACAGCGTCGACGACAGCGAACTCGAGGCCGCCTTTGCCGACCACGGCACGGTCGTGAGCGCCGTCGTCATTCGCGATCGCGAGTCGGGACGGTCGCGCGGCTTCGGATTCGTGGAAATGGAAACGGAAGAGATGGCCGAGGTGGCGGCCAGCGCTTTGGACGGTTTCGAGATGGATGGGCGCCGCCTGCGGGTCAACGAGGCACAGCCGAAGAACAACGAACGTCAGCGGCGCTCAGATTTCGGAGAGCGTTGGTAAGGTCAGGAGGGCGTTCGACGAAAAGGCCCCGCGTCCGCGGGGTCTTTTCATTTGGGTGAAATCATCCGCTTCGGTGATGGAGGGGCGGGTTATATCCCGCCCTCGTCGGATCAGGGTATGTGAATGTACGAGGGCGGCATGTATGCCGCCCCCGCCCGAGCCTGGCCACCCGTCAGAAGTTGTACGAGAAGCCACCAACCACCTGGGGTCCCGACAGGTCGATGGTGCCGAAGCCGGCGAAGTCCTGGTTCAGCTCGGCTTCAGACCACCTGTACCGGCCCTCGAAGAAGAAGCTCCAGCGGTGGCCGAGCCTGAAATCCAGGCCGGCGAGCCCGAAGAGCTCCCAGGTGGTCCCGTCGGAACGGTACGATGCGAAGACGATCGGCAGATTCGGATCGGCAAAGTCGATGAACGACCCCTCTTCACGCAGGCGCCACCACAGGAGTCCGCCGCCCCCGCCGATATAAGGACGGACGCCGCCGCGACCCACACGCAGGACATAGGCGGCCGTCATATCGGTGAGGGTGAGGGTCGTGGTGTGGCTGATGTCGCCGCCGCCGGCGTCCACCCAGTCGATGTAGGCCTGGGTCGCCCTTCCGTCGTAGAAGCTGACGCCGAAGAGAATCCCACCGTAGCGTGAGGTGCGCCACAGGTAGTCGGTCCCGAAGACCAGGTCTTCGAAGTCCGAAGGGGAACCGGTGAAGACCTCGAAGGTCTCATCCCAATATTGCGAGCTTGCGGTCGGTTCGAAGACTCCCATGTAGAAGCGCCACGAACCGAAATCCCCGGGCTGCCAGTTGCCCTGGGCCTCCGCACTCGCTGACCACAGGGCGGCGACGGCGATCACGAGCGTGAACACGCGAGACTTCTGATGGAGCATCTGACCTCCTTCTGCCCGGGCTGCGTCGGCTTCCCGAACACTGTACCTCGATCCATAGCAACATCGGTGCCATGCGCGACGGATGTGCTGGAGGCGCTTTGAAGGCTCATTTACCGCGCCGACGCGTCGCAGAGCGGGATCAGATGACCTCCAGAGGAGACACTCACGCCCACCCCTCCACCCTGGGGCCCGAGGCTCGTGGCTCGGGGCTTGACGGGTGGCTCGGTGCCATCAACAGACCTCAAGCCCTCGAGCCCTCGAGCCCTCAAGCCCTCAAGACCTCAGGACCTCAGGACCCTTGCCCCTTTCCCCGCTGAAACCCGAGGGGTAGCATGGAGTGGGAGGCCTCGATGATCAACCGTATGATCCACGGCGAGATCCACGAGTTGCGGCTCAACCGGCCGCCGGTCAACGCGCTGTCGCCCGATCTTTTGCAGTTCTTGGCGGACGAGGTGAGGCGGTCCCCGCAGCAGGGCGCGCGGGCGCTGATTCTCTCGGGCCGGGAAGGGGTGTTCTCCGGCGGTCTCGACGTTCCGGTTCTCCTCGAGCTCGAAAGGGAAGAGCTCAGAGGTGCCCTGGCGTCGTTCTTCGACGCGATCGAGGCTCTGGCCTCCTCGGTCGTACCCGTGGCGGCGGCCATTACCGGTCACAGTCCGGCCGGCGGTGCCGTCCTCTCGCTGTGCTGCGACTGGCGGGTGATGGCCGAGGGCGATTACACCATCGGTTTGAACGAGGTCCGCGTCGGCATCCCGATTCCGAGCCTCGTGGGGCGACTCGCGAGCCGCGCGCTCGGTGCGCGCACGAGTGAGCAGCTTTGCGTGTCGGGCAGGTTGATGGGTCCGGAGGAGGCGCTGGAGACCGGGTTCGTCGACGAGCTGGCGCCGGTCGGCGACGTCGTATTCGCGGCCCGCCGGTGGTGCTCAAAGATCATCGAAGCCCCGCCCGAGGCCCTTGCCGAGACGCGGTCGATGCTTCGGAGAGACCTCGTGGAGGCGATCCGCGAAGGTCGCGACAAGGACATCCGACTTTTCACCGATCGGTGGTTCGAGGCCGAGCTCCAGAGCTCGATGAGGGCGCTCGTGGCGCAGCTCAAGGGTGGGTAAAATTCGAATTTTGAATTTTGAATTTTGAATTTTTGAATTTCCTTCAGCTCTTCCAGTGTTCCCTTGGCGGGCGGGTGGGAATTCAGAATTCAAAAACTCAAAATTGAGAATTCACATCCTCGATTGTTGTGTCGCTACCTGGAATCCTTCGGGTCAGATACAATGACCGGGCCTTTTGCCTTGGAGGTCCAGAGTGAAGATTCCGTCGCTCGTCCTGAAGCAGCTCTATACCTACGGAAGCCTGGAAAACACGCCGGACGGTGTTGTCTTCGGCCTCAAGAACCGCCTCAGCGACGCGGTCGTCACCGGGATTCGCGAGATCAAGGTCGACAAGAAAACCGTTCCCCTCGACGCCCTTCGATTCACCATGGGTGATCAGGACTTTTCCCCCGCCGACGTGAGCGCCGACAAACCGATCGAGTTCCCCCTCGCCAAGATCATGAACGTCCTCTGGATGGGGCAGGAACTGGAGATCGGCAAGCACTCGATCGCGGTCGGCTTCGAGTCGACGCCCTTCGGAAAGCTGTCCTTTTCGGTCAAGGATTCGATCCGCGAGACCAAGGAGGAGCGGGTCAAGGTGCCGTACGACCGCGAGGACGACTACGGCGCCGAGATCATCGGCGAGCGGCAGGAGTTCGCCCGTTCCTTCTCCGGGGTTGATCTCGACCACCTTTCGAAGTTCTCCTTCGACCCCTCCGTGACCCAGGGCAATATCGAGAGCTTTTTCGGAGTCGCACAGGTTCCGATCGGTCTCGCAGGGCCCATCAAGGTCAACGGCGAGCACGCGCAGGGTGAGTTCCTGGTCCCGCTGGCCACCACCGAAGGCACACTGGTGGCCTCCTACAACCGGGGCATCAAGGTGCTCAACCTGTCGGGTGGCGTCACCTGCACCGTATCGGATGACCGCATGCAGCGGGCGCCGGTTTTCGTCTTCGCCTCGGCCCGGGAGGCGAGGGAGTTCCGGGATTGGGTTGTAGAGCACACGGACGAGATCGCGCAGGCCGCGGAGGCGACCTCGAGCGTGGCCAAGCTCCTCGACATCGACACCTTCCTGGCCAGTCGCTTCGCCTACCTGCGCTTCAACTACGAGACCGGCGATGCCGCCGGCCAGAACATGGTCGGACGCGCGACCTTTGCGGCGTGCTCGTGGATGCTCGACAACCTCGACAACGTCGAACGCTTCTACCTCGAGTCGAACCTCGCCACCGACAAGAAGCACTCACAGATCAACATCATGCGGACCCGAGGGAAACGGGTCATCGCGGAAGCGGTGGTGAGCCGCGACGTGCTCGTCCAGCACATGCGGGTCGAGCCGGAGAGCCTCCAGTACCACTCCCAGATCTCGAACGTCGGGTCCTTCCTGTCGGGCGCCAATAACAACGGCGCCCACTCGCCCAACGGCATCACGGCGATGTTCATCGCCACAGGCCAGGACGTGGCCAATGTCGCCGAGTCGTCCTCGGGCATCCTCTACACCGAGCTCACTCCGGACGGCGACCTCTACATGTCGCTGACGATCCCCTCACTGATCGTGGCGACCTATGGAGGTGGAACCGGTCTTCCGACCCAGCGTGAGTGCCTCGCACTCATGGATTGCGTGGGCAAGAACAAGGTCAAGAAGCTGGCGGAAATCATCGCCGGGGTCGCGTTGGCGGGCGAGATTTCGCTCGGTTCCGCCATCTCGTCCCTCGACTGGGTCTCCAGCCACGAGAAGTACGGCCGTAACCGGTGATGGCGGATTCGGGGCCTGAATGACAGAGGAATCGCCGTCAACGGGTCCCGCCCCCGAGGTGCCGAAACCCCCTGAGCGGCGCCGTCGAAAGGCTCGGCGCGCGTACGTGAACATTCCGGGCCTGGCGCGCCGCGGGCGCACGACACTCCGCCAGGTCATCGCCCTCCTCTTCGGCGGTTATGTCTCCTCAGTCGAAGCCAGCCGACAGCGCGGCGGACGTGGTGTCTTCTTTCGCTTTCGGGCGATGACGGCTTGGGTCGTTCGCCTGTTCCTCAAAAAGGATATTGCCCGGCAGCCCTTTCCGATCCAGCTGCGGATGCGGCTGGAAATCCTGGGGCCGACCTACGTCAAGCTCGGCCAGATCCTGAGCCTGCGCCAAGACATCCTTCCCGATGTCGTGACCTCCGAGCTGCGGAACCTCCTCTCCGATCTCCCGCCGGTCTCCTACGAGGAGATTCACGCGATCGTGGAGGCGGACCTCGGCCGTCCGATCGAGGAGATCTTCGCCGAGGTCGATCCGGTGCCGCTGGGTTCGGCTTCGATTGCCCAGAGCCACTGGGCGCGACTGGCGAACGGCGACCAGGTGATCCTCAAGGTCGTCAAACCCGACATCCGTGATCTCCTCTACCGCGACGCCACCCTCCTTCGGACCACGGCCCGCTTCCTGCAGCTGATCATTCCGCGCTACCAGCCGCGTCGTGTGATCGACGAGTTCTGTGAGTACACCCTGCGCGAGGTCGAGATGACCCTGGAGGCCGAGAACGCCGAGACCTTCTCAGACAACTTCTCGGATATGCCGGATGTGGTCTTCCCCCGGATCTACCGCCGGTTCTCGGCCAACAACGTGCTGTGCATGGAATACCTCGACGGGGACCGGCCGGACGATGGCTCCGTGACCTCGCTTCCGATCGAGGAGCGACGACGCCTGATCGACCTCGGCGCCGAGGCGATCATCCGCATGCTCTACCAGGACGGCTTCTTTCACGCCGATCTCCACCCCGCCAATCTTCTCGTCTTGCCGGAGGTCAAGGTGGGTTTCCTCGATCTCGGGATGGTGGGCCACTTCGATCCCGAGCTCCGCCACAACCTCCTCGAGCTGTTTTATGCCATGGTGATGGAGGATTTCGAGGGCGCGGCGCGCCACCTCGCCGCGGTCTCACACACCGATCCGAGGTCGGACGTGCCGGGTTTCCGGCGTGCGGTCAAAGAGGTGGCGCGACGGTGGAGACGGCAGGCGCGATTCGAGGACTTCTCGCTCGCCCTGCTGATCCTCGAGTGCATCCAGCTCGGCGCGCGTTTCCACCTCTATTTCCCGGTCGACATGGTGCTGATGGTCAAGGCGCTGGTGACCTACGAGGGGGTCGGCTACCTCCTCGATCCCGATTTCAACGTGGCCGATGTCTCGCAACGCCACATCCGTCACATCTTCCGCCAGGAGTACTCCCCGGCGCGGTTGATGAAAGAGGGTCTGCGGGTCGCTCCCGACATCTTCGATGCGGCCCTCAAGCTGCCGTTGCTGGTCTCAGAGGGGTTGTCGATGATGGAGGAGCGGACGCGGCGCAGGCCGCAGCGACCGCTCACCGGTGTTCGCGCGACGCTCTACGGAGGTGCCTGTTTGGTGGCGGGTGCGATCCTCATCGGCCTCGAAGGCCCCTGGCCGTTGGCGGCCCTCCTGTTGACCGTCGGCGTTTTGTTGCCTCTGCGGCGCGGCGATTGAGAAGACCTCCCACAACCTAGGGTATTCTCGATAAAGGGGCGTTTCTCGCCCGTGCGGGCCGTTGGTCAGAATGACCGAAAGTGGAACCGGCTTCGCCTGTGGAGGTATGTGATGAAGTACTCCTGTCTCGCGTGGACGTTGGTGGGAATGTTGACTCTAACGACCGGTGCCGCTGGTGCCGTCGAGGTGACGCTCCACCAGGTCACCTTTCCCGAGCGGAACGAGATCGAGATCGACTTTGGTCGAGACAACAGGGCGCCCGTGGCGACGGTGATCGCCGAAGTCAAACACCGAGAGGGACAAGCCGATATGAACATCCGGTTTCGTGCGATGAAGCCGGCGATCCTCTTTGGCGGTGATGTCACCTGCTACGTCCTGTGGGCGGTGACCCGCGACGGCACGGTCGAAAACCTCGGTGAGCTGTGGGTGCGGGAGGAATCCGACACCGTCGAGTACTCCACCGGGCAGAAGAGCTTCGCGATGATGGTCACGGCGGAGGCACACCCACTGGTCTCTGCGCCCTCCGAGCTGGTGCTTTTCCGCTCGAAGCCGTCCAAGAACAAAAAGGTCACCTCGGAGGAGTTCAGCTTCTCGGCCTTCAGCCCCGCCCCGGCGATCGAGTATCCGTCGGTGGCCAACGTGATCTGGGACCACAGCGAGCCGCTGGATCTCCGTCAGGCCGAAAAGGCCTACGAGCTGGCGATCGAGGCGGGCGCCGAGGAGTACGCTGCGAGCCAGCTTCTGAGGTCGAAGACGATTCTGGCCCAGGCCCGCAATTTCTCGGGCGCCAAAAGGAGCAAGGCCGCGATCGACTACAGCCGGCGCTCGTTGGCGCTTTCCGCCGAGGCCTTGCAGGTGACGATTCAACGCAAGGAAGCGGAGGCTGTCGAGGCAGAGATCGCTCGCCGCAAGGCGGAGATGGACGCCCTGAACGCGCGCGCCGGTGAGGCCGAGGCCAGCGCGGCTGCTGCCGCGGTCGCGCTCGAGGAGGCGAATCGCGCGATCGAGGAGGTCCAGAGGTCACGCACTGAAGCCGAGGCCGCGGTGCTGGCGGCCCGGGGCGAGCTCGACCGGATCGAGGCCGAGCGGGTTGCCCTGGCGGCTTCGGTGGCGGCCCTCGAAGCCCAATCGGCCGCCCTCGAACGCGAGAAAGCCGACCTCTCGGCTCGCCTCCAGGGCGCCCTGTCGCAGGTCGCGGACACCCAGGAATCGGCGCGCGGAATGATCGTCAGCCTGCCGGACATCCTTTTCGACACCGACGAGGCGACCCTCAAGAACGAGGCGCGCGTGGTGATCGCGAAGCTCGCCGGGATCCTGCTCATCCTGCCCGAGCTCAACCTGCGGGTGGAAGGTCACACCGACTCCACGGGTAGCGCCGAGTACAACCAGGGTCTCTCCGAACGACGGGCAATGTCCGTCCGCGATTTCCTCGCCCAGCAGGGAATCGACCAACACCGCATGGTGGCTGTGGGTTACGGTTTGACACGGCCGGTGGCCGACAACGCGACCCGAGAAGGTCGGGCCCGGAACCGGCGCGTCGAGATCGTCATTGCGGAGGGGCAGGTCGCTGCAAATTGAGCGTGGGTGGCATCTATGCCGCCCCTCCAATACCTTCCCCGAAGCCTTGATGGAGGGGCGGGACATGTCCCGTCCTTGATCGATTGATCGTGCCTTATTTTCGCCACATTCTGCCTCGAGATTGCCTTGTTCTGACATCAGGACCGGCGAATTGCCGGCGATATATAGAGTAGGCCGTGAGAGGCCCGAGGGGGCGAATGATGAGCGATATCAAAAGCCGAACCAACGAAACCTCGAACCACGTCCTGTTTCCGATGGCGGTCGGCGCGCTGTTCCTCGCCATGCTCGTGGCGGGCGCCCTGCTCGGCTGACACGCGGGAGCTCTCTCGCCTCAACCCCTGAAATCGATGACGTACTCGCCGTTGCGGATGAGGTCGATCTCCGGCCCGCCCTCTCGGTCGAGGACCACCCGGGACGCAACCACCCTCGGCTGGAGCTCGGGCAGGTAGACGTGGTCCTGGTGCATCACCGCCTCGGGCTTCGAAAAGTCCGCCGGTCCGACCTGCCCGCCGAAGTGCTCGCTGCGACCGAAGGCGAGGTGGAGGCCGAGCTTTTCGTCCAAAAGCACCTCGCCGATCGGTTTGATGCCGAAGTCGGCGAGGACGCCGAGACCGAGCTCTGCGATGTTCCCGCGGGCGGGTTCCGCGGAGAGGCGAGCGCTCTCGTCGTCTGATTCGGGCCCGCTGCTCGAGATGCTGCGGGCACGGTTTTCCTCGATCTCGAAGACCACCACCTCGTCGCCGAACTGCACCGGGAGCTGGCCGCGGCTCGCCGTCGGATCGCCTTCGATCTCGCCTTCGTAGGGGACGATGTAGGTTTCGCCCGATGGGAGATTGCCGGCGGTACCGGGCTCGGTCAGCAGTCCGCCGGACGCGTGCGCCCGGCGGTGGCGGAGGTCGAGGTGGAGGTCGTACCCGGATTGTTCATCCGCCACGAAGTGGAAATCGGCACCGACGCAGTCGTCGAGCAGCTCTTTGAGGAACCACACCCGCCGGTTGATCTCGGAGTAGTCGAGGCGAAGGGCGGGCACCATGGCGGGTGAGAAGCCGGGCATGGTCGCGCCCCGGAAGCCGAGACGTGGGGCCATCATCTTGAGGGGCGCAGTGGTCGAGAACTGGGTCGGCGCGATGACCAGCGTATGCTTCGCAAGCACCTGCTCAATGGGTTCCTCCAGCTGGCCGGCCATGTCGGTGATGTGGTCGGGAACCGTGTCGTCCGCAAACCGCCATGCGATGGCCGGCAGGTCTGCGTTGTTGGAGTGGACGTTGGGGTAGAGGAAGAGCGAAACCTCGAGGCCGTGCTGCGACTGGACGCCCGCCAGCTCCTGCACCCACCCGGCAGCCAGCGCACGCCGTTCGCGCCAGCGGTCAGTGTCGGGCACCTCGTCGTCGGGAAGGTCGACAATGACAGCCAGCGCTTTGTCCTCGGGTCGCGGCTCGAACACCCGCTGAACCAGGTTGGTCAGTTCTTCCGCCGTCAGTCGGTCATCGCTCATCAATGCCTCCTTGAGGGCGCTATCCTACAGTGTTCGACCCGGTGTAACAGCCATCACGGCGGAGACAGGTCTTGAGGTCCTGAGGACCTGAGGTCATGAGGGCCGCCCGCCCACCCACATAGCCCATCAATCGTCCAATCAAACAAGACCCCAAGACCTCACCACTCTACGACCCCAAGACCTCAGGACCGCACGACCTCAATCGATGATCACGACCGTGATTTCGTCGTACCAGTCGAGCGAGCCGGGCAGGCCGATGCTGATGATCCCCGAGTGTCGGCGGCGGATGCGGTCGAAGGGCATGCCGCGCACCGACTGGACGAGACCGCCGTCGCGCCAGCCGGAGATCTCGAACGTGAGGTCCGTGGGTTGAATGTCCCGGTTGCAGTTGTTTTGAGCCTTGATTTCGGTCAGCACCTGCGCCGACGGTCTGAAGACCTGGATCGTCGTCCAGCGGTAGCTGACACACTGCGAAACCTTCGGCGTTGGCGTCGGCTCACGTCGTGCCGGAGGCGGCGAGGTGGGCCAGGGTGTGGGGGTCAGCTCGGGGCTCGACGCGACAACCCATTCCGAGGCGAGCTCGAGAGGCGTCGGTGGAGTGGTCGCGGTAGGGGAGGGAGCCGGCGTCGGAGGCTGAGTGGGTGTGGGCACGGTCTCGACGATCTCGGGCTGCGTTGGGCGGTACAGGACCGCGATCACGACGACAAGCGAGACCGCTGCAACGGCGGCGATGACCGCCGGCGAGGGGCCCCGCCGGTTCCGGCGTGCGCTCGAGAAACGGAAACCGCGTGGTCCATCGTCCATCCGTCATTCTTATATCAGGCCCGTTGGGGATCGCAGCATGAATGCCCTTGGAACTGGGGTTACGGACGGCCTTCGGCCGTCGTGACTCACCCGCGCCAGCGAGTGGTCGATGGGCGACCACCACCCGTCCTTCCATTTCGGCCGTCGCCCACAGGTCGCTGCCGGCGGCGAGTTTAGAACCCAGGCTCATCATCTGTCGCCCCCCTCCGGGGGATGAATACATCCTTGATTGTCCAAATCCTCGGGCTTGCGCCCCAGGGTTACTATCGATCACCGCTCTGCGGCTTCCAACAGAGCTTTGACGCGGGGTACCGGGCTCATTATCCTGAAGCGGCTCATGCGGTGGGTCGTCTTCAACCAGAAGGGTGGGGTCGGGAAATCGACCATCGTCTGCAACCTGGCGGCGGTGAGCGCCCGCCAAGGCCGTCGCACCCTGGTCGTCGATCTCGATCCTCAGGCGAACACCAGCCACTACCTGCTCGGCTCCGATGTCGAGGCCGCCGAGCCCAATCTCGCGGAGTTCTTCGAGCAGACCCTGAGCTTCAAGCTGTTTCGTGACGGTGGCAGTGAGTTCATCCACCACACGAAATTCGAAGACCTCCACATCATGCCGTCGGATGCGATGCTCGAAGAGCTGCAGGCCAAGCTCGAGGCGAAGTACAAGATCTACAAGCTTCGGGAGGCGCTGGACGAGATCGAGGGCTACGATGAGATCTTCCTCGATACCCCGCCCGCCTTCAACGTCTATACCCTGTCGGCGCTGATCGCTGCCGATCGCTGCCTCGTCCCCTTCGACTGCGACGATTTCTCCCGCCGCGCCCTCTACAACCTCCTCGAGAGCGTCGAGGAGGTCCGGGAGGACCACAACCCGAAGCTGGCGATCGGAGGCATCGTCGTCAACCAATTCCAGGCGAGGGCGCGCCTGCCGCAGCTCCTCGTCGAGGAGCTGCAGGAGGAGGGGCTGCCGATCCTCGAACCCTTCATCTCGTCATCCGTCAAGGTGCGCGAATCGCACGGTGCTTCCAAACCGCTGCCGTACCTCGCCCGGTCGCACAAGCTCACGGGCCAGGGC
>JBFFBV010000074.1:0-23094 GCA_041560205.1 Candidatus Sulfomarinibacter sp.
CGAGCATCACTGATATCGGCAGAACGATCGACCGCGCATCGGAATCCGACATCGTCGGCCCGATATCCTTCCTCGAACCACGAGCGAGCCGACACCCGCGCCAGATCGATGCTCCTCCTCCACGATCCGCCGCGGACCACCCGGCCGGCGCCGCTGGGCATCGGCGAGCCGTCCGTCAGCAACTCCCTGAAGCTGATCTGATAACGGTCTGAACACCACTCCCAGACATTGCCCGACATGTCGAAAAGACCCCAGCCGGTAACCGGAAAGGTGCTCACCGGCAGAATGCCCCTGCCGGCCGCGATCGTCTCGTCCCAGACATTCGCCGCCTCGGTGCGCCGGCTGTTGCCCCAAGGGAACCTCCACCGGGTCTCCTTGCCTCGTGCGGCCCGCTCCCACTCGGCCTCCGACGGAAGCCGACGGCCCGTCCACGCCGCATAGTCGCGAGCCTGTTTCCAGGTGACGCCGACGACCGGGTATTCGTCCCGACTCCGGTCGCCGAGCGAAGATTCTGCCGACGGCGGACGACACCGGCCTGCATCGACACAGCGGCGGTAGCGACGGTTGGTGACCTCGGTCGTCTCGATCCAGAACCCGGGGAGCTCGACCCAGCGGAAATAGACCTCGTTTTCGCGGCAGCGCCGGTCGAGCTCGGAACACCCGACCCGCATTCTCAGCGGCGGATGGTAAACGAGAACGGCGTCGTCGAGCAACGAACGCCAGGTCTGGCCGTCTTCGGGGTCGGTCGGCGGAAGGAGGAGCTGGCGAAGCCGCTCGACAGCGGGTCCGGCCGGATCGTATCTCGCGGCGAGCGTCCAGGCGATCCCCGCGTTCGTGGGACTCGACGCTCGACGGCCGTCCCCCCAGTCGATGAGCGTGGAGGCGACCCTCGCCTCCAGCCGACGCACGCGTTGGTCGCCGTCGTCGAGCTGCATGACCAGGCTTGCGTAGGTCTCCGCAAGCACCGCGACCGCCGGCAGCCGACCGTTGGTGGCTTCGTTCAGAATCGAGGCCTCGGCTTGGCGGACAACGGCCAGGGCTGCCCGATCACCGGGATCGTTCTGCAGACGCGCCACAGCGTCCGGAAGTCCACCCCAGGGCCCGGCTGCAGCCGGAACGGCCGATACGACCACCCAGATGGCAACCACCAGTGCAAAAATACGACGCATGCTATCCGTGGCATTGTACCCGCGCATATGCCTTATTTTGTTGAATTCAGCCCGATCCCGATCCCGTTCCCGATGGAATATTGCCGTCCGGAATTGAGGCGCCAACAATGGCGAACGGTCCCATCAACCCGGCCCGTCGGGCCGCGATCCACACCGGTTTCGTTACACTCACCCCATGTCCGATGGCTCCGAACGCGAGCGCGAGTATTACCGCGCGATCGAGGATCTCTTCGCGACCCTCCGCGGTGTGCCGCACATCCTTTCGTCGAAGGATTTTCAGCTCATGCGCCAGTGGTGGCGCGAGGAGGTGCCGTTGTCCGCGGTGCGTTCCGGAATCACCGAGGTCTTCGCTCGCCGCCGGGAGCGGGGGGAGCCAGACCCCGTCGTCAGCCTCGGATATTGCCGGCACGCGGTGCGGTCCCACGCCAAACGCATTGCCGAGATGCAGGTGGGAGCTCCTGGATCGGCCGTCGAAGCGGCCCCGGTCGATGTCTCGGCGAAGGTCGAAGCCCTGGCTGATGAGCTTGGCGACATCGCCTCTCGGCATCGCTCCGAGCGCCCGCGGCTCACCGAGGTCCTGGAGCGAATTGCCGACACGGTTGCGGCCGCCGCCGAGCTTCCGGACGCCGTCCTCGAAGAGCACCTGTTCGCGCTCGAGTCCGCCCTGCTCGCCAACTGTCTGGATGCCCTCGACGACCGGCAGCGGGCGACAATCGAAAACCGCGCTCGTGAGGAAGCCGAGTCGACTTCAACGACCGCCGAAGCCCGCGACAGGGCCTTTCGTGCGCTCCGTGACCGCTTGCTCCGCGCCGAGCTCGGGCTGCCTCGCTTGGAGATCGGATCGTGACGACCACCAGCGGCCAAGCGGAGCATCTGGCCGGGTCGGTTGTCCTCGACGCAGAAAAACTGGTTGGCGGTGGGCGCGCCATCGCACACCACGATGGCCAGACGTGGATGGTGGCGGGCGCACTTCCCGGCGAGCGCGTCCGGGTCGAGACAATCCGAAAACGCGCCGGCATCGTCGAGGCGAAGACCCTGTCGGTGGAGTCTGGGGTGCATTCCGCGAGATTGGCACCGATGTGTCCGCAGGCGGGCACCTGCGGCGGCTGCGACTGGCCTCACGTCGAACCCGAAGCTGGGGCGCACCTGAAAGCGGCCGCTGCGTCCGAGGCGGCCAGGGCATACCCGGGGCTGGCTGAGCTGGTCGCCCACGCGCCCATTCGCACCTCCGCCGACGGCTACCGGCTGCGCGCGCGCCTGCACTGGGACCCCGACCGGAAGCGTCTTGGCTTCTACGAACACCATAGCCGCAAGGTGGCGGACATCACCTCGTGTCGGATCCTCTCCCCTCGCTGCATGAATGCGCTTCCCCGCCTGGCCTCTGCACTGTCCGAGAGGTGTCGCGCCGCGGTCGATCTGGAGTGGCTCGAGGGCTCGAATCCCACCGATACCGTGGTCGCCTTGCGTCCGGCCAAGGGAGGTCCGAAGGTCGTCGATCCCGAGTGGATTCCCGGTCATGAAAGCCTGGGATCGTCGCTCTCGGGTTGCCACGCCCTTTCCGTGAACGGCCGGCTCCGGTACGGCTGGGGCTCGCCCGAGGTCACGATCGATCTCCCGATTCCGTTGTCGGTACCGATCGGAGCGTTCTTCCAGGGCAACCGCCACCTCATCCTCTCCCTTTTCGAGCGCGTCGCAGAGCTCGTCGGTGCCGGGCCGACACCGGTCTTCGACCTGTACGCCGGAGTCGGGTACCTGGCGGCGGCCGCCAGCTTCGCCGGCGAGCGGCCGCTCACCCTGGTCGAGCCGAACCGAGCCGCCGCTCTCGCGGCCCGACGCAACCTCCCCGGGGCGGAGGTCCTCGTCGCTTCCACCGCCGAGGACTTCGTCTCCCGTGCTCCGCGGCTCGAACGGGATGCGATCGTCATGACCGACCCGCCCCGCAGGGGCCTCAGCCGAGAGCTCCGGCGCGACCTCGCACGATGGTCGCCCCGGAGGGTCCTGATGCTCGGCTGCGACCCCGCGACATGGGCGCGAGACGCCGGATTCTTCCAGTCCAACGGCTACGCAGCTCGCACCGTCGAGCTCTTCGACCTCTTTCCGTCAACCCACCACGTCGAGATCCTCGCGCTTTTGGAGCGCGCGTGACGCATGAGACCGCAGAGGCCAGCGCCCTGCGCCCACTGTGGCTGCTGACGACCGGGGCCGTCGCCGGCGCCCTCTTCTCCACCGCCAACGCCGCACGGCCTCCGACGTGGTTGCCACTCCTGCTGCTCATCTTCGGCATCGCTGCAGCTGCAACGGCTTTCCGCTGGAAGCGGCATGCGCGGCTCGAGCTGTTGCTCCTTGCCGGTCTCGCGCTGGTCAGCGGTCGAGGCCTCGCACAAACCGGCCCCTCCCTCGATCTCGCGCGAGTGATCACCGACGGCGAAACGGTCATCCGCACGCGGGTCGTGATCACCGAAGGCTGGATGGACTCACGGTGGGGCCTGAGAACGCGGGTCCGCATCGCCGCCTCACATCTGCGCGAGGAGCGCGTGAAGCTCCCACGAAGCTGCCGCCTCGAGGTGCGGGGAAACACGACCCGAGCCGAGCTGCCGCCTCCCGGATCCGAAATCGATGTCGTGGCTCGCGTGCGCGGTCAAGCCCGCAACCCGCTGTTGGTCATCGCATCGGGGCGGCTCGTCACATCCACCGGTGCAAGGCGACTGCTGCCGACGATTCGGAACCACCTCGCGGAGAGCCTCCTCGCGGCCGCCGGTACGAACGTCAAACGAATCCGTGCGGCGGAGATGGCTGCGGCCCTCGCTCTCGGTCGCCGCGACCTCCTTCCGGTCGAGCGCAGGGACCGCTGGCGGCGATCTGGCCTCGCTCACCTGCTGGCGGTCAGCGGTCTTCACGTCGGTCTGGTGGGAGGTGCGGTTTGGCTCGCTCTCGCACTTGCGGGCGCCGGCCCTCGAGCAACGCGCGTCACCGTCTTGGTGGCGGTGCCCGCCTACGCCGTCCTTGCGGGCGCAGCGCCTTCAGCGATGCGAGCTGCGCTGATGGCGGTGATCTACTTCGGCGCCAGGCTTCTGGGGCGGGCCATCCTGCCGATGGCCGCCGTACTGCTCGCAGTCACCATCCTGCTCGTCGCCGATCCGTCACTCGTTTTCAACGTCGGCTTTCAACTCACCGTCGTCATCACGGCGGCTCTGGTCCGCTGGGTTCCCGCGCTCACCGACCACCTCTTTGGCCCGCGATGGCTCACCGGGGCGGTGGCCGTTCCCGTGGTCGCCCAGGCCGCCGCCGCCCCGATCGTGGCCTCCCACTTCAGGACCCTGATCCCGGGAGCGATCATCGCCAACCTCTTCGCCCTGCCTCTCCTGGCCCCGACCATCCTCGGCTCCGTCGCCTCTGCTGCGATCGCTCCTCTGTGGCGGGCGCCCGCGACCTTCGGCCTCGAGGCCGTGGCATGCCGTCTCTCGCTCCTTCAGCTCGTCAGCTCGCCTGCTCGCGCCGTCGAGATCATCACACCGCCGGTTCCGGCGACGGCCGCGGCGCTTCTGCTGGTCGCCGGATGGTCGGCCCTCCAGAGGGACCGATGGGCGCGAGTCGGGTTGATCTCGTGGTTCGGCCTGCTGATGGCTGTCACCGTTTCGTGGGGTCTCCTGCGTCCGCCACGCGATGCGTCGATCGAGCTCCTGCCCGTCTCTGACGGTGCCGCAGTGATGGTGGCCGACGACGACGACGCAGTGCTCGTCGATGCCGGTCGATACCGGCGCGAGTCGTCACTGCTGTTGAGCGAGACGGGACGGCGGCGGCTGCGGGCCGTGATCGCCTCACACACCGACGAGGACCACATCGGCGGAATCGATCAGATCCTGCGCTCGCTCGAGGTGGAGAGGTTCATCCTGCCGGTCTGGATGATGGCCCAGCCTCAGGTGGTGCCCCTTCTTCGCAGCGCACGGCGCAGCAACGTGTTGGTTCAGCCGGTCGCCTCCGGCTCCGCCCTGAGCTTGGGATCGGTCGACTTCGCCATTCTCTGGCCTCCCGCACGACAACCGCCGCGCTCGGAAAACGAGCGCTCCCTCGTTGCGAGGGTCCGAATCGACGGCGGATCGGCCCTTTGCACCGCGGACATCGGCGCCACGACGGAGAGCCGATTGGCCCGCTCGTTCCCGCTGCAGATCGGGGTTCTGATCGTACCTCACCACGGCGGCCGCCGATCGACCTCGGCAGCTTTTCTCGCCGCCGTCTCGCCGTCGGTGGCCCTGATCCCCGCCGCGCTCGGGAACACCCACGGACACCCCCACGCCGAAGTGCTGCACCGCTTGGAAGATCGAGGAATCCCTTCCAGATACCCGGCCCGAGACGGGTGGTGCGGAGCACGGTGGAATGGAAGCCAGTGGGTTCCATTTCCCTGATGGCACTTGTGGGGGCGGCATACATGCCGCCTGCCCAGTCGGGCACGGGCACGGAGACGGGAACGGGCAGGGGCGGGCCATGTTTCGCCCCTCCAAAAGCTCTTCTCCGCCACTGCGTGGTTTGAAATCACGTTCATCGGGTCTAGTCTTTCACTGATGGTGGATCAACTCACGCCACTGCTCGTGATCTTGGGTCCGACGGCGTCGGGGAAGAGCCGCCTCGGTCTCGAGGTCGCCGAGCGCCTCGGCGGTGAGATCGTGTCGGCCGACGCCTTCGCGGTGTACCGCGGGCTCGACATCGGTACCGACAAACCGTCGCTCGAAGACCGCCAAAGGGTCCGGCACCACCTCATCGACGTTGCCCACCCGCGTGAGCGGTTTTCGGCCGGAGAGTTCGCCAAGGTCGCGTCCGACGCGATCGAGGACATCATCGGCCGCGGCCTCACTGCGCTCGTGGTCGGCGGCACCCATTTCTACGTCCGCGCCCTCGTCAAGGGCATATTCCCCGCTCCTCCGAGAGACCGGAGCACGGGAGCCCGCCTCGCCGAGGAGTGGGAGCACGACCGAGACGCCGTCTTCCGGCGCCTTCAATCGGTGGATCCAGAGGCTGCCGAGCGTATCGGCCCCCACGACCGGCAGCGATTGTTGCGGGCGCTTGAGGTGTACGAGGTGACCGGCGAGCCCCTCACGAGGCACTGGCGGCGCCATCGCCACCCTCCGAAGTACCGCATTCTCATGGTCGCCCCCCAGCGCTCCCGGCCGGAGCTCTATGCTAGAATCGACGCGCGCGCGGACAGGTTATTTGCGTCCGGTCTGGTTGAGGAGGTACGGCGGATCTTGACCTCCGGTGTTCCCGTCGACGCTCACGCCCTCAAGGCGATCGGCTACCGCCAGGTGGTCGAAATGCTGGAGGGCCGCTGCGATCTCGAGACAGCCATCGAAAACACCAAACGGTCGAGCCGCCACTTTGCGAAACGTCAGATTACGTGGTTGCGGGGTCTCCTCGAGGAGGGCCTGCACTGGGTGCCGCCGGCTGAAGAAGGTGGGTTGCCGGCGATCACCGAACTTTGGGACCAGCACACCGGGGGAAGACGAACGATATGAACAAGCCTTCGAGCGGTACCATTAACATCCAAGATCCTTTTTTTTATCAGCTCCGGAAGGAATCCAAAACCGTTCACGTGTACCTCGTCAGCGGCAAGCGGCTCACCGGGATCATCCGCAGGTTCGACCGCTACTCGGTGATCCTGGAAAACCACGGGCAGGAGCAGCTGGTCTACAAGCACTCGATCGCGAGCATTGCGCCGGTCGGCCAGGTCCCGGGCAAAGGCCCGCCCGATGAGGCGCAGCCCTGAGCAGGCGATGATCTCTACATCTCGGTTCCACGGGCACGCGATCACTGCCGGATTCTCCGTTGCGGTCGTCCTGGGGCTTCTTTTCGGTGTCGGCTGCGCCTCGGCGCCAGGCCCCGCGCCCCCGGCCCGCCTCGATTTCCCGGCCCCAGACGTCGGACCCGGCCGCCCGGATCTCGACAAGGCTCAACGGCAGCAGATCGACAAGGGTTGGCAGGCCTTGCGCGCAGGCGACACGGCCGCCGCGCGCGCGGCCGTGGCCCGCGGCGCACCCAGTTCAGCATCCGAGCTGTTGATCCTCCAGGCCGAGATTGTGGCCGGTTCGGAAAACCCGGTCGCAGAGCTCGAGAGTTTGACGGACTCGCACTCCCGATACGCGGCCGCCTGGCTGACACTCTCGGTGGCGGCGGAAAACGAGGGAGAAGAGTCGATCGCACTCTCCGCGTCGATCCGGGGCGCGGAGCTGTGGCCCGAAGAGCGTTGGCTCGATCGGAGCATGGAGCTCTACCAGCGCTGGGTCGGTGACCGTATCGACTCGGCCCGCGCGTTCTACGATGACGGAGATAACGAGTCAGCCCTCGAAGCCCTCGAGCCCGCCCTTTTCCTCGATCCCGATAGCCGAGACGCGGTGATTTTGAAGGCTCGCGTCCTCATCGCGCTCGAACAGCCCGACCGTGCCGAAGCGGCGCTGGCCAGACTCCCGAGAGATACGGAGGTGGTTCGCCTCTCCGGCAACATCGCGGAGGCGAGAGGTGACCTCAGCGCTGCCTTCCGGATCTATACCTCCCTGCCCGACGATCCCAAGGCAGTGCTGCTGGCAGTCGCGATCGCAGAGGGCGAGGACGATTGGCTGTCGGCCATGAACCTCTACGAATCGTTGCCGGAGGATCGGCCGGAAAAAGGGCCGGGTCTGCGCCGAGCAAAGCTCCGTTGGCGCATCTCGGTCATGCCGGAGTACGTCCAGGAAGCCTTCAGCTCGCCCGAACTCACCCGCTCGCAGCTCGCGGTGATCGTGGTTTCTTCCTCCCCGCAGGTGGAAACCATGGCGGGTGGGCAGGTACCATTGTTATCGGACGTCATGACTTTGCCATCACGGGACGAGATCCTCACCGCCACCCGCCTGGGACTGATCGAGAGCGATCGCTTCCTGGACCGCTTCCACCCGCAGCGGCCCGCGACCGCGAACGAGGTGCGCTATGCGGTGGACGGCCTCGCACACCTGCTCGAACTCCAAAGTCCACGCTGGTGCGGCGGTGAGATCGAGGGTGAGCCCTGCATCGAAATCGTCGAGCCCGTGTCGGGCCCCCACGTCTCGGGCATCGTCATCGAGCTCGCGACACGGAAGGGCGAGGCCCAATGATGGAGCACGCGCCCAAGCTCCTCAAGGAGATCGAGCTCTTCTCGGAGCTGTCCGACAAGGACCTCGAGGAGGTGGCGACGCTCGCCCAGCTCAAGAAGATCCCGACCGACACCACGATCTTCCACGAGGGCGACGACGCCGATGCGGTCTTCGTCGTCGTCAACGGCCGGGTCAAGATCATCACGACCTCCACCGACGGCAAGGAGTTCATCCTCACGGTCCTGGGTGCCGGCCAGGTCTTCGGCGAAATGGGCCTGCTCGAAACCGCACCGCGGTCGGCATCGGTCATCACCGTCACCGAGGTCGAGCTTCTGGTCATCAAGCGGGCCGATTTCGATCACCTCCTCAAATCGAACCCCAGCATCTCCCGCACGCTGATGGCCATCCTCTCCAGACGTCTCCGCCGCGCGAATTCCAAGATGGAATCTCTCGCCTACATGGACGTCGCCGGGAGGCTGGCCAGGTACCTGCTGGACATGGCCACCGACCACGGCAACCGCCTCGGCAACGGCTGGGTGGTCGTGCGCCGTCCCACGCACTCCGACATCGCCCACTCGATCGGCACCAGCCGGGAGACCGTTTCCCGCCTGATCAACGAGTTCGAAGAGGGCTTCGGGCTGGTCAACAAGGGCAAGTTCACGTACATCCGCGAGAATCTGCTCGAATAATCTCTCCGCTCCCGCTCCCGCTCCTGTTCCCGACGGGGAGGGTGGGTGCTTACCCGGGAACCTCTGCGGCAATTCTGGCGTACAATCCCGCTCCGGAGGCGATGTGGACGTTCCGTTGCGCTTCTACAACACGCTGAACCGCAAGCTCGAGGACTTCGAGCCGATCGAGTCGGGCCATGTGCGCATGTACACTTGCGGACCGACGGTCTACGACTTCGCCCACATCGGCAACCTCCGCAGCTTCCTCTTCGAGGACATCCTGCGACGCACCCTGAAGCTCTTCGGCTACGACGTCACCCAGGTGATGAACCTGACCGACATCGACGACAAGACCATTCGCGAGGCAAAGGCCGCCGGGCTCGAAATCCGGGACTACACGGACACCTACATCGAGGCCTTTTTCGTCGACCTCGACACCCTGCACGTCCAACGCGCCGAGCACTATCCACGGGCGACCGATTACATCCCTCAGATGGTCGAGCTCGTGAAGAAACTGGAGGCCAAAGGACACGCCTATCGAAGCGAAGGTTCGATCTACTACAGCATCGAGACCTTCGCCGAGTACGGCAAGCTTTCCGGCGTGCGACCGGAGAAGAACCTCGCCGGCGCCAGGGTCGACAACGAGGAGTACGAAAAGGAGGACGCCCGAGATTTCGTTCTGTGGAAGGGCTCGCGCGAAGGCGAGCCGTCGTGGAACACAGAGGTCGGAGCCGGGCGGCCGGGGTGGCACCTCGAGTGCTCGGCGATGTCGATCGATCTCCTCGGCGAGGAGTTTGACATTCACACCGGCGGGGTCGACAACATCTTTCCCCACCACGAGAACGAGATCGCGCAATCGGAAGGCGCCACGGGCAAGGCCTTTGCCCGTTTCTGGCTGCACGCCGAGCACCTCATCGTCGAGGGCGAGAAGATGGCGAAATCGAAGGGCAACTTCTACACCCTGCGCGATCTGCTCGACAAGGGCCACGACCCGGTCGTGATCCGATACCTCCTGATTTCGGTCCCCTACCGGCAGAAGCTCAATTTCACCTTCGACGGCCTGCACGCGGCGGAGCAGGCGATCGAACGCATCGGCAACACGCTCCGGCGACTCGAACACACCCCGGCGGCGGAGCGATCCGGCGACCTGGGACCGGCTGAGATCGAGGCGTTCCGAAGAGCATTCCGTGAAGGTCTCGGCGACGACCTCAACACCGCACGCGCGCTCGGCTCGCTGCACACGCTTCTTCGCAACGTCAACACCGCACTCGACGGAGCTGGAATCTCCGAAGAGGCGCGGGAGTCGCTTGCGCGTGCGCTCGACGAGGCCAACTCGGTGCTCGACATCTTTCCGGCCAACGAAAGCGCTGCGGCCGACGACGACGAGATCCAAGGTCTGGTCGACGAACGCACCGCAGCACGGGAGGCCCGCGACTTCGCCCGCGCCGACGAGCTCCGCGACCGTCTCGCCGAGATGGACATCGTGATCGAGGACACACCTCACGGCGCCGTCTGGCACCGCAAGAATTAAGAATTTTGAGTTCTCGAGTCCCCTGCGCTTTCGCCGTCCTCGTGGGGGAGGGCGGAAATTCAGAATTCAGAATTGAGAATTCAGAATTCGACCTCGTGCGCTAGCGCACGAGGTCGGTGGGCTTGACCAGGTCGGCGCCGCGGGCGGCAAGCCCGGGCAGGTCGGCCGTCAAAACCTCGATCGTCACCGAGTCGAGGTGGCCGATGGCGATGATCTCACCCTCCATCCGCGACCGGTAGACCGCCTCGTCCAGCTGCTTCCGAACCGCCTCCGTCGAGCGCTCGTTGTCGAGGAAGACGTGCCGTCGATTGGTCGGAACGCCCTGTGCGCGCGCCGCCTCCTCGGCCACGGTGTGGACCGTGGTCCGTGAGTCGATGAAGGCCATCCCCCGCGCCTTGAGCTCCTGCATGATCCAGGTCATGGTCTTCAGATCTGCGGTCGCCTTGGATCCCATGTGGTTGTTGACCCCGACCACGTGCGGAATGTTGTTGATCGCCGAGTGCACGGCGATCCGCAGCTCGTCCGATGTCATCGCCATCAACACCGCACCCGGCCCGGGATCGTTGCCGGGGTAATTCTCGGGCTCCATCGGCAGGTGAAGCCAGATCTCGTGCCCGGCTCGGTGCAGGGCGGTGGCGGTCTCGGCCGATTTGGGGAGGAAGGGAAGAATCGCAAAGCCGACCTCCGCCGGCAGTGCTGCCGCCGCCGGCACCAGATCCATCTTCTGCCCGCCGTCATCGAGCAGGATCGCTAGCCGGCCCCGCGCGTCGGGCGCCGGCCGTGGCTGCGGTGTAGGACTCGGAATGGCTGACGCTTTGACCACCGGCGTCGACGCCTGCGTCTGTGGCCGAACCGATAATAGGAGGTCGAAGGCCTCGACCTCGAAGGTGACCCGGAGCCCGATGGTCTCACCACCCAGCTGCTCTGGGTAGGCGATGGAGGCCTCACGCCCGGCTGCCTCGATCTCGAGATCGCCGAGAAAGCCGTCGCGCGCCGTTCGGTTCGGGAACCCGAAGCGCCAGGTGCGGACGAAAATATCGCCGACCTTCCGGATCGGGTCGTCGGCCGAGACGGCGTCTGAGGACACGCCCCGTTCGGCGGCGAGCTCGAGAAGGCGCTGGTCGAAGGGCTTTGCCGAGCGGTCACCCCCGCCGCGCACCATGAACCAGATCACGGCCGACAGCACGACGACTGCGGCGACGATCAGGGATGTGACCAACCACCTCGGCGGACCGTTTTTCCGCTTTTTTCTTTTGCCAGTCCGCGATGTCATCGATCACGCAGCCTTTTCGAGATCCTGACTGAGAAGCTCGAGCGCGCGATCGAGGACTGGGTCTCCTTCGGCCCCGGGAGCGGAGATCTCGACCACCTCGTCGGGCTCGATCCCCTTGCCGTCGATGACCTCGTCGTCGGGCCGGAGCCACTGACCGACCGGCATCCACACCGCCACATCACCGTCGCGGACCAGGCTCATGTAGGGGGCGTGGCCGTTGGTCCGCTGGCCGACCAGGATCGCACCAGCGCCCTGGAGCGCGGCCGCGAGAATCTCACCCACCCCTTCAGTGTGCGGCCCCACGAGCACGATGGGCATCGATTCCGTGAGCGTGCCCTCGGTGGCGGTATAGGTGCGCGACCCGGCACGACGGCCCTTCCACTGGCCGAGCCGGCCGGCGCGGACGAAGCTGTCCGCCAAGGTGATGGTCTCGGCCTCGATTCCCCAGCGGAGCTCTCTCAAATCGAGAATCACCGGACCCTCGCTCGGCACGAGCTCGGAAACCGAATCCACGACATCACCGGACACCGCCTCGATCTCAACGATGGTGACCTCGTCCCGCTCCTCGGCGACCGCCGCACGGACGGCCCATTCCGCGGGTTCGAGAACCACGTCTCGACGCTCGTCGACGTCACGATCGAAGACCGTCAACCTCACCGCCTCGCCCGCTCGCTCGCGACCCATCAGGTCGAGACGAATCTGCCACAGAGGTCGGCCGCGGCTGTTGACGCCCTCGACCAGCTCGATGACCTCCCACGTCGTGAGACCCGCGGCCTCGGCCGGCGATCCGGGAAAGACGTATTGAACGGCCGCGGAACCCAGCCGCGACGACAGACCGAGGCCATAGGGCGGTGGCGATTCAACGAGCTCGAGATAGTCGCCGATCCGATCGATCGGAAGCACCGCAGCAGATTGATTGAGGGACTCGACGAGCCCGGCGTCGAGAGACAGGGCCAGCGCCTCCTGGTTGAGCTCGTCCACGTATTCCGTTTCGATCAGGTGCACGACCTCGGCGAGGTTTCCTAAGGCGCGAAAGAGCACGTCCTGACTCGACCTGCTGGCCAGCAGAACCCCGGAAAACAACATCAGCACGCCCAGTGACACCGAGAGAAAAAGCACGCGGGTGCGTTGCATGTTCAGGAGGATCCCCCCTTCAGTTGGAGCCAGCGCCTCGGGTCCTGTGGTTTTTCAGCCACTCGAATCTCGAGATAGACGTTGCCGTCTTCCTTGGGTGGCGACGCGAGACCCAGGCGCATTCCCATCGTAACGCGTTGTTCGACGCGCACATGGATTGTACCAAGGCCTGCAACCAGCGAGTAGACGTCATTCCCGTGATCGAGGACCACCATGTTGCCGTAGCCTTTGAAATGGCGGGCATATGCGACGACCCCCGGGAAGACCGCGTTCACCGGGGAGGAGCTCGGCGTGTCGAAGCGAATCCCGTTGCAGACGGTGTAGGCGGAGTACTTGGCGAGCTTCTGCCGCCCGAAGCCCTGAACCACGCGGCCCTCCACCGGCCACGGCAGTGCGCCGCGATAGGTGCGAATGTCCTCTCTCCCGGTGAATCGCTCCTTCGAAGCCAGCACGCCGACGAGCCGCTGCAGCGACGCCTCGCGCTCGCGCAGATCGTCGAGCGCGGCGTCCGCCCGTGCGCGGCTGCGTTCAAGGCTCGCCAGATGACTCGCCACCTCGCTCCGAACGGCCTCGAGCTCCTGCCGCCGCAACTCCAGGGCCCGCGCCTCGTCTCGCGCATGGTCGAGCGTCTGGCTGAGCTCGGCCATCCGGATCCCATGCTGGCGGCGCACCTCGCGGTACTCCTCGAAGAGCCGAACCTGACCCGCCGTCAAGACCGACACCGTGCCGACCGCCTCTTCGAGTATCCCCCCCCTGTACGCGTCGACGAAGAGCTGCAACGGGCCAGGACGGCCGAGGAGAATCATGATTTCGAGATGGCGATCTAGGGTATGCCGTCGCTCCTCGAGGTCCGCCGCGAGGATCGCCGCCTCGTCGCGCAAACGCGCCGCCTCCTCACCGCTGTGCGCGAGCAGCAGCTCGACCTCGCGCACTCGCGCATCCGCGAGCTCCAGCTCGGCATCGAGCCGGCGCCGCTCGATCGCTGCAGTTTCCGCCTCCGCCGACAGCCGGTCGAGGTCGCTTTCGAGGCGGCCGATGCGCTGGCGCACCGCCGACAGCTGATCATCGGTGGGGCTCGCGCTCGCGGCCACCTGTGCGCACACCGCGCCCAACAGGAGAGCGGTAGATGCACTTCGAACGAGCCATCTCATGACTGGCATTGTACTATAAATAAAGGGATTAGGTAGATCACTCGACCACGATCGTCTCAGTTTTGAGTTCTGAGTTTTGAGTTTTGAGTTCGCGCCAACCTGAGCCTGTTGGTGAAAGGGAGGGTGGTGAAATCGAAATTCGGACTTCGGAACGCCGCCCAACCACCCGTCGTGGCGGACAAAATCACTGGGGCGGGAGCAGGCGGGAATTCGAAATTCATAATTCAAAACTCAAAATTGTCTGTCGGATATACTTGAAGGGAAGCGAGGTGGCTCATGGCAGACGTGTTTTCGTACGACATCTATGTGCTCGGGCTCAAGGATCCGTCCGCGGCGGGACGCCACCGTTTCGCCAACACCATGGAGCGGTTGACCGGCCGTTCGAGCGACGAATTCGAAGAGAGCTTCCCACCTCCGCATCTGCCGATGTTCCAGGCGATGGACACCGAGCACGCGGTCGCGACGGCGGAAGCGCTCGGTGACATGGGCGTTCTGATCGAGGTCCGACCGACCGACAAAGCCCCTCAAGAGCAGCCGAAGATGGCGGCCGCGACGCGAGAGTGCCCATCGTGCAACCACATCCAATCGGCGGGCAACGAGGAGTGTGAACGCTGCGGCGTCGTTTTCAAGAAGTACGAGCGCGAGCAACTTCTCAAGATGCAGAAGGACCACACGCTCGAGCAGGCGATGATCAAAGCGATGCAGGTGCGCGAGGAGTGGCTCCACCGCGCGACGCAATACCTCGAGCAGCACAAGATGGCGAAGGACGCGTCAGCGGCGTTTTCGACCGAGCTCATGCAGGAGGAGGTCCCGTTCCTGAGGCTCAACTCCGAGGAAGGGCCCATTCTCCTCACCTCGAGAAGGTTGCTCACGAGGAAGGACAAGGTCTTCGAGTCGGTGCCCTACGAGATGATCGGCGATGTCGACTACGGTGGCGGCAAGCTGACGACCAAGAAGGCCAAGTTCCGCCTGCAGGTGACCTTTCACACGCCGATCCCCTCGAGGTCCGGTGAGCTCATGAAAAATCTGACCTGGCACCTCGACAAGGACTCCTCCTTCAACAAGGACGTGGTGATCGATTGGGGCTATGCGCGCAACTTTATCTGCGGCGCCTGCGGCGAACGGGAGCTCCAGTACCGCACCGAGGACACGAAGGTGCACTGCCGCTGCATGCACTGTGCCACCGACCACGAGATCGACCTCGGCGAGTGCGTGGCCGTGCCGCTGATCTCAGACTGAGGGAGTTCACCTTGAACCGTCGTGCCGTGATTGTGATGCTTTTGTCGCTCGGAGCCCTGACCTGTTCGCAGCCCGCGCCGCCTCCCGACACCGGTGTCGAGAACACCGAGCTCGGGGTGAAGCTCGCGGCCATGCCGGAGGGTCTCGTCCTTGCCAACAACCAGGGGGACAGCCTCGAGCTGAGGCCGGCGGACGAGGGCAAGGCCGGACTGGTGTGGTTCGTCGCCGGCCCCGAGCAGGAGGGCGTCAATCTCGTCGCCGCCGTCCAGGGCCACCAGGCCCATATCGAAGACCTGCCGGATGGGTCGTACAAAGGTGCCCAGGAGCTCCAGGGTGACATCGGAACCGCATTTTACTCGCGTGGGCGTTTCACGGATGCAGGGTCGGAGTTCGAGGAGACGGTGCTGTTCGTGATCCACCTGAAAGAAAACCGCCTGCTCGAGATCCACTATCGGTACCCGGCGGCGGACGATTCGGCCGCGCGGGTCGAACAGCTGATCGGCGTCCTCGCCGAGCTGGAATGAGCAAGCGCACCGTCGCTCTCTCACCACAAGCCAAAAACTCGGAGAGGCGGGTTTTGTCCCCGCCCGAGCGATATCCATGCCCACGCCGTTTCACACAACTCGGGCGCCGACGACGGCGATGACCTTTTCGAAGCGGTCCTCGAACTGCTGCTTGAACGGCGTGTGGAAGGGCGAGATCCGCTCACCGTCGAGCTCTGCCCGAAAACCCGATTGGCCCTCGGAAACGCGGTACCGCAGCTCGCTCGAACCCATCCACCGGAAGCTCACGACGAGCTCGTGGCCCTCATGCCGGAGATCGACGTGATTGGCGAGCCCCCGGTCCGCGAGCACCGCCCGGACGCGACCGACGAACTCGTCAGCGGATCCACCCTCGAACTCGAACGCTCTCACGGCGCCGATCATATCGTGTCGTGAGCGCAGAAAAAAAGACCGCGAGACCACAACGGTCTCGCGGCTTCCGACGTCGAGCCCGCCCGGAGGGCGGATTCTGGCGGACTCAACATCACATCGCTTGCTCAATATCGTTAGCTGACGCCGCGCCAGATTCCGCCGGCGCTGGCGCCTCGAGGGTGCAGATCTCGGACATCAGTTCCTGGATCTCCAAGCCCTCCGCAAGGCTCTCTGGAAACTCGAGGCCTGCGTGGAAACGGATCGTCACACTTCCGTCGTCCTGCTTCACCATCTGTGCGCGGCACCGTGCGACCCTCGCCTTGATCAGGCGCGGTCCGCTCGAAGCTTCCACAGTCAGCTCACACATTCCCGCGGGGGGCAGACCACAGGGCGACTCGATGAGGATCCCGTGCTGCGAGATGTTGACGATCCGCACCTCCATCGTCGGCTTGATGCGACCGGTCACCCCTGCCTTGACATCGATTCGTTGGCTGCGTCTGCGTTCTTTTTTGTCGTTGTTGCTGTCAGGCATATCCGCCTCCGGTACAACGTTCTGCAAGGAAGATGCCAACTCAGAGTGCAGCTTTCGGGGGTCCTCGTTGTTCAAACCTGGGACAACCCGTTTCGGGATGGGTCAGCCGCGAACGGCCGAAAATCGGCTGTTGCCGGTGATGAACATCCCGCCGGCGCATCATGTCGTATGCAATTTATTGAATTAAAGATGCTTAGCTCGTATGAGCACCCGCACACGCGGCGGCGCCCAGGAGGGCAGCGCGATCGTCGAGGATGATTTTCACAGGCATGGCTTCGAGGAGTGGACGCATTCGCCCCTTGGCCAGAAACCCTTCCATGAACGAGCCGCTCTGCATGAACTTCGAGATTTTCGGCGCGATCCCGCCGCCCACCCACACCCCGCCAATCGCCATCACCTTGAGGGCGAGATTCGCCGCCTCGTGGCCATAGAAGCGTGCGAAGAGCTCCAGCGTTCGAGCGCTCACCTCACACCGGCCGTCAACGGCCGCATCGGAAATTGCCGGCACCGGGTCTCCCGCCCCCTCGGCCTCGACGAACCACTCCGGCGCTTCAGCTCCGGATTCCGCCAGCAGGTAACGATAGAGATCGGCGATGCCCGGTCCCGAGAGTACCCGTTCCCAGCTCACGTGGCCGTAGAGTCCGCGCAGATAGCGCAGCAATCGGTCTCCCAACTCGTCCGTCGGCGAAAAGCTCGTGTGACCTCCCTCGGACGCGAAGGGTCTGCCGGTGGCCCCGTCCCAGTAGATGCCGCCTTCGCCAAGACCTGTGCCGGCGGCAATCACGGCCCCGTTGCCGACCGCGTCCGCCCTGCCGGGATTGAGGACAACGACCTTGTCCTCGTCGAGAGCAGCAACACTCCAAGCCGTCGCCTCGAGATCGTTCAGGAGCACGACCGTCGGAATCCCCGATTGGGTTTCGAGCTCGTCGGCATCGATCACCCACGGAAGATTGGTGGTTCGCATCTGCCGCCCGGAAACGGGCCCGGCGACCCCGAAGCACGCCGCTCGACACTCGGTACTTCCAGGGCCATGGAACAGGGTCACGATCTCTCCGAAGCCGTCGTAATCAGAGCTCGGAAAGGTGCTCTCTTCGACCACCCGGCACGCACCACCATCGACCTCGAAAATGCCGAGGCGGGTTTTGGTGCCGCCGATGTCTCCCGCCAGGACCTTCATCCGTCGCGAGTGTACCGAATTCCCGGACTGATCGTGTATGATCCCGCGCGAGCCCCAATCCGCGGGAGCTCATTCCCTGGAGGAAGCATGACCCAGCGCACGCTCACGATCATCAAGCCCGACTCCGTCGAGAACGGCAACGCCGGCAAGATCATCGCCCATCTCGAGAAGGAAGGCTTTCGCATTGTCGCCGCACGCATGATGCACCTGACCGAGGACCAGGCCCGCGCCTTTTACGCGGTCCACAAGGAGCGGCCCTTCTACAACGACCTCGTGGCCTACATGACCTCCGGCCCCGTGTGGCCGATGGCGCTCGAGCGCGACGACGCGGTCACCTATCTGCGGCAGGTCATGGGTGCGACAAATCCGGCCGACGCGGATGAAGGCACCATCCGCGCGCTCTACGGCGAGTCGATCGAACGCAACGCCATTCACGGCTCCGACTCGCCCGAAAATGCGGCGATCGAGGTGGCGTTCTTCTTCTCGACGTCCGAGCTGGCGTAGCCCGCCCGACGAGATCTGGTCAGACCGAAGCCGATCAGGAGTCAATACTTCAAGGTGATGGTGTCACCACAGGCGTTGACCTGGCCCTTCAGGCCATCAAAAGGCCACGACCAGAGCCAGAGCTCGACCGTCACCTCTTGGCCGGGGCTGATCCCGGCGTAGCCGTGGTAGGTCACCATGTCGCTCAAGCCGTTCGTTGTCAGGTCCTGTGCGATCGCGGGGATCCAATCGGTGCCCGAGCACGGCGCCGTGCATCCTTTGTACGAAACGGTGCACTCCAGAAACGCAGTCTGATACTGCCGGGGCGCGGGCGGTGTGAAGCCCGAGAAGACATTGATCTGTCCCGACCAGATGATCTCGAGGTACCTCGCGCGCCAGCTTTTCGGCTTGAACACCAGCCGGTGGAGAGGTGACCGCCAGAAGAGCAGGTCTCCCATCGAGGTCTCGACCACGATCTCCTCGGCCGGAACGGTGCAGAGGGTGTTCCCCGACGAATCGGTGTTGGCCTGCGCAATCACGACCCCCGAGGGCCACCACCAGTGGGGCTCACCATCTGCCGGCTGGCACTTCCCCCCTCCTCCCCCGTGTTTCGATAACACCTCCGGCACGAAAGCCTCGCCGGTCGCCTCCTTCACCGACCTGTATGGCGCCGGCGATTCTTCAGCCTCCTGCGCACCCACGGACGACACTGCAACCAGAATAGACGCAAGGACGATACATTTTCTGGACACAACGGACTCCCCTCGCACCATGCCGGAAGAATGCATGCGCGTTTTCCGCGCGATCTTTGGGACCTTCCCCGCGGTCATTGTTCCCGGTTATTCAGGGGACAATATATTGCGGCGAATCACTGCCGGCAAGCGCGGAACCGAGATAGGAGAAACTCGTTTCCGAGAAAATGTGGGCACCCGGAACGATCGGCTCACGGGCGGAACGCGCCCGACGCACCGTCTGCCGTGGGCGACGCTAACGGGCCGAGGATCGATGCAGTGGCATCGTACACCTTGACCCGGGGGGGTTCGTAGGGGCGTCGTTTGCGCCTCGTCTCTTTCCGATCGGCGACCTCATCCGCCGCGGTTTTGCGCTTGCGAACAGGGCATTTCATTGTGTCCGTCCTTATCACCCAGATCATAGCACCGAGCGCCCCGCCTGAAGATTGCGCCTCACGAAGACCTCGAGCCACCACAGACGGATCAATTCGAACACCGCCTCTTCGCTGCGGGGAGGGCTCAGCCAACGACCAACGGCATCGACATCCGTGACCCCCATCCTGGTCAGACTCCACTCGTCCACCGGGGGCAATGTCTCCAGCAGACTCTCTTCGCGTGTAAAGAGGGGGGTAAACACCGTCGTCTCGATACGTTCGGTGACCGCCGGCGGCAGACGATCACTCATCGCCTGCCGCAAGAGCCACTTGTGGCACTGTCCGTTGACCAATGCGCGCGGTTCGACGGCGAAGCCGAACTCCACGATGTCCAGATCCAACAGCGGGTGCCGGACCTCGAGGCCGTGCCGCGCACCCTGCTGCTCAATGAACTCGAGGATCGACCCGGTCGCCAGGTGGTCCAGCATCCTGACGAGGACAGCCTTCGATCGGGAGAGGCACCTACCAGCCAACCGCTCGCTCCAGCTACCCGGCACCCGGGGCTCACCTCCGCGGAGGCTGGCGTGGATCAGGGACTCGCGGATGGTCGGTTTCGCATCCCCTCGCCCACCGAAGCGCGCCACCAGGCCGACCCCGGGATACAACCACCCGATCCTCCGGGGGAAGCTGCCGAGCCGCTCCGGCAGGCGCACCCTCCACAGGTCGTGAAGCGCTGTCAACACTCGCTTCGAGTAGAAGAGGTCCCGGATGTAGTCGAGCGTCCCGCCCAACCACTCGTCGCCACCCAGCCCGGTGAGGAGCACTTTGTGGCCGTCCACGGCGGCGGTCCCGCAGACCAGCTCGACGGGGAGGGCGTTCGGCATGTGCGGGTGATCGACCTCATCACACAAGACGCCCAGGTATTCGCTCGCCATCACGGCCGAGGTATCGATTTGGACACCGTCGACTCCCGTGAACTCGAGGATCGACCGGATGAACGGCGTTTCGTCGCACGACAGACCCGGGTAGATATTCGAGTAGGGCGCGAACCTGCCGGACTGGAGATCTGCCGGGCTCACCATCGAGGCGAGGGTCGACCAGACGCTCGACGAATCCATCCCGCCACTGAGTGATACCGCCGCCCCGGTCTCCGGTGCCGAACGATTGACCGCCGACTCGATCAACCCACGGACCTCGACGACGAGGTCTCGAGAATCCAGCGCACCACGGTTCTCCGGCGGCGGGCTCCAGTAATCGACATCGTTGATCGCCCCGTCTTTAACGGGTGGCCGAAAGGACCTGGTAACACCGCAAGGCACACGGTGGACGCCGGCGAAGATGGTGCGACCCGAAACCGGGAAGCGCACGAGGTGGATGTCGGCGGCCGCTTCCGGGTTACAGGCGGCCTCGGCACCGGAGCCCGCCAGCACCTGCCGAATCTCGGTAGCCAGGAAGAGGCGACCCCCACTCCGTTGCCAGAAAAGGGGGCGGCAGCCCAGGACGTCTCGCGCCGCGACGAGTACCCGCTCCCGCTCGTCCCAGATCACGACCGCCCACTCTCCACGCAGCTTGGTGAACAGCCGCGGACCGAGGTCCTCGAAGGCCAGAGCGATTCTGGCCGCGTCATCCGCGTTGAAAGGAATACGCCAGCCGCCTTCCACCGAGAGCTCGGCCAAGTTCCCGAGATGACCGTGGACGGCTACCAACCAGTTTCCGACGCGTGCCAAAGACGCATCCCTACCGGTCGTCTGAACACCGATGCAAATCTGCCCCTCGGCGTGGACCTCGGCCTCGCCACGGCACGGAGACTGGGAGGCCATTCGTCGCAGGCGTTCTGCCAGCCCGGGATCGCCTTCTTCACCCACGACCACGAAGATCCCGCCCATACCTCAGCCTACCGTGCGCCTTCTATCTGCCGCTCACTCATCGTCGAAGAGCCCCCACCAGTCGTTGGCCTGTCGCCGCAGAATCATTCACGAGATCGGTCCCCATCCACAGCGAAAAGCAAGGCGTCGTGTCGACCATTGCCGTCAGGGTGCAGATGCAACGGTCACGTTCGAGCGCATATCGAGAAGAAAAAAATAGGGCTGTTGACGCGAGAACAATCCCCGCTGCGGCGTCGGCAGCGGAGACATCCTGGAGCTTGAAGCCCCGGATCCTGCGATCCCGATGGAGGAGCACGATGGCCTCAGGTCGGACTCGCGTGCGAAACCGATCACTCCACTCGTCACGCTCGACGCCCCAGCGATCTTCGCCGAACACGACCGCCTTCTTCACGGCGGACCGCACGTCACCGGGCAGTATGTCCACGCTGCCCTCGCGAAGCCACAGGTTGCGACGCAACGCCCCGACTGACGGTGCACCACGGTCATCCAGCCCGAGGATGACCGAATCGTCCGACACGACCGAACCGCCCGCGGCCAGCGCCGCCGCGCAAAGGGTGGACTTCCCGGAATGCGTTCGTCCAACTGCGAGCAGCGTCATGCCGTCGACCTCGAGGGCTGCTGCGTGGCTCACGACGCGACCCGAAATCGCCAGCGCATGACTCATCGCCAGTTCGAGCTGGTTCGTGATGACATATCCATCGGCGCTCTTCTTCGCCGAAAACTCAACCACAGCCACCGGTCGCCCAGGAGCGAGACTGAGGTTGCAGCCGGGCATGTGGGCGCGGTCTTCACCGTCGCACAGGAGATGGCGTCGGTGTGGACGGCGTCCCGAGACTGCAGCGCCGCGTTTCACCCGAGAACGAATGCCCTCAGCCACTACCCGGTATGCCGGATCATCTGTCCCACCTGGCTGGACCCGCACCGTGAATCCACCGAGCAGACCGACGACCTCCTCGCCAAAGCCTTCGATGACCATTCTCTCCGGGAAGGCCTCGAAGTTCAGGAGATGCGCGGATGCCATCTGTTTATCGCTTCCGCAGCCGATGGCCGACCCAGGCCGATCCGTACTTGACCGATCGCAGCACCAGATCGAAGGGCCGCCACAGGCGCCAGCCCCAGTAGCCGAAAGTGGTGCGGGGCTTACCGTAGAGCTCATCGACCTGGGGGCGAGTGAGCCACACGGTGTAGAAGACGTTTCTGGCAAGCTTTCGCGAGAGGCTCTTGACAGCGAGCGGGTGAGCCAGCGCTCGAATCCGCAGACTGTCGCGGTAGCGCTCATCGAGTGCACCCGCGAGAATATGACGGAGCAGTCGGCCCGGTCGATCGTCGGCGGCAGCGATGGAAGCGGGATCCACTCCCGCACTCAGGATCAGGGCGAGATCGCGCACTGCCTCTGCTTCTTCGGCAGTTACATCCGACCTGATCCATTTCAGGGCATCTGGCAGCAGCTCATCCCATTGTGCTCGGCTCGCGCACAGGTCCTGAGCGTCGGCAATCAGGCGCGTCATGGGATACGAAGCGGGGACAAGCCCGTGCTGAGCGATCCCGTGCACCAGAAGATGTGCAAGCAGGGCGGAGTCAACCGGCACCGCAGCCCCGGTCGACCTACCCGCTAGAGGAGTACACAGCCCTCCGTCGAGAAGCTCTTCTGCGGATGCGGAAGCGGCACCGGTGATCCGAACTCCGAGAACCACCAGATGGACCTCGAGACCGAGACCCGATCGGTGCGTGAGCATCA
>JBFFBV010000075.1:0-22893 GCA_041560205.1 Candidatus Sulfomarinibacter sp.
CGGTTCGGCCCTCGTCGCCCGTGAGACCAGCTCGACGGCAGGTCCTTCTGACCGCCACAACCACCTCGCCCACGCCGGTTGCACGACCCCCCATAGCACGGCGAACGCGAACACGAAACCGACCGCCAGTCGGAAGGGGCCGTCGGCCGATTTCGGCTCATCCTTGAGCGGGGAGCGAGGACCGCGAGCCTCAACGAAACCGATGGTGAGGGCCCACCACCACAGGACGATATCGACCGTTAGCAGGTCGTGGAATGCACCCATCACCGCCATCGACGCCAGCAAGGCGCTCATTGGCGGGGAAAGACCCCCACGCCGACGGGTGCCCGACAACCACTTGAGGATGGCGACGGCGGCGATGACAAAACCTACCAGCCCAGTCTGGACCAACACCGCAAGCGGGCTTGATTCGGAATAAGCGATGAGGAATTGGCGCTGGCCGACGTGGTCGGCGTGAAGCAGCCGCTCGACCCCTGCCGCATCCACCAACCCTCCCGGCCCGACCCCGAGGAGTGGTCGCGCCGCCCAGATGCGGAGGACCGCGAGCCAGATCGCGGGCCGGAACCAGGCGAGAATGTCGGGCTGGCTGGCAAACCTCCAGATCAAGACTGCGGCGACACCGGCACCGCCACCCACGAGCCCGAAGATCCTCAGCCGACCGCGGGGCAGCATCGCCGCCCCCACCGCGAGCACCGCCAGGAGCCCGGCCCGGGAACCCGTCACGACCAGGCCGGCCGTGATGACTGCAGCGGCGGCGACGACCCACCTTCGTGGAAGCTCGAGACACAGCAGCGTCGGAATCGTGGCCACCAGCAGCGAGGCGGTGACGTTGGGGTTTTCGAGCAGTCCTCCAACCCGCACGTGCCCGACACCCGCCGCTTCAAGCAGTATTCCCGTCGCGAGGAAAATCGCTGACACCGTGAGAATCACGATCCCCGCCTTCGAGCCCGGCGTGTCCGCCCTCCGGGCGAGGAGCCACAGCGCCCCCGCAATCAGCCAAACGGTCACTGCTTCGCGCGCGGCGAGAGGTGCCGAAGCCGCCGCGACCGCCGAGACCACACCCCACCCGCAGAAGCCGACCCAGGCCCACTCCTCGCTTTCGAGACGACCGCGCAAGGTGGCGGCAGCCCCACCCAGTGTCAACGCCAAGAGAACACCCACGAAAACTCGTGGCCCCGGGGAAAATGCTCCACCGAGCATCGCTGCTACTGCAACCACCGCCGCAGTGAAAACCGCCGTGGCATCACGGGACCTCATCGTTGCCTCCGGCGTCCAGCTGACGGAACAGGGTTTCGAGATTGGCCACGTGGGCTTTATTCGACGGCTGTTCTTGCGACGCCGCCCATGCTTCGGCTGCCGCCGTTGGCGCACGATCAAGTGCGATTGCCAGGCGGGCGCGGAGCGCGGCATAGGCCGCGGATCGCGGTCTCAACCGGCGCCGATCGTCAAGGGCCGCCAACGCCATTTCGATGCGAGAGGGATCGGCGGATTCGAGTGCGGCTGCGGCGACGAGACCGAGCGCATCGACCCTCCAGGGTGCGAGACGGCAGGCCCGCATCGCGGTGTCCATCCTTTCGACGGCAGTGCTCCGCGACGCCGCGGACTCCTCGACCATCACCGAGGTCACGTGAAGCACGGTGCCAGCGAGCATCACGGCACCCACCGCGACAAAAACAGCTCGACCCCTCGCCGGAGCTGTCGCTTCTTCGGTCGGCGCCCGTGCACATGCCACGGCCCAACCGAGAAGCACCGCCCACGCGACGGCCACTCCGGAACCGTAAAGGGAGAAGTCGAGAAGATTGTGGACGGGAATCACCGCCACCGCGACCGCGAGTTCCGGCCGCTCGTCCCACAGCCTCCGGAACAAGCGCCACAGGGCAAAAGCGGCGGCGCCGCAGACCAGGAACCCAATCGGGCCGAGCTCGGCCAAAGCTTCGAGGGGCAGCGAGTGCGCGTGACGGGGCCGGTTCCCGACCTCGAAGGGTATGGCCTGAGCCGCCTGTGCAAAACCGCCGACCCCAACACCAGCCGCCGGTGCTTCGGCCCACACCCAGAGCGCCGTTCGCCAGTTGTCGAGGCGCAGCTGCACGGGCTCGAGCTTCAAGACATCGCCGCGGCCCACCACGACTGCGATCAGCACGACGGCCAACAAAAGGGCGACCCAGACGAGCGAGCGATGCCGACGGCGAAGCACCATTGCCGCGCATGCCGCCAGAGCGAGCGCCGCCCCGATGGGCGATCTCGTCAAGACGAGCCCGACCACACATGCGACCGTGCCGATCCACCACGGCAGGGACGATCGGTGAAGACGCGTTCGCGCCAAGAGGATCGGCAGCGCTGTGGCATAGAGAACGGCCAGATGCGAGGGGAGAAATTGCGAGGCGAAGGCGCGGCCGCTGGAGAGGCGCTCGGCGGCCGAGCTCTGCATCTCCTCCGGCAGGTTCGCGACACCCGAGGCGACCTGTTCCATGCCCCCGATCACCTGCCGCAGGGCCCACAGCGTGAGGGCCGAAATCGCCAAGGCCAAGAGCGCCGGCCAGCGATCCGGGGGGGCTTCCCGCGACGAGATCCAAACCAACGCAACAAGTGCAGCCAAGAGCGAGATCTCGACCATCGCCGACGCGGGATCCCATCCGGCCGCACCCGAAGCCACCAACGCCGAGCAGGCGGCAGTTGCGGTCAACCAGGGGTTCGAGCGCCTCGAAGTCCGTCGCCACGCCCATACGGCCAGCGCCAGGACCACCGAAGCCACCACCACGGCGGTCGTCGGAAAGGTCTCGACCGGACGCCACACGCAGCAGATGGCGAGCGCGAGGAGCACCGAATGCGCGACGATGTCACGGGAAATCGCCGGCTCGGCCGCCACCTCGTCCGCTGATCGCGCCGTTGGGGATTCCGCACCCATCGCGCTCAACGCGAACGGTCCTGTGCCTCAAGGCATGATGGCGTGGTCACCTGACAATCTTACCGCGCAAAAAATAGGGGGCACCGAAGTGCCCCCAGCTGAACTTGAAAGGCGGATCAAGATCAGTCGGTCTGGATACCTTCCGGATATGACATGAAGCTGCCGTTGGAGTACACGATATCGCAGTCCATGTCGGTCGTGACGCGGCCGTTATAGCCGTTGTCGGTCAGACCGGCCTCGAGCTGCTTGTCACGGGCCGCCGAAGCCAAGGTGTAAAAGCGGGACTCGGAGGACGCGTAGAACACCGTCCGCCAGCCATCCTGCCGCGGCACCGTCTTGACGTAGGTCGGCTCGAGGAAAGCCTCGAAGACGCCGGTGATGGCCGTACCCGACTGCTCGCTGAAGCTCGGGTAGAACGCCATATCCACTGCGTAGGCCTCGATCGCCGTACCAACGGTCCGAAGGTCGGCCATGGACCTCTTCTGACGACCACGGTTGATGGCGTTCAGAAGGTTGGGGATCGCAATCGCGGCGATGATGCCGATGATTGCGACCACGATCAGAAGTTCGATCAGGGTGAAACCACGATTCTTGCGCATTATGCTGCCTCCTTTCACGGCAGGGACCAGTTGCAAGGGTCGTGCCAGCTTTTTAGGGGGGGTTTCGAGGCCCAAAATGACGCTCTACGTCAGTTGTGTCGACCGACGGTCCCGCGAAACGTCATTTGAACTCAGAGTTCCCATAAGGTGGCCCGTGGCCTCCATTTCACTCCCACTCCGGGCCGTCAGAAAGCCACCTGTGGGGTGGTGACCACACCCCGGGCCAGTCAATTTCCGACGTCACCCGCACCTCGAGTGCATCGCACCAGTAGTCGTAGGCGAGGCCGTTGCGCGCGTGGACGGCCACATCCACCAAATACTCGCCGGGGGCGAGCTGCAGAGAATCGTACACGCAACACACCTCGCCGTCCGCCGCCAGGCGTCTCGGCACGAGCCCACCGAGATCGGTGTTGTGCCCGCTTACCTGGGTGCCGTCGGCGCGGTGCCACGCAATCCCAAAGACGAAGTCCTCTACCTTTCGGTGGACCGCGTAGCGGATGCGGACCGTGCACGGGCCGCCGCTCGGCACCATTCGCAAGGGCTTGTCACCTACCAGCAACTCGACCCCGAGGATCTCGACATCACCGTTGCCCCAACGACGATCACTTTCGGTTTCAGATGTCCGCCGCTCCTCGGCAGCCGCATCCTTCGCCCCCACGGCGTCGCTCCGGTAGCGCGCGACCACCGCGTCCGCTGGCCCTTGCGCCACCACCCGGCCGCTCGCCAAATAGAGTGCACGATCGGCGAAGCTGGTGACGAGGTCGAGATCGTGAGAGACCAGCACCATCGTCACTCCCCGTTGCCGCATGCGCGCCAGTCGATCCAGGCATCGGCGGGTGAAGGCCTCATCGCCCACCGCCAGCACCTCGTCGATCAGCAGCACGTCGGGGTCGGCAGCCACGGCGACCGCGAATCCGAGCCGGACGTACATGCCCGACGAGTAGATCTTCACCGGTTGATCGATGAAGGACCCGATATCCGCGAAGTCGACGATCTCCTGCATTCGCTCCTCGATCTCGCGACGTTCGAGACCGAGCAGCATCCCGTTGATGACCACGTTTTCGCGGCCGCTGATCTCCGGGTGAAAGCCGGCGCCGAGCTCGATGAGGGCCGTGACCCGGCCTTCGACCTCGACCGAGCCCGCGGTCGGTTTGAGGATGCCCCCGGTGAGCTTGAGAAGGGTTGATTTACCCGATCCGTTGGGCCCGATGATGGCGACCGCTTCGCCCGGAGCGACCTCCAGATCGACGCCATCGAGCGCGACGTGCTCCTGGGCGGTCAGGCTCTGACGCCGCGGGGCACGGTGAAAGAACGCGCCCTTGATCGTTTCATGCCGGGTGCCGACACCCCGCCAGCGGAAGACCTTACGGACATCGACGAAGCGGATGGACCCCTTCACACCGCCTCCACCAGGGTCTCCCTGAAGGAGGCGAAGATCCTGGCCCCGAGCCACCACGCGATGACCCCGACCGCAAAGGCCGTCAGCCACGTCTGCGGCGATGACACGGTGCCCGCGAATACGACGTCCCGATACACCACAACCAGGCTCGCCAACGGGTTGAGGGCCAATATGCGATGCAGCACGATCGGGACCTGGAGACCCTCGAGGCTGTAGATGATCGGCGAGGAGAAGAAGAGAAGATTCAGGAGGTGGCCGATCAGATCACGGGTGTCGCGGTAGTGAACCGAGAGCGCCGAGACGGCAAAGACAGCGCCTCCGGTCACGAGGATCCAGGGAATCAAAGCCACCATCACGAGTGGAAAGGTCCACGGCGTCGGGTGCAGCTTCAGGACCGCGCTCGCAACCATCGCGAGCAGCAGGACGGGCAGCGCCAGGAGATGGTGGACGAGGTGGGAGAGCACTGTCACCGCCGGAAAGATCTCGGGCGGGCACATGACCTTGGCCAGCAACGGGCCGTTGTCGACCAGGGTGGCCGAACCGTCGAGAACCGCACCGGAGAAGAACAGCCATGGCAAGAGCCCGCTGAAGAGGAAGAGCGGGTAGGGGTCGGCGCCCGGGAAGCGGGGGCTGAAGATGTAGGTGAAGACCACCGCGTAGACCGCGAGCAGCAATAGGGGGTTGAGCAGTGACCAGAAAAAGCCGAGCGCCGACGCACGGTAGCGGGCGTCGAGCTCGCGCCGCACCAACACCTCGATGAGCGCGCGGTTGCGCCACAGGAGACGGAGGACGGTCATGTCGGTCTTCAGAGGCCCCGTCTAGTCGCCGGTCGTCAGGAGGTCCTGAACCTGATTGATAATACGGCGCCGCTCGGCTTCGAGGTATCGTTGGTAACTCAGGACCTGGCCGCCGTTGACGAGGAACATCATCGGATAGTGCTTCACGTCTCCATAGTCATCGAAGAGGATCGGGCCCGTGACACCCATGAACTCGGACACGCCGACGTTGAGCGCCCTGAGGACCTCCATCGTCTCGGGTGGTTTGGCGAGGTTCATGACCTGGATGGTCAGGCCCATCGCGTCGTAGCCATGCGCAGCAAAGACGTCGGGGGCACGTTGATAGGTGTCCATGTACTTGTTGACGAAGCTCAGCACCGGTTCCTTCTCCGAAGTGCGATCGAAGGGCGGGAGTGGAAACATGACGCCCTCGGCCGCCTCGCCGGCCTCACGGATCACCTGGCCGCTGTAGAAGGCGGAGGTCGTCACGATCCTGCCGTCGAAGTCCAGATCCGCGAGGAAACGGATGGCCTCAAGAATATCCTCGGCGTAGCCGATGGCGTACACCGCATCAACGCCGTCGCGGTCGAGGACCTCGGTCGCGCGCTCTCGCCAGCCCTCCTCGGCCAAGGGGATGTCCGCCACCACGTTGCCGCCCAGCGACTCCTGGTACTGCTTCAGAAACTCCGGCTTGATGCCCCGGGCATACTCGGTGTCTCCCGTGAACAGAACCACGTCCCGCTTGCCGAGCCGTTCATGGAGGAAGTTGGCCGCGGTGTGTCCCTCGAGCTCGTCCGAGGGATAGATACGGAAGAAGTGCCGCGATCTCTGGGCGAGACCTGGCGCGGACGCAGATGGGGAAATACACACCACCTCGAGGTCGTCGAGCTCGGGGATCAGCGCCACCGCCTCGGCGCTGGTGGCCCCGCCGATGATCATCTTCACCTCGCGCTCTTCGACCATTTTTCGGAACTCGACGACTGCCCGTGTCGGGTCGGACCCGGTGTCCGCCCAGACGACCTCGAATGCTTTCGGGAGCTCGCCACGCTCGCGGACATCGGATATGGCGAGGCGGATACCGCTTTCGATCGACTCTCCATAGGAAGCCGCGGCGCCCGTGGTTGGCAGAATCACACCGACGATCGGCTTGCCGCCACACCCGCTCAGCAAACCGGACAGGCCGAGGGCAACACCGAAAACGGAGCCGACGCGCCGAAGCATGAGCCACCTCCTCTGATCCCGCTCAGATTAGCACAGCGATTCAGCCCTCGAACTCGTCCGTGTCCGGTTGATCTGCAGCTACGAGATCGAAGACCAGCCTTCGACGGATGCCGAAGCGAAGCGCGGTCGCGCGCAATGCCTCCCGCCGATCCATCCCATCGTCGAGCGCGCGGCGGTACTCGGATCGAACGCGCCCCGGGTCGGCCTCGGCAGGAGGTTCTTCATGCCTGTGCGGCCCCACGACCACGATGTACTCGCCCCTCGGGTTCTTGGCTTCGGCACAGTCCGCGAGCTCCTCGAGAGTCGACGAGATTGCCCGTTCGTGGACTTTGGAGATCTCGGCGAGCAGGGTGGCCGGGCGATCGCCGCCCAGGATTTCCGCAAGATCACCGAGCTCGCGGTCCAGCCGGTGAGGCGAAAGAAGGATGACGATGGTCCAGGACGCTTCGGCCAGCTCGGCAATTCGGCGACGCCGGGCGCCACGCCGCGCGGGAAGGAAGCCGCACAGCGTCGCCGGCAGCGGCGGCTGACCGGCGGCGGCGAGGGCGGCGACGAAGGCAGAGGCCCCGGGCACGCTACAGATCGGCAGTCCCTCGTTGCGAACCGCCCGCACCAACAGGAACCCGGGATCTGACACCACCGGGGTGCCGGCGTCGCTGATCAGCGCGATCGAAACACCTTCGCGGAGCGTGTGCAACAACGCCGGCACCTTCTTCTCCTCGTTGTGCTCGTGCAGGCTCTGCAGGCGCCCGTGCGACGGGAGATCGAGGTGCGAGAGCAGTCGCCGCGCCCGGCGCGTGTCTTCGGAGAGGATCAGGTCGACCGAGGCGAGCACCTCACGGGCCCGCGTCGAAAGATCGCCGAGAGTGCCGATCGGCGTGGCCACGATCCACAGGGTGCCGGGGTCAGCGCACACGCTGGTATCATAGCAGGGTGCGCGTCGTTGCCTTCACCCTCATCCTCTTGATTGCCAGTCATTTCGGCCTTGCCGACGAAGCCCCTTGGGAGACCGTGGAGGAGGTCCTCGCAGTCGTTGGAAGCACACCGATCCTCCTCAGCGATCTCGAGCTCGCGGCCCTCGTTGGCCTGGTCGACATCGAAGCCGACGAGGACGCAGACGCCTATCGCTCGCGGCTGCTCGAAGCACGCATCAGGCTCGAGATCGAGTTTCGCGACATCGAGGACGGCGGCCTGCTTTTTCGGCTCGAGCTCGACCCCAAACACGCGCGCGCGATGTTGATCGAGCGGGGTGGCGGTGAGGCGAAGCTCTTCGGCCAATTCGAGAAGAAGGGCCTGCAGGCGGCGGACCTCGACGAGCTCGTGCTGCGTACGGCTGCCGTCGATGCGTATATCCAGCAACGCCTGCGCCCCCGTGTCTCGGTCAACATGGACGAGATCGAAGCCGCCTACCAGCAGCTCCTGGTCGACGAGATTGCCACCTCGGACGAAGCTGTGCCTCCGCTGACGACGGTTCGCGACCAGCTGCACCAGATTCTCGTGCAGCGCAAGCTCAACGACGAGATCGAGCGCTGGGTTGAGCGGGCCATGGAGCGGCAGGAGGTCCTTCGCTTCGGTCGCTGACGGCCTTCGCGGCGAGTGTCTTCCCGTTGTCGCCGTAAAGCTCGCCGTAGCTGACCGCCGCCGACAGCACGCCTGCCGTATAGGCGCGGGTGGAGCTGAACGAGATGTTCATGAGGTAGAGCGCGTTGGTGCAGTCCGGACCGCATTGATCGAGCCACAGCCTCGCCTGCACCTCCCCCGCGTTGTAGGCGGCGACCGCCGGTGCCCATCGCCCGCCGAAGGTCTCGATCAACCGGCCGAGCTCCACGGCGCCGAGGCGGAGATTGAGCTGCGGATCAAACAGATCATCGGCCGACTCGAATGGGATCCCCGACGCCTCTGCCACCGCCGCTCCAGTCGCCGGCATCAGCTGCACCAGGCCACGCGCCCCGGCCGCCGACAGTGCCCCGGGGTCCCAGCGAGATTCCTCTCGTGCCACGCCCGCGAGGAGCGACCAGTGCACGCCTCCCTCCTCCGCTGCGCGGCGGATGAGCTGCGGCTCGGGTAAGGGGTACAGGGCCCGGCGGAGGTTTTCAGGGAGCACGTTGGTTGGCACCTCGCTGCCGGCCTGTCGCCAGGCACCGTCGGCGACCCGCGTCGAGCGCCAGGGATATCCGTTGGCCAGCAGTTGCGACGCCGTCCAGGCCGAGGCGGGTGGGTCTGCTCGCGGCCAGCCTCCCGGGTCCCAACGGGCCGCTTCGTTTTCCAAACCGATCTTCCACAGGCCCGCCGCGAGACCGGGCGAGAACTCCGCTGCCGCGGCTGACCCAAGGGACGCGAAGGCGGCATCCACCATGCCACGGAGCATTCGCAGCTCACCGGGGTCAGGCTCGAGCACAGCCCACCGGCCGAGGGATCGCCACAACGAGCCCTCATCCGAATCCTTGACGTCCTGCTCCCGCTCCCGCCGCCAGCTCTCGATCTCCGTTTGGGCCAACCCGCTCATCGAGATGCGCGCCTGTTCGACCCAGAAACCATCCACCGATCCATCGACGCGGCCCAACAGGTCGAGCGCCGCCCGATCATCCCCACCCGCCGCCGCCAAACCGGCCGCCAGCACGGCCGCCGGTACCGCCCACGGCGCCCGCTTCACCTTCTCGAGCCGGCGCAGGGCGGCAGCGTTCTCGCCACGCCGCATGGCGTCCACCGCCAGCATGAGCTCTCCCCGAGCGCGATTGGTGCGCGACCGGAGACGTGCAATTCCCTGCTCGGCGAGCTCGGATTCATTCCGACGAAGACGGAGACGAGCGAGGAAGAGACGGCGGTCATCGGTCGTCTTGAGGCGTACCGCCCGCACCGCGGCGTCCACCGCAGCGTCGAGATCGCCGTCGAGCTCAAGGCAACGGCCGATGTGGATCTCGATGTTCGCCTTTTTCTCGTGCGAACGCTCCCAAGCCAGCGCCTTCCGGTACCAGTCGATGGCTTCCGCCCAGCGACCCCTTCGAAAGGCACAGCGTCCGCGGAGAAAGGCGGCTTCGTCGCGAGGCACGGCCGAATCCCGGATCTCGATGAGCTGCTCCAGCATCGGCGCGGCGCGGTCGTACATCGCATGCCGGTAGAGCGTCTTGGCAATCCGCCATCGCTCCTTGGGCGTCGGTCGGTCCGACTTTGCAAGCGCCTCTGCGGCCTGCAGCGCAACCAGATCTCTGGTCGAGGCGGCGAGCAGTCGCTCGAGCCGCGCACGACCGCCGTCCTGGTCAGTGAGGGCGAGCGAGAGCTCGAGCTCCCGGCGGAGGCTGCGGGGAAGCCTTCTCAGCGAGCTTTCGAGCGAAGATCTGGAGGGAGGTTCAACGCCGTTTTCGACCGCAGACCTCGCAACCCGGGAGGCCGCCTCGCGAAGTGGCCACGGATATCCGCGGTCAAATGCCGGCACGACCAACGCCACCGCACGATCGGGAGCCTTGGCGTTCACGAGCTCGGCCAGCTGGACCTCGGCGAGACGCCGCAGCTCCTCGTCTTCGGCGCCCGCCGCAATTTCCAGATATCGCAGTTCCGCCTCGCGATCGGCAACCGAGCGCGCCGCGGTCGCGGCAATCAGCGCCTCCGACGGGTTCAGCGGGAGCTGGCCGCCTCGCCGCGAGGCGATCTGCATCACCCGCTCCCAGTCCCCCGCCTTCGCCAGATCCTCGAGCCCGGCCGAGACCGGGGTCGTCGGAGCCAAGGACAGGGCAAAAAGTGCGACGGCGAACCAGGCCCGCGCCCCCTCGTCGAATCGAGGAGTCGAGCTGTCCCTCGGCGGCGATGGCGGCGATCGTCTCATCTCGCCTATTCAACAGCCCCGAGGTCCGAAGTCATCCCGCCCACCACCAGTTGGCGAAGAGCGCCATGAAGAATGCGCCGAGCCCCCCACCGATGAAGGCGTAGTGAATCGACAGGCAGCGGCGCCCGCCGGCCCACGCGTAACCGATGAACATCGAGAAGGGAAAGAGGGTCACGCTGAAGCGAGAGAAGGACCACAGTGTCGAGCCGAGCGCGAGGGCCATGGCGGCGGTGGCGTAGAGCGTGTACGAAGGACGGAGTCGGCGAACCATGAAGATCAACATCACCAGACACACGAGGGCAACGACCAGCTCAATCGTCGAGCCGTGGGCGCCGTGGATGGTCGGGCCCGCCTCCCACCAGCGGACGAATGCACGCCACGGCCCGGAGAGCCCGCCCCGCCACCGTTCCTGGCGGTGGACCATGGCGAGCGGATCGCCGAAAACGGAGCTAGAGAAGGACAGATAACCCGCCATGGCGGCGGGCACGAGGAGGATCCACAGCCCCCTGACCGTTCGTTCCCGTCGCGTCGTCGAATCGTCCGCCGCGCCCCACCACCGCCACCACTCCCACAGCAGCGGCACCAGCAGGAGCACACCGAAAGGACGGGTCAGGGCGGCCAGCCCGCCGAGCACCCCCGCCATCCCGAAGCGTCCCGATCGGGCAGAGGCAAAGGCACCGATCGACAGCATCAGGAAGAGCGATTCCGCGTAAACGGCGGACAGGAAGAGGCTCGATGGGTGGAGGAGCAGCGCCGCGCAGGCCGCAAGCCCCGCCGTCGCTCCATCATCTCCGCCGATCTCCATCCGAACGAGACGATCGAGCAACACGAGGCCCATCAAGAGGCAGATGTTGGAGATCAGGACCCCCGCTGCGACGGGGCCGAAAACCGGTGCCAGTGCTCGGATCAGCATCGGATAAAGCGGGAGAAAGCCCGCGGTAGCTGAGCGTTCATAAGGTAATCCCAGCCCCGCCAGTCGATCACCGACATCGTAGCCCTCGGCGGCGATCAGCAGATACCACTCCGCGTCCCAGCGTGCCCAGATCTCGAACGGCAGCGGCGCCGGCGGGTGTCCCATCAAGTTGCCCGGTTGGGCACCGACACCGGAAGGCAGAAGCGAAGCCGAGAGCATGCCGACCACGAGGAGGGCCAACCTGCTGGCCACGAAGAGACAGCCGATGCGCGCGACGCGCGAGCTCAGGAACCTCTCGAGCTCCACCATAGAACCAGTATAATGACCGACCGCGGCATCGCCTCGGGGGAGCCATCGGTCTCAAAAATGGCCGCCTCCGCACCGAGGGCGGTGAGACTCGGACATGACTCTGGAGATTCACATGAGCGAGACGCACAACAAGGTCCTCATCATCGGATCCGGTCCGGCCGGTCTCACCGCTGCCATCTACGCCGCGCGCGCTGAGCTGGAACCACTCGTCATCGAAGGCATGCAGCCGGGCGGCCAGCTGACGATCACCACCGATGTCGAGAACTACCCCGGCTTTCCCGACGGCATCATGGGCCCGGAGCTGATGCAGGTGACCAAGGCGCAGGCCGAGCGCTTCGGCACCCGCTTCATCTTCGACGAGGTCACTGCGGTTGAGCTCGACGACCGTCCCTTCAAGGTCACGACCCAGAGCAAGGGCGAGCTCACGGCAGATGCGCTGATCATCGCCACCGGCGCCTCGGCCAAGCTCCTCGGCCTTCCCTCCGAAAGCGAGCTGATGGGCTTCGGTGTCTCCGCCTGCGCCACCTGCGACGGCTTCTTTTTCCGCGACAAAGAGCTGGTGGTCGTGGGCGGCGGTGACACGGCAATGGAAGAGGCGATGTTTCTGACCAAGTTCGCCACCAAGGTGACGGTGGTCCACCGTCGTGACGAACTGCGGGCGTCCAAGATCATGCAACAGAGGGCCTTCGACAATCCGAAGGTCCACTTCGAGTGGAACTCCATCGTCACCGAGATCCTCGGGTCCAAGCAGGGTGGCGTCACCGGCGTGCGGCTTCAGGACACGAAGAGCGGCGAGGAACGACCGTACCCGACCGACGGTGTCTTCATGGCCATCGGCCACCGGCCCAACACCGAGATCTTCGCCGGCAAGCTCGACATGGACGACGTCGGCTACATCCGAACGGTGCCCGGCACGACACGCACCTCGGTCGAGGGCGTCTGGGCCTGCGGTGACGCGCAGGACTCGGTCTACCGCCAGGCCGTAACCGCCGCCGGCACCGGCTGCATGGCCGCCATCGAGTCCGAGCGGTGGCTGGCCGAGCAGGGCGTGGAGTGACGATCATTCACAACAATATTGCTAAATAGCGATGTAATGCGCTAAGATACACAATCCGTCGACCACGACGGGATATTGGAGGCACGATGATCTCATTCTCCGACAAGGCTGTGGAAAAGGTCCAGGAGTTCGCGGCACAGATGCCCGAGGCTGAAGGCAAGGAGCTTCGGATCTTCATCCAAGGTGTGGGCTGCTCGGGCTTTTCCTACGGCTTCACCTTTGATGAGCAGCGCGACGGCGACTCGGTCGTCGAGAACGGCGACCTCAAAGTACTGATCGACCCGAACTCGGCGCCCCACCTCGAGGGATCCACGGTCGACTTCGTCGAAGACCAGCGCGGATCCGGTTTCACCGTCGACAACCCGAACGCACCGGCGCCCTCGAACGATTGCAGCTCGGGCGGCTGCTCCGGCTGCGGCTGATCGAATGGAAGAGAGCGCGCCCCTGCTCGAGGTCGTGCGGCTCGGCCACCCGGTGCTTCGCTCGGTTGCCGAGGAGGTCCCCGATGAGTGGTTTGCGAGTCGGCGTCTGGCTGAGCTGAGCCGATCCCTGGTGCGGACCATGATCGAGGAGGAGGGTGTCGGGCTCGCCGCCCCCCAGGTCGCGGAGGGACTTCGCCTCTTCAGCTACTGGGTGCCGGAGAGTGACGATCACCCGGGGATCGAGCCGACCGTCCTCGTCAATCCCGAGCTTCGAGCGATCGGCGACGAGGTCGAAGAGGGATGGGAGGGTTGCCTCTCCATTCCCGATCTTCGTGGTCTGGTGCCACGCGCGCGCCGGGTCAAGGTCAAGGCCCGGGACATCGAGGGCAGGCCCGTGTCGCTCACCGCGGACGGCTTCCACGCCCGGGTAATCCAGCACGAGCACGACCATCTCGACGGCATCGTGTTTCTCGACCGCATGACGAGCACCAGGTCCCTGGCCTTCGAGTCCGAGTGGTCACGCTACACGCTCGAAAGCGAATAGCACACAAAGCGGGATATCATCGTTGCCGAGGGGTTTGCGGGGCCGTCGACCCACCCTCAGGACGCATAGTGACCCAGGAATCCACACGAACACCGACCATCATCGTCATCGCCGCGGCGGTCGCCGGCGCCGTGATGGGTGTCTTCGAGGTCGCCAACACCAGCATCGGTTGGCACCTCGCGACCGGTGACTGGATCCTCGCGCACCGCAGCTTCATCGCTGTCGATCCCTTCAGCTTCACCTCGGGTGGCGCGCCATGGATCGACCACGAGTGGCTGTTCCAGGTCACCCTTTCAATTGCCTATTCCCTCGCCGGCCCGACTGCATTGGTGGTCCTGCGATCGATCACCGCCGCAGTTCTGGCCACCTTGCTCGTGGTCGTGGGGGTGCGTTCGGGTCTGTCCCCGGCCGCAGCTCTGGTCCTCGGAGTGCTCTGTGTCGCCGGCGCGCGGGGCCGATTCTTCGTGCGCCCAGAGCTCGTCACGCTGCTGGTCGTGCCGACCGTGGTCTGGCTCTTCATGCGCCGCGAGAAATCGTCTTCCCCGACCTGGCTCGGCGCCCTCGCGGCGCTGATGATCCTCGGCGGCAACTCCCACGGGGGCGTTCTCGTCGTGCCGATCCTGCTCGCCGGTCTGCTCGCGGCCGACTGTGTCCAGATGGTACTCACCCGACGGTGGCACCGGACGCGTCTCGTCAGCGGGCTCACAGCTCTCGGAACTTCGATCATAGCGCTGCTCGTCAACCCTTACGGCTGGCACCTTTTCGCGGTCCCGTTCCGCCTCGCCCGCCTCGTCGACCAGTCTCACATCCCCAACCCAGAGTGGGTCTCGCCTTCGCTCACCCAGGCGCCCACGCTCTATGTCGCCATCGCAGCGGTCACTGTCGTGTTGGCCCTGCGCGAGCGGAGGCTCGTCTACTGGGCGCTGTTGGTGATGGCATCGGTCCTCGCTCTCCGCCACATCCGCAACATCGGGCTCTTCTTCGTGCTCGTGCCGCTGATTCTCTCGCCGTCCCTGGCCAGTTGGCGCGCCTTGACGCGGGGAGCTGCAGAAGACGGTCGGGAATCACGACGCACCAGCGGGCTCGCGGTGGCAGCTGCGGCGTTGTTGGCTCTCTCACTCGCCATCGCTCCGTGGCCGCGCTTCGGCTTCGGTTTCGCGGAGGACTACTACCCGGAGGCCGCGTGTGCCTTCCTCGACCGGGAGGGCCTGCCGGCCGAACAGCTTTACAACGACGTCCGCTTCGGTGGGTATCTGATCCACCGCTACGGGCCCGAACGCGGTGTCTTTCAGGACGACCGCAATGAGATCCACGAGCCGCTGTTGCGTCGGATCTGGGAGATTTTCCAGGCGAGCGACGTCGCCGCCTGGTCGGAGATGCTCGCCGGCTACGACGCCGATACCGCTCTCGTGCGCTACCACCCGTCGATCAATGTGACCGATCCCGACGGCAACGACCTCGGCCCGCGTGGATTCTCGGCGCTGTGGTTTCCAGCGCGAAGCTGGGCGCTCGTCTTCTGGGACGATGTCGCGATGGTCTTCGTGCGCCGCGACGAAGCCCCTGCCGAGCTCCTCGATCGGCACGAGTACCGGGTCCTTCGCCCCGACGATCTCCACAACCTCGCGGGGCGTCTGGCGGTTGACCCGGAGCTTCGCCGGGAGGCGGCAACCGAGCTCGCGCGCGCGGCGCACACCAGCCCGACGAGCTGGCGAGTGCAAGAAATCGGCGAGCTCATCTCTCGTTGAATCGATAGAGCGAGACGCCCGGGGGGAGACCACCGGTGGCCGCGACGGCTTCTCGGACCGCGCCGTCGAGGTCGGGGCGAATCTGGAACCCCCGGTCTTCGAGGAGCACGACCGTGACAGGGCCAGACAAGGGGTCGCCCTGGTGAATTGCCAGCGGCTCCAGACGCTCGTCGAAGGGCTGACCCACAAAGTTGACCAGGGGCGGCATGAAGACGAGCTGCCAGAGCGCGCCCCCCCTCACAAAGAAGGTTTTCGGCCGGCCCTGCACCTTCGCGATCACGTAGTTGACGCCCCGGAAGGCCCCGCGGTCGATCAGGACGAGCGGTCGATCGCGCGGGACCTCGGGGTCGATCTCGGCATAACTCCGGCAGAGACGCCGATGAAGATCACCGTAGAGCCTGTAATCGGCGATCTCGCGCTGCAACCACACCGCCTCGGCAACGAGCACAATCACGGCCACGGCAGCCGCTGCAGGGAACACCAGCTTGCGGAACTTCGGCTGATCGGACTGGATGGCGGCGGCGATCACGCCATCACAGATCGAGGCCGCGAGGATCCAGAACCCTGCCAGAGGCAGATAATTGTGCCTCAGAACAGCATCCGAAAACGGGGCCACCAGCGCGAGGGTGAAACCCAGCCAGAACATGGCCCACGGGCCGAGTTTGTCGCGGGCTTGAAGCAGCCACACCAAAACCCCGGCGGCAATGAACGCGCAAAGCACAACTGCGCCCCACCCCTCGACCGGCAACCAGCCGAGCCCACAGAAGCCGAGAATGGTCGAGCCGGTCTTGAAGATGGCCGGTAGGAACTGGAAATCGGCGTAATGGGCTGGAGACGGACCTCCCGAGAAGACCGGTCGAACCAGAAAGACCGCCACGTACACAATCCACACAATCCACAGCGCGGCCGTCGCGCGAACCGTCCCTCTGGATGGCACACGCAGCACCCACAAGAGATACGCGCTGGCGAGGAAGGGGAAGACGATCCAGCTTTCCTTGGCACCGGCGCCAAGCACCGCGACGCCCGTAAACGCCACAACGAGACCCGAGGTCGGGCGCGCCCGCCAGCGATCGAGCACGAGGATGGCGCCGAGCCAGCACCCCAGCAGCACCGTCTCCGGACGCCCGGCCGCCCACAGCACCGCCTCGCTGTGCAGGGGTGAGAGGGCAAAGGCGGCTGCCGCTCCGATCGCCACCGCCTGCTGCCGGAGGCGTCTGCCGAGGAGCACGGCGAGGAGCACCGCGTTGAACAGATGGATCAGGAGGTTGGTGACCATGTAGCCGACACCCGCCTGTCGGAAAATCAGGTAATCGACCAGATAGGTCCACTTGACGAGCGGTCTGAAGAAGTGATTGATGAGCCGAAAGCTCGACAGTGGGTCGTCAACGATGTCGTAGGAAGCGTCGAGCCACTCGAAGTCGTCACCGGCAATGAAGATATCGAGAGCGGGGAGGAAGGCCGCGATCACCACCACCGCGGTGAGCAACCACAGGAGGCGATGCCATCGGGGGGCCTTCGCGTCCGTCATCGGCCTCAGAATCGGTCGCGGATGATGTAGTGCGGACGGCCCTTGACCTCGGTGTAGATCCGCGCGATGTACTCTCCCAGCATCCCGATCAGAAAGAATTGCGCGGAGGCCGTGAAAATGACCAGCGTCATGATCGACGACCACATGGGGATGGCGAGATCGGTGAAGAGCTTGATGTAGAAGATCACGGCGATGCCGACGACACCGGCCAGCGCCAGCAGCACCGCTGCGGCGAAGGCCAACCTCAAGGGCAGAATCGAAAACCCGAAGAAGGCGTCGAGCGCGAGCTCCATCAGCCCCAGAAGGCCGACTCGAGAACGGCCTCCGGGTCGGCCGCGGCGCGGCGCATCGACGCCGTCCTGGCGAAAGCCCACCCAGGCGCGGAGGCCGGGGTAGTAGCGGTTGTGCTCCCCAAGCGCGCGAATTTCGTCCGCCACCCGGCGATCGACGAGACCGAAGTTGCCGGCCGAGTGCGGGACCTCAATCGGCGTAATCGATGAGAAGACCCGATAGTAGGCATTGAAGAGGAAGCGCACGAGCAGGGGCTCGCGGCGACTGGTCCTCCTTGCGTAGACCACCTCGGCGCCGGCCCGCCACTTTTCGATCATCCTTGGGATCACCGACGGGTCGTCCTGCATGTCGGTGTCCATAATCAGAATGACGTCGCCCGTGCAGTGCTCCATCCCAGCGGTCACCGCCGCCTGGTGGCCGAAGTTCCGGGCAAAGTCGAGGACCACCACGTCAGCGACATCCCCGTGCTCATTTTTGAGCTGCCGCATCACCGCCAACGAATCGTCCCTGCTGCCGTCGTTGACGAAGACCGCCTCGAGATCGAACTCGAGCAGTCTGACGACCGTCACCAGCTCCTCGAAAAACTCGCGGAGCTTTTCGCCCTCGTTGTAGACGGGCAGGACCATCGACAGCTTCATGGGCGACCGGCCCAGGACCACAGCCCGCAAAGGGTCGACCCGACCGGGGCGGGCAGGAACCGCTGCATCGCGCCTTCGCATCGCCCGGCAAATATCTGGAGGGCGTTGAGAGGTCGAGGAATCTCGATGAAATCGCTGTGTGCGGGCGACCGTCGCCGCCCCTGCATGACACGCCTGAAAGCCCACACGAAAGGGTACATCCAAGAAAAACTATACTCCAGCGCCTCCAGCATCCAGCCCTCGCCAAAGACGGCAGCAAGGCTCGGCTTGGTGTACCGCCGCTGGTGACCGTGCATCTCGTCCCAATAGCTCCACAGCTCCGGGCGCGCAGGCACCATGATGACGGTGAGCCCTCCCGGGGTGAGCACCCTGCCCAGCTCGCCGACGAGCGGAGCCGGGTCTGCCAGGTGTTCGAGCACATCCAGCATGAACACCGCATCGAAGGCTCCATCGGCAAACGGCAGCGGCCCCATCGCGTCGGCCTGTGCCGCAGCGAGATCCCGACAGTAGGCCAAAGCCCGCATCTCGAGATCGAGCCCGACCCCGGTCGCCCAGCGGTCCTGGCCAGCCCGCAGGTTGGCCCCGGTGCCGCAGCCGATCTCGAGCACTCGCGTCGGCGGAGTCGCCCGCGCCCTGAGGAGTCGAAAGAGATTTTCCCGGCGAACGCGGTGCCACCAGTAGAAGGTCTCTTTGAAGGCGAGGTCGTCGATCAGGTGGGGCTCCATGAGCCCGCTCGGACGGAACGATGGGTCCCCGGCCAGCGTCGTCATCGCCGATCGCCTCCGGGCACGATCACTGGTCCTTGAACTTCTTGAAGGCGACGAGGCCGCAGGTCTCGGTGCCGATTCCATAGGGATCGCCGAAGGCGTCGCGGGGCACCTCGCGGAGGGCGCCGGCGCGAACCACATCCTCCCAGCTCGACGGACAGAAGCCGTAGCGGCCCGCAAAGGTTTTCAGAAGCGGTTCCAACCTCTCCCGATCCCGTGCGGCCACCGCGTCGTAGAGCTGGTTCATGCACATCGTGCGATCCCACTCGTCCTCCGCGTCCTCGACAGCGCGCCGCCAGTAGGCGATCGAATCCTCGAGGCTCCACGCGCTTGCCTTGTCACGCCACACCCCGACCATCCGTTTGATGCGCGCGGGCGCCTCCGGGTGGCGAACAGCCATCTCGGCAAAGTAGATGGCGGTCTCACGGTCCCTGAAGCGGATGAAGAAATCCCACGCCGCGGCTTCGGCCAGCCCCCAGTTCTCCGGCAGATTGCGCAGCCCCTTTTCGAAAAGCCTCCGCACCGCGCCTTTGAGCTCCTGCTGGTCTCCGCCCGTCTGAATCTGCATGATCAAGGCCCCGATTCGATAGGCATCGACGTACAACGGGTCGAGATCGGTGATCAGGTTGTAAATGGTCTCGAGGTAGAGAAATCGCTCGTGCGGTTTGAAGAGGGAGTAGTACTGAATCGACCACAGATAGAGGATGTCCGCCGCGAGGCCGGGGTTGCCGAGGCTCATGATCTTCAGCATCTCGGGCGACGGCAGATAGAGAAGCTCGCGGCCGAGAGGGTCCTCCTCGGGGATTCTGCCGAGCTGGATCTCCGACACGACCGCCACCGAGAGGATGAGGGCCACGATGGAGATCTTCAGGAGCCGTTGCTTCACTTGAGGTCCTTGCCGACAAAACGAAGGTTGGCGAGGTAGAGGACGACCGTCACGAAGGCTCCCGCGTAGACGAAGGCCCAAGCGACGGCGGCGCCCGGGATCGGCAGATCGTGGACCACCGCGGTGCGGAAGTTGAATCGCTCGAGATTTGGCAGCAGGTAGTAAACAACCGCGACCACCATACGGGTGAGCGCGCCGGGCAGCTGGCGTGTCAAGAGCCACAGGTCGGCCGAAAGGTGTCCGACGACAAAGACCGCGAGGGTCATCAGCGAGCCCAGGATCGGCCGCGTGAGCACCGCGAAGAAGGTCGCAAAGGCGGCCAGAACCAACATCTCGAGCATCGTCATCATGCCCGCGAAGAGCAGCATGAAATCAAGCTCGCCGGCGACAATCAGCACCATCAGCATCAACACGACGGTGATCAGGATGAGATTGGCGGCGACGATCGAGACCAGTCCGAGATACTTGCCGAGAATGAACTGCCATCGCCGCACGGGTTTGGCCAGGATGTTGAAAACCGTCCGGTTGTCGACCTCGCGGCTGATCAGGATCATGCTCATCATGACCGCGATCAGCATCGAGAAGAACTGCATCGAGGCGAGGCCGATGTCCTTGACGATTTTCGTCTCGTCGCCGACCGTCAACATGCCGAAGAGCTTGGTGCTGACCACCATGACGACTGCGAAACCGACGAAGAGGTAGAGGATCCGGTCACGGATGGCCTCGCGCAAGGTGTTGGCGGCGATCGCGCGCACGGCTCTCATGATTCCAGGCCCTCGTAATGCTTCATCAACAGGTCTTCGAGAGTTGTGCGCACCGGGTTGAGGCTGACGACCCGCGCTCCGCGATCTCCGAGCTCCTGGATGAGATCGTCGCGCTGCGCTGTCGCCACCCGTACCCACGATGCGCCGCTGGCGACGTGGTGGGCTTGCAGAGGCGTCTCGAGATCCGCGGGGACGGCGCCGACAAAGGTCGCCTCGTAGCTGGTCGCCTCCTCCGACACCAGCTCCGCAACGGTGCCGATCGCGCGCGCCGTGCCATCGACGATGATGGCCACCCGGTCGCAGATCATCTCGACATCGGGTATGACGTGCGAGGAGAAGAAGACCGTCACTCCCGCCGCCGCTCTGCCGAGGATGATGTCACGGACGTCTCTGCGCCCGAGCGGGTCGAGACCGCTCATGGGCTCGTCGAGGATGAGCAGCTCCGGATCTCCGAGCAGGGCCTGGGCAAGCGCCACCCGCTGCAGCATGCCCTTCGAGTAGGTGCCCATCGTGCGGTCGGCGCGGTCGTCCATCCCCACCTCCTCCAAGACCACCGAGATGCGCGCCTCCAAATCGTCGCGATCCAGACGCAGCAGTTCCCCGGAGAAGCGAAGAAACTCGCGGCCCGTGAGGTGGGGGTAGATATAGGGGCTTTCAGTCATGAACCCGAGACGCCGCTTGGCCTCGAGCGCGGTGTGGGGCAGGCCGCAGATCGTGATCTCGCCGGCATCCGGGTAGATGAGTTCGGTGATCGCTTTGATCGTGGTGGTCTTCCCGGCGCCATTGGCCCCCAGGAAACCGAAGATCTCCCCGCGCACGACCTCGAAACTGAGGCCTTTGAGAACCTCGACCGAAGCCTCGAAGAGGCCCGGATGATAGGTCTTCTGCAGGTCCTTCACTTTGAGCTGGATATCCGTCATGGCCGGACCCCCGTCGTGACATCAGTATACCTGTGGCTCGCTCACGATCCTCGACCGATCGACCGCCAAATGACGGATTCAACGACACTTCGTGTCATAATGGATGATTGGAAAAGGGAGGGCCCCATGTCCGAGTTCGCTCCGATGGACATCCTCGGCAAGAAATTCGCGAAAAAGCTCCACGGCTATGACGCGCTCGAGGTCCACGAGTACCTGACCGAGCTCGCCCGGGTCGTCGAAGGCCTGCTGCGCGAACGCGGTGAGCTCCGGCAGCGGGTTCACCACATGGAGCAGGAGCTCTCCGCCTTCCGCGAGCGCGAGTCCGCGCTCAAGGAGGCCCTGGTGGCCGCACAACGGTCGGCTGAAACCACCATCGAGGTGGCTCGCGCCGAGGGCCAGCGGATCGTCGGCGAAGGCCACGGGCTGGCAGAACGCCTCGTGGAAGAGGCCAACGTGCGCGCCCAGAACATCGAGAGTGTGATCACCGACCTTCGAAACCGCCGCCGCGAGGTTCGCTCCGAGCTCAACCGCATCGTCGAGCTCCTCCAGGGCATCATCCAGGACGATCAGCGCCGTGAGCGCGAAGAGCCTTCGACGCCGCAGCTCGCGAGCATCCAGCGGCTGGCCTTCAACCAGACCGAGAACGGGGGATGAGCCTCCTCGTTCGGGGCGCCAACCAGGTCGTCACCCCGACCGGGAGCAGCGCGCGACGCGTCACTGACCTTCAGGCCCTCAACGTGAAGCCCGAGGCGGTGGTGCACTGCAACAATGGACGTATTGTGTTCATCGGCGATGAAGACGAGGCGAAGCGCCGTTTCGGCGAGCCGGAAGAGACCCTCGACGCCGCCGGCGGTTGCGTTCTGCCCGGCTTCGTCGACCCCCACACCCACCCGGTATGGGCGGGCTCGAGGGAGGAGGAGTTCGACCGAAGGCTCCGCGGCGAGTCCTACATGGACATCGCGCGATCCGGCGGTGGCATCAACTCCACGGTGCAGGCAACCCGGGCCGCGACCGCTGACGAGCTCCTCGCGTCGACCCTCGAACGACTCGACCGGTTTCTGCTCCACGGCACGACCACCACCGAGGCCAAATCCGGCTACGGGCTCGACCTCAAGACCGAGGTGCGCATACTGGAGGTCATCCACGAAGCCGGCAGCAAGCACCCGATCGACCTCCATCCGACCTGTCTTGCGGCGCACGAGATCCCGCCCGAGCATCGCGACGACCCCGAGGCGTGGGTTCGCAGGCTGATCGATGAAATCCATCCCGCGATCGCCCGTTCCGGTCTCGCCGAGGCGGTCGACGTGTTCTGCGAGGAAGGTGTCTTCGACCTCGAACAAACTCGGAGACTGCTTGCCGACGCGGACGATTACGGATGGCGCATCCACC
>JBFFBV010000076.1:0-22685 GCA_041560205.1 Candidatus Sulfomarinibacter sp.
CACTCATCGCCGCAATGACGGCTTTCGGCATCAAGACCTCGACCGGTCTGAAGCTGTTCACCTCTCGCGCATCATGATCACGGCGCCTCACTGGGGCGAGCCCCTGATACACTCGAGTCGCTGAAGGCCGTGCAACCCCCGCTCCGGAGATGGAGGACCGTATGCGCCATCAGACGCTGTTCATTTTCGTCGTCTCGATCGTCGTTTTGTTCGTTCTCGAATTTGCGCACTTGGCGGCGGCCCAGGTCACGGTACAAAAGCCGGTCGAGAAGCCCGAAGAAACCGTGAAGTTCGAGGTCGACAATGAGCAGGCCGCGATGGCGGCTTCGGGTGGAAACAAGGTGATCGTCCTCGATCTTGGCGGTGACGGATTGGATCTCGGTGGACGGGCCAGCATTGAAGTCGGTGGATCGATCCGCGAGTTGGGCTGGACGCTTTCGAACACCGACGACGCCTTTTTGATGGTCAGTGCGGCGTCGATCCGCCAGTTGGGCTTCGAGCTCACCTGGCCCAACGGAGGCCGGGTGCAGGGTCAGGTGATGGTCAGCGATGGTTTGCACTTGATCGTTGAAGGAAAGATCTTCAAGATTCGCGATCCGTCGGAGCTCCTGCGTCATTTCGACACCAACGGCAATGGACAGGTCGATCAGAGCGATACGACCTGGCGGTACCTGTACCTGTTCGTCGACGAGAACGGTGATGGCAATATCGCCCCTGCCGAGCTCACTTCGTGGACGGATTCCGGAGTTCGGGCCATCGGCGTTTCGGTCGAGAGGCCTCGAAAGGACCCCCACGGGAACAAGATCGCCAGGGGTGTATTCATGATCGGGCACGGCCTCAGGATGGCCGGGATGGTCACTCTTCGGCGCTATTGATGTCTCGAACTCGCTGGAGCGAGATCGTCTCATGGTCCGATTCGAGGGTCCGAAGCATCGGGCTCAGCACGGGCCCCTCACGCAACGATGCGCACGGGAATCGACTCACCGAATTCCTCTCTATTGGAGCAAAGGGCATGCCGAGCGAAGGGGCAGTGGCTGCTCTCAAACGTCGTTGAGCTTGGCGGCTCGCAAGGGCAGGACCCGGCTCGACCAGGGATTCCGCCGTGGCAAGCATGTCCCGCCCGTGCAGCCAGGCCCGATTCTTCGAACTGAAGGGACGGGGATATCTCCCGCCTGTTCTCATTCCATCTCGAGCTCTTTGGCGAGGAAGGCCCATTGATCGGCGATCTCCTCGATCCGCATCCACGTCGGTTTGCCTGCGCCGTGCCCTGCGCGGGTCTCGACGCGCACGAGGATCGGATTGTCGCACCCCTGGGCGTGCTGCATTGCCGAACCGAATTTGAAGCTGTGCCAGGGCACCACCCGATCGTCGTGGTCGGCGGTGGTGATCAGGGTCGGCGGGTAGCAGGCGCCCTCTGCGGTGTTATGGTAGGGCGAATAGGCGAGGAGCGCTCGGTATTCGTCCTCGTTTTCGCTCAGGCCGAAGTCGGAGGCCCACTGGCGGGCGTTGGCGCTCGGCAGGTGATAGCGCAGCATATCGAGCACACCGACTGCCGGGAGTGCCGCGCCAAAGAGCTCGGGCCGCTGGGTCATGACCGCACCGACGAGGAGGCCGCCGTTGCTGCCGCCCTGGATGGCGAGCTTCTTCGGTGAGGTGTAGCCGTTGTCGATCAGCCACTCTGCGGCGGCGATGAAGTCGTCGAAGACATTCTGTTTCTGCAGCTTCGTTCCGGCGAGGTGCCACTCCCTGCCATACTCTCCGCCACCGCGGATGTTGGCGATGACCAGCACGCCACCCATCTCGAGCCAGACCATCCGCGAGGTCCGGTAGGAAGGCGTGCGGGAGCTGTTGAACCCCCCGTAGCCGTAGAGAAGGGTCGGGTTCTGACCGTCGAGATCGATTCCCGTGCGGTGGACGATGAACATCGGTACCCGCGTCCCGTCCTTGCTCGAGAAAAAGACCTGTCGGTGCTCGTAACCCTCGAGATCGATCGGGGGTTCCGAACGGGCGAAGACGGTGCTCTCATCGGAGTCGATCGAGTAGCGGTAGATGGTGGTCGGCGTCGTGAAGTCGGTGTAGGAGAAGAATGTCTCAGGGTCGTCAGCGTGACCTCCGAAGCCGCGCACCGTACCCATGCCGGGGAGGGCCGCTTCGCGAACGAATGCGCCGTCGGTGTCATGGATCCTGATGAGGCTGTGGGCATCACGAAGGTATCGGCCGATCACGTGGCCACCGACAAACGCGGCCGAGCTCAGAGTCTCCTCCCGCTGCGGCACGATTTCTCGGAAGTTGCCGTCGCCTCGCAGCCCGAGGTCGACGGCGATGATCCGGCCCTTGGGGGCGTCCTTGTTGGTCCAGAAGAAAAAGGTGTCGCCCTCGTTACCGACAAAGTTGTAGCGCGCGTCCCACTGGTCGAAGATCGGCGCCGGCTCGCCTCTCTGGGTTCCGAGGCGAATGACGTACACGTCGTTGGCGTCATAGCCAAGAAGATTCGTCAGGACCAGGTAGCGCCCATCTTCGGTGACGGTGGCGTAGGGGTTTTTGGCTGTCTCGCCGGGAATCGTGTAGACGTGCTCGTCCTCGTCCTGCGGGGTCCCTGCGAGGTGATAGTAAACAGAAGTGGTCTTGGATCCGTCACCCTTGCCGTCCTCGCCGGCGGGATAGCGGCTGTAGTAAAAGCCGGCGCTGTCCGTCGACCAGGAGGCGCCGGTGAACTTGCAGCGGCCGACGAGGTCGCCAAGGTCCTCCCCGGTGTCGACGTTTCGGATGTGCCAGGTCTTCCAGTCGGTCCCACCGTCGGAGGTAGAGTAGGCGATCCAGCGACCGTCAGGGCTCGGGGTCCACCACGCGAGAGAAATTGTCCCATCGTCGGAAAAAGTGTTGGGATCGATCAGGACCCGCGGCTCTCTGTCGATCGTTTCGGCCACGTACAACACGTCCTGATCCTGAAGACCGTCGTTTCTCTCGAAAAAGTAGCGGCCGCCCTCCTTGTCGGGCAAGCCGAAGCGCTCGTAGTTCCACAGCTCGGTGAGGCGCTGCTTGATGAGTTCACGCTGCGGGATGGCCTCGAGGAAGGGTTGAGAAACGGCGTTCTGTGCCTCAACCCAGGCCGCTACCGCCTCACTGTGGAGGTCCTCCAGCCAGCGGTAGGGATCAGCGACCTCTTCTCCGAAGTAGGTGTCGACAACGTCTCCGCGAGCGGTCTCGGGATAAACGACAGAAGTCGTTTGACGATCGCACGAACCAAGGACCAGGAGTGAGAGACCAACCAGGGCGACAGTGAGCAGCGCTTTTTTCATGAATCCCTCCATGCCACGGGTGCGGCGCGGCGGCAATTCTAGCAGGCTGCGGTTTCAAGAGAAGGACGAGTGTCGAAGACCTCGGGGCCGCGAATCTCTGTGCGGGAGTTGGACGCGATCAGTGATTTGCCAGCCACTCCCGGACGGCGGCGAGGTCCTCCTCGCCCATCTCGCCGATGTCGATGAGCTCCCGTTCGGCATCCATCACGTTGCGGCGACCACCTTCGCGCTGGCCGGCCTCCCACAATGCGCGGCCGAGGTTGAATCGCGTGACGGCGATCAACACCGGGTCCGTGTCGGTCGCGAGACGGATCGCGAGGGCCTTTTCGAGGTGGACGATGCCTAGCGCAGCCTGGCCCGTTTCCATCAGGAACACGCCGGTGTTGTTGGCCGCGTAGGCGTACAGTGGATGCTCGGTGCCATAGGTCGCGGTCAGAATCTCGCCCGCGCGTTGCGACGCTTCCAGGGCTGCCTGATAATCCCCGGCCTGCTTCTCGAGGCTTGAAAGGTTGAGCAGGCTGATCGCAATCTGGGGATGATTCGGCCCCCACGACTTCTCAACGACCTCGATCGATCGCTCGTGGGTCTCACGGGCCTCGTCGAAGCGCTCGAGCCCCTCGAGGCTGTAGGCGAGGTTGTTCAACGAGACGGCGAGCTGCGGATCGTCCGGCCCGAAGGCCTTCTCGAGGATCGCGAGGGACCGCCGACACAGCTCGGCGGCCTTCTCGTATTCGAGGACGGCGGCGTAGGCTTGGGCGAGGCTGGCCGCGGTGAAGCCAACAGTCGGGTGGTCGAGGGCCACCAGCGATTCCTTCAGAGCCAGCGATTCTTCGTAGTACTCGATGGCAGACCGGTACTCGCCGATGGACGAGAGCGCGTGCCCCATGGTCGACATCGCCATCGCTGCGTCGAGGCTCTCCTGACCGTGAATCCTCGTGAGCAGCTCGAGAGCGTGCTCCTGGATCTCGATCGCCTCGCGGTGCCGACCGGCCTTGATCAGGACGCTCGCTCGCGTGTCGGCGTATTCCGCCGCCACTCGCTCGTCGCCCCCGAGACGTTCGATCTTGGCCGACGCGAGATCACTCCAGCGATCGGCCTCTTCGAAGCGGCCCTGGAGGTAGCCCGTCACCCACATCAGGTTGCTGGCGGCCATCGCGCCCGATCGGTCGTCGCGGCCCTGCTCGGCGGCGCCGAAGCCCTCGAGAAGGGAGCGCTCCGCCGCCTCCGCGTCACCCAGGTCGGCCTCGATATACCCCTTGAGGATCATGACCTCCGCCAGGGTCGGCGGGTAGCCGAGCTCGCGCGCCTGCGGCGCGAGCTCAGTGAGTCGGTCCAGTGCCGCCTGGTAATCGCCCGCCAACCTCTCAGCGTTGGCTGCGGCAAGACGGTCCTCGATCTCGGAGATGGCGGCACGGGTTGTTTCGTCTTCCGGAAGCGGCAGGCGTTCGACCAGGGCCGCCGACACGGTGCACGCCTCGGGCACGTCGAGACCGACCACGGCGTCGAAGGCCGAGGTGACCAGGTCGCGCCCGCCCGCTCCGAGAAGGGCCAGGAGGTGGTCCGTCTCACGGAGCCGGCGTCGGAGGCACGCCATCTGACGGTCGAGAAGGGCATCGGAGTGTTCTCCGCGGATCCTCGTCGCGACGCACGCTTCGCGGTAGACGGTCACCCATCGGTCGGCGTAGTCGTCGAGCAGCGCCGCCACAGCTGTGACCGCCTGGCTCCCGAAATCGTCGGCAACGCCGACGAAGTGCTCCTCGAGCTGTACGCGACGGTCGGCGTTCCAGACCGCGTCGACGTGTGAGTCGCCGCCCCCGCAGAGGTTTCTGCGATAGGCGGTGACGCTGAAGATGCCGACCGCAGCCGCCGCCACGGCTGCGGCACCGAGACCGGCGACGAGCCACCTCTTTCTCCGTTGCGGCGAATCGAGGCGCAGGGCGTCGAGCAACGCGCCCATGTCTGGGAATCGATCCTCCGGCGAACGGCTGAGCCCTCTCATAATGGCTGCCACAATGCGGCTCGGGACGGGGTGGTCCGCCGGGGGCGGGCTGAGCTCGTAGCTCTCCAGTTGCGCGACGAAGTCGGGAAGGTTGGAGATCTCGCCCAACGGATGCTGGCCGAAAAGGGCGACGTAGAGCGAAACGCAAAAGGCGTACTGGTCCGAACGGTGATCGGCCTGACCCTCGAGCGCCTGCTCCGGGGCCATGTAGGTCGGCGTGCCGAGCACCATTCCGGCCTGCGTCAACGGCGTGTCCAGCGGTGACGAGGATTCCGCGTCGCCCATCGGCACCGTGACCGGGCCTGGCGAGGTCCCGCGGGTCTCCCAATCTCCCTCGGCGGCGCGGGCGAGGCCGAAATCGGTGACCTTGATTCGACCGTCGTCGCCGACCATGACATTGCCCGGTTTGAAATCTCGGTGGACGAGTCCGGCTGCGTGCGCCGCGGCCAAGCCCTCACCGGCGGCCGAGAATTTGTCGATGATCTCCCGCCAGCCTGGTTTATCCCGCTGCAGCCACGTACGGAGGTCGAAACCTACGACGTACTCCATGGCCACGAAGGGGCGGCCATCCTCCATCCCCACATCGTGGACCGTCACCACGTTGGGGTGGTTGAGGCGCGCCATGGCCTGGGCCTCTCGCAGGAGTCGCTGCTCGGTGTCGAGGCTCGCCACCTTGTCGTGCAGCACCTTGAGGGCGACCTTGCGGTCGAGGAAGGGATCGAAGGCGCAGTAAACCGTCCCCATGCCGCCACTGCCGATCCGGTGGACGATCTTGTAGCGGCCGAACTCCATGCCGCGCGTGAGCGACTCCAGCGAAGAAGTTTCCTGGGTGTCGAACGAGTCGTCCGAGTTTCCAGGGTGGTGACCGTGTCGAGTCTTTTCGTCGTCGTTCATACCGTTGACCAATTATGCCACCTGCGCGGAGCCCGCTGTTCGGTTCCGGGCCCCGGGGGGCCATTGACAATCTGTGATTCGATCTCTACTTTGCAGGGGCGAATCAGGCAGAAGACAAAGGAAATGGGGGAGACCATGAGGTGTGGATTTTCGTTTCAGGTGACTGGGATGTTCGTGCTGGCCGCGTCGATTCTGCTCGGCGGCTGCCTGCCCGCGGAAGAGCCACCACCGACGCCCGAAGAAATGATCGAGCGTGGCCGCTACCTCGTGACGGTCGGTGGCTGCAACGACTGCCACACCCCCAAGGTGTTCGCGGGCGGCGGCACAGGACTCGACGAGTCCAGGCTCCTGTCCGGTCACCCGGCGGATCTCGAGCTGCCCGAATTCAGCTTCGACGACATCGGTCCGGGAAAGTGGCTTCTCTTCCACGAGCACCTGACCGCGGCGGTGGGGCCCTGGGGTGTTTCCTTTGCGGCCAACCTCACACCCGACGAGGATACCGGGACCGGCGACTGGACCGCGCAGGAGTTCATCGACGCCATGCGGACCGGGACCCACCGCGGAATCGGGAGGCCGATCCTGCCGCCGATGCCGTGGACGAGCCTCGCGACGTTGCCCGACGAGGATCTCGAGGCGATCTTCGCCTACCTCCAGTCGATCCCGCCCATCTCGAACGAGGTGCCCGACGCGATCGACCCGCCGGCGAAGTAAGGAGATCTGACCTCGCTGCAGCCGCCAGGGCCGGCAAAACCGGGTCGCGGTCATGCCCGAGAGGGCTCGGGTATAGTGCGACATATTCGCATTTCGCTGACCCTGGGGGAGGTTTTGATGAAAAAGTTGTCGGTGACCTTGGCGCTGATGGTGCTGGGAGTCATGCCTTCGGTGGCGAGCCAGGATCTGGCGCAGGCCGTGGCCGAAGACTACGAGTCCTCGCTCGCAGACCTTTTCGTCTGGTTCCACAGTCACCCCGAGCTCTCGTTCCGCGAGCACGAGACCGCAGCTCGGCTGGCGCACGAATTGCGAGCGGCCGGAATCGAGGTCACCGAGGGGGTGGGCGGTACCGGATTGGTCGGCATGCTGCCCAACGGGGACGGGCCGTTGGTGATGGTCCGCGCCGACATGGACGGCCTGCCGCTGCGCGAAGACACGGGCCTGCCCTACGCCTCAACCGTGACCCAGGTTGACATCACCGGGATCGAGCAACCGGTGATGCACGCCTGCGGACACGATGTCCATATCACCTCGATGGTGGGCACCGCAAAACGCCTGGTGGCGATGAAAGATCAATGGGCGGGGACGGTGATGTTCGTCGGTCAGCCCGCGGAAGAGCGGGTCGGCGGCGCCAAGGCGATGCTGGAGGACGGGCTCTATGAGCGATTCGGCGTTCCCGACTACGCACTCGCGTTCCACGTCTCCGCGGGCGAGCCGGCGGGCAAGGTGATGCTCTCCGGTGGCCTGATCGCCTCGTCTGCGGACAGCGTCGACATCACGGTCTATGGGGTGGGCGCCCACGGCGCGTCCCCGCACAAAGGCAAGGACCCGGTATACATCGCAGCCCAGATCGTGGTCGCCCTCCAGAGCCTGGTGAGCCGGGAGCTGGCGCCGCTCGAGGCGGGTGTGGTGACGGTGGGTGCCATTCACGGCGGAACCAAGCACAACATCATTCCGGAGGAGGTGACCTTGCAGCTCACGGTTCGCGCCGACACACAGGAGGCCCGCGAGACGCTGCTCAACGGCATCGAACGGATCGCCCTCAACACCGCGCGTGCGGCCGGCATGCCCGAGGATCGGCTGCCGAAGGTCGAGCTTTCGACCGAAGGGACCCCGCCGACAATCAACGACGAAGAGCTCGCAGCACGAATCCGCGAGGCCTTCGTCCGCGACCTCGGCGAAGATGCACTCTACGAGAAGGAGCGTGAGGGCATGGGCGCCGAGGACTTTTCCTTTTTCGTCTTGACCGACGATGACGTCCCCGGGGCGTACTTCTCGGTCGGCGGGACAGCGCAGGCGGACCTCGACGCCGAGGAGGCCGGCGGACCGCCGGTACCGTCGCATCACTCGCCGTTTTTCAAAATCGATCCGGAGCCCTCGGTGAGGATGGGAATCGAGGCGATGACAGTCGCCGTGCTGGAGCTGTTGGCAACCAACTGAATTCAACCCCCCGGCGGGATGCAGCTGGGTTACAGTTGGCACCGGTTGAATTTTCGAGACCACTTCTCCGATGTCGCGGCGGGTTACGCCACCTTCCGACCGGAGTACCCGGAGGCACTGTTCGAGTGGTTGTCGTCGGTGACACCGCGGCACGCCCTCGCATGGGACTGCGCCTGCGGCAGCGGGCAGGCCTCGCGTCCGTTGGCTTCTCATTTCGAGCTGGTTGTCGGCACGGACGCGAGCCCGAACCAGCTGGCCGCGGCATCTGGCTCTGAAAGGACCCGTTTCGCCGTCGCACTGGCTGATCGCACCCCACTCGCGAAGCACTCCGTCGATCTCGTGACGGTTGCTCAGGCTTTGCACTGGTTCGTCGGCGATCGGTTTTTTTCAGAGGTCCGGCGGGTCGTTCGTCCGGGAGGGGTCTTCGCGGCGTGGACCTATGGCATGCCGCAAATCGCCTCCGAGGTGGTCGAGAAAAGGGTGCACGATTTCATCGATGGACCACTCGGGCCGTTCTGGCCCGAGGAGATCCGAATGGTGCTCGATGGCTACGCCTCGATCTCTCTTCCTTTCGAGGAGCTGGACGCCCCCCGGTTCGAAATGGCGGTGGAGTGGTCGCTCGACCGGTTCCTCGGTTTCGTGCGAACCTGGTCGGCGGTCGGACGATTGGTCGACGATCGCGGTGAGGACGAGCTCAATCCGTTCCTCGCTGAGCTCAGAGAGCTTTGGCCCGGGGAGGACGGTCTCCTGTCGGTCAGTTACCGTCTCGACCTGCGGGCCGGGAGGACCTGATGACCGGGAGTCGTAGTATTCGGGGGAGGGAGGCACCATGAACCAGGGCAATATCCCGGTCCTGAGTGTGACTGGAGACACGATTCCTCGCGCCTACGAGAGGGCGATCAAGGAGGTCTGGGAGAGGGGGGCGAGCGTACGCACCGAGTACGACCGTCCCGAGGACCCGCCGAGCCGGGACGCCACGGTGGTCGTCACAGTCGAGGACCCCTTCGCTCAGCCCCGCTTCCATCGCTCCTTTGCCGACGGTCTCGGAGGCCTGGCGGAGTACGTCATGGAGGTGGTCCACGGAGCCCACGACTACTGGATCAAGCCTCGGGAGGAGATCCTGAAGGGCACAGAGAGCTCGGACACGAGATGGAGCTACACCTACCACCGGCGCCTGGTCGAGTACGAGATGGACGGAAGTGTGATCGACCAGATCGACTTCATGGTCGCCAAGCTTTCGCAGACCGGTTACAGCCGGCGCGCGCAGGGAATCACCTGGAACCCGATATTCGACCCGCCGTCCGAACACCCACCGTGTCTCCAGCGGATCTGGGGACGGCTTCTCGAGGACGGGGCGGGCGAGCTCGTCTTCAACATGAACACGCACTGGCGGAGCCGCGATCTCTACAAGGCGTGGTTCGAAAACGTCATCGCGCTGACGACGCTCATGCGCACGATCGCGGAGCGAATCTCCGAGAAGATCTCGCGACCGGTCCGGGTTGGGCGTTACGTCGATATCAGCGATTCCCTCCACATCTACGGCTCCTACTTCAAAGAGATCGAGGGCGATGAGGAAAAAGGGATCAAGAGCTTTTTCGAGAGGCTCGAGAGCCGGTCCTTCGAAGACCGAACCTGGAGCTCCGATTTCGTCAGGCCCCTCTTCATCGACGACAGCCTCGGCAAGGGTCTTCGCCCGATGCTGGAGCGAGAAAAGGACATGCCCGACGAGGTGAAGGAGGCCATCGCGGCGGAGCTCGAGGCGATGGAGCGGGACGACTACGTGGTGTAGCGCGCCAGGCCGGGAGATGTCCCGCGCCTCCAGGCCGCCCGAAGGAGTCGTTCATTCATTTTCGGCGGCGTCAGCTCGCTTCCAGTTTCCATGTCCGCCGCTTGAGCTCTCGGTAGCGAGGTTCGTTGTGGAGGGCTTCGAGGGTGGGGACGCAGAACACCCAGATGGGGTTTACCGCTCCGTCCTCGGTCCTCACGGTCGAATCGCCGCAGCCGGTCGGGCTCGTGGCTGAGTTCCTCCGAAAGCACCTTGATGGCGACGTGTGATCAAGGCGCCGATCGTGGGCGCGGTAGACCTCGCCCATTCTCCCCGCGCCGAGAAACCCGCGGATCTCGTACCGATCGAGACGGTCGACGATCGACAGCGGCATCTGTTCTCCCGGTGTTCTCGGCCAGTATGGCAGGGACATCCAGCGGCCGCCACTTCAGGTGGTTGGGGATTCCTGGCTCCGAGAGGGCTTCGTGCGGATGAGGAAAAATTCCAGAATTTTCAGAAATTAATATAGAAAAAATATGGAATTTTCTCGATGCGCCATGGGTTGGCCTGAGTAGAACCTCGGAGTGAAGCGAGGCAACTCAATGAGGAAATGGGCTAAAGGAGCTGGAAATGTTCGAGGAAATCAGGAGTCGTAAGGCCGGTCTTGGATATGTGTGGATTCGTTCGGAGAGTGGGACGACCTATCTGTGCCCCGCTTCTTCGGCGGCCGGCATGGAGTCAGCCTCAGATGAAGAACTGCGTGCGATCGGTGTTGACGAGTCGGCAAATCCCCAAAACGAGTGAAGGAAGGGTGATTCATCGATAACCTCCAACTGTCGATCCGACCTCTCCCTCCGCCCGCGAGCCGCGCTCGCGGGTTTTTTCGTGTGCTACCAGGGGATCACGACGGAGGGCAGGATCACGGTTTCACCGACCGCGGGGAGGTCGAAGGGAACATACACGCCTTCCCGCCATTGGATCCAGCGCAGCGACGGATGCTCGAGGTCGACGTCGAAATGAACCGAAACCTCGAGGGGTCTTCCGTTGGAGCTGGCTTCGGTGATTTCGACCGTGGATCTACCATAGGCGATCCGTTCTCCGGTCTTCATCGGGGTGGTGTCGCGGTAGAGCCGATCCAGCATCTGGAAAAAATAGCTCGGGTGGAACGGTGCCTGCGCGGCCTCGTGGCCAGGTCGCGGGCTCCCGGGCGGCGCGAGGAAGCCGCCGTCCGGGCGGATGGTGAGCACCTTGGTGCTCGGTCTGCTGATCGTCGTCGGGTAGATGCCCGATCCGAGGATGAGGGTTTGGCCGGGGACCGGGCGGCCCTGCAACCCTTGTGTCAGAGGACCATAGATCGAAAGAAATGCGGTCGGCGTGTTGACGATCAGCACCGTCGTGTCCTCGATCTCGGGACCTGAAGGCAGGCTTTCCGCCGCACGATCGATGAAGGTGCCGAAGGTCCGCACCTTGTCGGCGGTCGCCGCCAGGGCGATCGGCGCGAAGACGAGGTGGATGACCACGAAGCTCCAGAACGCCACGTTGAAAGGTGAACGAAGAAGAGGCGATGACGGCAGCCACTCGGCTCGCAGTCGAATCGACGCCATCAATTGTGCCAACAGCCCCATCCCACCGAATCCTGCGAAGAAGAGCAGACGGTCGTCGGGAAAGGTCGCGCACGCCGGGATCAGCGACAGGACCATTCCGAGCGCGAAGAAACGCGCCGTCCGGTCGCGTTTCACCATCGGGAGGAGCATCGCGCCGAGCACCACCGCGAGCCCGAGCGCCATCACCCAGAAAACCTGCGCGGCCGGCTGAGACAGCATGAGGTAGATGCCTGAAGGCAGCCCCCACTGGCCGAACAAAAGCACCGGCGCGCGTTCGATGACTGCGAGGGTGAATGTGAATGGGCTGGCGCCTGGGTCGATGTAGACCCCCGATCCACTGGCTCCGAAGTCGAGCGCCCGATACGCAAACCACCACCCGGCACCAACGACCGCTCCGGGGACCAGCCCGCCGAGGCGACGTTGCCAGCCGCCGGTATCGAAAAAGAGCGCATACGCAAAGAGGTAGCCGCCGGCGGCGAGCGCGATTTCGCCGCTCAACAGACCGAGGAGAAGGGCCAATGGCGCCAACCAGGCGCCAAGCCGCGATCCGTCGCGCCGCCACCGGTCGTGGGCGATGAGTGCCAAAAGACCGAAGAAGACGCCGATACTGGCGTTGCGGTTGGCGATCCACACCGCCGGCATCCCATGGGCATCGTCGACTGCGAATAGCAGTGCGGCGAGGCCCGCAACCCAGGAGGGGAGGAGGAGCCGCCGGTAGAGAACCGCCGCGGCGGCAACCGCACCGGCGAACCATATGAGCGACTGCACGTGCATCAACCAAGGAACGCCCGGCCACAGGCGGAAGTCGATCCAGTGGGTAAAGCTCGTCACTGGGCGGAGGAAGGCGAGCCTGAGTCGGGGGTGGGTCCACCAGGGGAGCCGTCCGCTTTCGATGACTCGGCGCATCAGCTCTTCATCTCCGTTGACGAAGGAGAATGCCTCGACCGGAGAGCGCGTCCAGTCGGGGTCGCCGGTCGCGTCTGTCAAGACCAGACGGAGGTAATGGTCGTCATTCTGGAGGCCGAGCCACAGCGAGGGAAGACACAAGAACACCGCGAGAAGAGTCACTATCAACGGCACGCGACGGTGACCGAGGATTCGGTGAATGGTCTCGCTCAGGCTCATCGGATCTCGACCCCGTCCGTCGCGGCAAGTGTCGCCTGGGGATTCGTCAGAAATATACGCAATCGCAAATCACTCTTTGCTGTGTGCGACCCGGTGGCGGTCGATCCAGTAGGCCCAGATCACCAGCAACCATTGAGCCTGGCCCACCCAGGCAAGGGCCACGGTGTCGGACGGGGGAGGGCCGAAGATATTGCCGAGGTAAACCAACGACAGGAAGGCGACCAGCATCCAGAGCGCGACGGTTCCCACTCGGTCGACGGCGCGAGTGGTTTGCAGGTAGAGCCAGACGCCAACCGCGAAAATTCCGAGTTCGACCACCAGCGTCGCGGGCAGGGAGTTCCAGAGTCCGAAGCCCACGCGGGAGGCAGCACCCGGGATGAGGGGCAGGTCCGGCCGATGGGTGAGGAGGTCCAGCACCCAGTGGCTGATCACGGCAGCGCCGCAGACCCAGGCACCTCTTGGGTACTTTTTCAGCAAGAAGTAAGCGGCGGCGAAGAGGGTGCCCCAGATGAGAACGGCGAGCAGGCTGTGCGTAATCGGGTAAGCGACGAAGTCCAGGGGCGTGACCCTCGTGATACCGGGAGCGATCTCGACCGTTTCGAGCCCGATGAGGAGCAGCGACGGCCACAGGAGGTCTGTGAACTGGGCTGCGAGGAAAAGAGTGCCGAGTGACGTCTTCGGTGCCGCAGCCTTGGCACCGAAACCAATCCCGAAATGACCCAGAAACATAACCTGAACCGCCTTTCGTTGCTCGATTGTCTCACCGACTCCCGGACATCGCCACATACTGCGGATGCCGAATGGGGCGAGTGCCTGGAGCGAAATGCGACAATGAAGACGCATCGATCACATCCTTCGCTCGTATGCCAAAGGAAGGGAGTCCGGCGCTGATGGAATGGGACGACAGGGACCTTCAGGATCTGCAATCGGCGGTCGAGCTGCTGGAGAACCCCGGGTTCATCGCCAAGGTCTCGGCCTTCGTGGGAACGCCGATCGAGTATGTCCTCGACCGGCTTCCGAAGAGTGCCGGGAACAAGATCACGAGGGCCGTGCACGAGTCCCTTCTCGCCGCCGTCAACACCGCAGCGATGACGCTGAGCAAGAGGCGTCGCCCCAGCCCGTGGCGAAAGACTCACATGGCGGCGGTCGGCATCTCGGGCGGTGTCGGTGGGGTTTTCGGCCTTGCCGCGCTGCCCATCGAGCTGCCGATCACGACCACCATCATCCTGAGGTCCATCGCCGACATCGCACGCAGCGAGGGCGAGGACCTGTCCGACCCGGAGTCGAGAATGGCGTGCCTCGAGGTCTTCGCGATGGGCGGGAGGCAGGCCAGCGACGACGCGACCGAGTCCGGCTATTTTGCAGTACGGGCCGCCCTGGCCAGAGCCGTCAGCGAAGCAGCCAAGTACGTCGCCGAACGATCGGTGGTGGAGGACGGAGCGCCGGTCATCGTCCGGCTGCTGGCCCAGATCGCGGCCAGGTTCAACACGGTCGTGGGCGAGAAGATCATGGCCCAGGGCGTGCCGATCGTTGGCGGTGTCGGCGGCGCGGCGATCAATGTGCTCTTCATCGACCATTTCCAGGACATGGCCCGTGGGCATTTCATCGTTCGCCGCCTGGAGCGCAAGTACGGTGCGGACCAGGCCCGGGAGAGATACGGCCAGATACTCTCTCGCCAGGTCCGAGCCGAGCAGGCGCTTCCACCGCCGGCAGATCGCTGACCCGAGGGAGCCTTCCACGACAGGCCGAATGTCCGGTCCGAAAGGGAGGCGGTCACCACGCCGTACCGTCCCCGTGCTATAAATCTCCAGTTGGGCAGCCCAGACATGCGTTGCCGGACCGGCGTCTGAGCCGATCGGAGCATCGATGAGAGTGATACCACGACGACACGTCGGAGTTCTGGTGGCAATTGCCGTGGTGGCCGTGCTTGCGGCGCCGAAGCTGTTGGAGCTTCGCCGGTCCTCGGCCGCCGTGTCGACCGCACCTTCGAAGGAGATCCTTCGCATCAAGGTTCACAGGGTCGTTCCTTCACAGCTCGCCGAACGGCTCGCGACCACCGGCACGTTGCGCGCCAACGAGGAGGTCGATATCGTCAGCGAGATCTCGGGCAAGATCTCCGCCATTCACTTCGACGAGGGGAGTCGGGTTGCCCCGGGTCAGCTTCTCCTGAAAATCGACGATTCCGAGCTCCTTGCCGAACGCCAGAGGGCCCTGTACCGAGTCGAGCTTGCGGAGCGTGCCGAGGCCCGACAGAAGCAGCTCCTCGAAGATGGTGTCATCTCGAGTGAGAGCTACGACGTGGCGCTCGGTGAGCTGAATGTGTTGCGCGCCGAGCTCCAGCTGATCGAGGCGCAGCTCGTCAAGACGGAGATCCGGGCGCCGTTCGGTGGTGTCATTGGTCTGCGGTGGGTGAGCCCGGGCAGCTATCTCTCGTCACAGACCCGGATCGCTGCCCTCAACGACCTCGATCCCGTCAAGCTGGACTTCATGGTGCCGGAGAAATATTCGGCCCTGATGAAGGTGGGCGACGAAATCTCCTTCGCCGTCGAGGGCTTCGAGCGAAGATTCCCGGGATCGATCTACGCCGTCGAGCCGAGCATCGATGCGGCGACACGTTCGCTGCGCGTTCGTGCGAGGTGCCCGAACAGCGATGGCGCGCTTGTCCCCGGAGGCTTCGCCAACGTCGATCTCGTGCTGCGGTCGGTGGCGGACGCTTTGACGGTGCCGTCGATCGCTATCATTCCGGAGCTGGGTGGCAAGAAGGTCTTCGTCTGCGAGGACGGTACCGCTCAGCCGCGGTCGGTCGAGACCGGCATTCGCTCGGAGACCGCGGTCCAGATTACGAGCGGTCTCGCCGAAGGTGAGCTCGTGATCATCTCGGGCCTTCTGCAACTGCAACCCGGGCTGGCGGTCGAGATCGAGGAGGCTGAGGAAGCGGCCGCTTCGAAGTCATGACCCTCTACACCATCAGTATCCGGCGGCCGGTGCTCGCGATCGTGATGTCGATCACGATCGTGCTCTTCGGGCTGCTCGGTTTCTCCTTCCTCGGTGTGCGGGAGTTCCCATCCCTCGACCCGCCGAACATCTCGGTCTCGACCTCCTACCGGGGTGCCTCAGCGGAAGTCATCGAAAGCCAGATCACCGAGCCGCTCGAGTCAGCGGTCAACGCCGTCGACGGCATCCGCACCCTGACCTCGACGAGTCGTGACGGCCGGAGCACCGTCCAAACCGAGTTCGATCTCGGTACCGACCTGGAACGCGCCGCCAACGACATTCGCGACCAAGTGTCGCGAGCCATGCGCGACCTCCCCCCGGACGCCGATCCCCCAATTATCTGGAAGGCGGACGCCGATGCGTTTCCTATCGCCGGGATCAGCGTTCGGAGCGACAGGCGCAACCTGCTCGAGCTCGGCCGCATCGCCCAGGATGAATTCGTCGAGCGTCTGCAGACCATCCCCAACGTGGCCGGTGTCGACATCTGGGGCGAGAAGACCTACGCGATGCGGCTGTGGATCGATCCCAACAAGCTCGCTGCCCACCGCTTGTCGCCAATCGATATTCGCGACGCGGTGGTGCGCGAAAACGTCGAGCTGCCGTCAGGCCGCATCGAGGGCTCGGACGTCGAGCTGCCGATACGGACAATGAGCCGTCTCAATACGCCGGCGGCCTTCAACGATCTCATCCTCAGGAGCGAAGCCGGCCGCATCATCCGCCTGCGCGACGTCGGCTATGCCGAGCTCGGTCCGCGCAACGAACGCACCGTACTCAAGCGGGACGGCATCCCGATGGTCCTGGTCGTTGCCCGCCCGCAACCGGGCGCCAACTACATCGCGATCGCCGACGAGTTCCGGCGTCGGGTCGAGATGATCAAAAGGTCGCTGCCTCCGGATGTCGAGGTGGCGTGGGCCTGGGACGCCAGCCGCTTCATTCGCAAATCGGTGGCCGAGGTGCGGCAGACCATCCTCATCGCATTCGGCCTGGTGATGTTCGTGATCTTCCTCTTCCTGCGCGACTGGCGAACGACGATCATTCCGGTGGTCGTGATCCCGGTATCGCTGATCGGTTCGTGTTTCGTCATGTACGCGGCGGGATTCTCACTCAACGTCTTGACCCTGCTGGCGCTGGTCCTTGCCATCGGTTTGGTCGTCGATGATGCGATCGTCGTCGTCGAGGTGATTTACGCCAAGATCGAGGGAGGCCACGAACCTCGGAATGCCGGCGTCGAGGGGACCAAGGAAATCTTCTTCGCGGTCGTGGCGACGACCGTCGCGCTGGTTGCGGTCTTCTTGCCGATACTGTTTCTCGGAGGCCTCGTCGGACGGCTCTTCCGCGAGTTCGGTGTGACCCTCGCCGGGGCGGTCATCATCTCGTCCTTTGTCGCCCTGACCCTCACACCGATGCTGTCGACCCGTCTGTTGAAGAAGCGCGCGGTGCAGCCGCGGCTGTACCGGATGACCGAGCCCTTCTTCAGCTCTCTGGTGGCGGATTACAGGCAGTGGCTGACCAGGCTCCTGCGAAGCCGGTGGCTGGCATTACCAATCCTTCTGGCCTGTCTTGGTCTGGTGGCGCTGTTCCTGAACGTGCTGCCGCGCGAGCTGGCTCCGCTCGAGGATCGCAACTCGATCAGGATTTCCTCCCGTGGTCCCGAAGGGGCGACCTTTGCCTACATGGACCGCTTCATGGACCGGCTGAACGCCCTCATTGCCGATGAAATCCCCGAGACGGATAACACGGTCACGGTCACGGCACCCGGTTTCGGCGCCGCTTCGTCGGTCAACTCGGGATTCGGCTTCATCACTTTGGTCGAGCCCGACCAGCGAGATCGCAGCCAGAAGGTTATCGCCAACGAGCTCGCGGTTCGCGTCGGCGAGCTGACCGAGGCGCAGACCTACGTTTCCCAGCCGCCGACCATCGCCGTCGGCAGGCGCCGGGGGCTGCCGGTCCAGTTCGTGATCCAGGCGCCGAACATGGACAAGCTGCAGGATATATTGCCCCGGTTCCTCGCCACCGCATCGGCCGACTCGACCTTCACCTACGTCGACGTCAACCTCAAGTTCGACAAGCCGGAGCTGCGGGTCACCATCGACCGCGAACGGGCACAGGACCTCGGGATCTCGGCTCTGCGCATCGCGCAGACCCTGCAGTTGGCGTTGGCCGAACAACGCCTGGGTTACTTCGTGATGGACGGCAAGCAGTACGAGTTGATCGGCCAGGTTCAGCGAGGCGCCCGTGACGAGACCATCGATCTCCGCAACCTCTACGTTACCACCGAGGGCCAGCCGCCGGTCCTCCTCGACAAGTTGGTGCATGTCGAAGAGACCAGCAGCCCACCGCAGATCTTCCGCTTCGACCGCTACGAATCGGCAACCGTGTCGGCTGCGCTGGCGCCCGGCAAGACGATAGGCGACGGCATCGCGGCGATGGAACGCGTCGCTGACGAGGTTCTGGACGAGACCTTCGCGACGACCCTGGCCGGTGAGTCCAGGGATTTCGCCGAAAGCGCCACCAGCCTGCTCTTCGTCTTCGTGTTGGCGCTGGTGCTCGTCTACCTGGTGCTCGCGGCCCAGTTCGAGAGCTTCCGCGATCCGTTGATCATCATGTTCACCGTGCCGCTGGCGCTGGCGGGCGCTCTGTTCGGGCTCTGGTACTTCAATCAGACCATCAACATCTTCAGCCAGATCGGCATGATCATGCTCATCGGGCTGGTCACCAAAAACGGTATCTTGATCGTCGAATTCGCGAATCAGCGCAAGGCGGCCGGTGTGCCGGTGACCGAAGCCATCATCGAAGGGGCGACAGCGCGTTTTCGGCCGGTGCTGATGACCAGTTTTTCGACCGTGCTCGGCATCCTGCCGATCGCTCTCGGCCTCGGGGCTGGAGCGGAAAGCCGTATTCCGATGGGTGTGGCCGTGATCGGTGGTCTGATGGTTGGGACGCTCCTGACGTTGTTCGTGGTGCCCGCGATGATGTCCTTCCTGACCAGCGAGAAGGGTCGGGTGCAGCGCTTTGCAGGAAACGAATAAGGGCGGGAGATCCCGCCCCTTCATCAAGAGAAATGTGGGAGCAATTCGGGGGCGGCGGTCGAGCCGCCCGCGCTCCTAGCTGGCTCTGCGAATGATGATCCGTCCGGTGTCCGTCATTTCGGAGTCAGAAACGGGTGCGTCACCGGTCGCCGCGCCCTCGTCGAGGGTGAACCAGTTTTCTCCGTCGAAGATCCGAGTCGTCGGCTTCGCGCGGCGCAGGACGTCGATCGCACGCATCGGCCCGAGCTTCTCACCGTTGTCGTCAATCCAATAGGGCATGTCGGCCTCCCGCCGACGGTGGTTGCAATGGGGATGCCAGATTTGTCGCCGGTCACAGCATGAACATCCGCCGGACGTGTCCCATTCTGGGACAGGCGCGACGTCCTTCGGTGCCCTGAAAAAAACTTTGTGGAGTATACTCTCCTGGAATTCAAGATTGAATCTCACAACGAAGGGGATGCCATGAAAAAAGGGCGGAGCGTTACTCTGATCGGGTTCGCAGTGATGTTGGCAATCATGGCGTGTGCCCCGGAGGAGGCGCCACAGAAAAGCCCGGTGGAGCCGGAAGCGGGAATGATCGCAGCCGAAGACGGAGTGCGGATGATCCCGATCGAAACGCCGAAGGGGACCTTTCGGGTGTGGACGAAGCAAGTCGGTGACAACCCGTCGATGAAAGTGCTACTGCTCCACGGCGGTCCGGGAGCGACTCACGAGTACCTCGAGCCTTTGGCGGAGTTCCTCCCGGAAGCCGGCATCGAGGTCTATCTTTACGACCAGCTCGGATCGTACTTTTCGGATCAACCGGACGAGCCCGATCTGTGGGAGATTCCGCGATTCGTGGACGAGGTGGAGCAGGTCCGGCAGGCGCTCGGGCTCGGTCCGGACAACTTCTACCTCTTCGGCGTCTCGTGGGGCGGAATCCTGGCGATGGAGTACGCCCTGGCGCACGGCGATGCGCTCAAGGGATTGATCATCTCCAACATGATGGCTTCGATTCCGCTGTACAACCAGTATGCGGAAGAGGTCCTGATGCCACAAATCGACCCCGAGGTCCTGGCGGAGATCAAGGCCTTCGAGGCAGCCGAGGACTACCACAATCCCCGCTACATGGAGCTCCTGATGGAGCACCACTACGTCCACCACGTTCTTCGCGCGCCGGCCGATGAGTGGCCGGACGGATTGGTCCTGGCCTTCGAGCACATCAACCCGGACATCTACATCCTGATGCAAGGACCGAGCGAGCTCGGGGCGAGCGGACGACTCGAGGGATGGGATCGAACGGGCGATCTGTCAAAGATCGAAACACCGACCCTTGTCATCGGCGCCACCTACGACACGATGGACCCGGCCCACATGGAGTGGATGGCGAGCGAGATTCCGAACGGTCAATTCCTGCTTTGCCCGAACGGCAGCCACGTGGCGCACTACGACGACCAGGAGATTTACATGGAAGGCTTGATCCGTTTCATTCTGGAGGTCGACGGAAGCTAAGAAAGATCCGTTCACCTTAGGGTGTCATCCCGACCGAAGACCCGCAGGGTCTGAGCGGAGGGATCTGTGGAGAGGGTCAACCCATTCGTGCTCGCACCTCATAGATTCCTCGGCTCTGCCATGGGGCCTCGCTCGGAATGACAGTGACGGGATGTTCCTACCGCCGACGATCCGCCACCTGGTCTGGAATCTCGGCCTCGCGGGCTTTCTCTGCGTACTCCTTCGCGAGCTCGGCCTCCCCGAGACGGGAGAAAATGGTGGTCAGCAGATAGTAGACCTGAAGGTCGAGGACGACGTCGCTGGGCTTGCCGAGGGCGAGGGCTCGTTCCGCGTCGTTGCGGGCCGACTCGAAGTCCCCTTGCGCCAGGTGGAGCTTGGCCCGTTGATACCGTGGCCCGCGCCGGTTGGGAAACAGCTCCACCGCACGGTCGAGGTAGGGACGGCTCTCCTCGAGGCGACCCTGCTTGAGCAGGAAGCGCCCGAAGTTGTAGTCAAGGGTGGTGTCGAAGAAGGGACCCCCTCTGGGTTGGAGCTCGAGGGCTTTGCGAAAGGCCAGCTCGGCTCCTTCGCCATCCCCCAACATCTCCAGGCTGAGACCGAGATAGTCGAGTGTTCGCGTTCTGTTCGGATCGAGGGCGATCGCCGACTCGAATCGGCGGGCGGCCTGCTCGAAAAGATTGACGCGGAAGAACCAGACACCGAGCTCGTGCTGTGCGTTTGCATGGTCCGGATCGAGGGCGACCGCCTTCTCGAGCACGGCCCGCGCCTCTCCGTAGGCCTCGCGTTGGCCCAGGATCTTTCCCCGCACGACCAGAGCCTCTACGCAGTCGGGATCGATGGAGAGTGCCTGTGCAGTCAGGCGTGCTGCCTGCGGTCCGAGGCCGCGCGACAGCTGGAAGCGGGCGAAGGCTGCGTGGGCGGCTGCGTGGTCGGGCGCCACGGTCAAGGCGTGGGAAAACAGCCTCTCGGCTTCGGCATCACTCCCCTGGGCCGCGCGCAGGTGGGCGAGCCCCAGCACCACATCGACGCATTTCGAGCTCGCCGGGTCGAGAGGATGCAGAAAGGCCTCGGCATCACGCCACCGGCCCTCGTCGAGCGCCTTCGTCACCGACGCGAGCGAGCCCTCGGTTCCGGCACAGGGGTCCGACGCTGCGATGTCGGTTCCGGAGAGAACCGAGCCGGCAAGAATGGAGAGGGTGACCGCGTTGCGAAGCCGGGTCATGGCTCGGTCACCTCGAGCATCTGGTCGGCGGCCACGTTTTTCAGAACCTGGGTGGCGCCGCCCGGCCAGCGGATCTCCACCTCACGCACCACCGTGTCACTCCCGAGGCCGAAGTGGACACGCCGATCGGACGAGCTGTTGTAGCCGACGCTGGTCGTTGCGTGGTTGTGCTGGACCAGGCCCGATGCACCCGTCACCTTGACCCGCGCGCCGAGGCCGTTGTGGTTGCTGGTCGTACCCTTGAGGAGGAGCGAGAGCCAGTGCCCGCCGTTGGACACGTTGTAAAGGACGGCGGGTGGGTCGCCGATCGCCGACACGACGACGTCCACTCGGCCGTCGTTGTCGAGATCGCCGAAGGCCGCTCCACGATGCGCCCGCTCCGGCTGGAGGGCGGGACCCGCTTCGGACGAGGCGTTTTTGAATCGCCCTGTGGCCGTTCCTCTGAAGATCGTGTTCGCCATCCGGTACCGGTAGTGGGAGTACTGGGCGATGTTCTCGCTGACGTTGGAGTTGGCGATGAAGATGTCCTTCGAGCCATCATTGTCGAAGTCGAAGCCGCCGGTTCCCCAACCGCTCATCATGACCGTGGCGAATCCCAGACCGGTCTCGTGGGTGCTGGGGACGAAGTAGCCCTCGTCGGTGTTCAGAAACAGCGGAAAGGCCTCTCCGGCGAGGGCGGTGACGAAGATGTCGGGGCGTCCGTTGCGGTCGAGATCGCGGAACTCGGACCCCATCCCCGAAAACGGCACCCCGTCTTCGGTCAGGGCGGCCCCGGTCTCGACCCCGACCTCGGAGAAGCGGCGGCCGCCGACATTGCGGAAGAGGAACTGCCGGATCTGGTCGTTGGCCACGAAGACGTCGATGAAACCATCGCCGTCCGCGTCAGCCACCGCCACGCTCATGCCGTAGCCCAGGTGTTTCGAGACTCCTGTGGCGGCTGATACGTCGACGAACTTCCCATCGCCCTCGTTGCGGTAGAGGAGGTTGGGCACCTTGTCGTAGTAGGTCGGCGAGCAGGACAGCCGCTTGCCCTCGACGCCGCACAGCCTGTTGGTCTCGGGCGACCAGTCGAGGTAGTTGGCGACGAAGAGGTCGAGGTCGCCGTCATTGTC
>JBFFBV010000077.1:0-22519 GCA_041560205.1 Candidatus Sulfomarinibacter sp.
GCTTGTGCTTGGAGGGCGTAACGATCTCGAACACGGCCGTGGGCAAATGCCCACGGTGGGCGGGCATTTCGGGAGCGGGATCGGGAACGGGAGCGGGATCGGATGGGAGGCCTTAGTGGATATTTTCACAATCATTTGAGATAATCCGTGCCCCGTCGCGAAAGGCGGCGGTAGAAGGGAAACGACAGCCATGAGCCTCTCCTTGATCGCCAAATCCATCAGCGAATCCGCCACCCTCAAGCTCAACGAAATCGCGGCGATCCTGCGCGCGAAGGGTGACCCGGTGATCCACCTCGGAGGTGGCGAGCCCAAAGGCAAGGCGCCGCTCGACGCGGTGCTCGCCGTCACTTCGGCGGTGGCCTCGGGTGAAGTCCGCTACACCCCGCCCGATGGCACGCCCGCCCTCAAAAAGGCGATCATCCGCTACACCGAGGAGTTCTACGGCTTCCGGCCGGCGCCGGAGAACGTCATGGCCTCGGGCGGCGCCAAGCAGGCGATCATGACCGCGCTGCACGCGCTCATCGATCCGCAGGGCGAGGTCGTCTTCCCGGTGCCCTACTGGGTCAGCTACCCCGACATGGTCAAGCTGGTGGGCGGGGTCCCGGTTCCGGTCGAAGCCGAGGACGGCTCGTTCATACCGCGGATCCAGGACATCGAGCAGGTGGTCGGCTCCTACACCAAGATGGTGATCCTCAACAGCCCGAACAACCCCTCGGGCGCGGTCTACCCCGAGGAGTTCATCGCCGACGTCGTCGAGTTCTGCGAGCGGCGCGGGCTGTGGCTCGTCCTGGACGATATCTACCACCGGCTGGTTTTCGACGGCCGCAAGCCGATCAACCCCTACAACTTTGCCACGGACCGCAGCGAGAATTCCAAGCTCATCCTGATCAACGGCGTGTCGAAACAATACGCGATGACCGGTTTCCGGATCGGCTGGGCGGTGGGCAACCGCAAGCTGATCGAGGCGATGACCAACATCCAGGGCCACGAGACCTCGGGACCGTCGGTGCTGCTCCAGCACGCTGCGGTGGGCGCCATCAACGGGCTCCAGTCGCCGGTGGAAGGGCTGCGCGCGACGCTCGAAAACAATCGCAACGTGCTCGTGGCCGAGCTCGAGGCCTTCGAGGGCGTCACCATCGAGAAGCCCGGCGGCACCTTCTACTCCTTCCCCGATTTCTCGACCTACAACCGCGACTCGGTGGCGCTGTCGAAGTTCATCCTCGACAAGGTGCAGGTGCTCACGGTGCCGGGGGTGGAGTTCGGCATGGAGGGCCACCTCAGGCTGAGCTTCTGCGGCTCGATCAAGGAGATCACCGAGGGCATCGAGCGCATCAAATGGGCGCTCGACCCCAACTCGCCCAACGAGCTCTACATCGGCGAGCGCAAGCTGGTGAGGGACTGGACATGAGCAAGTACCTGAAGTTCGCCACACCCGCCACCGCCCAGGCCGAGGATCTCAAGAGCCGCTTCGGAATCTCCAACCACGGCCTCGTCCACGTCGACCGCGTTTATTGGAACCTGCCTGCGCCGGCGCTGTACGAGGAGGCGATCTTCCGCAACGAGGGCTTCATCGCCCACGGTGGACCGCTGGTGGTCAACACCGGCAAGTGGTCGGCGCGCGCGGCGCAGGAGAAGTACGTCGTCCGCGAGAGCTCGACCGAGGACAAGATCTGGTGGGGTGAGTACAACCGGCCCTACGACGGCGCCCTCTTCGCGGGTCTGCACTCTCGGATTCAGGCCTTTCTCCAGGACGAGGAGCTCTTCGTCCAGGACTGTTATGTCGGCGCCGACCCCAAATACCGGATGCCGGTGCGGATCATCACCGAGTACGCCTGGCACTCCCTCTTCGCCCGCAACCTCTTCATTTCGCCGCAGCATCAGGACGACTACCAGAGCCACGTGCCCGAGTTCACCGTGATCGTGGCCCCGTCCTTCCGCTGCGATCCGCGGCTCGACGGCACCCGGTCGGAGACCGCCATCATCGTCGACTTCTCCAAGCAGCTGGTGCTGATCTGCAACAGCTCCTATGCCGGCGAGATCAAGAAGAGCCTCTTCACGGTGATGAATTTTCTGCTGCCGCTGCGCGAGGTATTGTCCATGCATTGCTCGGCCAACGTCGGCCGAGACGGCGATGTGGCGCTCTTTTTCGGTCTCTCGGGCACCGGCAAGACAACCCTGTCGGCCGATCCCCGGCGGAGGCTCATTGGAGACGACGAGCACGGCTGGTCGGACGACGGCGTCTTCAACTTCGAGGGCGGCTGCTACGCCAAGGTCATCCGGCTGTCGGCCGAGAACGAGCCCGAGATCTACGCCACCACCCGGCGCTTCGGCACGGTGCTCGAGAACGTCGTCCAGGATGGGACCTCGCGCAAGCTCGATCTGGACGACGACCGCTTCACCGAAAATACCCGCGCCGGCTATCCTCTCGAGTTCATCCCCAACGTGGTGCCCGAGGGTATGGTCAACTCGCACCCGAAGAACGTCGTGTTGTTGACCTGTGACGCCCAGGGGGTGCTGCCGCCCATCGCCCGGCTGGATTCACTGCACGCGGTCTACCACTTCATCTCGGGCTACACCTCGAAGATCGCCGGCACCGAGATCGGCCTCGGCATCGAGCCCGAGATCGCCTTCTCGGCCTGCTTCGGCGCGCCGTTCATGGTCCACCACCCCTTCACATACGCCGACATGCTGCAGAAGAAGATGGAAAAGCACGGCGCCACCTGCTGGCTGGTGAACACGGGCTGGGTCGGCGGCGGCTGGAACGTGGGCAAACGGATCTCGATCCGCCACACCCGCAACCTGCTCAACGCGGCGCTCGAAGGCAAGCTCGATGGCGTCGAGTACCGTACCGACAAGCTCTTCGGCTTCGAGGTCCCGTCGAGCTGTCCCGAGGTGCCGGAGGACGTGCTCGACCCGTCGAGTTCCTGGGGCAACCAGGACGAGTACTGGCAGCGTTACGACGCGCTCGCCGCGCGCTACATCGAGAACTTCAAGCTCTTCGCCGACGGCTGCCCACCGGAAGTCATCGCTGCTGGACCAAAACGCCTGAAGGAAGCGAAATAGCGCCGACGGACAGCCCTGAAGGCGCGGCAGATGGAAAGCCGGCGGCGTGAGCCTCAGGATCCAGGGCCAGAAAAATACAACAAGCCGCGGAGCGGCGACAGACATGACGCCGCGATGCCTGCCGTTCCTGCGACACAACGGATCTGTCGCCCCCTCCCGGGGCTTGCATTCGATTGCCATGCACAACCCGGGGCTCGCGCCCCAGGCTATCCATATGTCGCCGCTCCGCGGCTTGTTGCCATCAATCCTCGCGATGGAGCGTCGGGAAGCGGGTGGTGACGTAGGGTCCCGGTGGCTCGAGGGGCGAGACCGGGGGCGCCGGCTTCGGCTTGGCGGGTGCAAACGAGAAGAAGAACGCGACCCAGCACAGGGCGCTGATCAGCCACGCCGCGAGAAGGAAAAGCATCGCGGCAGGTCCGTTGTAGACGAGGGGGAGACCCAGGAGGGCGAGGCCGGGAAGCGCCCACACGAGCACCGGCAGCAACGATCGCAACGGTTGTCGTATTGCGGCTTTGAGCCCGCGGACCCACGCCAGCAGGGCCGAACGCCTGCCCGCCTCGCCGAGCAGCCAGGCGCCCCGAACAACAGCAAGCCAGACAAACAGCGTCACGACAACGGTCGCCACGCACCCGAAGATGAGCAGCGGCAGTAGGAAGCGTTCCTCGACGTCGGTGAGGAGTGGCAACCAGGGCGCGCCAGCTCCAACGGCCTGCAGCACGAGCCCGAGCAGGGCGAGCCGAGCGAAGCGCCACCATCGGGGCAGTCCGTGGCCCAGCACCTGGGCAAGATGGGGCTCGTCGGTTTCGGGGTCCAGCCACCAGCAGACGGCCCCCGCGTGCCAGAGCACCCACCAGGCAATGAAGAGAAAACAGCCGAAGGTCAGGGACACGACGAGCGGGACCACGATCGGGCGCATGATCTCGAAGAACACGACCAGGCCTTCGCCTGTATCGAGACCACCCGAAGGCAAATCGGCGCGCGCCGGTCCCGCGGTCATTTGCACGATGGCGTGGGCGGGCACGAAGACCAGGATCGAGAGCAACCACACCGCAGCCACCACCCTGTGGAAGCGGGTGGCGCGGCGAAATCCCGTTGCTACGGAAGGGCGGCTCGCCATGCTCAGCTCCACCTCAGGAAGAGGTACTTCGCGAACTCGAAGGTCCCCCTCACCCACCACAGCGGGTGATCGGCGTTGGCGGGGTCGTCCCGCCAGTAGTTGTCCGCGCGCCGTGTTTCGAGCGCCCACACGCCGTCTGGATCGATCACGACTTCCTGGAGTCGGCTGGATCCCTCGAGCTCCCAACGAACCCACCGTGTCTCGCTGCCCCAAGTCCTCCTCTCGGCGGATCCATCGGACCACTTGAGCTCGACCTCGACGGGACCGACGAACTCGCCGCGTCGGGCGAGCTGGAGGTCGACGATCCATTCGGCGCCGTCGGCTGCTTGGTCAGCAGATTCGTGACCTTCCGCCGGATGCCACTCTTCACCATTCCACGCGAAGCCTTGCTTGGAAGGGGGCCGACGGTGGCGTACCGAGAGCACCGCCCAGTCGGCGACGACGTCGCCAAAGACCGCCTGGTCGAAAAACGGGCCGAGATCCCGGTCGGCCACTTCGCTCAAGACCTCGACGAGGTCTCGCGCGGTCGGATGGCGGAATCGGAATCGTTCAAAATAGGTCCGCATGCCTCGGGCCATCTCTTCCGGGCCGATGAGCCCCTCGAGGGTGCGAAGGGCGAGCGCTGTCTTGGTGTACGAAGCGAGGGAGTAGGCCGCCCCGTGTCGATACTCCCACGCCTTCCTGCCCACAGTCACCGGCAGGCTCTGCGCCGCCAGCAAAAGCCGTTCGGCGCTCCAATAATCGTAGGCTTCGATCTCGGGCACGAGATTGTCGGCGGCGACGGCGGTCATACACGAGACCTCCGCATAGCTCGTGAGGCCCTCGTCGAGCCACGCATCCTCGAACTCGTTCGAGGCGAGGAGCGCTTGGAAGTACTGATGGCCGAACTCGTGAACGGTCAGGGCCTCGATGTCCGACGACATCGAAAACGGTGGATGGGCATCGAGGCGGTCGGCGCCGGTGGTGAACAAGGTCGGGTACTCCATCCCCCCCGCCTCCCTGGCCCCGAGCGGCGGCGACACGATGGTGAGCTGAGGATAGGGATATGCTCCGTAAAGAAGCCCGAACCACGCGACCGACAGGCGGACGGCGCGCAGCATCCGAGGGGCCAATTTCCGCTGCTGTTTCGGGACGAGCAGTTTGAGCTCCATCGGCGGGAGCTCGAGCTCGGCCGCACCCATCCCGAGCAGGCCGAGCGCTCGATCCAACCACGCCGCCGGAACATCCCGGCCCGGCTCGAAGTCCGCCTCGATCACCTCCATCAGATCGGGGGGCGCGGTGCACCAGGCGAAATCGTGGACCCGCTCCGCCCGGTAGACGACGGTCTGCTGTCCGTTTTCCGGCTGGCTCCTCCGAACCTCGATTCCGGTGGCTCCCAGAACCCAATCGTCGGGAACCGTGATCTCGACCAGGTAACTGCCGAAATCTGCAAAGTACTCGGACAGCGCATGGTATTGATGGTTGTTCCAGCCCCGTTCACCCCTGAATACCGCGATCTTCGGAAACCACTGGGCGACAAAGTGGAAGTCCCCGGTGAAACCGGAACGAGCGATGACGCTCGGCAGCTGGGCCTCGAAGTCGAGCTCGAGATCGATGACCCCGCCGGGTTCCACGGAGCGCGGCAGTGAGACCCGCGCGAGCGAGAAATCGTCCTCGTTGCCGTCATCGGGTCGGACGAACTCCATCGCCGGCAGGAGATCGCTCCCGTCGTCGAAGCTCAGCCGGTCGACGCGAATCCAACCCCAGGTACGCTTGATGCTTGTGGCCCTGCGAGGGGTTCGCCAGTCGCGTTCGCGCATGAAGGTGGTCTCGGAGCTCGCAAAGGCGTTGAGATAGAGGTGGAGATAGATCTCGTCGGTCGCGATTTCCGTGCGGTTGATCCACCGCATTCGCTGCGTGGCCTCGAGCCGGTGGGTCTCCGGATCGAGGATCACGTCGATCTCGTAGCTTGCGATCTGCGTGTCGGGCGGAGGAACTTCGGCCTCGAGAAGGCCCACCGCCGCGAGCATGGCCAGGAATAAACCGCAGCTGATCGCAATTCGTACAATCACAGAGCGAGTGTACCCTGAGTCCCCGCTGCGGGGTGATTGTCATCTCAATCGACGGGAGCGTGATGCGAGTTCTTCTGAGCCTCATGGTTGCGATCTTGGTGGGAACCGTCGCCTCGGCCGGCGACACGGGTTTCTCGCTCGGGCTCGACACCTTCGACTGGTCGCCGAATCAGGACGGCCGGACCAAGGCCAGACTCGCCCAGTGGAACGATCCGATGGGTCGCATGATCTACCATTTCAACCAGCAGCAGGGCTGGATCATGCGAGGCACCATGCCGGGCGGCGAGCGGATGAGCAGCGTCGCGGTGCGGATCAAGGCGCAGAACGGTCTCCCCCTCGAACTCATCGCCGCCACCATCCAAGCTGGGATGGACGTCGATCGCCAGGATGTGGCCCGCCTCGGGAAGAGACGGAAGAAAGATCACGATCTCGATCTGATGTCGCTGGAGGAGATCCTGACCGAGGAGCTCGGCCGGGAGCTGGCACCGAAGTAGAGGTCAACACGGACCGAGTCATGGAGGGGCGGCATCGTGCCGCCCTTCATTGTGACGTGTCATCCCGAGCGAGCACCTTGTGACGGCGTAGCCGAAGGCGAAGCCGCAAGCGAGCCGAGGGATCTATGGAAACACCGGAATGCCGCCATCCGTCCCACGGATTCTTCCACTCCCTCGCTTTACTCGGTCGGTCGGAATGACACGGCGGGCGCGAACATGGGCGGGGCATGTCCCGCCCCTCCAGTTCTCTCTGACTGCTCCCTTTACAGCATCTCCTTGAGGTTTTTGGAAACCTTGAAGCGGACGCTCCTCGAAGCCGCGATCGTGATGGGCTCGCCGGTGGCCGGGTTCCTCCCGGCGCGGGCCGGCCGCTCGGAGATCTGGAATGTGCCGAAGTTGGGAACCGTGATCTTGTCCTTCGCCGCCAGTGATTCGCTGATGAGTTCAAAAAGGAGATCATACGTCATCGCCACCTGGGTTTTGGGATAGCCCGTCAGTTCGGCGACCCGGTCGACGAGTTCAGCCTTGCCTGCCATAGATCCTCCTCATCAACACTCTCGAAGTTCTCTCCGACCCTAACTGCCCCCAAAGGCGCGGTCAAGGCGATGTGGCCGTGGAATTTGCGGTCCACCACCGACCGTTGCCCCGGTACCATGAGGCGACAGCCGACCATCCGTGGGCTGATCATTATGTCGTTGGTCGCGATGAGCGCCGCGATCGTTCACGCCGAAGGAGCCGAAAAGATGATTGCCGTTGGAGAGCCATTTGTCGAATTCGAGCTCGATGCGCACGACGGTACCAGGGTTTCGAACGCCGACGTCGAGGGGAGGCCGTATCTTCTGTTCTTCTACCCCAAGGCCGACAGCCCCGGTTGAACGCTCGAGGCCAACCGGCTGCGTGACAGCTGGACCGATCTGCAGGAGCTCGGTATCGAGGTGCTCGGGGTGTCCTATGACAGCCCCGACAAGAACCGGAAGTTCGCGCAAAAGAACGCCCTGCCGTTCCGACTGCTGAGCGACCGCGGCCACGAGCTGGCGAAATCGGTTGGAGCCGCACGCGCGCTGTTGCCCGTTGCGAAGCGGGTTTCCTACCTCGTCGGATCGGACGGTGTCGTGCTCGTCGCCTACCCGGATGTCGACCCGAAGACGCATGCGGGGAAGGTCCTTGAAGATTACAGGGCGCTCATCGCGGGTGCTGGCCGCGAGTGATCCCACAGGAGGCGCGCCGGCAGAACAGCGCGCCACAGTACGTGCCGCTGGTGACGATTTTGGCTCGAGTCCATTCACAGCGACCTTTGCGGCAAAGCCAAACATCGTCAGCGGTGTCACTCTCCGGTATCGCGATCGGAGAAAAGCGCGCCGACGCCACCTGTCCCGCGGTGGGCTGGGAATCGGGCACGGAAACGGAGACGGGCACGAGCCAGGAAAAACCGGAACCCATGCGGGCTCCGGTGTGCTGCCGAAGCGGCGAGCGATTCAGATCGCGACCTGGTACATGTGCACGTCCCGCTGCGGGTAGGGGATCGAACAGCCGGCCGCCTCGAGACCTTCTTTGAGCCGACGGGTCAGATCGAATCGCAGATTCCAGTAGTCCGCTGCGGCGCACCACGGCCGAACGACGATGTCGACCGACGAATCACCGAGGTTGGCAACCGCGATCTGCGGCAACGGATCGGCCAACACGCGCTCGTCGGCGCTTACGATTCTCGTGATCGTGTCCAGAGCGGTCTGGATGTTGTCGTCGTAGGAAATTCCCATCACCATGTCGACACGACGCGTCTCATAGCCGTTGTAATTCGTGATGGTCGTTCCATAGACCTGGGAGTTGGGCACCGTGATCCTGATGTTGTCAGGACTCCTCAAGGTGGTGGCGAAGATACCGATCTCCATTACGGTCCCGGCGGTTCCGCCCACGTCGACGTAGTCTCCCAGATTGATCGGGCGGAAGATGAGCAGCATGACGCCCGAGGCAAAATTGGCGAGCGTTCCCTGGAGGGCGAGACCAACCGCCAGGCCTGCGGCACCGAAGATCGCCACCACAGAGGTCGTCGCGACACCGAGGCGATTCAGGGCTGCAATGACGACCACCGCCAGCACGCCGTAGTAAACGAGCTTGGCGACGAACGGAACGAGGGTCGCGTCAACCTCCCCGCGCTCGAGGCCCTTGCGGGTGAGCTTCCGCGCCCACCCCGCCACCACGCGACCAACGACGAGGATGATGAGGGCGGCGAGGACTGGTTTGTAGTTTGCGACCACCACCGTCCACAAGGATTCTATGAAGGGCTGAATCTGTTCCATGTTGGATTCCTCCGTGATTCCGGCTCAGGCGCCGGCGAGCTCGGAGGTGCAGTGCGGGCAGCGGGTGGCCTTGATCGGGATCTCGGTGGCGCAGTAGCCGCAGTCTTTGGTGGTCGGCTCGGCCGCCGGCTCTTCCTCCTCACGCTTCATCGAGTTGATGGCCTTGATGACGAAAAAGACCGCCAGAGCGACGATCAGGAAACTGACGACACTGTTGATGAAGAGACCGTAGTTGATCGTCACCGCGCCTGCCGCCTGGGCGTCTGCCAGCGCCGCGTAGGGTCCGGCCGGCGAACCTTGGTTGACGACCAGGTAGAGATTGGAGAAATCCACCCCGCCGAGCAGGAGACCGATCGGCGGCATGATGACATCGCTGACGAGGCTCTTGACGATGGTCCCGAAGGCGCCGCCGATGATGATGCCGACCGCCATGTCGACGACGTTGCCACGCATGGCGAACTCTTTGAATTCCTTGAACATCACACCCTCCTTGAGACGAATTCGGGCCCGAACACCGGGCCGTTAGAAGTTGAAGACCACCGACGCTGTCGAGGTCGTGTCCGTTTTCTCGGCATCGCCGATCGGCTGGTTGCGGTGGCGGACGTCGTATCCGAAGCGCAGCGCGAACCACTCGTTGATCGCCGCCTCGATGGCGGTAATGGACTGCAATCGCCAGTCCGCCGAATCGTCGAAGTTCGGCAGGTAGACCAGCCGTTCGGTCAGCTTGGAGGCCTTGCCGATCTGCCACTCCCAGTTGAGGCCCACGAGACCACCAGCAAAGCTGATGCTGTCCTCAACCAGAGTCGGCGACGGTGCGACGGGAGAGATCTGGTCCTCCCAGGTATAGGTGAAGCCGCCGTCGAATGACAGGAGGTGGCGCTCACTCTCCACCACTTTGTACGTCGCACCCAGCGACGCGATTGTTTGAGAGTCGAATCCTGCGAATGGATCCCTGGCCCACGCCAGTCCGGCGAATGTTTCCCAACGTTTGCCGAGGGCACGGACGGCGCGACCCGACACGAGCACGTTCTCGGCCGTCTTGACGCCCGCGTCTTCAGCCCGGTTTCCGCGCGCCACGAAGCTCAGACCCCAGGGCTCTGGCTTGCGGTCGAGAGCGAAATCCATGCCGATCGACGAGGTGTCCGTGTTGCCACTGGTCGCCACCCACGACAGGCCGAGCGAGCCCTTCCACTTCGGTTCCTCTTCTTCCTCTTCCGTCTCTTGAGCCAGAATTGGTGTCGCGCCGAGGGCGCAGACCATTCCGAAAATCAACATCGTTCGTTTCATCGAGATGTATCCTCCCCAGTCGGACAACGTTCTTTTCGTCGGTGTATTCCGTGGCACGAATCGGTCCTGATTGACTTCTGTTTGTTGGGCCTCAATCTACCAGAGGAGACCGGCATTTCAAGTTGTGTTCTCGCCAGGCGCTATACTTTGAACATGCCCATCGCAATCCCAGGAGCGCTCAGGCCGTCATGACGCCGAGCCGGGTTTTCGTCGCGACCGAGACTGCCGGCCCCCGGGCCCGCCTCGTGGCTGTGCTGGTGGCGGTGGCGGCGGGTTCGGCGGTGGCCGTCCTCCAGTACGTCGTTCAGTGGCACGGAAACCGCGCGGAGTATCTGCTGCTCGCAGGCTTCAACGCCTTTCTGGCGTCTCTTGCAACCTGGTTCTTTTACATCCGGTGGCGTCTTCTCGGCGACCCCTTCGATCGCCACGTGAAGAACGTCTTCCTGCCGATCGCGTGCCACTTCCTCCTGTTGCTGACCCTCGAGGCGCTCGTGAGACCGAAGGATCTCACCGACGCCTTCGTCGGATTCTCATGGGTCGTCTCGCAGACCCTGGCTGCGGCCGTGCTCCTCTTCACCTTCCGCGGTGGAAGGGAGCACGGCTCCGGTCGACGTGCCCTGCGCACGATCGCCGCGCTCGCATTTGCCGTCGCTGTGTGGGCGATCTTCGACTATCTCGGCGATCGTGGTCTCGTGACCGGCATCGGTCCTCTCGAAGCGGCTCTGGCCAGCGTCTTTCTCCTCGCGGGGGTGGTACCGATGCTGGGCGGCCGCGAGCAGCGGCAACCTCGTGAGGTGTGGCTCAGCGTTGCATTTCTGCTCAGCGCCACCGCCCACATGAACCTCTCGTGGTCACGGTTTCTCTACGACTCGCCCTTCATGTGGGGCTATGTCCTGCTGGGCTTCAGCCTCGCCACGCCGACCGTCGGCGCGGTCTTCGAGAACGTCACCTTGCTCGAATCGCAGACGGCGCTCTCCGATCACGCCAAACGGCTCCGTCACAGGATGGAGATCCTCCTCAACACCTTGCCCGTGCTCGTCATGTCGGTCGACCGCGAGCGGCGGGTCCGCTACGCCAACCGGGCGGCGAGCAACCTTTTCTCCGGCCCGTCCTCCCCCGCAGAGACCGGCGAGGCTTCGACCTGGTTGGACCGGGTCCACGCCGCCCACAGGCCGCAGGTGTATTCGGCGATCCCGACCGTGCTCGAGGGTGGAAGGGGAAGTTGGGAGAAGCTGATCCGCGTCGAAGACGCCGAGGGTTCCGTTCACTGGCTCAATACCCAGATGCAGCCGGTTGTCGACCCGGTGGTCAACGAAACCTTGATCCAGGTCGTGGCGATCGACGTCACCGACCTCCACCTCGCCCAGCAAGCGGCCGAGGCCCGGCAGTCCCGCCTCGCCTTTCTCTCGAACCTCGCCCAGACGGTGGCGGGAGAGGTGGAGGAGCAGAAGATCCTCGATCACTTTCTCGAGATGGGGCGGGCGCTCCTGCCGCTGCGCTCGCTCCTGCTCTACCGGCCGCTCTCCGATGGCAGCGGGGTTCGACTCGAGACCGGCACCGGTCCCGGTATAGAGGCCTTCGAAAAAGACCGGTTCAGACCGATCAAGGCCGGAGACCACCCCTGCTGGACCTCCTATGTCGAAGGCTTTCCGCAGACCGTCTCGGCTTCAGCCGCCCTGCCGCAGGAGCTCGCGGACTGGCTCGCGTCCGAGCACGAGATCCGACACCTCAACTACTTGCCGCTGACCGCTGCCGGCAGATCCGCCGGTGTGCTTCTCACGACCTCGGGAACCGCCCTCGACCTCACGATCGACGATGTCGACCTCCTCACGCAGGTGGGCTTCCTCCTCGGCGGTGCGGTCTCTCTTTCTCAACTCGTGCGCGAGCTCGACGAACAGCGCGCCGTGGCCTTCGAGGCCTCGCGTCTGAAGTCCGAGTTCCTCGCCAACACCTCACACGAGCTGCGCACGCCGCTGACTGCGATTCTCGGCTTTCTCAAGCTGATCATGGATGGTTCGGTCAAGGATCCGGAGAAGCAGCGCGAGTTCCTGACCATCGCCCACGAATCGGCCGAGAGCCTGCTCAACATCATCAACGACGTGCTCGACCTTGCCAAGATCGAGGCGGGTCGCCTGGAAATCCACTTCGCACCCGTGCCCGTGCGTTCCATCCTCGAGGACGTCCAGACCCTCTTCAAACACCAGATGAAGAGCAAGGGCCTCAAGTTCAACGTCGAAGGCGGCGATCGAAAGCTCGTCCTCTGGGCCGACCCTGACCGGACCTCTCAGGTCCTGACCAATTTGCTCTCGAACTCGATGAAGTTCACCGACCGCGGCGGCTCGATCACCGTCGCCTGCACGGAAGAGAACGAGTTGATCGTTTTCACCGTCGAGGACACAGGCATCGGGATGAACGAGGACGAGCTCGAAAAGGTCTTTTCGTCCTTTTACCAGGTTGACGGATCCACCACGCGCCAGGCGGGTGGCACCGGCCTCGGTCTCACCATCTCGCGACGGCTCGCAGAGCTCATGGACGGCACCCTCAGGCTGGACAGCTCCGGCGTCGGCCAAGGCACCACCGCTCGACTCACCCTGCGGGAGTTCGCCGCCGAGCACGACGGTACCAACCCGGAGATCCGCGTCCCGACGTAATCAATCCAGAGATGTCATCATCTGTCGCCCCTCCGGGGCTCGTTTGAAAAACCGCCCCGGTTCCTGGGGCTGACGCCCCAGGCTAATCATATGCCGCGCCTCCGGCGCTCTTTTCGGCTGGAAGCAAGCCACCCCATACTCCAGCCCCCGAAGGGGGCGGCAGATGGAGAGCCCGGGGCGTGAACTCGCCCTCAACAGCCATCCGTGGCCGTTGCCATGGGGGTCTCCGAGAGGGAGGGTGGTTGGCTTACGGCCACTGGCTGGTGAGGGCGAGTCACGACGCCCTTTGGGCGTCAGTAACCCCGGATCTTGCATCGAGCATCGACGGCCAACCGGCGTAAATCCCGGATCTGGCGTTTCATCTCGAGAACCCCCTCGGCGTGAGCCCCGGCTCCAAGGGCTTCCACCTCGGCAGCTCTACCATTTCTCGTCTGCTCAACCCTCAAAACATCGTTGCTTCACAGTTGATATCCTCTTGACAGAGCTCAAAATTCATGTATATTCCTAAATGGTTATGAAGTGATTGATGACGGAGGATGCAGATGCGACGGTACCTTCTCCCGACAATCGTCCTGACGGCCCTCGCCGCTCCGCTTGGAGCCCAGGAGCTGACCCTTGCTGCCGCGGTGGACGCCGCGTTGCAGGACAACCCCGAGGTCACCGCCGCCCGGGAGCGTGCCGCGGCGGCCAACAAACGCCTCGACGGCGGCAAGAGCCACCGCATGCCGAAGATCGGCCTCAGCGAAAGCTTCATCTACACCAACAACCCCGCCGAGGTCTTCGCCCTCACCCTCAATCAGGGGCGCTTCGACATGGAGGAGTTCTTCCTCTCGAACCCCAACAACCCTGACCCGCTGTCGACCTTCATCACGCGGGTCGATCTCGAGCTCCCGATCTACACCGGCGGGAAGCTGTCGGCCAGGGTCGATCAGGCCGAGGCGATGGCGACTGCGGAGGACCTCGCATTTGCCCGCGCCCAGGAGAAGGTCGTCTTCGAAACGGTCACCGCTTATGTCAACCTCGCCAAGGCGCGTGAACACCGGGCGCTTTTGGAAAAGGCGCGATCGACGACCGCCGAGCACGTCAGGCTGGCCGAAAAGTACGCCGCCGAGGGCATGATCCTCGACGCCGATGTCCTGCAGGCCAAGGTCTACCTTTCCGAAATGGACGAGCTCTTCACCCAGGCCGAAAATGGTGCTCGGCTCGCTCAGGCAGCCCTCAATTTCCAGATGGGCGCTGACCAGACCACCGCGCGCAGCCTCGCTGCCGTCCCCCCCGCCACGCCCGTGGTCGGCGATCTCGACAGCTGGATCTCGGCTGCACTCGAGGACCGCCGGGACCTCGCCGCTGCACGGCGGAAGCTCGAAGCCGGTCGGAAGGAAGAGAAGGCCACTCGGCCCGGGTATTACCCGGAGATCGCCGTGCTCGGCAATTACGCTCTGTATGACGACAGGCTCTTCGGCGCCAATGCTCACAACGGTTCGGTGATGGCCGTCGCCAGGATCAACCTCTGGGGGGGCGGCACCGACACCGCCACGCGGGCCGCAGCGCGCCACGAGACCGCTTCCTTCGAGGCCGACATCCGCCGATTCGAGGAAGGGGTCCGGCTCGAGGTGCAGCAGGCGTGGCAGGACGTGGAGACTTCGCGGATCCGCCACACGACCGCCAAGGGCTCGCTGGCCGCGGCGACGGAAGCCGCGCGCGTCCGGGAGCGGCGCTTCAAACAAGGCTTGGACAAAATGATCGACCTGCTCGAGGCCGAGACCGGCCTTCGTGAGGCCGAGACGCGCGAGCTGGTCGCACGCTACGATGTCGTTCTCGACAGCCACCGTCTCAGATACGTGTCCGGCGCGACACCGATCAACACCACGGAGGATTCCCAATGAAGGCGCGAAGCTCTCTGCCAATCGTTTTCCCCGCTCTTGCGACCCTCAGTCTGATCGCCTGCGGTCACGACGGGCCCACGCTCGCCGGTGTCGACCTGCAGCCGCTGAGCGTGGAGGTGGCCGAGGTCGAGCGGATCACCGATGCCCACCCCATCGAGGTCCGAGGCACGGTGCAGCCCGCCCGCCAGGCGTCAGTCTCGAGCCGCGTCATGGGTCCGGTGGTGAAACTCAAGGTCCGCGCCGGCGCCACGGTCAGCAAGGACCAGGTCCTGCTCGAGATCCAGCCCGAGGCCTCGGCCGGCCAGCTCGGCCAGGCCAGTGGAGCCCTCGCGCAGGCCGAGGCCGCGCTCGCAATGGCCGAACGGAACTCCAAGCGTTTCGAGGCTCTCCACGCTGACAACGCCGCTTCCGAGCTCGAGCTCGACATGGCCAGGATGCAGTACGAGCAGGCAAAGGGCGCCGTCGAGCAGGCCGAGGGCGCGGTCAAGACCGCCGCCTCTGTCGCCGACGAGTCAGTCGTTCGAGCGCCCTTTGCCGCACGGGTCGTCGAGACCCTCGTCGAGGTCGGTGACCTCGCCGCGCCCGGGCGGCCGCTGGTGCGGATCGAAAGCGTCGAGGGCCAGCAGATGTGGCTCAACGTCCGCGAATCCGACATCGGTCGCGTCAGCGTGGGCGACACGATTCAGCTCAAGGTCGATGCACGACCCGACCTCGGCGTCATCGACGGCGAGATCCGCGAGGTCGTGCCCTCTGCCGACCCTGCCACCCACACCTTCACCGTCAAGGCGAGCCTCGGTGCTCTCCAGGTGCCTTCGGGATTCAGCGGGCGAGCGACGATCATCGGCGATAGCACGGATCGCCTGGTCGTACCCTCGAGCGCTGTTCACCGCAGGGGCGGTCTCGAGTTGGTGATCGTTCGTGCCGCTGATGGCGGCGCGAGAACACGCGCCGTCACCACCGGCGGCACCGTCGGCGACACCCGGATCGAGATCTTGTCCGGCGTCGATGCCGGCGAGTCCGTGGTCATCAATGCCCCGGGTCCGGTGGCGGACGGCACCCCCCTGGAGCTGGCCCGATGAGCGCCGACGGCAAAGATCCGCGGAACGACACCACGACCGCGCCCAGTGCGGTCGAGATCGAGCAGGCGCACCGCGAGGCCTTGCGGCTGAAAATGACCCGTCGCAAGCTCGGTACGGCGGGTCGTATCGGCCAGGCCTTCCTCGAAAGCAGGCTGACGCCGCTGATCATCGTCGCCTCCCTGTTGCTCGGCCTCTTCGCGATTATCGTGACGCCGTCGGAAGAGGAGCCGCAGATCAAGGTGCCGATGATCGACGTCATGGTGGGCTTTCCGGGAGCGACCGCTGAAGAGGTCGAGCACCGGGTCATCACTCCGCTCGAAAAGCTCCTCTACGAAATCGAAAACGTCGAGTACATCTACTCGATCTCGAACCCTTCCGGTGGACTCATCGTGGTTCGGTTCCTGGTCGGCACCGATCCCGACCAGGCCGCCGTCCGGGTCCACACCAAGATTCAGTCGGCAATCGACGGCATGCCTCCGGGCATGATGCCGCCGGTCGTCAAGCCGCGCACGATCGATGACGTCCCGGTTGTCGCCTACACCCTGTGGAGTCACGATGCGTCGTCCTCCCAGCTCCGCCAGGTCGCCGACGAGATCAAGGTCGAGCTCACCCGGCATCCTCGGGTCGCCCAGGTGACAGTCATCGGCGGTCAACGTCGCGTCCTGCGGGTGGACTTCGATCGCGAAGCCCTGGCCTCACGCAACGTGTCGATTCTCCAGGCCCACGGCGCACTGCAGAGTCTCAACTGGAGATTGTCGGCCGGCAGCACGGCCATCGCCAACTCCGAGGTTGTCGTGGATGTCGGCCAGTTCTTGCGCAGCGCCCGGGAGGTCGGTGACGTCGTTCTTGCCTCGTACGGCGGCCGACCCGTGTACCTCAAGGACGTGGCACGGATCTCCGATGGTCCCGAAGAGCCTGCCGCCTATGTCTGGCTGGGCACCGGGCCGGCAGCGCCGGAGAAGGGCCTCGACGACGCCGGCATCGATCTTCCCGCCGTGACCATCGCGGTCGCCAAGAAGCCCGGCACCAATGCGGTTGACATGGTCGGCGACCTCGACCAGATGCTCGAGCGCCTCGCCGGCAGGGTCATTCCATCCAATGTGGAGATCCTCAAGACCCGCGACTATGGCGAAACGGCCGACGAGAAGGCGGATGAGCTGCTCAAACACCTCTACTCCGCCACCATCGCGGTGATCCTGCTGATGTGGATCACGCTGTCGTGGCGTGAAGCCACGGTCGTGGCGGTGGTGATCCCCGTGACCCTCGCGCTGACGCTCGCGGCCTCCTACTTCTTCGGCTACACCCTGAACCGCGTCAGCCTCTTCGCGCTGGTCTTCTCGATCGGAATCCTGGTCGATGACGCGATCGTGGTGGTGGAGAACATCCACCGCCACATCAAACTGAAATGGGCGGGTGCCAGACGAACGACCGTGTACGCCGTCGATGAGGTCGGGAACCCGACCATCCTCGCCACCTTCGCCATTATCTCGGCCCTGCTGCCGCTGGCCTTCGTGCGCGGCCTGATGGGCCCCTACATGCGGCCCATCCCGATCAATGCCTCGGCGGCAATGCTCTTCTCCCTGATGGTCGCCTTCACGATTTCGCCGTGGATGGCCTTCAGGCTCTTCCGCAAGGAGTCGAAAGGCCCCAGCGTCGAACCGACCGGCGAGCTGCCGGAAGACACCGAGCTGCCCGAAGAAGGCAAGATTTCGAAGCTCTACTCGTGGGTCATGGACCCGATGATCAAGCGATCGTTCCTTCGCTACCTCTTTCTGGCCAGCGTCGCAACCCTGCTGGTCCTCGCCATGGGGACCGTTGCCGTCGGCTTTACCACGGTCAAGATGTTGCCGCACGACAACAAGTCGGAGCTCCAGATCGTGATCGACGCGCCCGAAGGCTCCACACTCGAGCAGACCAACGCCGCCGCCCGCGAGCTCGCCTACCAGTTCCGCTCGATGTCCGAGGTCACCGACTTCCAGATCTATGTCGGCACCTCGGCGCCGTTCAACTTCAACGGCCTGGTTCGCCACTACTTCCTGCGTTCCGGCAGCAATGTCGCCGACATCCAGGTCAACGTGGTCCACAAACACAAACGCGAGGACAAATCACACGCCCTCGCCAACGAGGTTCGGCAGATGCTGCTGCCGACCGCAGAGGCGCTCGGGGTCGACATCAAGGTCGCGGAGATCCCACCCGGTCCGCCCGTCCTGTCGACCCTGGTGGCCGAGGTCTACGGACCGACCCTGGATGGCCGCCTCGAGGTGGCGCATGAGGTGAAAGAGGTCTTCGCCACCACCGACGGAGTGGTCGATGTCGACTGGGAGGTCGAGGCCGCCGGACCGAGAGTCGAGGTGCTGATCGACCGCGAAAAGGCGATGCGCGCCGGCATTACCGCCGAACAGGTGGTGCGCACCCTGCGGGTCGCGCTCGATGGCGCCGAGGCCGGTCTCATTCATGACCCGACCAGTCGCGACCCTGTGCCCATCGTGCTGCGCCTCGATCGCGCGCAACGGGCCCATGTCAACGACCTCCTCCAGCTCACGGTGCACGGCGCGGACGGTCGTATGGTGCCGCTATCCGAGATCACGAGTGTTGTCGATCGTGAGCGTGAACGCAGCCGCTACCACAAGAACCTGCAGCCCGTGACCTATGTCTACGGCGAGGTCGCCGGCCGTTTCGAGGCGCCGGTCTACGCGATCCTCGAGATGAAGGACCGACTCGACGAGATCATGACACCGCTCGGCGAGCAGCTCGAGATCATCACCACCAGCCTGCCCGACGACACCACCCGCTACATCATGAAATGGGACGGCGAGTGGCACATCACCTACGAGGTGTTCCGCGACATGGGCATCGCCTTTGCGGTGGTGATGGTCCTGATCTATGTCCTGATGGTCGGCTGGTTCAAGTCCTTCGTCACGCCGATCATCATCATGGTCCCGATCCCGTTGACCCTGGTCGGCATCCTGCCGGCGCACGGCGCCTTCGGCATCTTCTTCACCGCCACCTCGATGATCGGCTTCATCGCACTCGCCGGCATCATCGTCCGTAACTCGATTCTGCTGGTCGACTTCATCAACCTCGAGCTCAAGGCGGGTGAGCCGCTCGAGCAGGCGGTGGTCAAGGCGGGGGCGGTGCGCCTCGTGCCCATCTTCCTGACCCAGCTGTCAACCATCGTCGGCGCATCGTTCATGCTCTCGGACCCGATCTTCCAGGGTCTTGCCCTGGCGATGATCTCGGGCATCATCGTGTCAACCGCGCTCACCCTGGGAGTGATCCCGGTGCTGTATTACATGTATCTGAAGGTCGTCGGACCTGAGAACGTTGTGGAGATTGATTGACCTACCCGTCTCCGTCTCCGTCTCCGTGCCCGCAACGCACAATCGGGCACGGGCACGGCAACAAAAACGGGCACGGGACAACCACAAAGGAGAATCTGAAATGACTGTCAACGAAGCATTACGCGCCATGGCCGGAATCGTCGTCCTGCTGTCCCTCGCCCTCGGCTACTGGCTAAGCCCCTACTGGTACCTCCTCACCGCCTTCGTCGGGCTCAACCTCCTGCAGTCCGCCTTCACCAAGTGGTGTCCGGCGATGACCATCTTCCGCAAGCTGGGTCTCAAGGAAGGTTGAGGCGAGGGCTGTGGGAGGGGATATGAAGCTGTTGATGATCATCGTCGATACCGCGTGCCGGGAGGAAGTCGAGGTCTTGTTCCAGCGCAACGGCGTGACCGGATACTCGGAGATACCCAACGCCCACGGCGTCGGCCAGTCCGGCGTCAAGATGGGCTCCAGCGCCCATCCGAGGACCTCCTCGATCTTCTTCACCGTGGTCGAGACCGATCAAGTGGCGCCGCTCAAGAAGGCTCTGTGCGCATACTGCGACGCTTGCGACAAGGACATGCGGATGATCCAATGGGGAGTCGAGGAGGTCGCCTGATCGATGCCCGATTGGCTTTCCATTCTGCTCTTTCTCGCCGCGTGGATGATCCTGCAACGCGTCCTGCTACCGAAGCTCGGTGTGCCGACGTGAGCGGTGCCCAACCCCCCGGCCGGGCGCCGGGAAGAAGCGCCACCAGATTCTGAAGCGACAGTAGAGACGTCGACGTCATCGCCCACCGAGCCGCGCTCCAAGTAACCGGTATCCAGTCCCACCCGACCCCCCGGGCCCACCGACTGGGTACTGGGCACTGGGTGGATCGGGTGGTACTACTCCGTGATCTGGATCGCCAACGCGCGCGCGGAGGTCGTCTCTGAGACCGTCTCGGTGACCTCGAACTCGAAATCGTAGGGCCCGGCCTCCGGCAGAGCCGTCAAACCGATGGAATTGCCGAACATGTGGAGGTCCCCAAACATGTGGGATGAATCGAGCGGCATGATCAGCGGTCTGCCGAGCGGCTTGCCGTCCCTCGTGAGTTGAACCTTGGCCCTCAACTTGACCGCCCCCTCTTCGTTGAGGGCAGGACGGACGACAAAGCCGAAGTAGGCGATCTCCGAAGATCTCTGCAGCTCGGGACCCGAGATCGGCATCAGATGCCAACCGCCGATCGTAAAGGCGTCGCCGAGCTTCGCCTCACGGTTCGGCGTGGCCGACAAACCCAGCCAGAGGGGCGACATCCAGGTCCCGTCCTCGGGGACCGCCGAGACCTCTGCCTCGAAGCTCTGGTTGACCTGGGGGGCATCCTTGGCGGCCCCCACGAAATCGACGGTGTACGAACCCTCCTCGAGAGAAAACGAGAGGTGGTACACGGATCCGTACTGCCCCTCGAGCGGTGCTGCTGGCATCTCGAAATTGCTCACCACTTCGCCGCCCGAGTCAGTCACCCGTCCGACGATGAGATCGAGGGGCGGGGCATCCGGTGGAAGCTCGAAGTGGAGCCACAGCGGGCGGCTCACGTCATCTTTGACCCCCAGCTCACTCATGACGATGACGATATCGTCAAACGGTGCAGCCCCTCCTTCGAGCCACGCGAGGTGGGCCGCCGAAGCCGGAGACGCGCCGGCAACAGAGATGGGCTTCGGCACCTCGGTGAGGTTGGGGTGGAGGAGGTAGACCTCGGGGGCGCGGGCCAGGGAGCTCATGCCCTTGAAGGATTCGCGGTTCGAGCGATCGAGGGCGAAGTTGTTGGAATCGGTACGCTCCTCGTAGAAGACGAAGAGGAGGCGCCCGCCCTTGGCCTTGAACTCTTTCGGCAGGTTGGCGGCCTCGTACACCCAGATGTCTGTTCGACCTACGGCCGCATCCGCGTCGGTTGCGCCGGCAGGGCTCGGCACCTGGTCTCCGCCCCGCAGATCACGACCCTCCGGACGGCCCAGGAGCAGCAGCACTCTTCCACGATCGGAAAGCGCGCCCCGGTGGTTCGCGTAGCCGAAGTTTTCGTCCGCAAATCGGACTTTGGATTCCCACTCGGCCTTGAAGGAGTTGAAAGAGGCGTTGGGCTCGGGATTGCGACGGGCCCAGAAGAGCTCGATGAACCGCTCCGCCTGGGCGTCGGTGGAGATCTTCTCCCACTCCTTCTTTTCCTTCTTGGTCAGCAGCCAAGCCTCCGGACCCTCGGCCCAGTCGGCGTACTCCTCGCTGAGCTGGGCTTGGGCTGCCGATTGAAGGAAAAGAGCCACTACGAAGCAGAACAGAATGACCAGGCGTTGTCGGCGCATGATGATTCCTCCCTCCCCGGACGGGGGCGCCTATTCTACCCCGACAAACCATGGTCGTCGTCAGCACCAGAGGAGATGGACGGCTTCGTTCTGTTGGCGGCCGGTGGAGGTCGGCCTCGTCTCGAGAACCCCGCATCCAAGCGAGCATCGCTAGGTGCCATTTTTCGCATTGTCTGGATTCGATCGCTGACACGACCTCGCTCTCGAGGCAGACAATGCGAAAGGTGGCTCCTCATACTCTGTGGCGCTACCGATCCCCGATGCTCAGTGGTCCACGGGCACGGGCACGGGCACGGGCACGGAGACGGAAAAAGAAAAGCCCCGCAAAAAGCGGGGCTTTTCAGCAATACTTCCCGGCGGCGACCTACTCTCCCACACCTCAGAGGTGCAGTACCATCGGCCCTGAGGGGCTTAGCTGCCGAGTTCGGAATGGGATCGGGCGTTTCCCCCCCGGTATGACCACCGGAAAAAACTCACAACCAAAACCGAGCATCGCCAATCAGCAAACGCTGAAAAGTAAATGTGTGGTCAAGCCGCACGACCGATTAGTACGGGTTAGCTCCACGTGTTGCCACGCTTCCACATCCCGCCTATCAACCAGGTGGTCTACCTGGGGTCTTCAGGGGCTTGCGCCCGGGAGACCTTATCTTGGAGTGGGCTTCCCGCTTAGATGCTTTCAGCGGTTATCCTTTCCGAGCGTAGCTACCCAGCTGTGCCACTGGCGTGACAACTGGTGCACCAGAGGCTCGTCCATCCCGGTCCTCTCGTACTAGGGACAGATCTCCTCAAGTCTCCTGCGCCCACGGTAGATAGGGACCGAACTGTCTCGCGACGTTCTAAACCCAGCTCACGTACCGCTTTAATCGGCGAACAGCCGAACCCTTGGGACCTGCTTCAGCCCCAGGATGCGATGAGCCGACATCGAGGTGCCAAACC
>JBFFBV010000078.1:0-22301 GCA_041560205.1 Candidatus Sulfomarinibacter sp.
ACCCACCCAGATGCACGATGCAAGATCCACCTTGTGACTTCGAAAGCTCGCCAAAAACCCGGGAGGATGGGTGGGACTCATATCTTGGATCTTGCATCTGGGTGGTGGGGTGGGTCGCTAGACTTCTCTCAGCTTCCAGCGGCCACGGCGGAAGACGAGCACGCCGACGATTGCGATCAACGACTCGGCCACCGTGATGGCCACGAAGATGCCGGTCGGGCCGAGGCCTGCCGAGTGCGCCAGCAGGTAGGCCAGCGGAAGCTGGAAGATCCAGTAACAGAAAAAGTTGATGACGGTTGGTGTGTAGGTGTCACCGGCACCGTTGAATGCCTGCACCATGACCATGCCCCAAGCGTAGAACGGGTAGCCGATCGAGACCCACCGGAGACAGGCCACCCCGTATCGAATCACGTCAGCCTCGACCGAAAAGATGCGGATCAACGGCGCGGCCGCGGCAATGAACACGACCGCGACGCCGAGGAGAAACATCATGTTGTAGATCCCGGCCTGCCAAACCGACGTCTCGGCTCGGTCGGGTTGACCAGCGCCCAGGTTCTGCCCGACCAGGGTGGCCGCCGCGTTGGCGAGACCCCACGACGGCAGGATCGCGAAGATGATGAGGCGAATAGCGAGGGTATAGCCGGCAACCGCTGCCGGACCGAAACTACCGATAATCGCGACCAGCACCACCCAGCTCGAGGTGCCGATCAGGATCTGCAGAATGCCTCCCACCGACAACCGGAAGAGGCGCAGGATGATCCTCAGGCGCGGTGCGAAGTCGGGCCAGCTCACTCGGATGCGACTGCTGCCGCGGAGGAGCACCCAAAACTGAATGACCACTCCGGCGCCGCGTCCAATCGTGGTCGCAACCGCAGCGCCCGTGACGCCGAGCTCCGGGAAGGGGCCGAGCCCGAAGATCAGGCAGGGGTCGAGCGCGATGTTGATCGCGTTGGCGATCCACAAGACCCGCATGGCGATCGCCGCATCCCCCGCTCCGCGGAAGACGGCGTTGAGCAGGAAGAGGAGCATGATGGTCACCGAACCACCGAAGAGGACGCGCGTGTAACCATGGCCAGAGGCGACCAGCTCGGGCGTGCCGCCCATGAGGCGAAGGAGGTCTTTGCCAAAAATGACCCCGGGCAGGGCCACCGCAACCGTGAGGATCAGACCGAGAAGAATGGATTGCGCGGCCGCGACACGGGCACCGGCTGTATCCTTCTCTCCAATGCGACGGGCCACCATGGCCGTTGTCGCCATGCCGGAGCCGATGGCGACAGCGAAAAGAATGCTGATCATGGCCTCGGTGAGTCCGACGGTGGCCACGGCGTCGGTGCCGAGCCGGGAGACGAAGAAGGCGTCGGTCAGCGCGAAGACCGACTCCATGACCATCTCGAGCACCATCGGGATGGCGAGCAGCACGATGGCGCGGCCGATCGGGCCGGAGGTGAACTCGAGCTCCTTACCGGTCAGGGAGAGCTTGATCGTCGCCCAGGCGCCGGTGGACATCGAGACCTCATGGCCCGGCGCGGCTGTTGAGTCGTTGTCTGTCACGATCACATACCATACGCGAATATGCCCGGTCAGTTGCTGACAGACGCGATAGGGCGCGTGGACCGGAGGTGCCTGGCTCCCGATTCGCTGTGTTGCGCGGCCGTCGTGCGACCTCCTCAAGGAGAATCGGCGTGCCTGGCATCCTCTCGGCGAGCGCGTGAGGAGAAGGGCGCTCGGAAACGAGGCGATTCTCTCGGGGACTCAGGCACGGGCACGGAAACTGAAACGGGCACGGCCGCGGAAGTGGAGCCACCCTGGAACAACTGCGAGACAATGTGCGTAATCTGAATTAGAAGAACAACCGCGGGAGGGGAAACCATGGCTGAAACATCCAAAGCGACCGTAGCTGGGGTGTGCGACATCGTCGCCGGAATCTCCGGTCTCGTCGGCGGCATCCCGTTGCTGGTGTTGGCTCTCGTCGGAAGTGGTGTGCTGGCGGCCTTGCCCGAGCCCGAGATCCGTCCCCTGGCCGCGATTCCACTGGCGCTGTTTCTGCCGCTCGCCCTGATGTGTTTCCTGGCTGGAGTGGTGGCCATCGCGGGCGGGATCGCGGCCTTCAACCGGCGGCGCTGGGGCCTGGCCGTCGCCGGGTCGATCGCTGCGGTCTTCGGGTTCTTCCCGGTCGGCATCGCGGCGGTCGTCTTCACCATCCTTGCCGAACCCGAATTCCGAGCCGGCCGCTGAGATGGTCCGAAGATGAGCAGCACCACGACCAAGGTCCTCGCAGGTTGCGGTGTCGGCTGCCTTCTGATCACGGTGGCTCTTGTCGGCCTCGGGTGGATGGGCTACCGGTGGGCGCGAACGGCCGCCGAGGTGGTCGAGGCGGGGGAGCGCGCGGAGGCTCGCCTCGAAGAGGAGTACGGTCTGGCCCGCGATTTCACGCCGCCGCTCGACGGCAGGGTGGCCGCCGACCGCGTGGAGGCCTTTCTGTCGGTTCGCGAAGCGATGACGGTTCCGCGCGAGTCTCTGGCCGAGGCGATCCAGGCCCTCGCACCAACCGACGCTGAAGGGCGCAAGAGCAGTGGCATCCAGGCCGCCCGCGCAGGGATGAGCATGGCTCCTCGCGCGCTCGAGTTCGTCAGGGCACGAAACGAGGCCCTGCTCGAGGCCGGGATGGGTGCGGGCGAGTACGCATGGGTCTACTGGCTCACATACCACGCGTGGCTGGGCCATCCGCCCGGAGAATCGCTGCTCCAAGACATCATGGAAGCGCGCTCGGAGTCGCAGGGATCGGTCCACATGCACTTCGAGGGCATGGACACCGAACAGGTGACGTGGCGGCTGCGGCGCGACCTCGAAGCGATGCTGCGAAATCTCGATGAGGCGCTTGCGGGAACCCCCGATTCGGCAGAGCTTTCCCGGCTGGTCTCGGCCGAGTTGGCGGCCATGAAGTCCGATCACGAAAGGTTCCCGTGGGAGGATGGCTTGCCCGATCTCATGGCCACTGGTCTCGAGACGCATCGAGATCGGCTGGAGGCGACCTATTCGCCGGCCACCAATCCTTTCGAGCTGCTCGAGCTGGATTGAGGGACCACACCAGCGGACAGCAACCTTGGATTGCGGCAGCAGCGATGGAGGGGCGGGACATGGCCCAACCCTCGTCTGTTGAAGCGCGCGATCATCTTCGGAGGCGGACGAACTCGGGCGGCGCACGCGCCGCCCCTGCCACCGAAGGATCCAGAGTCGATGACAGGGTCTGAGCCGCACGGTCAAATGCTGAACGGTCTCCGCCGCGGTGGCCGGCACGAGGGCTGAAACGGCCATCAGAAAACGGTAGAATTTAGCGCAGAGGTATCGCCAATGGTCGATTCCGAAGGACGTGTCCGCCTGAACCCCGATGTCGACAGGTTCGTCTGCTCGGTCACCGGCAAAGCTTACGACCCACAGGGCTTTACACGGCCGATCGGCCTCTGTTCGTGCTGCCCGGCACCCGGCAAACCCTTGATCGTCGTCTACAAGCTGGACGAAATTGGAGCGAGGATCGAGCAGGAGGGCTGGGGCAAGGGCCCCGGCATCTGGCGCTACGGCGCGCTCCTGCCGGTGCTGGGAATGCCCTGGCGCTATGCGCCGGACATCGGCCTGACGCGCGCCGTGCGCCACGAAGCTCTCGGCGGAATGACCGCGGTCGACCTCTACCTCAAGAACGAGGGCACCAACCCGTCCGGGAGCTTCAAGGACCGGGGGCTTTCGGTCGGTATCGCCCTCGGAGTCGCCTGCAGGGCCAAGAGATTCTGCCTTCCGACGCAGGGCAATGCCGGGGTGGCGTGTGCCCTTTTCTCGACCCGGCTTCACCTTCCCGGTGCCCTGGTGTACATGCCGGAGGGCTACCACGGAAACATCTACCACCGCGAGGCCGAGTTCTTCGGCGCCGAGGTCCGCTTTGCCGGCGAGAACATTGCCGCCGCGGGGCGCATCATGCGCGAGACCTACGCCGACCAGCTCGCGAGCGGCGAGCTGGTTGACGTGTCGACCTTCTTCGAGCCCGGGCGGCTCGAGGGCAAGAAGACGATGGGCTTCGAAATCGTCGAGAACTTCAGCCCTTCGACGCTGCCCGATTGGATCATCTACCCGACCGGTGGCGGTACCGGCTTGGTGGGGATCTGGAAGGCCTTCCAGGAGCTGGCCGCCCTCGGAGGCTTGAAACCCGGCAAGCACAAGCTGCCGCGGATGGTGGCGGTCCAGTCGGAGAACTGCGCGCCGGTGGTGGAGTCCTTCAAGCGCGGACTCGACTACGTGGAGCCGGTCGAGTCCAAAGGCACCATCGCCGATGGGCTCGACGTTCCCGGCGCGATCATGGGCCACGGCATCCTTGCCACCATCCGCGAGTCGAACGGCACCGCGATCGCGGTCCCTGAATCATCCATCATCGACGCCTTCAAGGTCCTCGGGCAGCATGGTCAGGCGGTCAGCTACGAGAGCGCTGCGACCTTTGCCGCGCTGCGACGATTGCGCGTCGAAGGCGTCATCGGAGTCGGCGCCAAAGTGCTCCTCCTGATGACCGCGAGCCACCTCATTTCGCTCGCTCAGAAGCCGCAGTAGTCACAGCTTGCAGGACGCGGCGCGGTTCTTTTCGAGGTAGCGCTGGTGATATTCCTCGGCTCGCCAGAATGTGGGCGCCTCCTCGATCAGCGTGACGATCGGGCGTGAATACCCGCCGCCTGCCTCGAGGCGCCGCTTCGAGTCCCTGGCGGCCTCCGCCTGCTCGGGGCTGTGGAAGAAGATCACCGACCGGTATTGATCACCCACGTCGGGTCCCTGGCGATTGAGCTGGGTCGGGTCGTGCATGTTCCAGAAGGCGTCGAGCAGCACCTCGTATGTGACCCGTGAGGGGTCGAATTCGACCTCGACGACCTCGGCGTGGCCGGTCACGTGAGAGCAGACCTGCTGATAGCTTGGATTGTCGACGCGGCCGCCGGCATAGCCGACCACTGCGTCGGTCACGCCTTCTATTTTCCGGAAGGCTGCCTCGACGCCCCAGAAACATCCCGCACCGAATGTCGCTTTCGCCATTGCCGATCCTCCCGATTGAACAACGTGGCAGGCAGCTACTCTCTTCCAGCTGGGTCTTGTGTCTAAAGAAGAGTAAAGGGTTAAGAGTTAAGAGCAATCACGGCGTGTGGGGGAAATTGCCGAATTCTACCCTTGACTCTTTACCCTTCACTCTTTACTTGCGTCGGGTTTGATTCCAATCTCGCGACAGCAGAGTCGACTGTTTCACGCCATCAAAAAGGCGCCCCATGCGGGGCGCCGTCGTTGATTGATGGTATCGACCTGTTACTTCGTCCAATTGGGCAGACGTCCTGGCGTCCAAGGCGCGCCGGCGGCCTCGAGCTGGTTTTCGAAGGCCTCGAGATCTGAGGCAAATGCTCGCAACCGTGCGAGTTCCTTCTCGAAGGCGTCAGCCGCCCATTCGTAGCCGTCCTTTTCGGTCTGGGTCGGCGCGGAGGTCGTGTCCCAATGCGATCTGACGATGCGGTAGACACGTTCGGTGACTGACGGCGGTGTGAAGACATTGCGGTTCTCTCGCGTTTCATCGCCGCTCAGCTGGACGAGGATGTCGTCGAGCTCGGTCTGCAGGCGCTGGGACTCCGCCAGCATGGCGGTGTCTGCGTCGGGTGTGTCGTAGAACGCCTTACGGGTGTGGGCGAGCCGGCTTTCGGCCTCCACTGCCCATTTGACGGCACCACGGACCGCACGTTCGAGCTCCCAGGTCTTCTCCTGGAAGGCTCGCGCGGCCGCGGGATCCTCGGCGGCGAAGGTGTTGAGACCGAGGTCGACGACCTCGAACTCCTGTGGACCGGCGAGTTCAGTGGTCACGCCGTCGACGGTGCTCGACATCGTCACCGTGTATGCGCCGGGGAGGGCCAGTGGACCGACCGGGTCGCGCTCCCACGGCGCCCGTTCGGCGGCCTCCTTGATCGAGGTCGGTCGCGCACTGGGGTAGCGGAGGTCCCAAGCCACCCGGTGGATGCCCTTCTTGGTCGAGCCGTCGATCCGACGAACGACCTCGCCGTCGCTCGAGCGGACGGTGAAGAAGACCTTCGGCTCGATCTGCTCCTCCTCGGCCCGGAGCTCGTCATAGGTCGGGATCGTCGGCTCCTCGCCCGCCTTGCGAGCCTCCTTCTCGGCCTCGATGCGTTGCGCCTCGCGGGTCTTGAACCCGTCCTTCAGGTAGTAGCTAAAGGTGGCCCCGAAGGGCGGGTTCTCCGCGGTGAAGAAGGTGGCGCCGCGCGAGCCGTGCCGCCCTCGCTTCTCCACATAGCGCAGGGCGCTTTTGACGGGAAAGAGGATCGCCGATTCCTCGAGGGCCCGCTCGGAAACCTGGCGCAGGAGCGCGTAGTCGTCGAGGATATAGAAGCCGCGGCCGAAGGTGCCGAGGACGAGGTCGTTTTCGCTTCGCTGGATGTCGATGTCGCGAACCTGGATCGTCGGCAGTCCACCCTTGAGACGGACCCAGTGCGCGCCCTCGTCGACCGAGAAGTAGAGCCCGAACTCGGTGCCGACGAAGAGGAGCTCGGGTTTGACGTGGTCCTGCATGAGCGAGTAGACGATCTCCCGTTCCGGCAGGTCGCCGGTGATCGAGCTCCACGTCCGGCCGCGGTCGCGGCTGACGAAGACGTAGGGCTTGAAATCACCCCGCTTCTTGTTGTTGAAGGTTGCGTACACCGTGTCGCCATCGTGCTGTGAAGCCTCGAGGCGGCTGACGTAGGTCATCTTCGGAACACCGGGGACCTGGTCGACCGCGCGCCAATCGGCACCGCCGTCCTCGGTCACCTGGATGAGGCCGTCATCGGTGCCGACGTAGATCAGGCCCTCGACCAGCGGCGACTCGTTGAGCGAGACGATGTTGCCGTAGTTCGAGGTCGAGAGGTTCTTCGCGACCGCGTCAATGCTCTGGATCGTGCCGAAAACCGGCAGCGAGTTGGGGTCGATCTGGCGGCTGAGATCGCCGCTGACCGCGGTCCACGAGTCGCCGCGGTCGTCCGAGCGGTAGAGCCGCTGGCAGGCGTAGTAGAGCCGCGTGGGGGAGTGCGGGCTGATGATCAAGGGAGAGTCCCAGTTCCAGCGGTGGGCGGGCTCGCCGGGCTCCTCCTGCGGCTGGATGTCCACCAGCTCGCCGCTCACCCTGTCATAGCGCACGAGGCCACCGTACTGCCACTGGCTGTACACGATATTCGGGTTGGTGGGGTCGACCGCGGTCTCGTAGCCGTCGCCGCCGACGGTGATGAACCAATCCTCATTGGAGATCCCCGAGCTGTAGAGGGTGCGCGAGGGACCACCCATCGAGTTATTGTCCTGGGTGCCGCCGTAGACGTAGTAGAAGGGCTTCGAGTTGTCGACCGACACGCGGTAGAACTGGGTGATCGGGAGGTTCTCGAAGAAGCGGTAGTTCTTCCCCCGGTCGAAGGTCTCGTAAATGCCACCGTCACAACCGACGATGAAGTGGTCGGTGTTGTCGGGGTCGATCCACATGGCGTGGTTGTCGACGTGCTTATGTTTCTCGCCGACGCGTTCGAAGGTCTTACCGCCGTCGATCGTCACGTGCAGCCAGGTGTCCATCGAGTAGACCCTGTTGGGGTCCTCGGGGTCGGCGATCAGATGGTTGTAGTACTGTGGGCTGCGCGAAAGGTAATCGGACATCTTTGTCCAGCTCTCGCCACGATCGGTCGATCGGAAAGTGCCTCCCTCGTCCTGCTGCGCCTCGATGATGGCGTAGATGTAATCCGGGTTGGCCGGCGAGACCGCGAGGCCGATCTTGCCCATGTCGACCTTGGGAAGACCTTCCGTGATCTTGCGCCAGGTGGCGCCCGCATCGGTCGACTTGTAGATCGCCGACTCGGGCCCGCCGTCGACCAGGGTCCACACGTGACGTCGCCGCTGGTACGACGAAACGTAGAGCACGTCCGGATCACGCGGGTCGATGTGGACCTCGTTGGCACCGGTGTCGTCGGAGATGTGAAGGATGCGTTCCCACGAGGCACCACCGTCGGTGGTCCTGTAAACGCCGCGTTCTCCACCCGACCGCCACAGCGGTCCTTGGGCGGCCACGTAGACGACCTTCGAGTCGCGTGGGTCGATCGTGATCATGCCGATGTGCTCGGAGTCCTCGAGACCCATGTTCTCCCAGTTCTGGCCGCCGTCGAGGCTCTTGTAGATGCCGTCGCCAAAGGCCACCGAGCGCTGGCTGTCTTTCTCGCCGGTGCCCACCCACACCACGTTGGGGTTGTTCGGGTCGAGGGTGACGCAGCCGGTGGAGTAGGAGCCTTCCTTGTCGAAGATCGGTTTCCAGATCGTGCCGGCGTTGGTCGTCTTCCAGAGATTGCCGGATGCAGTCGCGGCGTAGATGATGTGGTGGGCGTCCGGGTGGACCGCGAAATCGCTCACCCGACCCGAGTTGATGGCCGGCCCGATGTTCCTCAGCTCGAGGCCGGCAAAGGTCTTGACCGACATCGACTTGGCCTCGTTGTTCTCTTCTCCGTCGCCGGCTTTTTTCTTCGCCACGGCCGGTGCCGCGACCAGCGAGACCACCATCAACAGAATCCAGATCTTCCTCATCAGTTCATCCTCCCTCTCGGATTGGATCGAGGCCTGACTCGGGCGGTCTCATGACCTGAGCGGCACCCCCCGAAGCGCCCGCGAATGTAACACGATTGAATGATGGAGGGGAGATGGCATCGAGCAGGATGAGATAGTCTTGAGAGGGAGTCGCGATGAACCAGCGTCGATTCGAACACGCCAACAACCCGGCCTTCACCTGTTCGGCGTCGGTGCTCCTCCTGCCCTTCGGACGGCGGTCCTACCTTCCGGCGATCGTCGACGCATGCGGTGGCGAAAGGGTGCAGCTCGACGAGACCACCGATCGCGAGGTCTTCGAGCTCAAAAACGCCCCCTCGGACATCACGCTCGTGTTTTCGGGAATGGGCTCTCCGGCTGCGGCCAACGCCCTCGAGATGGCGGCCGCGTCCGGCGCCGAACGGATCGTTGTCTTCGGCGCCTGCGGTGGCGTTGCCGAAGAGATCGGGGTCGGCGATCTGGTTGTGGCGACGGGTGCGGTGCGCGGTGAGGGCACCTCGGGCTACTACGCGCCGCCGGCCTTTCCGGCCGCCTTCGATCCGCTGATAGTTGCCCGCCTGTGGGACGCAGCGTCGAAGCAGGAGTCGGGCGCTCATCGAGGCGTGGTCTACACCACCGATGCGGGCTATCGGCAGGGCGCTGAAATCTATGAGGAGTGTCGAGGCCTCGTGATCGGGGTCGAGTCGGAATGCGCCGCGGTCGCCGTGGTCAGCGCGCGCATCGGGCTGTCGGCGGGCGCCCTGCTCTTCTGCACCGACAACGTCTCGCTGCCCGACAAGGAAGACCGCGGCTACCGCGGGCTCCGTGATCCACGGGTGAAAAGAGGCTTCGAAGCGGGCCTCGAGGCGTCGCTTTCCGTCCTTTCGATGCCAATTGAGTAATGCAAAGGGAGTAGTCAACTCATCATTTTGCAGTAATCACGACACCAGCCATTGTCAGCTAAAATGTTGCCAGCATGAAGGTTATCGGCGGGCGTCCAAGACTGATTCCTGGTCCAAGCACCGTGCGCCGTAACTCACGCACGAGTCGACGCGTATCTCTGAGGAGATGGATTACTTGGAGACCCTCCGCCGCAACGGCTGGCTGTGCGACCCCGGAGAACGGCTCAGGTTCGTGGCGGTTCACGCGAAAGGCTGTCTCGCCAACTGGGGACGGCCCTGCTCCTGTGATCCACGTCTCAGGCTGGTTGTCGATCCGTTCATTCGCGAGGCCAGGTTGATCGACAATGATCTGCCGACGCTGGATATCGCCTCCGGCGAGTCATCCCACCCGCCCACTTAGATACACAATCCAAGATGCAGGCCGGGCACCTCACTGACTCCTGCCGATCTCGCCCAGAAGATTCCGTCCCAGAAGGGCTGACGCGGACAGGACTGCACCGAAGAGTGCTCCCGCGACTCCAGCGGTGCACACATCCTGCCCGGTGAGGTAGAAGCCCTTGAGGCCGGTCTTCGGCCGCAGGGCTCGTTCGCGAAAACGCGCAGGCGTATGCTCGAGACCATAGATTTCGCCCTCGTCGTAGCCGCCGAAGTGGCGGGTCGAGAGCGGGGTGGAGAGCTCGTGGTAGGCGATCTTGCCGGCGACCTGTGGCACCTCGCGTTCGAGCACCTCGATGAGGCGGCGTGAGAGCTCGACCTTGATCGCCTCGTAATCCTCACCGCGCTTCATCCATTTCGTGTCCTCCCACGGCCGGAAGCGGTTGTAGGGCGCGATGCTCACGACCTCGACGGTCGCCTTGCCGGGATGACGGTTGGCGAAGTCGGGATCCTTGGCTGATGGGAACGAAATATAGGTCAGAGGCACCGGCTCGTTGGGGTCGGCCAAATACCTGGCGAGATCGCCGTCCTGGTCGGCACTGTGATAGACCCACAGATTCGAACGCCCGAGCCCCAGCTCCTCATCGGTCGAGTCGAATCCCGCATAGAGGCAGATGTGCGAGGCGGAACGGGCCGTGTGTTGCAGCGTCGCCCGCAGCTTCTCGCGGCCCGGAGTGCCTTCCGACAACAGTCGGAGCACGGTGTTGGGAATGCCTGCATCGCTGATGACGATCGGAGCCCTGATCTCCTTGCCGTCAGCCATACGGACCCCGACGGCGCGCCCATTTTCGACGGCCACCGACGACACTTCGGCGTTGACGATGATGTCTCCACCGGCAGCCTCGATGACCGGCGCGATCGACTCGGCGATCCGTGACGCGCCGCCGACTGGATAGGCGGCACCGCCGAGGTAGTGATTGAAGATCATGGCGTGGATGACGAAGCTCGCCTGTGACGGTGGCAGACCGTGGTCACCGAACTGGGCCGCCAGCACCGCCTTCAGGGTCGGGTTGTCGGTCACGCTGTCGATCACCTCTCCGAGGGTGCGCTCTGAGTGGCGGAGGAAACGCCGGCGCATCCATGGACCGGCGACCATCGCGGCGGCTGTGGGCAGCGCCTTTTCGGCGAAAAAGGTCCGGGCACCGCCGATCGCGTCCCGCACCAGCTCGAGGTACTGGTCGATGGCCTCCGTCTCGTTGGGGAAGTACGAGTGCATCCGCTCCCGCCAGGCCTCGCGCCCGGTGACGTACTCCCAGCGTTCACCGCCGATGACAACCGTGTCGTAGACCTCGCCCATCGGCTCCCACTGGAGGCTGCCGTCGCCGACCTCGTCGAAGAGTCGGCGCAACATCGAGCCCTCGTGATGCACCTGACCGATGTAGTGGACGCCGACGTCCCAATCCCAGTCCTTGCGGCTGAAGGCGTGGGTGAAGCCACCGGCCTTGGTGTGGCGCTCGAGGACCAGGACCTTGCGCCCTGCGTGCTTGGCGAGAAGTGCGGCGATAGCGAGTCCGCCGATGCCCGACCCGATGACGATGGCATCGTAATCACCGGGGTCCTTCCAGTTGGCGTACGGCTCTCCAGTTTTTTTCATTGCTCGAGCTTCTCCTTGACCGAACGCAGCTTGGCGTCCATCGAGGGCTCTCTGTCGACCCGGGTTCCGAGACGGAGGTTGGTGGCGATCCGCGGCACGCCCATCTCGTGGAGCTTTTCGTGGCAGGCCTTGAGAGCGGCCATGACGCGGTCCCAGTCCCCTTCGATGTTCGTGCCGTTGGCGTGCAGCTTCGCTTCGAGCCCGTGCTCGGCGAAGACCTGCTCGCATACGGCGACATAGCTCGACAGCGAAAGCCCGACCCCGAGCGGGATGATGCTGATATCGGCGATGGCTTTCATGGGTGGCACCTCTGCGCCTAGCATACGCGTTTCCCGCGTCCGAGTCGGAGTCCGAGTCCGTGCCCGACAAGCCACATCGGACGCGGACGCGGACTCGGGCGAGTGCGTGTATCCTCCCCCAGATGAAACGCGCTCTCGAACTCTGGCTCGTCCGGCACGGCGAGACGACCTATTCGGCGTCGAAGAGGGTCGCGGGATGGAGCGATCCTCCGCTGACCGACAACGGGCGCCGCCAGGCCCGTGCCCTGCGGACGGTGGTCGATGGCCGGCGATTCGCCGGTGTGTGGTCGTCGGATCTCGAACGAGCCGTGGAGAGCGCCCGGCTCGCGTGGGGCGAGCCGCGCACCGATCGGCGTTTGCGGGAGTGTCACTTCGGATCGCTCGAGGGCTGCACCTACGCCGAAGCGGATTCCACCTACGGCGAGGTCTTCCAGCTGTTCCGCGAATTCCAGGCTCCCGAGGGGGAGTCGCACGATGAGTTCAGCGCGAGGGTCCACGAATTTGTCGGCGAGCTCGAGGACGGACGCCACATTCTCTTTGTCCACGGCGGTGTGATCAGGGTCCTGACCCAGGACCTCGGCGTGGACCGTTTCATCCCGACAGGCGGGCTCCTGGGTCTCGATTGGCGGGCGGGCGAGGTGCTCTTCATCCGCGAACCGGGGAATACCGATGGCGTGGGTTGATTTTCGACTGGCATGAGATCCCGCATTCCGATCTTCACGACCGCCGTGGTCTGCCTTGTCGGGTGGCTGCCATTGTGGTCGTCCGCGACGGAGGCGGACGATTCGAAGGTCAAGGCACATCTGGTAGCCGACGCCATGAAGATCGAGCCGGGTTCGACATTGCGCCTCGGGATCCGGTTCGAGGTCGCCGATGGGTGGCACATCTACTGGCGGTACCCGGGCGAGGCGGGCCTCGCGACCGCCATCGACCTCCGACTTCCAGAGGGCTTTGATGTCGGTTCTCTCCAGTGGCCGACACCGATCGCCTTCACTCAGAGCGACGGGATACCGGGCTACGGCTACGAAGGAACGGTCGTCCTGGCATCCGAGGTGCGCGTGCCGGAGGCCGTTGAACGAAAGAGGGTTGTGGTGCGGGCGACGGTCTCCTGGCTGGCGTGCAAGGACGTCTGTGTGCTCGGCTCGAGCGAGCTCGAGGCTCCTTTGTCTGAGATTCGGTCGGACTCCGCCTTTCGCGAGTGGGAACGGAGTCTGCCGAGACCCTCAGACGCAGATGATCAACCCTTCACCCTGTCGACGACTGGTGGGCTTTCAGACGGGGTGATCACACACTGGCTGCGGTGGGCCGAGGCGCCGCAAAGGGTCGAATGGTTTCCTGATCCGTCCAGCGCCCTCGAAATCGACACAATTCGCGTGCAGACACGGGGTGGTCTGACCCGTATCGATGCCGACGTGAGAGCCAGAAAGGGCGTCGAGGGAAGAATCGACGAGCTCCCGTCGTTGATCGTGGTCACTGGCGAGGACGGTGTCCGCCGGGGGTGGGAGATTTCTGTGGATTTGGCGAGCAACAGCGACTCAAGGAGCAAATGATGAAGCTTTTGACGAGGTTTCTGGTGATCGGCGCGGTCGTGACGGTGGCGGTTCCGGCCGCGGCCGGGGTGGGTGTCGGCGACACGGCGCCCAACTTCACCCTCGAGGACACTGCCGGCAACGAGGTGAGCCTTTCCGATTACTCGGGGAAGGTCGTGGTCCTGGAGTGGCTCAACCCCGACTGCCCCTTCGTGCAGCGCCACTACAAGGACGGCACCATGAAGAAGCTGGCGACCGCCTACGGCGAAAAGGGCGTGGTCTGGCTGACCGTCAACTCCACCAACTACATGGATGAAGCGGCCAACGCGAAGTTCAAGGCGTCCAACGATCTTCCCTACACGATCCTGGTCGATCAGTCGGGCGAGGTCGGCCACCTCTACGACGCCAAGACGACCCCCCACATGTACATCATCAATGGTGAAGGTGAGCTGGTCTATATCGGTGCCATCGACGATGATCCACGTGGCACCAAGGGCGGGGCCGCGACCAATTACGTCGCGGTGGCCCTGGACGAGGTGCTGGCCGGCAAAGCCGTGACCACCGCCGAGACCAAGCCCTACGGGTGCTCGGTGAAGTACAAGAAATAGCGCCCAACACACCGCAGCGCCCTGACGACTCGGTTGGTCGTGTATCCAGGCTCGGGAAGGGTCGTGGAACGCCTGTGCGCGTTCTGTAAGACCTCGTCGAGGCAAGCCGGTTTGTGGTTGCTCTTCACGTTGGAGGAGACATGCAGAACATTCGCTCGTGGTTCTCGAGCTGGAAGCTGGTGAGCTGGCGGACGACGGCCGTCGCGGTCGTCGTCATCTACGCTCTGGTTGGGTTCTTCCTGGTGCCGAGGATTGCCACGAAGATGATCGTCAAAATCGCCCGCGAGCGCATCGGGCGCGAGGTGACTGTGGGGGAGGTGCGCTGCAACCCCTTCACCCTTTCGCTGACCATCCGCGACTTCTCGATGCCCGATCGGCCGGGCTCGACACTCGTCTCTTTCGAGGAGTTCTACGCCAACGCCCAGGTGTCGAGCCTCTTCCGGTGGGCGGCGACCCTCAAGGAGCTGCGTGTGGACAATCCTTATCTGGGATTCCGCCGCTTCGCCGACGGCGGCATCAATGTCGTCGAGCTGATGAACGACATCGACAAAAGGGCGCCAGCCACCGGCGAAGCCAAGGAGGACGGCGGCCTGCCACGAGTATTGTTGCAACACATCCTGGTCACGGAGACGACGATGGACGTCGAGGATCACGCGCGCGATGAGCCCTTGCTTTGGGAGTTCGGCCCGTCGAGGTTCGAGATGCATGACATCAGCACCATTCCCGGGCACGAGGGCGAAAACGATTTCATCATCGGTCTCCAACGAGGCGGCACCATCGGCGTGTCCGGCGATGTGGTCGTCGAGCCCCTCGGTCTCAACGGAAGCGTCGAGGTCGATACGATCCATCTGGAGAATGTCTGGCCGGCCCTGCAGCCCTTCTTCGAGTTCGACGTCGCGAGCGGGGTTGCGGGCGGCGATTTCTTCTACACGGTCTTCCTCGCCGAGGACGGACTGCACGCGCTGATCGAAGACGCCGACTTCCTGGTGGAGCATCTCGAGGTCAAGGCCGGATCGGCCGAAGAGACCATCCTCGAGGTCGCCTCGGTGACAACCTCTGGAGTCTCGGTTTCCTATCCGGAGGCGCGGGTGCGCGGATCGTCGATCGTCGTCGAGAGCGCTGTCGCGTATCAGTGGATCAGACCGGACGGTACGCCATCCTGGGACACGCTCGTTCCGAAGGAGACGCAGGAGCGGACAGTCGAGATCTACCGAGAGGTGGAGGAAGCCTTGCCGTGGGACATCGCCCTCGACCGCTTCGAGATCACGTCAGCCTCCGCGCGGGTCGAGGACCGGACCTTTCCCGAAGCGCTGCAATTCGTGGTCGAGGACGCCGAGCTCGCGCTCACGAACGTGGTCACGGGGCCCGGCCATCAATGGGGCCTCTCGGCATCAGCGACGCTGCCCGGCGAGGCGAGAGCCTCCGCCGAGGGCGTGGTCGGTACCGGCCCAATGCGCCTCGAGGCGGAGGTGGCTGTGCAAAGCCTCGATGTCGGTCAGGTTCAGCCGTACATCGAACGTATCGCACCGCTCGAGCTGCGGGCGGGCCTGCTGGAGTCGAAGGGCACGGCCACGGTCGATCCCAAGGGCGACGGGCCAGCCGTATCCTTCGAGGGTGATCTGACGATCCACGAGATCGACCTGCGCGAGACGGCTGTCGGCTCGCGGGTCCTGCAATGGGGGCGGGTCGAAAGCCGTGGTATCGATGCCACGGTCGGGCCGCTGGGGCTCGAGGTCGCTTCGATCGATATCCACGGCGCGGGCGTCGATGTCGTCGTTTCAGAGGATGGCAGGGTCAACCTGATCGAGCTGCTCAAGGCCATGGCTGAGCAGTCGACGGAGGTGGGCAGTGGTGGGTCAACCGAGAGGCCTCGCGTCGCGATCGAAGCCGTCACCCTCCACGGCTGCTCGAGCGCCTACACCGACCGCACCTTGACTCCCCCCTTCACCCTCGCTCTTGATCCGGTGGACGGTACGGTCAAAAAGATCTCCTCGACCGCGACCCCTGGGGCGGCGCTGGACCTCGAAGGTGAGGTGCGCAGCGGTGGCGTGCTGAAGCTCGAGGGCGAAATGGACCTTCTCGATCCCAAACGACTCACGGACATCTCGATCGACGTCCGGCAAACCGTTTTGCCGCCGGTGACACCGATGTCGGTGCGCTACATCGGCCATCCGATCGACGAGGGCATTGTCGCCATCGCCCTGAGGTACGAAATCACGAGCTCTGACCTCGCCGGGAGCAACCGCTTCGTCACCGAGGGGCTTGCCGTCGGCGACAAGGTCGAAGGTGAGGGCATGGTCGACCTGCCTATCAAGCTTGGCGTTTCCCTGCTGACCGACAAGGAGGGTCGCATCACCCTCGAATTCCCCATCGAGGGCAACCTCGACGACCCGAGTTTTGGTCTGGGGAACGCCATCGCTTCGGCAGCGAAGGAGATCTTCAGCGAGCTCGCCAAGTCCCCCTTCCGGCTCCTCGGCAAGCTCGGCGGCGGCTCGGGCGACGAGGACTTCGGCCATGTCGAGTTCGAGGCCGGTAGCGCCGAGCTCGAACCCACGGCACGGGACAAGCTGCAGACCCTTGCTGCGGGCGCCGACCAACGCCCCGAGCTGGTCCTGCTGGTCGAGGGGACCTGGGATGCCGACGCCGACACGACCGGTCTCAAGGAGGCCGCATTCGAGCTGCGAATGGCAGAGCAGGAGGCGACACTCGAGCTCTTCGAGTCGATGTTCCTGGAGACCGGATCGCGGGAGGCGCTGGAGGCCTTGGCGTCGCAGAACAGGGCCGTCGACCAATCCACCGGGGAGCAGGCGCTCGACGAGACCGCCTATTACCGCGAACTGCGTGCGGCCTTGATCGAGGCACAACCGGTGGACGCGACCGAGCTTCAAGCGCTGGCTGCAGCTCGTGCCGAGGCCATCCGGTCATTCCTGATCGAGGGCCAGGGCATCGATCACGGGCGGGTGCGGATCATCGATCCGGTTGCGCTGGAAAAGCCCACCGGCGATGGCTGGGTTCGCTGCCGACTGGATGTAGAAGCCGGAGACTAGAGAAGAACCGGGAACTTCGGATCCTTCGCTTCGTGTAGGGTGTGACGGTGGAAAACGAGTCGTCAAAGGTGTCGCTGCGACGCTTGGTCGCTCTCGCCGCTCCAGAGTGGCGGCGCTTGGCAGTCGCGACCGTTTTCCTGCTGATCGGTGGGGCCGCCGGCCTGGCCTACCCCAGGGTCATCGGTGTCCTGATCGACGCGGCCCTCGAGGGCGGCGCCGCCACCATCAACCGCGCGGCGCTCATCATGGCGGTCATCTTTGCCGTCCAGGCGGTGGCGGTCGCGCTGCGCTACTACCTCTTCACCATCGCCGGTGAACGCATCGTGACGAGGCTGCGCGAGCAGGTCTACCGCTCGATCATCGATCAGGAGATCGGCTTCTTCGACCTCCGCAAGACCGGCGAGCTTACGAGCCGCATCACGGCCGACGCGACCGTCATGCAGAATACGGTCAGCGTCAACCTCTCGATGGGTTTACGGAATCTGGTCATGGTGGTGGGCGGGCTGATGCTCCTGTTCGTTTCGTCACCGCGGTTGACCGCTCTCATGCTCGCCCTCGTACCGCCGGTGGTGCTGGGGGCGGTGGTCGTCGGCCGCAGCCTGTCGAAGCTGGCGAAGAAGGCGCAGGACGCCCTCGCCCGCGCGAACGAAGCCGCCGAGGAGACCATCGCCGGCATCCGCACGGTCCGTGCATTCGCCCGCGAACGCGCCGAAACCGAGCGCTACGGCGAACGGATCTGGGAGTCCTTCCAGGTGTCGCGGCGGCGAATCCGGGTCGTCGCTCTCTTCGTCGGCGTCATGACCCTTGCCGCCTTCGGGTCGGTTTCGGCGGTGCTGTGGTTCGGCGGCCGCATGGTGATGGGCGGCAACCTGACGGTGGGCGAGCTGGCGTCCTTCATTCTCTACACCCTGATCGTGGCCATGTCCTTGAGTGCGCTCGCCGGGTTGTGGTCGGATTTCGCCCGTGCCCGCGGCGCCTCCGAAAGGGTCTTCGAGCTTCTCGACCGCGAACCCGTGGTGGACGCGGGTGGCGGTGAATCTCTCGACACGGTCACCGGTCTCGTCGAGTTCAACGGCGTCGGCTTTGCCTACCCGGTGCGGCCGGAGGTCACGGTCCTCGACGACGTGAGCCTGCGCCTCGAACCGGGACGGGTGGTGGCCCTGGTGGGTCCTTCCGGCGGCGGTAAGTCAACCATCGCGGCTCTGCTCCTGCGTCTCTATGACCCCGGGGAAGGAGTCATTCGACTCGACGGACGCGATCTGCGATCGCTCGACGCGAGCTGGCTCCGAACCCAGATCGGGACGGTGGCGCAGGAGCCGGTGCTCTTCTCGACGGCGGTCGCCGCCAACATCCGCTACGGCCGCCCGGAGGCCACCGACGAAGAGGTGGAGGCCGCTGCACGTGCGTCGAACGCACACGATTTCATCTCGGAACTGCCCGATGGTTACGAAACCGAGGTCGGGGAGAGGGGAGTCCGGCTATCGGGTGGGCAGAAGCAGCGAGTGGCGATCGCCCGCGCCCTGCTCAAGGACCCGCCGATCCTGATTCTCGACGAGGCGACCTCGTCACTCGATGCCGAGTCGGAGTCCCTGGTTCAGGACGCACTGGAACGGCTCATGGCCCAGCGGACCAGTCTCGTGATCGCCCACCGGTTGTCGACCGTGCGCAACGCCGACAGCGTGGTCGTCCTCGACAGCGGCCGGGTGATCGAGACCGGCACCCACGATGAGCTGATGGCGACCGACGGGCTCTACCGCCGGCTGGTCAGCAAGCAGCTCGTTGAATCGTGATCGCTAGCGGGGCGAAGCCTCTTTGACAATTCGCTCCACCAGCGCCTGCCCCTCCTCCGTATCCGGGATGATCCCGGGTTTGTAGAGGCGTTGGGTGAGCTCGATCCAGTTGGCGTCGGCGGCGAAGACGGTACGGAACATCGGCAGCGCCTTCTCGAGCTGACCGACGGTGGCGAGCGTGACCGCCGCCCAGTACTGCACCTCGACATTGTTGGGCAGAAGTTCGGCGGCCTTCCCGTACTCGACCATCGCGAGCTCGAGATCTTCGTGCTCGACCGCGACGTCGCCAGCATTCATGTGCTCGTAGGCGCGATGGACTGTGAGTAGCCTGTTGAGCTCGTCGATCGGAGTGGGGTGGTCTTCGATCCGCAGCTCGAGAACGCGGTCGGCCCAGGGTCGGCCGGTGGATTCGCCCTTGACAATCAGCATGGCGGCCGACTGCTTGCCGCGGATGTCGCCGCCAACGCGCTGCGCGGCCTCAAGGGCTGCCATGAGCCGGTCAGCAAGGTCGCCTTGAGTGTCTTCATAGGCTTTCGCCATCGCCGGGACCACCTTGTCGTTGAGCATCATGTTGGCCTGCACGCTGTAGCCCTTGCCCACGTGATGGGCGGCCGACTCGATGCACTTCGCGCCGGTGTGGGCGGCGACCTTGCCGGAGGTGTCGACGAAGGCGACTTGTCGAACGTCCCGCCCCTGGTCGACCTTCACCAGCGCCTCGAGGGCCTGGTCAGCGTTCAGTCCGCTCTTCATCAGCTCGAGGCCGCGAGGCCCGTAGGCCGGATCGACAAAGCTCTGAGTCGCGATGGCGCCCACTCCGGCCTCGGCCCAGGTCACGATGGAGCCGACCGAGAACCAGTGCGACTGGACGGCGACCCCCATTTCGCCCGTCTCGGCGTCGCGGGCGACGATCGAGTAGGTGTGGACGGGACGCTCGACGGCAACGACGGGCAAGGCGATGGAGAGAATGACGGCGATCGGGATGATTCGGTGCATTGGGGCCTCCTTCGATTTCATGAGAAGTGTAACCACTCCTCCATGACCGCTCCCGCTCCAGATCCGCTCACCAAGTTCCAGATTCGACATATGGATTGAATACCCAACCGGGGTATGGTATAAAAATTTCATGAATACGTCCTTTGTTGTCGACGAGCAGGTTCAGAAGAACGCTCTCCGGCGCCTCAGCATCATCGAGGGCCAGGTCCGCGGTCTGCGGCGGATGATCGAGGAGGGGACCGGGTGCGTCGAAGTCCTGACGCAGGTTTCGGCCATCCACGAAGCGCTCCGCGGTGTCGGCAAGGTCATCGTGCGCCACCACATCGAGACCTGTGTCACCGATGGGCTGCAGACGGACAAGAAGCAAGAGCATCAGGACGAGCTGATGGACCTGATCTACAAGCTGAGCAAGTGATGGACTGGATGCTCACCTTCGTTTCCGCCTCATGGGCGGTTTTCGGCGCCATGGCGCCCTATCTGTTGCTCGGATTTACCGTCGCCGGTCTGCTCTCGGCGGTGATCTCGGCGGAGTGGGTGGAACGCCACCTCGGCGGCAACGGTTTCGGCCAGGTCTTCAAGGCCAGCCTCTTCGGGGTGCCGCTGCCTCTGTGCTCATGCGGCGTGATCCCGGTGGCCGCCTCTCTTCGACGGCATGGCGCGAGCAAAGGCGCCACGACAGCTTTTCTCCTTTCCACGCCGCAGACGGGGGTGGACAGCATCGCCGTCACCTACGGTCTTCTCGGCCCGTTCCTGGCGGTGGTGCGGCCGGTGGCGGCACTCGTCACGGGCTTCTTCGGCGGTGGTCTCGTCCAGGCCTTGAACGGGAACGGAGCGGCTGTCGCCGACGGCGATGAAGAGGCGGGCTGCACGGACACGTGCTGCGACGCCGAACAACCGAAACGATCGAAGATCGTCGAGGCGTTGCACTACGGTCTGGTGATCCTGCCGCGGGACATCGGCAAGGCGCTGATCCTCGGCGTCGTCATCTCGGGTCTGATCTCGGCCTTTGTCGCGCCGCAGGCTCTCGAGTCCTACCTCGGCGGCGGTCTGCTGCCGATGTTCGCGGCGATGGCGATCGGCATCCCGCTCTACGTTTGCGCCACCGCGTCGACGCCGATCGCGCTCGGCCTGATCCACGCTGGGCTGTCGCCGGGCGCGGCCCTGGTCTTCCTGATCTCCGGACCGGCCACCAACACGGCCGCCCTGACGACCTTGTGGAAGCTGCTCGGGCGCCGCGCGGCCATTCTCTATCTGATCACGGTGGCCGTGGCGTCGCTGGCAACCGGTCTCGCCGTCGATGGACTGATCGGTGCCGGTGGATTGCCGGAATCGGCTCTGGTCCCGGCGGCGACGTCGATCACCGGCCAGGGCGCGCACGTCCACCACGAGGGCGAGGGGGGGATGCCCTGGTTCGAGACCGTCAGCGCGTTGGTTCTCCTTGCAGTGTTGATCAACGCCCTCAGACCGCACAGGCGGACCGCCGTGGACGACACCCTGGCGGAAGCATCGGACCAGCTCCTGGAGCTCACGGTCGACGGCATGCACTGCAACGGCTGCGTGCAAAGTGTGCAGCGTGCCCTCTCCGAGATTTCGGGAGTCACCAATGCCGAGGTGCGGCTGGATGAGGGGCGGGCGTTCATCCGAGGAAGCGGTTTTTCGGTTCAAGATCTTGTCGATGCGATCAACTCACTCGGATTCGAGGCGCGCGGTTGAACGCAGTTCGTCGCCCGAAAACCTGGAGAAATTGGCGAATTACGAGTAGTCTTCTCGAGATGTCCACGGGTGCGCCTCGCAGGGTTCTGGTGGTCGACGACTCCAAGCTGCAATGCGCCGTCTGGCGCAAGTTGTTGGAGGAACGCTACGGCGACAAGGTCGCGGTCGAGACCTACACCGATCCCGAGGAGGCGGTTCCCGGCATGGCCCCCGACGTCCATCTGATGCTTCTCGACTGGGAGATGCCGGAGATGAACGGCAAGGAGGTCCTGGCGGCGGCAGAGGAGGCTGGCGTCAACCTCAAGCGGGTGATCATCACCTCTGGTCACCCCGCCGACCGGCTGCACGAAGAGTTCGACGACTCGGGCTGCCTGGCGGTCATCGAGAAGACGGAACCCGAGCAGCAGGCGGCCTTCCTCATGATCCTCGACTCGATCATGCGCAGGTGATCCCACCTGCGCTCAGATACAAGATACAAGGTTCAAGATGCAAGGCCGACCGCCCACCCCAGGAGTCAGGTGGCGAGACCGAGGGAGTGGTTGGGTGGATCTTGCATCGTGCATCCGGGTGGAAGGGTGGGCGGGTGCATCTTGAGTCGCGATCCGCGTCGGGAACTTTCTCAGCCTCGAGTGCGTAGAGATAGGCAGGAGGATCGAGTCATGTTCGAGGTGCTTGCCATTCTGACGCTGCTGTTCGTCGGTGCGATCGTGGTTGGCGTGATCGCGTTGCTCGCAGGGCTCATCAAGTTCACATTCAAGCTCGCCCTGTTGCCGATCGTGCTCGGGCT